>NZ_CP095075.1:717500-1435000 GCF_022921115.1 Halobacillus amylolyticus | reverse complement strand
TTACCTTACATTAATGATTGCTTCAACTACACCTTTACCGCAATCTATGGAAATATCTTTATTGTTGGTAAGTGCAGCGCAGTATTAAATGTTTGTATTGAGACGTTCAATTGGGACCAATTACGTTACTCTTAGCTCAACCCGACCAAACCATATTTACGGGTATGCGGGGACTATACGATACTTCTATTCCTACTCGAAACGGGAGTAAGAGCTCGGGAGCTTATTGGCATTAGAGTATCCGATATTCAATGGCAATATAACTTCGTCAAGATAGACGGAAAAGGTTACAAAGAGCGGCACGTTCCGATTCAATCGAACATGAAAACGCAGTTAAGGAAATACGTCTCAATCCGTGGGAAGTTAGACAACGAGGCTCTATTCGTTACGATTGACAGTAAACCGCTCACGAAACGACAATTCCAAAGCTATATCACTCTATACGAATGGAGACGTTCCGACATACATTTGTGAAAATGTCGGTATAAAACGGAGCGGACGTGTTCAACCTACAAGCGTTCCTCAGGCACACTAGTCTCGAAATGATGCGGAACTACGAGCGATGTATTCAAAGGACACATCGGAAGTCTCCCCCGTGGAAAAGCTAATTTAAAAAAAGAAGGTCCACAATCGGGCCTTCTTTTTTTATTTGCTGCAATTATGGATATTGGGGGTAAAGGTTTAAATATCCTTAATTTAACGATAAAATATTTACAAGGAATTTTAAAATAATTTTTCAAATCGCTATTGAATTATCGGTGCAGTATTGTGCAACTAGCAATTAAAGTTAGGAGGATTGTAAATTAAGGAAAATATGTCTTTTCAGGAATTGAATGGACAGGGCATCTTTAAGTTTCAAGCTGAAATAGTCCGATAACCACATTCAAATGTGAGGAGTAAGGAAAGTGAGGAAAGCTTATGATCAAACCATTTGCCTTACAAGAGGGTGATCGGGTAGCAGTTATTGCACCGGCTGGACCACCAGACAAAAAGCAGCTGATACAGGGAAAACGTGTATTTGAAAAAATGGGGCTTGATGTCGTCATTGGACGACACGTGTTCGATGTAGAGGAGGACCTTGTCGCTGTCGATCAAAAGCGGCTTGCTGACTTGCATGAGGCCTTTTGTGATCCTGCTGTCCGCGGAATCTTTTGTGCTGGTGGAGGATTCGGGACAGCAAGAATTGCTCCTATGATTGATTATGCAAAGATACAGAGAAATCCTAAGATATTCTGGGGGTATAGCAACATTACGTATCTGCTTAATGCAATTCAAATCTTCAGTGACTTGGTTACTTTCCACGGGCCGATGGTGGCATCCGATCTGAATGACGAACAAAGAACAGTGGGGACAGAATCCTCGTTTCTGCCTTTATTCACGGGAGAATCCCTGGCCTATGACTCTCGTAAATCGCCCCTCATCACGCTAGCTCATGGCACAGGAGAAGGGCGTTTGGTTGGAGGGAATCTAACTCTGCTCACCAATGGATTGGGAACACCTTATCAAGTGAATACGAATGGGGCCATCCTACTGATTGAAGATGTTGCAGAACCTGCGTTTCGGATTGATACGATGCTTACTCATCTCAACCAGGCGGGGGTGTTCGATGCGGTCGAAGGTGTGGTCATAGGTAACTTCCAAGTGGAACCAGACGAATATGCGAAAATAAAAAAAGTGCTGCAAGATTTCTTCGTTTGTGCGCCTTTCCCTGTTGTTGAGAATTTTCACATCGGCCATTGTCAGCCTAATTTTGGCGTGCCACTGGGAGTAAAAGCGAAACTCACAGCGTCGCCGCCTCGATTAGTGATCGATTCAGGCGTGATATAAATCTAAATCTTTACGTAAGTGTTGAAGTTATAGGATTAAAAAACTTCGATACTTTCCGACAAATGTATGAGAACATTCCTTTTGAAGATTTAGGCGGGAAAGGGCGGACTTTAGAATGTTGCTTTGCCTTAGTGTGAAATATTGATTTAATAGGATTGCAGAAGATAGCGTGTCCCCAATGTAAGGAATAGGTTAACCCTTTGTTGTGCATTGGTAGGGCCTTCCGTGTGATTTAGTTTGTGAAAGATATGCACGAACATTTTGATAACATGGTAAATGGGGCTTAAATAATAAGTATGATGGGTTAGACAGTAACATCTTTTCATAATCAACATTGTCTCTAATTGCAATATATCTTCACAATGTTCCTGAGTAGATTTTGATAAGTAAGATGTTCATCGATAGTTCTTTTATTTTTCCAATAATGTAAAATCTGGATAATGATACATACAGTAGCGAAATAAAATAATTGGAAAGTGGTTTTTCAAAATGGGGAATTCTATTGGATTAATTTACATGATTTTCTTTCGATGTTACGATTATGTTACAAGAAAAGCGAGGGGATTTTATTTTTAATACATTATTTAAGAAGATTATGTGGGCGTTGGGAGCCGTTGCATTTTTAGCCCTGGGTGTGTTCGTTTACCTTATTGTTGCAAATTTAATTTTCCAACAGGAAGCGAGCAGCGACACAAACCAAACGAAAGGGGCGCAGGAAGAGGCGAAAGCTGGAGAAGTTTCCACCAATACAATCGAACAAACTCAGGCAACAGTCGGGGAAGAGAACAAAGACGTCGGTGAGTTTGTATCCACGACACACGATTTTTATAATGACACAACAGGTTATGGTGGAATTGCAACCTTAAACTGGAACGACCAACGAGCGAAAGCGAAAACGGTTCTTTCAAAGGTTGAAGGGTTGCTGCCAAATGTGACTTCCGAAACCTTAAAAAGTGATTTACAAGAAATTGAAGGGCTTGCAAATTCAGTTCTTGAGAGTGAAGATAGAAGTACAGTTAGAAACCTTCATCGTATGTTTCATGACCTTGATATAGCGTTAAATTCATATAATGGTTACGACAAGGTTTGGAACGTTACCGAAACGTTAGGGAGAGGGGAATGAATCCCTGTTAGTAGTGTTCTACATAGTGCTGACAGACCGGAACGAAAAGTTGTTGTAAATGGAATAGTGTTGAATCGCAATTTTAATCTTATCTTTCTTAATCAAAAAGAACTGACGTTTTCTGACGTCAGTTCTTTTTTCGTTCAGTTTACCGATCTCTTTCTTCGGCACCCAATTCTTTCCCTAAGATTAATATGGACTGGTTAATCCGCCACACATAGTAAAGATGATGAATGAGGTCACCCTGATTCTCGTTATGTCCTGGGGCAAAGCGTTCGATGTGCTTTCTTTCATTATCCATGTTGTAGATCACACCAGCACCTTCGCCAGTTTTAATCATATGGGTCAGTGTTTCTATATTATGGTTAAATTTATCCCCCATTGACGGAAAGACTTTCTCCAGTTCATCGGGGTAAGTGAATTTCTTTTGATAGGATGATGCGACTAAGTGTTTGGCGTAATAGTTTATGGCTGTGAAAATGGTTACCCAGCGCGGGAGTTCTCGGTGTCTTAGTGCTCCTGGACGCTGGAGGATCGGTTTGGCTTCATCTTTAATGGCTTGAATCTTTTCATCCATTTTAAAAGCGTGGTCGGCCAGTTCTTTTATATCCATGGTTTCCCGGAAGCTTCGAATATATTGGGTGACGTACGAGTTAAGTTCATTAAGATAGTCGGTAAAAGCTTCAGATACTTTTTCCTTTGTTTTTGTTGGAAAAATAACCGCTGAAATGGTTAAGGCTATCGCTGCACCCGCGATGGTGTCAATGACGCGTGCGCTTAACAGGGCAAAACTTATTCCGCCTAGTAAAAGGTCATACATAAAGGCTATGAGTAATGTAATAAAGAGACTCATTAATGTGTAAGAGACAGCGAATATATAAAAGGCTAAAAATATGACGACAAAGAGGAGGATAACTTCCAATATGGAATGTCCCGAAACGGCCTTAGCTAATACAAATCCAAGCATAGCCCCAATGACTGTTCCTACTGAACGCTGAAGGCCTTTCATGTAGGTGCGGCCAACAGACTCTGTCCCAAGCTGTACGATAAACGTGGTGAGCAGGACCCAGTAAGGTTGGATGGGTGAAATGAAATGGCCAACGATGATGGCTATCGTTCCTGCAATTAATGATTGATAGGCTTTTTTCGTTGATGGCTTTAACCCTTGGTCTTCTTCTTTTTCTTCGTTGTCTTCATCTTGACTGTTATTGTCTTCCGTATTCTCTTCCGATTGCTTTCCCTTGTGTAAAGATTGTTGGATGGCTAACGCACCATTTGTTACATGTGTGGCGATCGATTCAATTCTACGTATGATGTAGAGCCATCTTCCAGGTTGTGAATTTTGTTTTGCGAATAGCTCATCGATCATCTGACGTAAGGACTCTGTTGTTTTTTGAGCTTCTACCAAGTTTTTTTCCTCATAATTTTGTGCAAGAACTTCTGAGTTATGGAGCGAAGTAATAACCTTGATTAATAATTCCCTTAACTCATCTGCTTCTAATGCTTCATCTTTCTTTAGTTGTTGCAAGGAATCTGTTAACGTCGCGACAAGCATTGCCGTATCAAATACGTACAGTCTTAATTGTGATGTTGTAAGGCCTGGCCAGATTCCTTTTACATCTTGAGCGTTTAAGTCTGTTGCTACATTACTTGCATACTCTCTAAGTTTGCTCACATTATACTGAAGTTTTCTGATCCGTGAATCCCTTGTTTCTGGATCTTGAATCGTTTCAATCAGCAGTTCGAACGTCAGGTTTGCTTGAATATGAAAGGAACGCATACTCCTTTTTAACAGTTGGGCAGAGTCTTTGAAGATAATAAAATTATATAGGTATGCGAAAGCAACACCTAGGACAATTCCCATGTAAAACCAAGGTAATTCACTTGGGGAAAGCCCTAAAAAGGAGGAAAAATAAACAGTCATAAATCCGATCATACCAAGTGAAAAGTAACGGCTTCCAAATCGTGAAAAATAAAAAGCGCTAAATATAATTAGAATCATTAAACCTGAGACAAGATAGGCATTCCACGCTAATAACGATCCTGCCGTTACTCCGGAACTTGCTGATATTCCTAGTAACAGTGTGGTTATTTTCTTTTTCCTCTTTGTGTCATCCATAACAGTCATAATTCCGAGCATGCCAGTGATCCCTGCAACAATGGCTGGGATTAAGGGAGGTTGTCCTAACATACTGAGTATGAGGATGACTGCTGATACCGAGGATATTAGACTAATGACGGCTTTGCCAGCCTGATTTAGTCTTTTTCGCCCAGGGTCAGAGGCGAGTAGTCGGGTGATCCAATAATGCTTAAATTGTGATTGCTTCAATGCTTCATCAACCTTTTCAAAAATATCGCGTATTATGTACTCTTCTTATCGTAAGTTTCCTTGCCAATCAATTCAACTGTTTTAGCCTAAAAAGCTATGATAAATACCTGGCCCTAACAAGTACACGATTATCAGGGCAAATACGATAAGCAAATGATGAACCTTTTTTAGGTAATGAAGCGACTAAGGGAATATTTGGACCAAATATATAACTCCACAAATAGGGTCTACAATAAACACCTAACGTATCACTATTTTTATTCCCCTGATAGCATTTATTCTCTTGATGGTAAATAAGGCCTTGAATTATTTTTGATATCTTCGTATAAAAGTGGGGAAAGATCACTATACTAGTAGTGTAATAAGAATAGAATAAATGAATGATATTATTCGACAAAAATAGATTATTTCGTATTGCATACTCTATGTATGGTTGTTATAATAAAAAATACGATTTCGAAATCAAACGCGGGTGTGGTTAGTGGTGAAATTTCAGCCACAAGCGAAACTCCCCGAATCCGCTGCGAGTTGCCTCGACGGATATGCTTCCCTTGATAGGCTTTTCAGAGGAAGAGGCATGTAAGAACACGGCTAATGATACCTCTTTAAATGCGGGTGTAGTTTAGTGGTAAAACCTCAGCCTTCCAAGCTGATGATGAGGGTTCGATTCCCTTCACCCGCTCCATAACTACTTATAAGGTAGTATGCCATTATTTTTATACGATGTGAACCAACGCAGTGTTTCGTTTATTTAAATAACGAAGCATTGCGTTTTTTATTGAAGCCTAAAGGATACATAGATGATAGAGGAGTGGTGTTCTATGAAAAAGTTAAAAAATCTGCTGCAGCAAATAGATGGTAAGAGCTACAAAGGTTATAAACAAATTCAAGGACGATACTTTTTTCCATCGTATGAGTTGCTCATTGATTATGTTCAAGGTGATCCCTTTGCTGCGCCTTCGAAAATACGTGTACGCATCCCTCATAAAACGCGTGCGATTGATCAGGAGTGGACATCAACGAACAAGCGAAAAGTGTTTGCTGAGGATGTGATGACGAGGAAAGTGTCAAATGTCATTCAGCATTCAAACCCCAATGTGCACGGTTCAGGAAAGAGCGGTCTTGTTGTCATTGACCGTCCTGGTCAGGAGATCTTGGAACGTACGGCTGTTGTTTTTGAAAATGGGTATACGACCGTTTGTTTAACAGTTGGTCTACCGGCAAATGGACGCAGGATCAATGGAAAACAGGCGGACAAGCTGTTTTTTCAAGTGTTACCTGAAATGATAGAGAAATCCGTTTTAAGTATTACGGATAAAGAAATAGACGAAGCCGTGAAATTAGCTGATCAGCATCAAGTCATTTTGGATAAAATGAAAGAAGAAGGGTTTATATCATTTATTGCGGATGGCGCTACTTTACCGCGGGCGAGTGGGGTAAGTGATCAACCAATGAAGAATGCTGTTGCTTTTCAAAGTCCTGAAGCGAACAGGGTCGCAATTAAACTGCCGCATCGAGAGGAGCCATT
This sequence comes from Halobacillus amylolyticus, assembly GCF_022921115.1. Lineage (NCBI taxonomy): Bacteria > Bacillati > Bacillota > Bacilli > Caryophanales > Bacillaceae > Halobacillus > Halobacillus amylolyticus. The sequence continues at coordinate 1,428,193 of NZ_CP095075.1, read as the reverse complement.
GACAGGGATGGCGATCCGTAAGGGGATTGCTCTGATTGTCGGTGGCGGTTATCATGGTAAAAGTACCTTACTCAAAGCCATTGAGCGAGGAGTGTATCCCCATATTAGCGGGGATGGTCGGGAGTATGTCGTTACAGACCCTCAAGCTGTCAAAGTAAGAGCGGAAGACGGCCGGCAAGTTACAAATGTAGATATTTCGCCTTTCATCAAAAATTTGCCTCATGGGGTCGATACGACACAATTTTCAACGGAGAACGCCAGTGGGAGTACATCACAAGCTGCCAATGTTATCGAAGCAATTGAGGCTGGTGCACAAACGTTACTAATTGATGAAGATACGAGCGCAACCAACTTTATGATTCGTGATGAGCGGATGCAAGAACTTGTTGTCAGTGAGAAGGAACCGATTACCCCGTTTATTGATAAAATAACACAGATGCGCGATGAACTAGATGTATCTACCATATTAGTTATGGGTGGCTCTGGCGACTATTTTCACGCTGCTGATGAAGTGATTATGATGGATCAATATGTCCCACATCATGTGACAGAACAGGCAAAGCAAATCGCTGCAAAATATCCGAGTAAGCGCCAGACCTTGGAGGAGTCATTTGGTACATTGCCTGCAAGATCATTTGAGGCTCAGTCGATTCAAGCAAGAAAAGGGAAAAAGGAAAAAGTGCAAGCGAAAGGGAGAGCCCTCATTTTAATGGGAAGGACGGAGCTGGCGCTTGATGCGGTCGAACAACTTGTCGATCCTTCGCAAACAAACTTGATTGCTGACCTTTTGTTACATTTGAGTAAAAAAGGCTGGTTAGATAAAAATTATTCGTTAAAAGAGTTACTAGATAAAATTGATCAACAGCTCGATGAAGAAGGGCTAGCATCAATTGCTCCCTTTAAGGATCAGCATCCAGGGGAACTTGCCCGACCTCGACGATTTGAAATCGCGTCAGCTTTAAATCGATTGCGCACAGCAAAAGTGAGAGACTTGAGATAAATAATAGTAATTAAAGCATTCATATAGAAAGGAGGTAGTCAAGGTGGACGATCACACATTCAAAAAAGAAGTCATTGCATACAGTAAAGAAATCGGAATAGACAAAATCGGCTTTGCGTCTGTCGATGTATTTGGAGAACTGAAAGCAAGATTGAAGAAACAACAAGACCTTGGCTATCAATCTGGGTTTGAAAAGGGGAGTCTTGAAGAGCGGACGGAGCCGAACCGTTTGCTTCCTGGTGCCCAGTCCATCATATCTATAGCGCTTGCCTACCCCTCAAAAATGCACGATGCCCCACGTAGTGTGAAAGGGGAGCGGCGAGGGATTTTTTGTCGTGCCTCCTGGGGACGGGATTATCATGATGTGCTTAGGGATCGTTTGCAAAAATTAGCCACATTCATAAAGGAACGTTTTCCTGAAGCAGAGTTATCTTCGATGGTCGATACAGGGGAATTATCTGATCGTGCTGTTGCTGAACGCGCAGGAATTGGTTTTAGTGGGAAAAACAGTGCGATTATTACACCGGAATTTGGCTCTTATGTTTATTTAGGCGAAATGGTGACAAATATTCCTTTTGAACCGGATGAACCGGTTGTTGATTCTTGCGGGGATTGCAATATATGTGTAGATGCCTGCCCTACAGACGCGCTGGTCCAAGGCGGGCAACTTAATGCCCAGCGATGTATCGCTTTTTTGACCCAGACGAAAGACTTTCTGCCTGATGAATTTAGAACTAAAATTGGTAATCGCCTTTACGGCTGTGATACTTGCCAGACCGTTTGTCCTAAAAATAGGAAGAAAGATTTCCATAACCATGAGGAATTTGAACCGGATCCAGAAGTAGCTAAGCCAAAGCTGATTCCTTTGTTGTCGATGTCAAACCGTGAATTTAAAGAGAAATTCGGTTCTGCGTCGGGATCTTGGCGAGGGAAGAAACCGATTCAACGCAATGCGATTCTTGCTTTAGCCCACTATAAAGATCAAACATCAATCGATGAATTGATTCGCTTGATGAAGAATGATCCAAGGCCAGTAATTAGGGGAACAGCGGCCTATGGACTTGGAAAAATTGGAACGACAGCTTGCTATATTGCCATCGAAAAGGCTCAAGTTATGGAAGAAAATGACGAAGTACTTTTTGAAATGGAAAAGGGCCTGCAATTTCAGGAACAATAATAGAGTATACCTTTTCATAAGAAGATAGATTATTGTATAATAGAAAAAAATGTTAGTAAGGGGATTATCTATGAATCATCCATCTTATCTGTATTATGACGTATTCGACTCCCCTGTGGGTCCGATAACCGTGTTGGCTGATGATAAAGGGGTAAACAGGATTGATTATGGAGAGTACGAAGACCGGATAACATTTTACCAAGCCTGGACAAAAAAGCATTTTCTAAAAGGCGAGTTTAAACATGACCCGGATCACCAGTATGTGAAACAGACAAGGACGGAAATTAACGAATACTTTGGTGGTGATCGGAAAGAGTTTTCACTGCCGTTAAATTGTTACGGTACAGCTTTTCAAAGAAGTGTGTGGAGAGCGTTGCTTCATACCATTCCCTTAGGAGAAATAAAATCCTATAAGGAAGTGGCAGAGGTCCTTCAGGCTCCTAAATCTGTACGTGCAGTAGGCGGCGCTGTTAACAAAAATCCTTTTTCAATCGTTGTACCGTGCCACCGAGTGATCGGGAGCAACGGAAAATTAGTAGGATATGCAGGTGGATTAGATAAAAAGCAAAAGCTGCTTGATTGGGAAGGAAATCCACAGCTCATGCAAGCAAAATAATGATTTCACAAAAAAGGATGCGCCTGGCGCATCCTTTTTTGTGAGCGCTGATAAAAGGAGAGTGAGCGCTGATAAAAGGAGAGTGAGCGCTGATAAAAGGAGAGTGAGCGCTGATAAAAGGAGAGTGAGCGCTGATAAAAGGAGAGTGAGACGCACGAAAACCATGATCAAAGCATTCATGCTTATGCTCATGGTTTTATTTTTTTGCTCATAAGATAGAAAAAAGGGGCGATGTGAATGGAGGCAATAAAAGAGTATTGGGAAGATATTATGGAGAGATTAATGGAGCAGCAAGATGAGCCATGGCTAGAACGGAAGGTGAAAAAGTTGCATGAACGGGGGCAGGTTGTCAAACGTGCGACGTTTCATTTGAAGCCTTACCATCAAGTGCAATATGGGGGAACAAGAGATGTTTCTTATATGCTTGCCCTCTCTCTATTGATAAAGGATCGGAAGAAATATTACTTGGAAGAGGGCGTCTATCATTGTGAAGCGTTATTGGAGAGGAAAGAATTAGTAGAGCAGCACACTGAAACTGAAAAGAGTTTAGGCGGGAATGAGCATCTGGCCACTGCGTTTACTGATAAGGAATCAAGTCAACGCGTCCCATTTGAATACGATAGGAGAGCAGCTGTACAGTACGCTGAGCGATGGTGGGACAGTTACAATCCTGCTTATAAACACTTTGAGGTGGATTGTACCAACTATATATCACAATGTTTGCGAGCTGGCGGTGCACCAATGTGGGGGCAGCCAAACCGTGGCAAGGGATGGTGGTATTCCAGTAATAGCTGGAGTTACAGCTGGGCTGTTGCTCATTCCCTCCGTTGGTACTTGAGCGGAGCAAGGCAAGGGTTAACGGCTAAAGAAGTAACGGATGCCTCTCTTTTATCTCCAGGTGATGTCATTTGTTATGATTTTCAGGGAACGGGCCGTTTTGATCATAATACGATTGTAGTGAAAATGAACAGTCAAGGTCTTCCACTAGTGAATGCACATACAACGAATAGCCGCCATCGTTTCTGGGATTATCAGGACTCCACAGCCTATACTCCATCTATTGAATATAAATTTTTTAAGATAGGAGCGGAATGAATATGATATAATAGTCAGGTTGATTCTGCATACAATGAGGTGAACAAATTGGCTAATCATATCGTATTATTTCAACCAGAGATTCCTGCAAATACAGGTAATATTGCCCGCACATGCTTAGCTACCGATACACAGCTGCATTTAATCCGTCCGCTAGGCTTTTCAACAGATGACAAAATGTTGAAGAGAGCCGGTCTTGATTATTGGCATGATGTGAAGATCAATTATTACGATTCCATTGAAGAGCTTTACGAGACATTTCCCAATGGACAATATTATTATATTGAAAACTTTGGGACTCGCTCGTATGCTGACTTTGATTTTAGTGACGTGGAGGAAGCGTGGTTTTTTGTGTTTGGAAGAGAAACGGATGGCATACCTACTGAACTGCTTGAAGGCTTAGAAGATCGCTGCCTGCGGATTCCTATGACGAACAAGGTTCGCTCATTAAATTTAGCAAATACTGCTTCGATTATACTATTCAACGCATTGAAGCAGCAGAGCTTTCCTGATTTAATAAAATAAAGTCGCTAAAAAAATCGCATCCCAAACTGGGGTGCGATTTTATACGTTGATTATTTTCTTGGTTTACCTGCTTTGGTGTCATATCCTGAAGAGAAAATTGATACTAAATACGTAACACAGACAAGAATGATTAAGGTTAATTTCATGTATAGTGTCCTCCTTTAAGTCTATACAGACAAGCATGCTGTTGTTATTATACCCTATTTGCTGTGTAATGTGAATTGCCTGTCTAAGGATTTCTCCTAAGAAGTTAGAAATATTCAGGGTAAGCGCCTATACAATAGGGTTTTCCCCTACATAGGCTGAAGCGTAGGTGAATAACCAAGGCTTAAAATGGAGGAATATAAATGGATCCGTACTATCACAACCCCTATCAGTATGGTTATCATAACGAGGAAGATTCACGAATTGCTGATCAGCAGTCATTTGGATACGGCTATGAAGGAAACCGGTTCATTGGAGGCCCCTTTGCAGGAGGGTTTCTGGGAGGATTATTAGGAAGCGTTATTTTGCCGGGCGGTGGCTATGGTGGTTATGGCCCTGGTCCTGGTCCTAGGCCTGGATACGGCCCCTATAGTCCAGGTTATGGCCCTGGGTATAGTCCAGGGTATGGCTATGGTGGAGGATATGGGTATCACCCGCCGTACGGACGTCCGCCCTATTACTATGGTTCACCTTGGTAAAAAGTTACTTGTAATAGCCGTCGAACAGGCGGCTATTCTCTTATTTTATGGTATAATTTGTTTATACTAAAAGTCCAACTATTGAGAATTCGAAAATGTTTTTCAAAGGAGTGTAGGTACTGTGAAAGTTGTAAGGATGTCATTCATGTTAGGAAGCCTTTGTTTATTCCTGGCTGCGTGCGGCAGTGTGGGAGGAGAGAAAGGGCAAGCGAAGGAGCCGATAACCGTTACTCTTGAAGAAATAAAGCACAAAGCTAAGCAATCTGACAAAGTAATGAAAGATGAAGCAGAAGCGAATAAAGACGCTTCTGTAAAAGAAGATGATAAAGAACAGGTTGAAAGAGATCAAGAGACAGGCGAAGAAGTTGGTCAGGAGACAAGGGAGGAAATTGTTTTGAAAGACAGGGAAGAAGTCGATATTCCAAACTCTTCTGAACCCACCTATTCATCTAATCAAACAGGAAATACATATAATGAAAGTGACCAGTCTAGCTATAATCCTCCATCGTACAGTTATTCAGATGAAAGTTCTTACACATGGGAACCAGAGAAGAACTCGTCATCAAATACTTCAAAATCAGACCCATCAAATACACAGAAGCCGGAAAAAGACAAAGAAAAAGTGAAAACATCTGATAATAGCACTACTGTAAAAGAGGAAGAAAAAAAAGAAGTAACAACTGATGAACCTGCTGCTGAAAGTCCGGAGCAAACAACTGGTAATACAGAGGAAAGTAAAGACAGCGAACAAGACACAAAAGACGAGGATCAGAATGGGATAACGGAAGACGATCGTCCAATGAAAGATGATACATCAGACCAAACCGAAGAAGGAAATAAGGAAACAGCAGATCCTGAAGAATCAATTGATGATAAACGACAAACAGATGAAAAAACCAACAATTCAAATTAAAAAAGTCGCCCTATCGAGGCGACTTTTTTAATATTAAAAGTTCGTAGTATTTAATGTTTCTCCTTTAGATTCATAGCCTTGCATATATTTAATCCGACGCTGTGCGGAAGTTTCATTGACTTGTTCATCGGCATGGTAAGAAGAACGCACCATCGGACCAGCTTCACAATGTTTAAAGCCTTTTTCCATTGCGATTTTTCTTAACTCCTCAAATTCATCAGGATGGTAATAGCGTTCTACGTTTAAATGTTTTTTCGTTGGCTGTAAGTATTGACCAATTGTCATTATATCTACGTTATGTGCAAGAAGGTCGTCCATAGCTTGAACAATTTCTTCTTTCGTTTCACCTAGACCGACCATGAGACTTGATTTCGTTGGTGTATCTGGTCGGATTTCTTTTACTCGGCGCAGTAGCTCAAGAGAGCGGTCATACATGGCACGGGCACGTACTTTTTTCGTTAGACGACGGACGGTTTCAATATTGTGGTTGAAAATGTCAGGCTCGCCACCCATTAATGTATGAAGGCTTTCGTAATCCCCTTTCATATCCGAAGGGAGAATTTCAACGGTACAACCAGGAACTTTACGGCGAATAGCTTTCACAGTTTCACCGAAAACTGCTGCACCGCCATCATTTAAGTCATCACGAGCTACGGCAGTGACAACGACGTGTTTGAGGCCCATAATTTCTACAGATTCAGCCACGCGCTCTGGCTCACCCCAGTCTAATTCATTAGGAAGGCCTGTCTTAACGGCACAAAAGCGACATCCACGTGTACATGTATCGCCCAGAATCATAAATGTAGCGGTTTTTCTTTCACTCCAGCATTCGTGTATGTTTGGACAGCGTGCTTCCTCACATACGGTGTTAAGCTTTTTCTCACGCATGAGTTTCTTTAACCCTGTGTAAGATTTGTTTGTGTTGATTTTAATTTTCAGCCAGTCAGGTTTTCTAACGTGTTCCTCTTTTTTGGCCATTGTTGATCCACTCCCTTTTTTTATCGTGAGTAATTCCACTCATCATTGGTATATCGTTCTTCAGCAATTTTGTGTACTTCTGACCATTGCTCTTCATTTAATGTGAAGGGCTGTAAATTTAAATCTAAACCTTTTTCAAACCCTTTTTTAAAAGCAGATTTCACCTCATCAAACGTCTTGGGTTCAGAAAGCAGGCTGTTAATAGAACTTGCCTTGTCACTAAAAGCTTTCCGTGCCCTTTCCTTGATTCGGTCATTTTTGTAAATAAACATGTCAAACAACTTTGTTTCATCCATATCAATAGGAATGGATCCGTGTTGAAGGATGATTCCTTTTTTTCTTGTCTGGGCACTGCCTGCTGTCTTTTTCCCATTGACGATCAGTTCGTACCAGGAAGGTTCTTCAAAGCATACAGCAGAACCAGTTGTGTCAAGTTTCCCCTCAGGGATGGCAAATTCAGCTTTAATATTTAATTCTCTAAACCCTTCAAACAACCCTTTGGAAATAATAAGGTAGGCTTCCTTGACCGAAGCGGGCATCTGCGGGTGCTGCTCTGAGACGATGACACTGTAAGTTAGCTCATTGTCATGAAGTACGGCCCGGCCGCCAGTCTGTCTGCGAACGAGTTCATAGCCGTGCCTCTTGACACCTTCTATATCAATTTTTCCGTTAACCTTCTGGAAGTAACCGACGGAAAGGCCGGCTGGATTCCATCCGTAAAAACGAAGGACAGGCGGTATTTTTCCTTCACGATGCCAATTCATCAGAGCTTCATCCATCGCCATGTTTAAGGCAGGGGAGAGGTGATTAGAATCGACAAAGTACCATGTTTCCATCATGTTCGCCTTCTTTCCTTTAATAAATTCTTTACCATCCTAAAATATTCATAATAATTCTAACAAGGCATTTTACAAGTGTCAAAATCTGCTTTTGTTACTATTTGTGTGTAAGCATTAAAACGTAAGTTAATGTTTGGTTCATTCTTATTGATATTCCAGTTTTTAAAGCTTTCTAAATATAAGACGAGATTCATGTTTTCATAAGGTGGGGCATAGAATAAATTAACTTTTGGTTGATACGACGAGGGAGGTCGTTAAGTGGATATTTTAAAGAAAATCCAGGAACGAAGAGAACATGAGGAAGAACTGAAATGGGAAGGTACTTTTCGAGAATACTTGGACCTATTAAAAGAGAAACCGTTCTTAGCTCAATCTGCCCATTCGCGTGTATATAATATGATTACAGAAGCTGGGGTTGAGGAGGACAACAGTCGCAAAAAGTATTCCTTTTTTGATGAGGATATTTATGGGTTAGATGAAGCGATGGAGCGGCTGGTTGAGGAATACTTTCACCCCGCGGCAAGAAGATTGGATGTTAGAAAAAGAATTTTGTTATTAATGGGACCTGTAAGTGGCGGGAAATCTACACTTGTTAACTTATTAAAACGCGGGTTAGAAAAATATTCGTATTCCGATGAAGGGGCTGTCTTCGCAATTAAGGGCTGTCCCATGCATGAAGACCCGCTTCACATGATTCCACATCATCTCAGGGATGAATTTAAAGAAGAATATGGCATTCGGGTTGAAGGAAGTCTATCACCGTTAAACACGATGCGCCTTGAACAGGATTATGGTGGCCGTATGGAAGATGTCCAAGTTGAACGCATCTTTTTCTCCGAGGATAAGCGAACGGGAATTGGAACATTTAGTCCTTCTGATCCGAAGTCACAAGATATCGCTGATCTGACAGGCTCTATTGACTTTTCAACGATCGCACAGTTCGGTTCTGAATCGGATCCGCGTGCCTATCGTTTTGACGGTGAACTGAATAAAGCGAACCGTGGAATGATGGAATTTCAGGAGATGTTGAAGTGTGACGAGAAGTTCCTATGGCACCTATTAAGCCTCACACAAGAAGGGAATTTCAAAGCTGGACGATTTGCACTTATCTCTGCGGATGAATTGATTATTGCACATACGAACGAAGCGGAGTATCGATCTTTCATTGCCAATAAGAAAAACGAAGCGCTTCATTCGCGAATGATTGTCATGCCGGTTCCATACAATTTGAAAGTCACACAAGAGGAACGGATTTATGAAAAAATGATCCGTGAAAGTGACATACGCGATGTGCATATAGCGCCACACACGCTTAAAGTAGCTGCAATGTTCACGATTCTAACGCGTTTGAAAGAATCGAAAAAAGCCTCTGTTGATGTATTGAAGAAAATGTATCTATATGACGGGGAAATGGTGGAAGGCTTTAGTGATGTGGATGTAGAGGAATTGAAGAAGGAGTTCTCGGATGAGGGGATGAGCGGGATTGACCCCCGTTATGTCATTAACCGTATTTCTTCAACTATTATTAAAAAAGAAATGACATCAATCAATGCGCTTGATGTGTTACGTTCCCTCAAAGACGGCCTTGATAATCATGCGTCTATATCAGGTGAGGATAAAGATCGCTATTTGGAATTTATTTCGCTTGCCAGAAAACAATATGATGATCTTGCTAAGAAGGAAGTCCAGAAAGCGTTCGTCTATTCGTATGAGGAGTCAGCTCGAACATTAATGGATAATTATTTAGACAATGTGGAAGCTTACTGCAATAAAGCGAAACTACGTGATCCACTTACAGGTGAAGAATTGAACCCTGACGAGCGACTAATGCGTTCCATTGAAGAACAAATTGGTGTCTCAGAGAATGCGAAAAAGGCCTTCCGTGAAGAAATTCTTATCCGCATTTCCGCGTATGCAAGAAAAGGCAAGAAATTTGATTATCAATCCCATGAACGTCTCCGTGAAGCGATTCAGAAGAAGCTGTTTGCTGATCTGAAGGATGTTGTCAAGATTACCACATCAACGAAAACACCTGATGAACAGCAGTTGAAGAAGATTAATGAGGTTGTGGCCACATTAGTAGATGAGCATGGCTATAATTCCACTTCAGCTAATGAACTATTAAAATATGTAGGAAGTTTATTAAACCGATAAATACATTAAGAGCATGTCAGTCTGAGCATAGACTGGTATGCTTTTTTTCCGTTTGGTTCTAAAACTGGACGTCTCTGTTTCAGACAAATTCCTTATTTAGTAAAACTTGCACTACATAATCTGGGCTCCTTTCGCTTTTTACTAGTAGGAATCATGTTTTATCAATTTAATAACTGGGAATAATAGTACACAGTTATCTAAAACGACTCTTTTTGATGAGAAAACAAAAGCAACGATAAAATTCTACATCACCTAATAAATGTGTGTAAGCCTTTAAGTGATCGGGTGCGGCACAGGTTCTTGGTATGAAGAGAGCTGAATTCCCACACTTTACCTATAAAAAGTGAAAAAGGCGTACCCACAGGTGCGCCTTTATTGTTATAATGGAAATATTGTTTAAGGTTTAAAAAATAAGTACTATATGTTGAATTAATGGACGTTTCAACTCTATAATAGAGTATGTATTTGCAAACGTTTACGTTCTAGCATTGGACAACAATTACTTGGGGGTATTTAGACGTGTCAAATCAAGGCTCCAGTGAAAGCTTTTGGGAAAAATTTCACGGCCCCAACATGGGGTATATTGAGGAACAGTATGAGTTATATCAAAATGACGCTGATGCTGTCGACGCTTCATTAAAAGAAGTATTTGATAATTATGGTGCACCAGCTTGGATGATGACTACACAAGCATCTCCTGCAACGAATGGGGAAGCAAAGGCTTCATCCGAAGATATTGTGAAAGTGACCTCAGCATTGAAACTTGTTGAGGCTATTCGTCGTCATGGACACTTAGAGGCAAACATTTATGCTGTCGGAAGTGACGAACGTCCTGTTTCTACTTTAATAAATATTGAAAGTTACGGATTAACAGAAGAAGACTTAAAGGGAATTCCAGCTGAATGGGTTTGGCCAGAGTCCCCTGTTAAATTAGATAATGCCTTAAGTGTTGTTCGTACGCTTAAGGAAAGGTACGCAGGTACGATCTCTTTTGAGTATGATCATGTGAATAATGACGAAGAGCGTAAGTGGCTTCAAGATAAAGTAGAGTCAGCTGCCTTCCAAGTTAACTTAAGTAAAGAAGAGAAGAAGCAGCTTCTTAAAAGATTGGCTGATGTAGAAGGTTTCGAGAATTTCCTTGCTAAAACCTTTGTTGCTCAAAAGCGTTTCTCTATTGAAGGTTTAGATGTGATGGTACCGATGCTGGACCATATTGTTCAATCAGCATCTGGAGATAAAATCGAACACATTATGATGGGAATGGCTCACAGGGGAAGGCTGAATGTCCTTGCCCATGTGTTAGGTAAGCCTTACGATAGAATTTTCTCTGAGTTTCATCTTTCTCCAGACAAGGAGTTGGTCCCTTCAGAAGGTTCCACAGGGATCAACTACGGCTGGACAGGGGATGTGAAATATCATTTCGGAGCCCGCCGAGAAATCGGGGATGGAGAACAAACAAGCACTCGGGTGACATTAAGTCACAACCCGTCACATTTAGAATATGTCAATCCAGTTGTACAAGGATTTACAAGGGCGGCTCAGGATGACCGTTCCGAACCGGGTTATGCTCAGATGGATGAGGATGAAGCATTCGGTATCCTTATTCATGGCGATGCGGCTTTCATCGGAGAAGGGGTTGTCGCTGAAGGGTTGAATATGAGTGACTTACCTGGGTATCGCACAGGTGGAACCATCCATATTATTGGGAATAACTTAGTAGGTTTCACAACGAACAGACGGGATGGCAGATCGACGAGATACGCAAGTGATCTTGCTAAGGGTTATGAAATCCCTGTTGTTCACGTGAATGCTGATGATCCAGTTGCTTGCTTATCAGCAATGTCTTTGGCGTATGAATATCGTCAAAAATTCCATAAAGACTTTTTAATTGATTTAGTCGGTTATCGCCGTTATGGACATAACGAAATAGATGAGCCCCGCTCAACACAACCGAAGCTCTACAAAGAGATTGATGATCATCCAACAGTTGCTAACATTTTTGAAAAATCTCTTATTGATGAGGGTAGTGTGGAAGAAGGGACTCTTAAGCAAATTAATGAAGAAATTGAAAAAAACCTTCGTGCTACTTACAACAATATGAAGGAGAATGAAACAAAAGAGGCCGATGTAAAAGATCGTCCGGGTGGAGTAGAGCGGCCGCTTGATGAGATCGAAACAGTGGTGGATCTTGAACGTTTACGACAATTAAATCAAGATATGCTTAAACGTCCTGAAGGATTTAATGGATTTAAGAAACTTGAAAAAATCCTCAAGCGGCGTGGAAATATGTTAGATGACGGAAATAAAGTAGACTGGGCTACTGCTGAAGCGCTTGCCTTTGCTTCTATCTTAGAAGATGGAACACCAATAAGGATTACAGGACAGGATACGGAGCGTGGAACCTTTGCCCACCGTCATATGGTCCTTCATGATATTGATACAGATGAAACATATAGCCCGCTCCACGGATTGGAACAGGCGAAAGCCTCCTTTGATATTTACAATAGTCCGTTATCAGAGGCTGGAGTCATCGGCTTTGAATATGGATACAGTGTACAAGCACCTGAAGCTCTCGTTATTTGGGAAGCACAGTTTGGTGATTTCGCTAATGCGGGTCAAGTTATCTTTGACCAGTTTGTAGCAGCAGGCCGTGCCAAATGGGGAGAGAAATCAAGCATGGTTTTCTTACTCCCACACGGTTATGAAGGACAAGGACCAGAGCACTCAAGTGCCCGTCTTGAACGCTTCCTGCAGTTAGCGGCTGAGAATAACTGGACGGTTGCTAACGTGACATCATCCGCTCAATATTTCCATTTACTAAGACGCCAGGCAGCGATTAGTAATAAAGAGGAAGCTAGACCATTGGTTATTATGTCACCGAAGAGCTTGCTTCGTAACCAGCGCGTGGCCGTTGAGGGTAGTAGGTTTAGTGACAGTAACTTCCAATCAATCCTTAAACAACCTGGTTTAAGTAAAGAAGAAAATAAAAATAAAGTTAAATCCTTGCTTTTAGGCAGCGGGAAAATTATGGTTGAAATCGAAGATGCAGTAGAGAACACGGAGAACGAAACTTTTGAAACGATCGATGCGGTTCGAATCGAACAAATTTATCCTTTCCCTGCTAAGAAGCTTGCAGAAATTCTAGACACTTATCCAAATCTTGAGGAACTTGTATGGGTTCAAGAAGAGCCGCAAAATATGGGAAGCTGGTATTTTGTTGAAGGAATTCTTCACAAATTGCTTAAAAAAGGACAAATTCACCGTTATGTAGGCAGACCACATCGTGCTTCTCCTTCCGTAGGTGAACCAAACATTCATAAAACAGAACAAAACCGAATCATCCAGGAAGCGTTACAGATGTCTAAAGGAGGAAAATCAAATGAAGGAAATTAAAGTTCCTGAATTAGCTGAATCCATTACTGAAGGTACTATTGCCGAATGGCTTGTAAAGAAAGGGGATCAAGTAGAAAAAGGGGATCCTGTGCTTGAACTTGAGACAGACAAAGTTAACGTCGAAGTAAACGCTGATGCTAGTGGTGTCATCTCTGAACTTCTTAAAGAAGAAGGGGATGACGTCGAAGTAGGCGATGTGATTGCCAAGGTTGACGAGAACGGAGAAGCTGGCAGTTCTTCAGACGATAGTAACGAAGAGAAGAAAGAAGAGCCTAAAGAGGAAAAACAAGAAAGTGCTGCTTCCTCTAATCAAAAAGAAGAGAAGAAAGAGGAAAGCTCCAAAGAACAAGAGGGGTCAAAAGGTGATGTGATTGCAACGCCAGCAGCCCGCAAACGTGCGCGTGAGTTAGGCATCGACTTAAGCCAAATTTCTGCTCGTGATCCTTTAGGCAGAATCCGCCCTGAGGACGTAGAATCTGCTGCAAGCGGCAAGAATGAGAAGAAAGAAGCTCCTAAGAAAGAGAAGAAAGAAAGTAAGCAAGACTCAAGCGAAAAGACAGAGTTTGCTAAGCCTGTTGAACGAGAGAAAATGTCCCGTCGTCGTCAAACAATCGCTAAGCGTTTAGTAGATGCTCAACAAAACTCAGCGATGCTTACAACGTTTAATGAAGTCGATATGACAAATGTAATGAATCTACGTAAGGAACGTAAAGATTCATTCTTGAAAAAGCATGATATTAAACTTGGATTTATGTCATTCTTTACGAAAGCAGCTGTTGGGGCGCTGAAAGAATTCCCACTGATTAATGCAGAAATTCAAGGCAACGAAATCGTGAAGAAGCAATTCTATGATATCGGTATGGCTGTATCAACGGAAGAAGGACTAGTTGTTCCGGTGGTCCGGGACGCAGACCGTCTTGACTTTGCTGGAATTGAAAAAGGAATTGCAGATGTAGCTACGAAAGCTCGTAACAAAGAGCTGCAGCTAGATGACTTGCAAGGTGGTTCCTTTACCATTACCAATGGCGGTATTTTTGGGTCCATGTTGTCTACACCGATCTTAAATTCACCGCAAGTAGGTATTCTAGGCCTGCATAATATCGAGAAGCGGGCAAAAGTGATGCCTGACGATACGATTCAAGCCCGTCCGATGATGTATATCGCCCTTTCCTATGATCATAGAATCGTTGATGGAAAAGACGCGGTGCAATTTCTGCGCAGAATTAAAGAAATGATTGAAGATCCTTATGATCTACTTTTAGAAGGATAATTACTAGAGTAAAGAGAACCTTGCTAACTTTTCAGTTAGCGAGGTTCTTTTTTACGCTTTTTAAAATAAGTGTGACTCAGACTGTCTTGAATGGAAATAGGATTCGTCCCAAAATGGATGTGATTCTACCCAAACGAGAGGGGATTCAGCTTAAAACCTTCGTGATTCTGTCGAAATCAGCGAAGATTCTACCTAAAATCATTACGATTCTGTCTAAACAAAACAAGATTCTTCCCAAATCTATTTTTTGATCATTATAGAGGATGTTCAAAAAGTCACCAAATGATAAAGTGAAACTTCCATCAGTGGGGTTTTCACTGATGGTTCGTTGAGGCCTACACGACGTGGCGACCTTAGTCTGTGTTCCTTAATAATCAGACATTTACGGACAGTTAACCCTCCGCTTGGCTTCTTATCTTCACGACGATATCTTTGGGGTTTTACTGACCGTTAATGCGGGATAACGGCGATTTTCTTCGTTGCTGGGTTTTCCGGTCCTCACGTATGAAATGCATACGGCTTGCGATCCTCAAAACTGTCGCGCCTCGAACTTCTTGGGACGCGCAAGGAACATGCTAGTGTCGACTTTGTCACAGGAGGTGACGATCTTTGTCGACGTTCTCATTCGTCAACTTTCTGAACACAC
Source organism: Halobacillus amylolyticus (assembly GCF_022921115.1). Lineage (NCBI taxonomy): Bacteria > Bacillati > Bacillota > Bacilli > Caryophanales > Bacillaceae > Halobacillus > Halobacillus amylolyticus. The sequence continues at coordinate 1,412,904 of NZ_CP095075.1, read as the reverse complement.
CCTTATAGGCACACATTTCTTTTTTTAGAAATAATTGAACCTTCCGTGATTTAGCTTCATCCATTGACTAGGACCTGCATACGATAGAGTAATACTCAAAGCTAGGAGGGGAATTTGAATATGGATGATGAGAAAAGTTTCGTAATTGCTGAAGACGACTGGTCCCTCCACAGGAAAGGCTATGATGATCAGCGCCGGCATCAGGAAAAAGTAAAAGATGCAATGAACAAACAACTTCCTGATTTGATTACGGAAGAAAACATTGTGATGTCTAATGGGAAACGTGTTGTGAAAATTCCGATTCGGTCACTTGATGAATATAAAATTCGCTATAACCATGACAAGAATAAGCACGCAGGTCAAGGGGATGGAGATAGTGAGATAGGAGATGTTCTCGGTCAATCACAGGAGAAAAAAGCCAAGCCTGGGCAAGGAGAAGGGGCTGGTGATCAAGCGGGGGAAGATTATTATGAAGCTGAAGTAACCTTGGCAGAGTTAGAGGAAGCGTTTTTTAAAGAGTTGACTCTCCCCGATTTAGCAGAGAAAGAAAAAGACACGATTGTTCATGAAGACATTGAGTTTCGTGATATACGAAAAACAGGGTTAACAGGAAATATTGATAAAAAGCGGACAATGCTTGAGGCTTATAAAAGGAATGCGCTCGGAGGTAATTCCTCTTTTGCCCCGATATACCCTGAAGATATTCGTTACAAGGCATGGACGGACCAAGAAAAGCCAGAATCGAAAGCTGTCGTCATTGCGATGATGGATACGAGTGGCAGTATGGGGCAATGGGAAAAGTATATGGCTCGCAGTTTTTTCTTTTGGATGAATCGTTTTTTAAACAAAAATTACGAAACGGTAGATGTGGAGTTCATTGCACATCATACGCAAGCGAAGGTAGTTAGTGAAGAAGATTTCTTTTCAAAAGGGGAGAGTGGTGGAACCATTTGCTCTTCAGCCTATCGCAGGGCCCTTCAGCTCATAGACGAAAAGTATTCACCAGAACGTTATAATATTTATCCTTTTCATTTTTCCGATGGTGATAACCTTACTTCAGATAACAAGAGATGTATTTCGCTTATTCAGGAACTTATCGAAGTGTCACAAATGTTTGGGTATGGTGAGGTTAATCAGTATAACCGTTCCTCTAGCTTAATGCAGGCTTATAAATCTATTGATCATCCTAAATTCAGGCATCATATCTTGAGGAAAAAAGTGGATGTTTTCCATGCAATGAAAGCATTTTTTAATGATACAAAAAATGTTGAAATAACGAGCTAAAAACTGTAACCAGGATCCTCGTGATCCTGGTTCTTTACTTAAGTTTAAATGATGGTTCTCCCATAAGGGGATGTGTTTTGCGTTAACCATGTATCCATAGATAAGTGCCATCTGCTGAATATGGTTTAACTTTAAAGGCTATGATGGTCTAAGGGAGAAAAAAATTCCACGAAAAAAGCTGAGCTTGAAGGCAGCTCAGCTTTTTTCGTAGCAGCTATGATATTTGTTGTGAATCGTTATGATATGAAGAATACACTGTTAATTATAGTAAAGCAAGTTGGATTTGTAAAGGCTTTATCAGGAAAACATGGGAAAATAAATGGCTGCCTCCTTAAAATCATTTAAGAGATTGTAGTGAAAGACATATTCGGATACAATAAGAATCACAAGAAAGGGGTGTTGTTTGGTGGAAAAGCAAATTGGTTTCATTGGCTGTGGTCAAATGGCTCAGGCTATGATTCAAGGGATGATTCAATCGGGTATAGTCAAGCCCGAGCAAATCGGAGCAACAGCGTTAACAGATGAAACAATTGACTTCGTAGCTGAAGAATTTGAGGTCCGTATATCTAATGATAATAAAAAACTAGCACAGGAAAGTGATATTTTATTCCTTGCAGTCAAGCCTTATGTTTACCAGGAAGTCATTCAAGAGATTAAGTCATCTGTTAATGACGATACAGTCATCGTCACAATAGCAGCAGGGATGACATTGGATAAAGTCAGGAAGTCCTTTGATTCTCAAGTGAAAGTGATTCGCTCGATGCCAAATACTCCATCATTAGTCGGGGCGGGTATGAGTGTCCTCTGCCCAAATGATTTTGTTACAGAAGAGGACCTTGATGATGTAAAGGATATTTTTGAAAGCTTTGGTGAGGCGGAAGTAATTGAAGAACGCTTAATGGACGCTGTACCAGCAGTGAGCGGATCGTCACCAGCTTTTGTCTATATGTTTATTGAAGCAATGGCAGATACAGCGGTACAGCAAGGGTTTCCAAGGGACAAGGCCTATAAGTTGGCATCCCAGGCTGTTCAAGGAGCGGCAAAAATGGTGCTCGAAACAGGTAAACACCCTGCTGAGCTCAAGGATGCCGTCTGTACACCTGGAGGGGTGACGATTGAGGGTGTGAACACGCTCGAACAAACAGGCCTCCGAAGTTCGATCATTCAAGCGATGAATGCCTGCACGGATAAATCTAAAGAATTGTCCAACGGCTCATAAGGTAGGTGGAATCCAGGCATGTTTGGCCTGGATTTTGTTCATTATGAAACGATCGCAAGGGATCGATCGTACAAGAGTGGGAAGAGGAGGTTTGCTTATGAGAGAACCTAGTCAACGAATATCGAGACGTGCCCTTACACTTTGGAGGATTTATGGGTACATCAATACGGGAATAGTAGCGATCATAGCTGTTGCGATTATCGTACTTACAACTCTATATTCATGGCCGCTCTGGCCAAGCTTTGTTATTGGTATCCTATTTATTTTAGAAATTATTTTTTCTATTTGGCTGATCCCAACTGTTAAGTGGGATCGTCTGCGCTATGAAGTAAGCGATCAAGAAATTGAATACCAATATGGACTGTTTATCGTTAAACGAACCCTAGTACCAATGGTTCGTGTGCAGCATGTAGATACAGAACAGGGACCGCTGCTTCGGAAATACCGATTGGCTACAATTAGTATATCTACGGCCGCAACCGTACATAAAATACCAGCACTTGATGAAAGAGAAGCTGAGGAGCTTAGGGATACAATTTCATCTTTAGCAAGGGTGGCTGAGGACGATGTTTGAACCGCAACGTCTTCATCCAGTATCCGCCGTTCTTAACTTTGTAAAAGGTTTGAAGGATGCGATATTTCCGATCATTGCCATTTTCTTTTTAAATGGAAACCAGGGGGATGGCTTTCTAAGCTGGCTCCCTCTCCTTTTATCAGCTTCCTTTTTAGTACTCATATTAATAGCCGGAATTGTAAAGTGGTTTCGGTTTACCTATCGAGTGCAGGAGGGGGAGCTGCGTATTGAATACGGTCTGTTTTTTCGAAAAAAGCGGTATATCCCTATGGATCGGATCCAGAGCCTGAATTTCTCTGAAGGAATTTTGCACAGACCTCTTCAACTTGTCAAAGTTTCGATTGAAACAGCCGGATCTTCAGGAATTCAAGAGGCTGAAGCCGAATTGACTGCAATTAAGAGATCAGAAGCAAAAAGGCTTGAGGATATTATATACCAAAGAAAACAGGAGCGTCCTTCTGTAGAGGAGCAAGTTGAGGGACGGGGAGATGGTTCAGATCGTTCACTTGTTTATAGAATGACTATGAGGAATCTGATCATCATGGCTCTTACCTCTGGCGGAGCAGGTGTAGTCATCTCGGGGGTAGTGGTTTTCTTTTCGCAGATTATTGAATTTCTTCCTGTGGGAACAATTTATGAGGAAGTGGTCGGTTGGCTTCAAGTTGGGGTACTTATTGTCGGTTTAATCGCACTACTTATTGTTCTAATTGCTTATGGAATTTCTATTATTCTGACTGTGCTTCGTTTTGGCAAATTTTCCGTCTTCATTGATGGGGAAGACTTAATCATCACACGTGGTTTATTAGAAAAGAAACAAATCACCATACCATTAAACCGGATTCAGGGGATAAGAGTGGAGGAAAATATTATCCGGCAGCCTTTAGGCTTTGCGACGGTATCGATCATTAGTGCGGGCGGCTCTATCAAGGGTGACGCGGAGCAGCAGTTTAGGATACTTCCCTTAATTAAACGGAATCAAATCAAAGCGGTTATGGAAAGCATCCTGCCGCAATATGATCTTGATGTAACATTAAAACGTCCACCAAAGCGTGCACAAATGAGCTATCTTGCAAGATGTATCTGGTTTCCTGTCATCATTGCAATAGTTGCAAGTCTGTTCTTTTGGCCCATGGGTTTATTTTCTTTATTGACTGTGCCAATTTTCATAGGGGTAGGTGTATTGAATTATCGTGATGCGGGGTGGAATGTTCGTGATAAACAACTAACACTAAGCTATCGATTCATGACAAAGCAAACCTATGTTATGAAAAAACATCGAATTCAATCGAGCCGTTGTTCACAATCTATATTACAAAAACGTGTCGGCCTCTCCTCAGTTGAAGTAACGCTGAAAACAGGAGTAGGGAAGGCAAGAGCACACTGTCATTATTTAGAGGATACGGATATTGAACAGATGATGGATTGGTTTAGACATGAAATATAGGATGAATCACAAGTCGATTTCTATTATTTTTGTAGAAATCGGCTTTTTTACATTTAAAACCGAACGATTGTTGATAAATACTTGAATTTTGTTCGTAAAACGAATATTATTATAGATGTTGTGATTTTCATTCGGAAAGTAAGGTGTAATTCATGTTGAAAATGTTTCGTTTACAAGAAAACAATACAAATGTCCGAACAGAGATGTTGGCGGGTCTGACCACGTTCCTAACAATGGTTTATATAGTTGTCGTTAACCCTGCGATTCTTTCTGCGGCAGGTCTGCCTTTTGAACAAGTATTTATGGCGACAGTGATTGCAGCTATTATCGGTACGTTAATCATGGCACTAGGAGCCAATTATCCGATAGCCATTGCACCTGGAATGGGGATGAATGCATACTTTGTTACAGAAGTGGTTCAACAGGATGTAAGTTATTCTGTCATTTTAGGAACCGTCTTCCTAGCAGGTATTTTATTTGTTATTTTAAGTTTAACGAGTTTGAGAGAAATCCTAATTACAGCTATTCCGTCTTCACTTAAATACGGTATTACATCAGGAATTGGCCTTTTTATTGCCTTCTTAGGATTGCGAATGTCAGGTATTGTTGTCGCAAGTGAGTCTACACTCGTTACCCTTGGTGATCTCACTGCCCCAGGGACGGTATTAACGATAGTCGGCTTGTTTGTCACACTTGGTTTAATTGCTCGCCGCGTAACAGGAGCTTTATTTATTGGAATGGTCGTTACAGCTATTTTAGGAATGTTTACAGGACAGTTGTCTTTTGAAGAGGGGCTTATATCTGCACCGCCTGCCCCCGTATTTTGGGATATTGATTTGGCAGGGGTATTCAGTAATGGCCTATATACAGTCATTTTTGCCTTCTTACTCGTGACGATTTTTGATACGACAGGAACGATGATTGGAGTAGCAGAGCAAGCTGGCTTCATCCGTAAAGACGGAAGTTTGCCGAGAGCACGTGCGGCTTTGATGGCTGATGCCACAGCTACAACCGCTGGTGCAATGTTCGGTACAAGTCCATCCTCTGCTTATATTGAATCCTCTTCAGGTGTTGCTGCGGGCGGAAGAACAGGACTTACTACTGTTGTGGTTGCTGGCTTATTTCTACTATCTATTTTTTTCTCTCCATTAGTAGGAGCGGTTTCAAACTTGGCGGCGATTACGGCGCCTGTGCTTATTATCGTTGGATGTTTTATGATGGAAGGTCTAGCGAAGATCAATTGGCAAAAGTTTGATGATGCTTTTCCAGCTTTTATTATTATTCTATCTATGCCCTTGACCTCAAGCATCGCTACAGGGATCGCTTTTGGCTTTATAACCTACCCATTGTTGAAACTGATGAATGGCAATGCAAAGGATGTTCACTGGATTCTATATTTATTTGGATTTATTTTCATTCTGCAAATGATCTTTTTCCCAGGTCATTAAGTTCTGAAGTGACTGAATTAGCTCCTCATGCAACAGCATGTAGTAAACACTAACATAATCATTTTAAAGTTATTGAAACCTTTTGGTTAGCTGGTTCGTCTAATATATAGAAACACACTTTAAAGCGTTAGAGAATAGGAAGTTTGGTGAACAGGTCGTGGTACATTAGTGTTGCACGAGCCTTTCATTATAAAAAATGATATACCTCCCCTTAGGTATAGCACTCTTCGGTTGACCACCGGAGGGTGCATTTTGGTTTTTATAAGAGAAGTTAATCCTAGTTGAATCTTTTCTACATATTTTACGATCAAGTTAGACAAAACTAGTTCATAATCTACTGTAGAGGAGCAATTTTATTGTGAAAAGCTGGGTTGGATTCTGTGTACTGATCATATCAGCCGTACTATTTACTGTACAGCCATCCCATCAGTTATACAGGCTAAGCAAATGGATACGTACACGGTTAAAAGTGGTGACACACTATGGAAAATATCGCAAAGTTATCGTATCGGGTTATCAGAAATTATTCATACAAACCCTCAGTTTTCAAATCCAGATTTAATCTATCCTTGTGATCGTGTAAGAATTCCATTAAATAGAAAGATAAAATCAGTTGAACAGCAAGTCATTGACTTAACAAATCAAAACGGGCAGAACACGGGTTGAGTAGGTTGGAAAAAGATTGGCAGCTATCGAGAGTTGCCCGCTATAAATCGAGAGATATGGCAAAAAAATAATTACTTTTCCCATCGTTCTCCAACGTATGGGTCCCCTTTTCAATTGATGCGAGATTTTAATATTGACTATCAAAGTGCTGCTGAAAATATCGCAGCAGGACAGCGGTCAGCTGAAGAGGTAGTTAACGGATGGACAGTCCTGGACACCGAAAGAAAATCTTAGATGCCAACTTGACACATATTGGTGTTGGATATGCTAAAGGTGGAAGTTATGGAACCTACTGGACACAAATGTTTATAAGCAAGTAGGAGGAAGAAAAGCTGCTGAATAATTCATTCAGCGGCTTTTTTATCTTTTAAGAAAAATTCCTAAATCTAAAAAATATATTGTAAATGCTTAGTTGTAGGGAATAATATCGATAAATGAGGATAAAGATCGATTTAATGAAAATTCTATCAATTGAATAAGTATTGCAAGACGTCTGACAACCTGTTAAAATCCATATTAGAAACAGATCATGAAAGCATTTTCATTTTGTGTATCTGATGATTTAAACTTTTTGAGGGGGAACTTAAGCGTGGACATCTTACTAGGTATTTTGGCCGTTGGTGCTATTCTTGGAATCGCATACTTCATGTCTAATGATCGTAAAAATATAAATTATTTCGGTATTGGTGTTATGCTCCTGGCCCAGCTTATAACAACTTTTGTTATGTTTGAGACAGAAGTTGGGGCATGGATTATTAATAAAATATCATGGGTATTTAACAAACTCATTGAATATGGAACCGTGGGTGTCAACTTTGTTCTTGGTGGTGTAGCAACAGATGATGGAGCTTCTGTATTCTTCTTTAATGTATTACTATTAATAATCTTCTTTGCAACCATTCTATCCGTTCTTACTTACCTGAAGATCTTACCGTTTATTATTAAATATTTAGGTCAGTTCTTATCTTATATTACCCGCTTACCTAAGATTGAATCTTTTAACGCAGTAAACAGTATCTTCTTCGGACAATCCGAAGCCATTATTGCCATTAAGTCACAATTTAAACAATTGAGTGATAATCGTTTATATATCGTAAGTGCCTCAGCTATGGGGTCTGTATCAGCTTCCATTGTCGGTGCATACATTGGTATTTTACCTGCCGATTATGTCCTAGTTGCTCTTCCGCTAAATATGTTTAGTGCACTTATTGTCGCTTCTTTAATTGCACCTGTTAAAGTGCCTAAAGAAGAAGACTACGTAGATATTGAAGACGTGTCTGGTTCGAAAAGTCTTTTTGAAGCGATGGGGAATGGTGCCTTAGACGGTGGTAAAATCGCTTTAATCGTAGCGGCAATGCTGATCGCGTTTATCGCATCCCTTGAATTGGTTAATGGTCTCTTTTCTTTCCTATTCGCAGGCTTCACTTTACAGGAAGGACTTGGCTATCTTATCGCTCCAATCGGTCTCCTTATGGGTATCCCTGCTTCAGAGGTAATTGACGCAGGTGCAATTATGGGAACCAAAATTGTAACAAACGAATTCGTTGCTATGCTTGAGTTCCAAGGAATGATTGATCAAGTATCAGAAAAAACAGTTGGTATTGTTACGGTATTCCTGACAAGTTTCGCTAACTTCTCATCTATTGGCATCATTGCTGGTACAGTACAAGGAATTGACGCTGACAAAGGTGCTCGTGTATCAGGATTTGGTATGAAGCTTCTTGTTGGTGCAACACTTGGTTCCATGCTTTCTGCGACGATGGCTGGACTATTCCTATAAAAAATCAGTAAAAAGCCTGACCAGAGAGACTTCTTTGGTCAGGCTTTTTTGCGTTAGGGCAGAATCACAATGATTTAGGACAGAATCTTTGCGATTTTGGGTAGAATCACAATAAGTTAGGTCACAATCATCGTGTTTTTTGAAAGAATCCTTTTGAATTAAGTCAAAAGGATTCTAGCTTTCGTAAAAATCATTTATTTTGGTCAGTCACTCGATCTAGAAAAGTTTATTTTTCCTGAGCGGTTGGACGAACAAGGATTTCGTTAATTCCGACTTCTGACGGTTCTTCAATCGCAAAGCGAATCGTTCTCGCAATACTATCCGGTTTAATCGCTTGTTGATAATTTTTTTCAACACCAGCTTTCACGTCTTCATCTGTGATGGTATCTGTTAATTCTGTAGAGACGGCCCCTGGTGAGATAATCGTCGCACGAATATTGCTGTTTACCGATTCCTCTTTTCGTAATCCTTCTGTAATGGCTCGGACAGCGTATTTTGTACCACTATATACAGCAGTGCCAGGTGAAACGGAATGACCAGCAACCGATGAAACATTAATGATGTGTCCCTCTTTTCTCTCGCGCATATAAGGAAGAACCGCTGCTATCCCGTGAAGCACTCCTTTGATATTGACATCAATCATTTGATTCCATTCATCGACCTTTCGTTTATTGAGAAGAGAAAGCGGCATAAGTCCCGCATTATTCACAATGACATCTATTTTTCCAAATTCTGAATGTGCCTTCTCAGCCAGCGCTTCCATTTCCTCATAAGAGGCGACATCTGTTACTTGATAGATCACTTTACTTCCATTACTCTTCAACGTCTCCTGTAAATCTCTCAAACGCTCCTCGCGTCTAGCGGCCAGAACGATATTTGCTCCTTTATCCGCTAATTCTTTGGCGGTTTCCTCACCAATCCCGCTTGATGCGCCTGTAATAATGACTACTTTATCTTTAATACTTGACATGAAAAATCATCCTTTAAGTAAGAGTTATTTTGAGCTGTGCTGATGTATTTTCCCGAGTTGTTTTTTTATAAACGTTAAGATTATCAATCCGCTTGATGGTCATAAGGTATGGTGACATTTGAAAGATAAAAATGGGTTTACGCCCCGCATAAAAAGGCTATATCATAAGTAGATATTATTTGAAAGGGAGTATGTCTTGTGGGTAAGCAATTCAAATTATATATAGAAGGTGAATGGATAGATACAGATGACGTAGTAGATGTAGCAAATAAATATACACAAGATACGTATGCAACAGTAGCAAAAGCATCTGAAAAAGAGGTAGATCAAGCGATCAGTGCCGCTGAACGTGCATTTAAAGAACAGCAGATGTCCCCCTATAAACGCTATCAAGTGCTCAAGCGTGTCAGTGAGCTTTTACAGGAAAATAAAGAAGAGTTCGCAAAAACCATTACTATGGAAGCAGGGAAGCCGCTTAAACAGGCACGCACAGAAGTGGACCGTGCTACACAAACAATCGAACTTTCAGCGGAAGAAGCGAAGCGGATACATGGAGAAGGGGTGCCTGTTGAATCAGCCCCAGGCTCCGAAAACCGCATGGCCTTCACGATTAAAGTACCAGTTGGTGTGGTCGGGGCGATCAGTCCGTTTAACTTTCCACTAAATCTTGTTTCTCATAAAATTGCCCCAGCTATTGCTGCAGGGAATGCAGTCGTGTTGAAACCGGCTAGTAAAACACCTGTTGCTTCCTTAATGTTAGCTGAAATGTTTCATGAAGCTGGATTACCAAAAGGATTCTTCAATGTGGTTGTTGGCTCTGGGTCAACAGTCGGCAATCAAATGATGAAAGATAGACGCATCCAGCTTTACACGTTTACTGGGAGTGCTGAAGTCGGACTTAAACTTAAACAAAATACCGGCCTTAATAGGCTGATCCTTGAACTTGGAAATAACTCTCCGGTTATTGTTGACAAAGAAGCAGATATAGATGCAGCAGCAAAAAATACAGCCGCCAAGAGTTTTGCTTTTGCTGGACAAGTCTGTCTCTCTGTACAGCGTCTCTACGTCCATGAAGATGTTCGGCAAGAATTCCAAGAAAAGTTTATTAAAGCAGTGAAAGAGTTGATAGTCGGCGATCCGAGTGATGATCAAACAGATGTAGGACCAATGATCAGTGAAGATGAGGCAAAACGCGCCGAGCAATGGGTAGAGGAAGCGAAGCAAGCCGGTGCAACTGTCGTACACGGCGGTAAACGAGAGGGTGCCCTTTTATATCCAACGGTTCTCCAAAATATTACACCTGAGATGAAAGTTGTGTGTGAAGAAATATTCGCGCCGGTTGTCAGCCTCCTTCCGTTTACAGATATTAAAGAATGCATCAATGAGGTCAACAAGTCCCAGTACGGATTGCAAGGCGGCATATTCACACAAAATCTTGATACAGCTTTCTATGCAGCCAAACATGTTCAAGTCGGCGGGCTGATGATCAATGATTCTTCCCAATATCGAGTGGATCTGATGCCATATGGCGGTGTGAAAGACAGTGGTTCAGGGAAAGAAGGTCCGAAGTATTCTGTTGAGGAAATGACAGAGGAACGACTAGTCGTCATGAATTTAAATCAATAATTAGGAAAAACAAACGGTATATTTTCTTCTTAACCAAACAAGGTCGTGGTTTCCACGACCTTGTCTAATAGGTTTTATAACTCAATACGAATGCATAAGGTTGTTCAACTGGTCAATATGTGACCTATCTTCAGCCAAATTCTCTTCAACCATTTGTCGGCTCTTTGAATCCAGGTCCCCTCGTACAATATCTTCGGTGGTACGTATGCCCATCTGTTGTCCCTTTACTACACCTTTCAAAATTTCTTCTGTTGTATCAGGAAAACCTTTAAGATTCATCATTGACTCTCGTACGGAACCCATGAATCCATTGTCTTCAGCCGCTTTCCCACCAAGATCTTGTATTCTTTCGGCAATTTTCAATGCATGTTGTTTATGCTCCTGCTGGATTAATTGTAATGCGGCTTTGATATCTTGAGCCTGTGTATTTTTGATGTAATGTTCGTAAGCATGAATTCCCATGTATTCACCTTTTAAATATTCATTCAATTCCTTAACAACATTGTTTTCATTCATGCTAAAATTCCTCCTGGCACCCCGGTATTAAAATAAGCTTTCTTCGGTTAATTAGTATTTTTCGTTAAAAGGATAGGACTTATACGCCGGTTAAACATACTTCTTCCATAATCAATTGCTCGGTGGTTTTTTGTTAATTAACTTGGTGAATTATCGGCCTTGGATTAGTCATAGTCGGCACTCTAGGAATTCCCAAAATGGGTGCTGATGGGTATCTGTAATATCGACGGTGCCCCATGCTGATGATGTGCGCAGTGTGATGGAGCGACTCTAGGCGCTAGGCCGCCGTGTGATCGGCGGCGAGCGCCGATAAAGGAAGAGCGAGCGCCGATAAAGGAAGAGCGAGCGCCGATAAAGGAAGAGCGAGCGCCGATAAAGGAAGAGCGAGCGCCGATAAAGGAAGAGCGAGCGCCGATAAAGGAAGAGCGAGCGCCGATAAAGGAAGAGCGAGCGCCGATAAAGGAAGAGCGAGCGCCGATAAAGGAAGAGCGAGCGCCGATAAAGGAAGAGCGAGCGCCGATAAAGGAAGAGCGAGCGCCGATAAAGGAAGAGCGAGCGCCGATAAAGGAAGAGCGAGCGCCGATAAAGGAAGAGCGAGCGCCGATAAAGGAAGAGCGAGCGCCGATAAAGGAAGAGCGAGCGCCGATAAAGGAAGAGCGGGCGCCGATAAAGGAAGAGCGAGCGCCGATAAAGGAAGAGCGAGCGCCGATAAAGGAAGAGCGAGCGCCGATAAAGGAAGAGCGAGCGCCGATAAAGGAAGAGCGGGCGCCGATAAAGGAAGAGTGAGCGCCGAATAAACATTAGCATAACTACAGGAGTTATAATTGGAATTTTTCTAATAGCTTTAATATCATTTACACTCGCATTTTTTCCAGGGGTAATGCGGGTTTAAACTGAACTAGAGTCTTCCCCCTTAACCTGATAAAGCCGAATATTCTTCCGCTGCAGATAAAGCATGCGCAGCATTAGCGTGATCGCTCCAGCTGTTAAACCAACAATTAAACTCATCCAATATCCATATGGACCAAGGCCTGAATAATTGGCTAATAGATATCCAGTTGGCAATCCAATCACCCAGTAGGAAACAAACGACATGATGAGAGTAATCGTTACATCTTTGTAGCCCCGTAAAACCCCCTGAATAGGAGCACCGAAGCCGTCAGAAAGCTGAAAAAAGATAGCGAAGAAGATAAAGTTTTTTGTTAGTTCAATTACACGTTGATTAGAACTATACAGCCTTGCGACAGTGTCATCAAAGATGTAAAGAATCGCTCCAGCTACAACAGACATACAAACGGCCACGGTAATTCCTAGATAAGAGTATGTCCTTGCATCGGTGAACCGTCTAGCCCCGACTTCATAACCGACGGCAATCGTTAATGTAAAGGCAATGCTTAATGGCATCATATATACAAATGAGGCAAAGTTAATGGCTGCCTGGTGTGCGGCGACTGTGTAGGTATCGTACTCTGTCATGAAAAAGGTAACGGCTGAAAAGATACTTGTTTCAAAGAAGATAGCGAATCCTATAGGGACACCAATTTTTAGTTGCTCCCACCAGCTTTTAAGGGAAGGGGAAACCCAATTTGTGAAGATTCCGTAGGTTCGAAGTGGGTAAAGCTTATGGATAACAAAAGCGATAATCCCAAAAGCCACCCAATACGTTAAGGAGGTCGCTAAGCCTGCCCCGATTCCACCGAGTTCAGGGAAGCCCCATTTACCAAAAATCAGCACGTAATTAAAGAAAATGTTAGTAGGTAATGTCAGTAAAATGATCATCATTGATATTCTTGAGTGACCAAGGGCATCAATAAATGAACGTAGGATGTTAAAAACGAATAAAGGAATAATTCCGGTTCCTAAGCTGATAAGATAGTATTTAGCGATATGACGTACCCCTGATTCAAGGTCCATTAACGACAAAATAGGATCAATTAAGAAGAAACCAATCCCGCCGATTAAACATGCAATGACAATGGATAAATAAACTCCTTGTTTGACTGATTCAGGAATAACTTTATCCTGCTTTGCCCCTTTTAGCTGTGCTACGATTGGTGAAATGGCCATCAATATTCCATTTAGCCCCGTAAAAATGGGCAGCCATATGCTAGAGCCAATAGCTACACCGGCTAAATCGTTTGGACCTGCTTGGCCAGACATAATCGTATCAAAGAAATTCATTGCATACATGCCAACCTGTGTAATAAAAATAGGAATGAGAATAACGGTAAATAGTTTTATTTTTTCTTTTAATGTCTTTGTTTCATACATAGGCGATCTCCTTTTTGATACAATTCCTATAGGACAAGGATTATAGCATAGTTTGTACAGTGTTACCTAAGTAAGACACCGATGAAAGGGCGATGAAATTTTGAAGCAGAAGCGTATTTTATTTACTGGAGGAGGAACAGCAGGGCACGTTATTGTGAACCTGGCTCTTATTCCTGAATTTCAAAGACAAGGCTATCAAGTTGACTATATAGGATCCTATCAAGGGATAGAAAAACAATTAATTAGTTCTTTAGAGGGTGTAACCTACCATGGGATATCAACAGGGAAACTGCGCCGTTATATGTCCAAGGAGAACCTCAAGGATCCGTTTAAGGTTATGAAGGGGCTAATCCAATCACTCAGAATTATAAGAAAACGTAAGCCTCAGGTCATTTTTTCAAAAGGTGGATTTGTTTCGGTCCCCGTGGTCGCTGCTGCGAAATTAAATCGTGTGCCGGCGATCATCCACGAATCCGATTATACTCCAGGTCTCGCTAATAAGCTTTCTTTTCCTTTTGCTAAAAAGGTATTGGCTACCTTTCCGGAAACGATGCAGCATTTACCTGAAGAAAAAGGACAATATATCGGGGCGGTTGTCCGGGAAGAACTTTTTACAGGGGACAGAAGCAAAGGCCTCTCCTATAGCGGACTGACGACGAGTAAGCCGGTTGTTTTAGTTATGGGGGGGAGTACAGGATCGAAAAAAATCAACGATGCCATCCGCACAAATTTAGATGAACTATTACAGGAAGTACAAATCATCCATATATGCGGTCAAGGGCAAAAGGATGAGACAATCAACCGTCCTGGCTATGCTCAATTTGAATATGTAAGTGATGAATTGAAGGACCTATTTGCCGCTAGCCATTATATCATTTCCCGGGCTGGCTCCAATGCCATTTTTGAATTTTTGGCATTAAAAAAACCAATGCTGCTTATCCCTTTATCAAGGAAAGCCAGCCGTGGTGATCAAATATTAAATGCCGACTCTTTCGTAAAGCAAGGCTATGCTCACAAGCTTGAGGAAGAAGAGCTTAATTCCGATAGCTTGCTGAAAGAATTAAAACATTTAATGGACAACAAAGAGCAACTGCTCAATAATATGGAGAAATACGAGAGTAAACGAACAAAAAATGAAGTCATTTCAATTATCCAAAGAGCCGAAAAGTAGTGATTGGGTAAGACATGCAAGGAGAGCTCTATTTGAGTTATAATAAAGCAGGAAGTATTGCTTATATTATGAAAATATCTTCTTCAGGGGTAGATTAAGTGAACTCAAAAATATGTCGTTATTGCTACAAAGAGATACGAGATCGTGATGAATTAGTAACCGCTTCTAACTGGTTTAGAGTCCGTCCCTATCATTATCGCTGTTTCGAAAAGATAGAAGAGGAAACAAGAACCATTGCTGGAACGTGGACACCAATTAATGGCAGGAGTGGTTTAATTACAGTCATTCTAATGTTGGCCTTGTCCCTATGGATGATTACTACGAACACGCTGGGACAAATAGGCGACTTAATCGGGCTGTTGGCTCTCTATCCTGTTGTCCTAAGGATCGTTTCTTATGTGTTCATAGAGAGCAGGTTACCTAAGTTCATCAAAAATAAAAAACACCAATAATAGGTTAAACCTGCTATCGATGGGTAGCAGGTTTTTTATACTCGAGTGCCGGATTTTGTGGATTTAGATTCGAGAAAGAAGTTCAAAAAGCCTTTTTCTTATTGATTGCGCTTACAGATGATGTGTGGTATGTTTGTTTCCCGTTGCTTCGAAAAAAATGTTCCATGCTTGAATCAGGTGCATAGTCATTCCTAACTAACGATGAAAGGGAGAATGGCAATGTCAGTGTATGATGAACATTTAGAGAGTGAGAAGGAAAGATTAACTTTTACGAAGGAGTACATGAACCATTTAATCACCGTACAGGAATCGGGTCAAAAAGCTTTAAAAGAAAGACAGGAAGACACACTAGCTAGGCTGGATTTTAAAGATAGCAGCCTTCGCTATCAGGAAATGCTTACACATTCAAGCTTCATGAAACTTTCTAAAGACCAATTAGAGAACCTCAAGAATCTACGTAAGAAACCGTATTTTGCCCGCATCGATTTTCACCGTAAAGAAAAAGCAGACAAAGAAACCTTTTATATTGGAAAAGTATCTTTATTTGACCGCGAAACTCAATTACCGATTATTTTAGATTGGCGTTCACCTCTCTCAAACGTATATTATGAAGGACGCTTAGGGGACGTAAGCTATGAAGCACATGGAGAGGTTTATGAAGGGAATGTTTCCTTAAAGCGGCAATATCAGATTGAAGACGGCGAGCTGCTTGGTTTTCGAGATATTGATTTAACAACAAAAGATGAGCTGCTTCAGGATTCGCTCGCCCAAAATGCTGAACACCGTTTAACTGAAATTGTTTCAACCATTCAAGAAGAACAAAATAGAGTCATACGTGCTGATTTGAGAAAGCCAATCATTGTTCAGGGAGCGGCAGGAAGTGGTAAGACAACCATTGCCTTACACCGGATTTCCTATTTTTTATACAACATGCGTGATATTTTCAAACCAGATGAAATGCTGATCTTAGCTCCCAACCGTTTGTTTATTCAGTACATATCTGAGGTACTTCCAGAGCTCGGTGTGAATAGAGCCAAACAAACGACATTCTCTGATTTTGTCCAACATATTATTCAGGTGGACTTGTCAGTGGTTAGTCAGCACGATGTGTTAATGGGAACAATTGAACAAGCAGAAGAAGGAGAAACTCGTCATTTGGAAATGGCTGGATACAAAGGTTCGAAAGCTTTCAAACAGCTGCTTGATCGCTATATACAAAAAGTAAAACAAACATACATTGTGGAAGAAGATTTTATGCTGGCAGAATTTAAGATTAAGAGTGGTGCGAATATTAAGCATCTGTTTCTTAAAGATTTTCAGCATTTCCCATATGAAGTACGGGTTGAAAAAATAAAACGCGTATTGCAAAGTGAATTGAAACGTAAGAAAAAACAAATCATTGATAAAGTAGCTGCTAAATATGATGACGAATTAGATAAAGCGCTGTTTGGTATGAAGGATAAAGATAAACGTAAAACACGAGTCAGTTTTTTAATTACTAGAAAAGAAGAAAGACTCAACGAACTGAAGAAACAAGCTCGCACAGCTGTCTCGCGCTACATGAAGCAATTCCCTAAGCATAAGCTGACAAATTTATATAAGTCCATGTATGAAAAGGAAATGTTTTGTTCCTTAGTAGAAGAGGATTCGGCAGAGCTTCAGTACCTTCGCCAGACCACCAGTAAGTATTTACAAAAGAAGCAGCTCCACTCTGAAGATCTTGCTCCACTGTTATACATGTACACCTATATAACTGGATTACATGCTGATGATCAAGTGAAAAAGGTCGTGATAGATGAAGCCCAGGATTATAGTTTTCTAGAATTTTATAGTCTGAAAAAGGCCTTTCAAACGGATTTATTTACGATCGTAGGTGACCTTGCACAAGGAATTTATCGCTATCGAGGGCTGCATAACTGGGAATCTTTAAATGAAGTGTTTCGACAGCCCAGTTACTTAACCTTACAAAAAACCTACCGAACAACAATTGAAATCATGGATTTGGCAAATCAATTGTTAACACTTATGCCGGAGGATCTTCCAAAAGCTGAACCTGTAGTAAGACATGGTCCGCTTCCAACGTTTATTGAAAAACAACCAGGCTGGAAACAAGCGTTTATTGAAATTATGAACCAGTTGAAAGACAAAGGGATGAACAGCTTTGCCATCGTAACAAAAACGATGAAGGAAGCTGCTGAAGTCAGTCAGATCTCTGAAATCAGTTCTCAAGATTTTCAAACACTCGATGAGCATACGGAAATGGGCGATCGAATGATCTTGCCTGCTTACTTAGCAAAAGGACTGGAATTCGATGTGGTCTTTCTTTATAGTGACGACCACCCTTTTACAAATAACGAACTGGATATAAAGGTACTATATGTAGCCATGACAAGACCGCTTCACGAGCTATATATGATTGGGAATAACCCAAATGACTTTTTGCTGGATCATTTAGGGCAAGCCTCCTATCAGGTTCATTCTTCGTCATCATAACGTTTAATTCGGTCTTGCGTGGGGAATTATTCTATGAATAAATAAAGGAGTGCATTTGAGGATGAGTTTAACGGATACGACAACATTAAGTAATGGCGTGAAAATGCCCTGGGTTGGTTTGGGTGTTTACAAAATGGATAGTGGAGAAGAAGTTGTCAATGCTGTTAGATCAGCGTTGGACCTTGGATATCGTCACTTGGACACAGCCTCCTTTTATGATAATGAAGAAGGAGTAGGCCAGGCAATTAAGGAAAGCGGCCTTCCTCGTGAAGAGTTATTTATTACAACAAAAGTGTGGAATGATGAACAAGGCTATGAAGAAACATTAGAGGCCTTCAATCGAAGTATTACGAAGCTAGGTGTTGATTACTTGGATCTCTACCTGATTCATTGGCCTATTCAAGGCAAATATAAAGATACTTGGAAAGCATTAGAGAAGCTTTATAAAGATGGGAAAATTAAAGCCATCGGGGTAAGCAACTTCCTGACACATCACTTGGAAGACTTATTAAATGAAGCTGAAATCAAGCCGATGGTCAATCAGATTGAATTGCACCCGGAACTTTATCAAAAAGAAACTGTTGATTATTGTAAACAGCAAGATATTCAGGTTGAAGCCTGGTCACCGATTGGCCGAGGAAATTACTTGGACAATCCCGTCTTACAAGAATTAGCAGAGGAATATAATAAAACACCGGCGCAGATCATTTTAAGATGGGACTTGCAGCAGGGCATTGTGACGATTCCAAAATCAACTCATAAGGAGCGTCAGCAAGAGAATGCTGATCTATTTGATTTCGAGTTAAAGGATAACGAAGTAGAGAAAATTAATGGCTTAAACAAAAATAATCGTCTTGGGCCACATCCCGATGAAATTGGTAAATGAATAATTAGAACCCACTCGAATAGCTGAGTGGGTTTTTTAATTTTTTCTCGCTAAATAGGATTCTGTTTAAACTTACGACGATTGGATTCTGCCCAAATTCTTAAGGATTCTACCCGAACTTCGGTTATTCTACCTGAAAGTTTTATGATTCTGTCTAAACTTACAGAGATTCTACCCAAACTCCAAAAAATTCTTCCCTAACCCCAAGTAAGCGTGAAATAGGAAGTTATCATTTATTTCCAAAAAAACATTGCATTAATTTTCCGAAAACTATATAATAAGTAATTATCGGGAGGAGGCCACGACCATGGAAAAACGAAATGTACGATTTCATGTTAATTTCATATGGTTCGTGACCAGCCATTAGTCTATTAGACTTTTTATAAAGATAATTATCGTAGGGGTCACGTATATACGTGGCCTTTTTACGTTTCCTAAGCATACGTCACGTACGTATGCTTTTTTCGTGCCTGCGCTTTTCTAGGTGTCTAGCTCCGAGGGACAGACCTTCGCGGCATAAGCAATCCATCTCCGTGAAGAAAGATCTCTTCACTGCGGTATCCTGCTTATGCGTGTCAGGTCTAACCGTCACTCTACGCTTTTCCTTAGTGTCTAGCGGCTATGACCGCCGCTTTACATAAATAAATCATTACAGAGGTTGTTCAAAAAGTCACCAAATGATAAACGGCGAATTTCTTCGTTGCTCGGTTTTTCCGGTCCTCACGTATGAAAGGCATACGGCTTGCGGTCCTCAAAACTTTCGCGCCTCGAACTTCTTGTTTCTAATTTGGCGACTTTTGGAACACTCACTTACAGGAGGTATTTATGAAATGAGTAACAAATGGACTTGTAAAGAATGGAACGAAGATTGGAAAGAAAGCGGTTAGCTTGTGAACAAATGAGAGGGTGATAAGTATGTTTAGTGTGCTAGTGAAATTACGTTGGTTTTTTAAGCAATATTGGAAGCGATACACATTTGCCATTGTTGCATTAATTATTGTAAGTGCGATTGATTTAATCCCACCTAAGTTGGTTGGAATGGCTATTGATGAAATTCAGTTTAATACATTAACGATGGAGCACTTAATTGATGTGCTGCTTTTATATGGCGGTTTAATTATTGCCAGCTATACGATTTCGTATTTGTGGGATTATACATTATTCAGCGGAGCTATGATTATGGAGCGCAGTATGAGATCAAGGCTCATGAATCACTTTCTCAAAATGACGCCTACTTTTTTTCAGCGTAATAAGACTGGCGATTTGATGGCAAGGGCAACGAATGATCTCAAGGCTCTTACCATGACGGCAGGCTTCGGAATCTTGACATTAGTTGATTCCACCATTTTTATGATTCTAATTATTGCGGTGATGGGGTTTACCATTAGCTTTAAATTAACTCTGGCGGCGCTGCTTCCGCTTCCGATTATGGCGTTTGTTATGAATAAGTATGGTGGAGTGATTCATACCAGGTTTATGGAGGCTCAAGAGGCCTTTGGTGATTTAAATAATAATGTTTTGGAATCCGTAAGAGGTGTACGGGTCATCAGGGCTTTTGTTCAAGAAAAGCAGGATGAACAAAGGTTTCAAAATATGACCGAAGAGGTGTACGACAAGAATGTCGAGGTAGCGAAGGTGGATGCTTTGTTTGAGCCTACAATAACGGTTCTTGTAGGATTCTCCTATACGATAGGGCTTGGGTATGGGGCGTCCTTAGTTTTCCACAATGTGATTACCTTAGGTGAAATGGTCTCCTTTAATGTTTATTTAGGGATGTTAATCTGGCCGATGTTTGCAGTAGGTGAACTGATTAATGTGATGCAGCGAGGTAATGCGTCACTTGATCGTGTAAACGAGACATTAGGTTACAAGCCAGATGTTTTGTCTCCTGCAAAACCGAGAAGGCTCGATCACCCTCACACAGTCGAATTTAAGGATGTTGATTTCCAGTATCCGGGTGCGGAAGCAAAGGGATTAAGTGAGTTAACGGTTTCGATTAAACGAGGAGAAACGGTGGGGGTTGTCGGGAAGACAGGGGCAGGGAAAACAACCCTGTTCAGACAGCTTCTCCGTGAGTATCCTGGGCTAAAAGGTTCGTTACAAATTAACGGAGTAAATATCCAAGACCTGGACTTAGAAACGACGCGCTCCTGGATTGGCTACGTCCCCCAAGAGCAAATTTTATTTTCAAAAACGGTTCGAGAGAATATTCAATTTGGTAAAAAGGATGCAACAGACGAGGAAATTTACCGAGTGATGAAGTTAGCTTATTTTCTTGAAGATATGAAAATTTTACCAAAAGGCTTAGATACAATGGTTGGCGAAAGTGGTGTCACGCTTTCTGGCGGTCAGAAACAGAGAGTTGCCATTGCGCGAGCTTTTATTATGGATCCGGAAATTCTTATGCTGGATGATGCCATGTCTGCCGTCGATGGTAAGACGGAAGCGGAAATTATTAAACATCTAAGAAAGGAACGAGAAGGTAAAACGACATTGATTGCTGCCCACCGATTATCTGCTGTGACGCATGCGGATCATATTCTTGTCCTTGAAGAAGGGCGAATTATCGAGCAAGGCACACATGCTCAACTGATGAAACAAAAAGGTTGGTATCAAACACAGTACGACCATCAACAGTTAGGGGAACAGGAGGTGGGAGAATGAAGAAGCCTTCAACGGAACGTAGATTATTAAATTTTGCTTTATTGTATAAAAAAAGCATTTTAATCGGTCTCGTCTGTTTGATCATCGCTGTTGCGCTAGAACTAACTGGTCCTTTCATTGCAAAACGATTGATAGATGAGCATATTGTCGGCATCGAAGATCAATGGCATGAGGTAGAAGAGAGTGATGCTTACACGGTTTCCTATCATGGTGAACTATATAAACGTGCGGATCGAGTCCAAGAAGATGATGAAATTACAGATACAGCGACCATTTTACAAGTAGGCAGAAATTATGTTTTTGTAAATGAATCCGTTTCACTTACAGGGACTCGAAGCTTTGAGAATCGAATGATCACCATTGATACAAACAGCGCAACGACTCAGGCAGAAGCACAGAAACTATCATTAAATGAGTTATACCGTTTCTTTCAGCCTGAGCAGCGATCGATCTATTGGCTGCTTGCTATCTATCTTGGCCTATTATTGATTGCTGCCGTTTTTCAATTTGTGCACACGTTCATTTTACAAAAAACGTCCAATCGAATTATTAAGAAGATGAGAGACGATGTGTTTGCCCATATTCAGCGGCTGCCAGTCAATTATTTTATTGATCAGCCGGCAGGGAAAATTGTGGCACGGGTAACCAATGATACGGAGGCGATACGGGAACTGTATGTGAAAGTACTGGCTACCTTTGTCACAAGTATCTTTTATATGGCAGGGATTTATGTTGCCCTATTTCTACTTGATGCGAAACTTGCTCTCATGTGTTTATTGCTCATCCCGATCATTGCGGGATGGATGAAGTTATATAAGCATTTTGGCGGGAAATATAATACTGTCGTCCGTTCTACGGTCAGTGATATGAATGGAAATATTAATGAAGCGATTCAGGGGATGTCGATTATTCAAGCTTTTCGTCAAGAGAAACAGACATCCCATGAATTTGAGGATTTAAATTCGAAGCACTTTAATTACGAACGAAAGCTTGTCCGTCTTAGTGCTTTAACTTCATTTAATTTAGTAAATGTGCTCAGAAATCTCGCTTTTGTCGGATTCATTTGGTATTTTGGGTCTTCATCAATTGGTGCAGAGGGCATTGTAACAGCAGGTGTGCTTTATGCATTTGTTGATTACTTGAACCGCCTGTTTCAACCTGTGACGGATCTTGTTAATCAACTGCCGCAGCTTGAACAGGCAAGGGTGTCTGCAGGGCGTGTCTTCTCCATGCTGGACGAAACAGGAGAGGAGCAGAATCATCAGATAATATCTCGTTATCGAGGACATATTGCATTCAAGAATGTAACTTTTGCCTATTTAAAAGATGAGAATGTGCTTAAAGACATTAATTTTGAGGTTAAATCAGGACAGACTGCGGCTTTTGTTGGGCATACAGGGTCAGGAAAAAGCTCGATTATGAATCTGCTTTTTCGTTTTTATGATCCTCAATCCGGCGAGATTACGATAGATGGCCGTTCCACGAAAGAGTGGTCCAGGCAACAGGTTCGCAGTCATATGGGGATTGTACTTCAAGATCCATTCATATTCTCAGGAACAATTTTGTCGAATGTAACGATGAATGATGAAAAAATTTCCCGGGAAATGGCTATCAACGCCTTAAAAGCTGTCGGAGCGGATCGGTTAATCGAAAAATTACCAGGTCAATATGATGCTGCAGTGAAAGAAAAGGGAGATTCTCTATCTATGGGAGAACGTCAGCTGATATCCTTTGCTAGGGCCCTTGCTTTTGATCCTGCTATCTTAATTTTAGATGAAGCGACAGCAAATATTGATACAGAAACAGAGCAATTGATTCAACGAGCATTAGAAGTATTAAAACAAGGCCGCACAACACTTGTGATTGCCCACCGTTTGTCAACCATTCAGCAGGCTGATCAAATCTTCGTATTAAATCATGGTACAATGGTAGAACAGGGAACACATCACGACCTCCTTGCAGAAGGTGGCCACTATTATCACATGTATAAAATGCAGCAAGGCGCTGTAAATGCGAATGTAATGTAGTTCCTATTCTAGTGGAGCATGAGGTGTGAACGTATGAAAGAGCGTGAGGATGATGACCAAAAACCTGATATCATTGATGATGATTTATATGAAGAAATAGATGATGATGAGCTGTATGAGCTCATTCAGGAAGAAAAAAGGAAGGCCTGGGAACGTGAACGTATAGAGAAAGAGGAGAGAAAATCAAAGCGTCCTTTTCCGAGATGGCTTTTCTATTTAATTGCTATTATGATGGTGACGAATATTGTTGCCGTTTTGCCGAATACGTTCTCTATCCCTGCCATCGATTTCTTGGTGACCTCGGCGAAGCTATCAACAGATGATGATATAGATCGATATCAAGAGGCAGTTGTTGTTGTCGATGCAGGACAAAGTAAGGGGACAGGATTCGCTATTGATGCTGATGGGACGATTATAACGAATCATCATGTCATAGAGGGCGAGAAGAGGATTTCGGTTGCGTTTCCAGGAAAAGGCTTGTTTGATGCTGAAGTCGTTGAAAAGTTCCCAGAAGTAGACTTAGCCGTTTTACAAGCTGAGGGTAGTGATTTCCCACATCTAACATTGGCAAATGAAACCTCGTTTGAAGAAGGGGAACCTTTTTACTTTATTGGGAATCCTCTAAGTTTCAATGGGATTGCAAACAAGGGTACGATTATTGATTATACGATTTTAGACGACTGGAGTAAGCCTGTACTAATGCTTGATGCTCCTATTTATCGAGGAAATTCAGGGAGCCCAGTTATCAATGAGGAGGGAAAAGTAATCGCCGTTGTTTTTGCGACTTTGGACGATGAGCAAGAGGGGCGTGTGGGTCTTGCCATTCCTATTGATTACTATTATGAGAAAATAAATATGGAAGAACCTCCTAAGTAATAGCGAGCCTATTACGTTAGGGGGTTTTTGTGATTCAATATTATCATTTTTTTATAGTTCAAAGGTCCTTTGAGTAGAATGAACGCACCCAATTAACAGGTTAATGGATATTGCTTAAATCTAAGTACCTATTTTTTGAAATGATTATTTAACAAAATGTAAATCGTGTGTGGTGGAATATAAGCGCGACTTTGAGTAAAATTGTCTTGCTCTGTACAATACCCAAGCATATCTGCTCATAGAATTAGTGAAATCGACTGAGTTTAATGTGGTTGATACAAAAATGTAACATAAATGAAATTTTTGTTTAAAATACACCCAAATAATTGACATTCTAAACGAAACTATTTATTAGCTGGAGGTGATGAAGGTTGATCAGAGGTCTGTTTCAAAAGAACGACACCTCCCTTGATGAACTTGTAGCAGCTGCCAAACAGGGAGACGACAATATAAAAAATGAAATTCTAAAACAGTATCAACCTTTTATCGCCAAAAGTGTCTCCGAGGTATGTAAACGATACATTGATCCAATGAAAGATGACGAATACAGCATAGGTTTACTTGCTTTTAATGAAGCTATTCATGCCTATTCTTGTGAAAAAGGTAGTTCATTCTTGTCCTTTGCAAAGCTTGTCATTAAGCGCAAAGTGATTGATTACATTCGAAATGAACAAAAACGTCTTAAAGCCGTGTCCCTTGACGAAGATTATGTTGACGATGAACAGATGGAAAACCCATCCCAAGTGAAGGCAGCTAAAGACCGCTACGTACTAGAGACAGAATCATGGTATCGCAGGGAAGAAATTCGGGAATTTCAGCTTCAGCTGCAAGAGTACAAGCTTTCTTTTGCTGAATTAACGGAAGCCTCCCCAAAACACAAGGATGCACGTGAGTCTGCTATCCAAATCGCTCACATTGTTTATGAAAACAATGAATTTCGTCAGCAGGTCTTAGAGAAAGGCCGGTTACCTATTAAAGACCTTGTACAAGAAGTAGAGGTGAGTAAGAAAACCTTAGAGCGCAACCGTAAATTCATTATTGCGATGGTCCTCATTTTATCAGGAGATTATGTTTATCTTAAAGACTATTTGAAGGGGTGGGTATGTGAGGAAAGGTATTGTCATGGAGCAGAGCAGGAAATATACGATTGTGATGACAAATGATGGCGCTTTCCACAAGGCAAAGCTTTTAAAACGAGCTGAAGTAGGGATGGAGGTTCATTTTCAACCATTATCGGAAAGACATACAGTGATCAAACCATCGCTCATGTGGCGGAGAACTAAAATTGCAGCCATTGTTGCAGCCCTACTTATTGCCTTTTTACCAGCCTATCTATGGTATGGGAATAGTACGGCCTATGCCTTTGTAAATATTGATATGAACCCAAGTGTCGAGCTTAAGCTAAATGAAGACATGCAAGTTATTAATATCGTTCCGATAAATAAGGATGCAGAGGAAATCTTATCTAAGCTTGAGAATTGGTATAAGGATCCAGCTTCAGAAGTGACTTTTGATATGATTACCTTAAGTCAAAAGTTAGGTTTTATTAACAATCAAAATCAAGTGCTCATTGGAGTTAGCTATGTAAATGAACATGATGAAGACTTCTCAGCTAAGATCGAAAGTTTTTTAGCAAATCAATCTTCAAATTTATCTGTAGCTTCTTACAATGTACCCAGTCAAATAAGGGAGCAGGCTAAAAAGGAAAAGGTTTCTGCAAATGAGTTGATGGCAGATTCAATAAGGGATGAAACGAATAGTATGAAAGTAACGATTGAAGATGAGGATAAAGCAATTATACAATCCTTTTACAATGAAACCGATTCAACAGAGGAACCGAAATCAAAGTCTAATGAACTGCCGCGAGGGCAACTGAACACAGACCCTTCGAGTGAGACATTCATCATTCCAAAAGAAAAGTTTGAAATAAATAAACCTTCTCACGTGCAAGAGAAAAAGGCAGGAAATGCGTCAACGCATAAAGAAAATAAAAGCGAGAGAGCTGATGAAAAAGCAGGGAAAAAAGTTAAACCGGATCATCCTTCACAAAAAGAAAAACCTGGTCATGGTAATGAAAATAAAGAAAAACCAAAAGAACATAAGAAAAAGGATAAACAGAAACCACCCCATAAGCCTAAGCGCGAGCATAAGAAAAATCAAAATGATAAAGTCAAACATGAGCATAAGAAGAATAAAGAGAACGACCATAGTAGCAATGGTCATAATCCCCATAAACATAAAAATAATGGAAAAGGGAATAAGGACAAAAGCAAGGGTCCGCATTAACTCGACACTTCGATTAAACGAGGTGTTTTTTTATTGTGTATTTGGTGAATATATAATGTAAAAGTACCAACAGAGGGGGAAAACAAAATGACGAAGGAATATTTAGGGGTAAAGGACGGGAAGCTGGCTCCATGTCCCCATTCTCCAAATTGTGTATCCACACAAGCAAAAAATCCTGATAAAGCAATGGAGTCTCTTCCATTCATTCAAAATGTATCATATACAAAATCAATACTAAAAGAAATTATTAATGGAAAACCACGTACAAGCATTCAATCCGAACACGATGATTATCTGCATATCATTTTTACTTCAAAATTACTTAAATTTAAAGATGATGTTGAGTTTTATTTTGACGAATACTCACGGAGGGTCCATTTTCGTTCAGCTTCAAGAGTGGGCTATTCAGACTTAGGTGTCAATCGTAAACGAATGGATAGCATTAGCCGAAAATATTTAAGCAGAATCAAAGGGGGACTATTCATGAATTATGATTATCAAATTGTTGTTATTGGCGGAGGATCAGGTGGCTTAACGGTGGCTGCGGGTGCCGCGAGCTTCGGAGCTTCCGTTGCTTTAATCGAACGTAAAAGCGAATTAGGGGGAGACTGTTTACACTATGGCTGCATGCCGTCAAAAGCCCTTATTCATGCAGCAGAAGAGGTATATCAGACTAGTCAGCTGACAAGCCTCTCAAACGAGCAATACAATCAGTTATTTACTCAAGCAATGGAAAAGGTGTCAAAGGCTGTCGCGGATGTTCAGGCACATGATTCCAAGGAACGTTTCACGGACATGGGGGTGGACATCTATGAAAATGAGGCTGAATTTATTGATGACCACACGTTACAAGTTGGCAGCCGTATGATCACCGCAAAGCGAATTGTCATCGCAACCGGTTCCTCGCCAGTTGTTCCTCCGATTGGTGGAGTGAAGGAAGTTGATTATTTAACAAATGAGTCCATTTTCTCCCTAAAGGAGCGTCCGGAATCGCTTGTTGTGATCGGGGGCGGTGTGATTGGTCTGGAATTGGCTCAAGCCATGGCTCGTTTAGGAGTAAACGTCACGATTGTCGAGGCAGGCGAACGGATTGCAGGCAAGGAAGACAAAGAGATTGCAAGTATTGCCCAAAAAATAATGGGGGAGCAGACTTCTATTTTAACAGAAGCCGAAGTTGATCGCGTTGAAACTGTTGATGGACGTGTAAGGGTGCTTTTTTCAAAGGAGGGGTCCAAGGGTAGTGTGGAAGCGGACAAGCTGCTTATTGCCGTGGGACGTCAAGCTAATATCGAGCGTTTATCATTAGATAAAGCCGGGATTGCAACTAAAGATGGGGCAATAGACGTTGACCCTTGTTTAAGAACAAGCAAGAAGCACATTTATGCTGTAGGAGACTGTAATGGATCGATGCCATTTACTCATGTTGCGGGAATGGAAGGGAAGCTAGTGGTTTCAAATGCCGTCCTAGGTTTGTCGAGAAAAGTGTCTTATGAAAAAGTTCCATGGGTCGTTTATACAGCGCCTGAAATTTACCATTTAGGCTTAACAGAGGAAGAAGCAAATGAGAAATATGGGGACCGCCTGCTGACGTTCAAAACGAAGCTTTCCGATAGTGATCGATTTATGGCCGAGCATCATACAGAAGGTCTTGTAAAAGTATTAACGACAAGCCGTGGTAAAATCGTAGGTGCTCATGCGATTGGTCCTGGAGCGGGTGAGTGGATGCAGGAAGTGGGAACGATACAGGGATTGAATAAAAAATTTCAGTCGCTATCGAATATCATTCATCCCTATCCGGCGAGAAATAATGCTGTCAGCCAGACTGCTGATTTGTATTGGCGTGAAAAGCTGTTTGACAGTAAAATTAATCAAGCAATAAGCTGGTATGTTAAGACCTTCAGGTAGTGATAGATCACCTATAATGATGGAACTCGTTCATTCATAAAGTCAGGGTTCCTCTACTTTATACAATACGAAAAGATCAAGCTAGACAGATCAATGGATTGTTCAGTACGATAAGGATACCAAGCATCTCTTGAGACTATGCAAAACAGAAAGGGACGAACATATGTCTAAACTTGATTTATCTCAATTTGAGAAAAAAATGATAGTACGGAATATGCAAGCGAACGATATTGAACAAATTTTTGAGCTGCAAAAGCTTTGTTTTCCTAATATGGAGCCATGGGAACGTGGACACCTGGAAAGTCACTTAATCCACTTTCCAGAAGGACAGTTTGTCGTCGAATATGACGGGCAGATCATTGGAAGTTGTTCAAGCTTACTTGTCAACTTTGATGAGTATGATGATAAACATACGTGGGATGATATTACAGACGAAGGGTATATTACTAATCATGATCCGGATGGCTACAACCTTTATGGGATTGAAGTCATGGTACACCCGGAATTTCGCAGAATGAAAATTGGGCGCCGTCTTTATGAAGCGAGAAAAGACTTGGCCCGTGAATTAAATTTAAAGAGTATCGTTATTGGGGGACGGATTCCGAATTATCACAAATATGAACAAGAGATGTCCCCACGTGAATATGTGGAAGAGGTTCGTAATCAAAATATTTATGATCCTGTGCTCACGTTTCAGATCATTAATGGGTTTACCGTGATGCGGATTAATCCAAACTACTTGCCAGATGATAAAATGTCGTCCAAATATGCCACATTGATGGAATGGAATAATATTGATTATAGAACGCGGACGAAACGTCATTTTAAGACGAGTCACCCTGTCAGAATTATGGTGATTCAATACATGATGAAGAATATTGATTCCTTTGAGGAGTTTAGCAGACAGTGTGAGTATTATGTAGATGTTGCCGCTGATTATGGGGCGGATTTCGCTGTTTTCCCCGAGATTTTCACGACACAGTTAATGTCATTTCTTGAGGAAAAAGTCCCTTCAAAAGCTGTTAGAAGACTGTCTGAATATACAGAGGAATATATTGAATTGTTCGAACACCTAGCTGTGAGGTACAATGTCAATATTATCGGTGGTTCCCACTTCGTTGAGGAAGATGAGCAAATTTATAACATTTCTTATTTATTTAGACGTGATGGTACGATCGAGAAACAATACAAAATTCATGTGACACCAAATGAACGGACATGGTGGGGCATTCAACCTGGTGATGCTGTCAAAGTATTCGATACCGATTGTGGGAAAATTGCCATTCAAATTTGTTACGACATTCAGTTCCCTGAGCTTGCCCGCTATGCTGCCAGTCAAGGGGCGAATATCATTTTTGTACC
Source organism: Halobacillus amylolyticus (assembly GCF_022921115.1). NCBI lineage: Bacteria > Bacillati > Bacillota > Bacilli > Caryophanales > Bacillaceae > Halobacillus > Halobacillus amylolyticus. The sequence continues at coordinate 1,382,984 of NZ_CP095075.1, read as the reverse complement.
ATTCTGTACGGATGATCGCCAGGGGTACTTACGGGTACGCTACTGTGCGCAGGCCCGCGCCATTGAAAACCAAGTGTATACGGTCATCGCAGGAACAGTCGGCAACATGACACAGGTGGAGAATATGGATATTCAGTATGCCCAGTCAGGCATCTTTACACCTTCTGATTTCGAGTTTGCGCGCGATGGCATAGTTGGCGAATGTAATCCTAATGTGGAGGCTGTCGTCGTAGGTGATGTTGATTTGGAAGTTTTACGAAGACAGAGAAAGTCTGGTACTGTCAGGCAGCTTCGTGACCGCAGACGCGATTTATTTGAGTTGAACTACCATATTGATACAGAAGTAAAACCTGATCGTACGTGAATTTATAAGAAGGCGAACCTGTTCGGGTTCGCCTTTTTTTAAGCAATGTTATAATAATAATAAGAATTTTTTTACATAAAAAGAAGGTGACTTTCGTGCATGATGCCTCATCTCAAATGGAAACATTAAAGAATATTGCTGAGTTATTAAATGAATCGACAAATAAAAGCGTGCTTGAGAATGTCCTTAGGAAGTTCATTTCCATGACTGAATTTGAAGCTGGCTGGATTTTTCTTGAAAAGGAAGAGGGGATTCAATTAGCTGCTGATATCGGCCTTCCGCCAGCACTTTCGCGTGATAATAAACGGAGGATGTGTGGGGAGGACTGCAGTTGTGTATCAAGATATAAAAGTGGCAGACTTACAAAGGCGACGAGTATCATCGCCTGTAAGAGAATTGAGCAGGCACTAGAAGAAGGGTTAGAAGGAACCGACGGCATTACGCATCATGCTACAGTGCCATTGCAAACGCCTGGAAAGTCTTTTGGTCTTTTTAATGTAGCGATGAGAAATAAATCGAGTTATTCGGAGGACTTGCATTTATTAGAATCGATTGCTCTTCAGGTGGGAACAGCTCTTGAGCGGATTGAACGGTTTGAAGCTGAAGAAGAATGGAGCCTTTTGCTCATGCAGTCACATGAACTGACAAGGAGTATTCAGGATGCTCAGGATTTACGTTCTTTAAAGCGGACCGTTGAGCGCGGATTACAGAGATTATACCCAGGGAAAAACGTACAATGGACGAATAAAGCAGTGGCTTCGTCAGCTGATTTATATGGTGTAATTAGTGATCAAGAAGCGTTTTGTGTCAGTGGACAGGCGTTTTCTAAGGCCGAGGTTGAGGTTTTTGAGCTTATTAAGAAATATATCACGGTTTCATGGAAGAGGTTAGTTCTTAGTGAAAAAGAAAAAACGATGGCCAGGAGGGAAGAGAGATCACGATTTGCTCAGGATTTACATGATTCTGTTAATCAGCTGCTCTTTTCTATTGTGCTTACTTCAAAAGCGGCCAGTCGTTTAACAGCTTCGTGCCCTATGTTAAAAGAACAGGTGGACTATATTCAGGATATTTCCTCACAGGCGCTTAAAGAAATGCGTGCATTAATTGCTGAAGAGAAAAGCGGCCGGCTTAAGGAGGGTGTGTTAACAGAATTAAGTTCTTATGCGGGAACGATCGGCCTGAAATACACTATTCATTCAGAGGGTACAGAATCAATACCTTATGCATTAGAAGAAACATTATTACGGATTGGGCAGGAAGCTTTACATAATGTATTAAAGCATGCGGGGACAGAAGAAGTACAATTAAGGTTGCAGAAGTTCCATCATCAGGTTGTTCTTATCATACGTGATTATGGGATTGGATTTGGAAATAGAGAATCAGATCTCTCATCCTTTGGCATATCAGGTATGAAAGAGAGAGCAGCATTATATGGCGGAATTCTTACGGTCACAAGTGAAAAAGGTGAAGGGACGGTAGTAAGGGTAGAAATACCATTTGAGGGGAGAAACAGGTTATGATTAACATATTAATTGCTGATGATCACCAGGTTGTTCGAAAAGGGTTAGTGTTCTTTTTTCAAACTCAGGAGGATATTGAGGTTGTTTAGGAGGCATCTAACGGGGAGGAAGCATTAGCATACCTTAACAAACATCAAGCAGATGTAGTGATTTTGGATATCCAGATGCCTAAAATGGACGGAATTGAGACAGCTAAAAGGCTGCGTGAACAATTTCCCAATGTGAAAATTGTGATGCTGACGAGTTTTTCTGATTATGATACTGTTATTCCAGCGGTTCAGGCAGGGGCAAGTGGTTATCAAATGAAGGATATCGAGCCGGATAAACTGGCTGATGTTATTAGACGGGTACATAAAGGGGAAACGATGATTGATGAGAAAGCAGCCTCACAGCTGATGACACATGTAACAGGGGCTCATCAAGACGAGGAAGAAAAGCGAATTCACGAATTAACGCGCAGAGAGAAGGATGTTTTAAAGGAAGTAATGAACGGGCACAGCAACAAGGAAATTGCAGACCGACTGTTTATAACAGAAAAAACAGTTAAAACTCACTTGTCCAATATTTTCTCGAAACTAGAAGTACACGATAGAACGCAAGCCGCCCTCTTCGGCGTCAAATACATGAAATAATTTATCACATTAAATACCACCTCAGGTCATCCATTTTATGGATGACCTGAGGTGGTAAATTTATACATAAAGGTTAGGGTATGTCGTAGTTTGAGCGTGATCGATATAGTGTAACAAGTTTTCGTGGCTTTGAAGCAATGTTACTTCATGGCCTGGGTAATGGTAGGCGTGAAGAAACGTTTCGATTTTTTTGGAAAGAAAATGATCCTGTGTCCTTACCATTAGGACGAGTAAGTCATCCCATTGTCCCCAGATCATGAAGTACAAGGCTTTATCATAATCATGATAATACATAGGTCATAAACACATCCTTCTTTACATGTGTGTTCAAAAAATTTGTCGCAAGCTGATGAGGAAAATATGGCTTCAATCACTTGACTTTTTGAACTACCTTACTAAGAAAGGATTGTTTTTATTGTCTCCATGAAGGGTAACAATGAATCAGAAAGTTCTTCTCAGATATGGAAAATTCGACAGTACTCTTTTTGGGTGTAGATTTGTTATGATGGTATATGGAAAAGATTTGCTTGGCAATGATGGAAGGAGAAATAGGTCATGACGGAAAGACACTGGCTTTGGATTAATCTTGGAGGAGTGATTGCGTTTGGTTTGTTAACTCTGATCAGCTTATGTACGGCCATAAATGGACCAGCTCAAGTGACTTTGGTGGTTATAAGTGAAATCATCGGGATACTTACATTTATTTTTGCAATACTTACCTTATTTTACATAAAAGATCGTCAACGCTGGTTTGCAATTTCGATCCTCTCCTTTATGGGAGTATGGATCGCATACGGAATTGGATATGAAATTGGCATTGACGCACAAACGAATAACAGCTGGATATGGTTTTATCTATATTATGTCGTATTTATTGCAAGCGTCGTATTACTTAGGTTCAGTTACACAAAAATAAAAGGACTCTTTAAATTAGCACCGGTATTTTTTATATTTTTTAATGCTATGCTGACTTTATACATGATAACCATTCACACATGGTATCTGCTGCCATTTAGTGAATGATAGAAGCAGGTCTTTCTAACGGAAGGCCTGCATTTCTATATGTAGTCTTGTCCGGCAAAATACACCTGTTCAATTTTTGCATATAAGTTCTCCCGCAACACATACTACGAATAAGCTTGAAAGGAGGAATACACCATGAAAATAAAAGCATTTGCGCTTGGTTTACTTGTAGCTTCATCACTTGTTGCTTGTCAAGCTGATGAAGAAGCAGGTAATGGTGATGGCAATAATGATGGTGTTCAAAATACAAACTTTGAACGTATGGCCGATGACATGAATGACCGAGGAAACAACAATAATGCTAATAATCAAGGAAATAATGATGCCAACCTAAATGGTAATAATCAAGGGAACAACAACATTGGCGGTAATGTTAATGATCAAGGAAACAACAACCGCGGAAATGGTGCTGACCAGCACAACTATGATGTTGCTGAGCAAGCGGCAAAAAGCATTGAAGGCAATGTAAAAGGCGTTAACGAAGCATATGTTTTAACAACAAACGATAATGCTTATGTTGCGACGGTCTTAGATAATCAAAATGGTGAAGCGAAACAAGAAGTAAGTGATGAACTTGAACAACAAATCACGCAAATAGTTAAGGATACAGATCAGGGGATTAACAATGTATATATATCCAGTAATCCTGACTTTGTTGATTTGACGAACAACTATGTAAGTGATGTTGACAATGGTGAACCAGTACAAGGATTCTTCCGTGAATTTGGTCAAATGGTTGACCGTGTCTTTCCAGATGCACAATCATAAATGATTAAAACAGGATTCTCTCGTTAGAGAATCCTGTTTTTTTTATTGAAGCCGTTTTTTGTCAGGGCTAAATATTCCTTAATCGCATCTTTGATCGGTTGAATCAATGCTTCCCAAAAATCTCCTAGCGATGTTTTTCCTGGATAGATCACCGATTTCATCTGTTGAGACCAATCCTTTGCCTTTTTTGAAACAACTTTTGTTCAAATTCGCACATGGCTGGCATCATAGTCAGATATTTTAAAACCATTGGTGGTTTTCATTTTTAACAGCGATAATTTTTCTTCTCCTTTGGCATTGCTTATGGCAGCATCAATCACTAAGTTTTCCGTAAATGTTGAAGCTGTTTCTGCCACTTGTGGATGTTTACTGAGAAAAAGCTGATTCTCCATGTAGGATGTAATTGTGGTAGGCATGGCCAAGTTCATGTGCAAGCGTTACTACGTTTTCGATCTTTTTCAAATTTATATGAAGTTGATTGATTTGCTGATGTAGCCTGGATAGTTGTTCTTCTATTTTCCCGGAGTGTTTAGAGTAGAGCGAATCAAGGTTCCAGTTTTCAGATATTAATTGTTTCATCCAATAACCTCCATCCATTTCGTTAAAAGTTATCGCTCTATTCAGTATAAATTAGATGCGCTCACTTTCACCCGTCTTCAGGCTGAATGATAAACCGTCTGAAGTTGGACAGTTACATCACATGTTCATGCATGTTCTCTCATATAGTAATATAGGTAAAGCTTAAGGAGGGGGCATTTTTGAAACAAGAAGATCATCGTAAGCTTGAACAGGCGATTAGTGAAATTACTGATATTGCAAAGGGATTTGGTCTTGATTTTTATCCAATGCATTACGAGGTATGCCCAGACGATATCATTTATACTTTTGGAGCTTATGGGATGCCCACGCGTTTTTCCCACTGGAGTTTTGGTAAACAATATTACAAAATGAAGCTGCAATATGATCTTGGTTTAAGTAAAATTTATGAGCTTGTGATTAACTCGAATCCTTGCTATGCGTTCTTATTAAATTCAAATAGTTTAATCCAAAATAAATTAATTGTGGCCCATGTGTTAGCACATTGCGACTTTTTCAAAAATAATGCACGTTTCCAGAATACGAAACGAGATATGGTAGAGAGTATGTCCGCAACGGCTGAACGAATTACCGCATATGAGAAAATCCACGGCAAGGAGGAAGTAGAGGCATTCTTAGATGCAGTTCTTGCGATCCAGGAACACATTGATCCATCCCTGGTAAGACCGCAATTACCATGGAGTCCTGATGAAGAAGTTGATGAGGAACAAGGAAATAAAAAGCCAAGAACGCCTTATGATGACTTATGGAAAATAGGAGAATCATCTGATCAAAAACCGAAGTTTAAGAAGAGTAAAAAGTTTCCGCCGCAGCCAGAGAAGGATTTACTTTTATTCATTGAAGAATATAGCCGTGAGCTTGATGATTGGCAGCGCGACATTCTTACCATGATGCGAGAAGAGATGCTGTATTTTTGGCCGCAGCTTGAGACGAAGATTATGAATGAAGGCTGGGCTTCTTATTGGCACGCAAGAATCTTAAGGGAAATGGACTTAACGAGTGGTGAAGTCATTGATTTTGCCAATTTAAATGCGAGTGTCGTTCAGCCATCAAAAACACAATTGAATCCATATTATCTTGGGGTGAAAATCTTCGAAGATATTGAAAGGCGATACGATAATCCTACAGAGGAAATGAAAAAACATGGGATTGAGGCGGGCTCGGGACGCGAGAAAATTTTTGAAGTGCGGGAGATTGAGTCCGATCAAAGCTTTATTCGTAACTATTTAACGAAAGAGTTGGCGAAGGAAGAGGACTTGTATTTATTTCAAAAACAAGGGCAGAAATACAAGATTACTGACAAGGACCATGAGTCGGTAAGGGATCAACTGATTACAATGCGCGTGAACGGCGGCTTTCCTTACTTGACTGTGCAAGACGGTGATTACATGAAGAGCGGTGAGCTTTATTTAAAGCATCACTTTGAAGATGTGGAGCTTGATTTGACTTATTTAGAAAAAACACTTCCTTATATTTATCAGCTATGGGGACGTCCTGTCCACATGGAAACCGTCATAGAAGGAAGAAATGTAGCCTTTAACTACGGTGGCAAGAAAGTCCAGAAGAAATACCTGTAAGGCGGAATATCCAATAAAACCCACCTCAGGTCATCCATATTATGGATGACCTGAGGTGGGTTTTATTTCCATGTGTTTTTGGGTACAATGGAGTGTATTGATGAGATTTTGTTTTTGCTTCCTATATTTTATGTTTTTTTGGTAAACTAATCGTTAAACAGTAAAAGATCTTTAGGGGGCTGAAATGATGAGTGTCTATGATTATGTATTAACCGAATCCCAATTTGTTCATAAAGATGATTTGAATTATCCATTCGAGGAAAGAGGTCTTCAATTTGGTGACGGAATATATGAAGTCATTCGAGTATACGGAGGCCAGTATTATTTGATCGAAGAACACGTCGAACGTCTTTACCGTTCAGCTGAAGCGGTCAAACTCAAGATGCCATTTACGAAGGAAGAAATGTATGAGCAGTTGAATGAGCTCTTAGAAAAGAACCAAATTCAACAAGATGCTAAAATTTATATGCAAATTACACGCGGATCGGCTCCAAGAGATCATGCTTTCCCTTTAAATGTTAAATCCAACCTGTATGCTTATGTCCAGGATCTACCGAGAAAAATTGACTTCATGGCAGACGGCGTGTCAGCGATAACTACCCCTGATGTTCGTTGGGACTGGTGTTATATTAAGAGCTTGAACCTGCTGCCGAACGTCATCGCTAAACAGGAGGCAAGCGAGCAAAGCTGCTTTGAAGCCATTTTACATAAGGATGGGGAGGTTACCGAGTGCAGCTCATCGAATGTTTACTTTGTGCGTGATGGAAAAGTGTACACACACCCGGCCAAAGAAAATATTCTTCATGGATGTGTACGAACCCGAATTGAACAGTTTTGTAAAGATGAAGACATTCCTTTTGTGGAGGAAACATTCCGTGTTGAAGATATACCCCATGCAGATGAACTGTTTTTGACCAGCAGTACAGCTGAGGTGATGCCGATTGTGAAAGTAGATGGAAACCTGATTCAAGAAGGGCAAGTGGGTCCAATCACAAGAAAAATGCAGCAAAAATACGAGCAGGATGCACAGATTAAAGAGTCTCAATCCATGTTTACTCACTTAAAGGCATAGTGATCAGGCGAGATTGATACCTATTGGAGGCATGTTATGAAGAAAATCAACTTAGAAATGAGCCAAGACCAATATGAAAAGCTGGTTGAAACAGTTTTTCTTGGTACATGGATGGTCAACTCAACACAGCTTGAACTAGATGAATCTTTTGAAGAGGTCCGTAATCTTGTTCTTTCTAAATTTAGTGAAGCAGGACTCGAGAATAAGGTAACATATGAGGAAACATTTGACGTGCACGATTTAGCGGTGGACTTTGAAAATCAGCTGCTAGAAAAGTATGTCGAGGATTATGATGAGTTTAGTTTTTGGGATAAACTTGTTGAAAAATTATCTGAAAAAGAATTGGTGAAAGAATTTGGTCCGCTCCCTGACACGTTAACGGAAGATATGATTGCAAAGCGTGTTGAATACGAAGAGGAAATCGGGAAGGAGCTAGAGGAGCGAGGAATTACAAATCTTGAACTTAAAAAGTAAGAAAAAGCGTGAACCTCTTTACGGTTCACGCTTTTTTGCGCTGATTTTTCTTCGATGTACTCCAAATGGCGGCGATCGGTCGTGCTCCCTGATAAGCTGTTTGAATAAACGGGCCCAACAATAAGGCGACAATCAATGTCCCGATCCCGACAGGAGCTCCCAGAAGAAAGCCAATCAAGGCCATACCAGATTCAGTTGCTATCCGTACAGAGCTTTTAGAGCGTTTCGTTTTTTCATTCATGATCATCATAAAGTGATCGAGTGGAATACGCGGGAAGGGTGTTCGTAAGTAAACCGCTATTCCTACAGCTGTTGCTACTAAACCGAGGGTGAAAATTCCCCACTGTGACCACCATGCTTCAAAGGTTGCCTGGTCGAGTGGGCCATAAAGAAAAATATCAAGACTCCGTCCACGAATGATGATGGGAAGCAGTGATTCAAATTGAGGACGCTTGCGTTCAAGCCAGGCATTAACTAACAGAAGGATAACGAAGGCAATGATCATTACATTTCCTACTGTAATCGGCGTGTGTCTGGATATCCCCACAGCTATACTATCACCCGGACCAACACCTAATCCCGATCTTATAATTAGGGCAAGTCCTAGGCTTGACACCACTAACCCTAAGGTATAAATAATAAACAAATAAACGTACTTCATAGTTGACACCTTCAGTCTGACTTGTACTTTTTTAATCATATACGTTGACGTGATTGTTGTAAAGGAGGTATGTTTTTGAAAAAGAATAAAGGGGAACGTGACAAAAGATGAAAAACAAGGAGGTCTATACATGCAATACGCAATTGTAACAGGAGACTCGAGAGGACTTGGAGAAGCCATTGCTGAACAGTTTTTAACAAAGTCAATTCATGTTGTTGGTGTGTCCCGACATTCGAATAGAGAACTTGCCGAGAAATACGGTGGAAGTTATACACATGTTGCTTGTGACTTAAGTGATCCTTCTCAGCTAGAGGAGGGAATCGAGCAAGTGATGAAACGAGTAACACGTGACGATCCCCACTTTATTTACCTCGTTAATAATGCCGGGGTGATTGAACCGATTGAGACTGTCGGGAATTTTCAGTCGCAGGATGTTAGTAAACATATGATGATCAACGTCACTGCACCGATGATGTTCCTCAATCATTTACTGAAAGAAGCAAATGATCAGGGCATAAAGACAGCCGCCATCAATATTACCTCGGGTGCAGCGGAACGGTCTGTTCACGGATGGAGTGTTTACAGCAGTTCTAAAGCCGCCATTAATCGATTTACTGAAACAGCAGCCCTTGAACAGGACATGGCTGGCAAGGAACACAAAATCTTTGCCTATAGCCCTGGTGTGGTAGATACAGATATGCAAAAAGAAATTCGTTCATCCAAGGAATCTGCATTTGCGGATCTTGATAAGTTTAAAGCTTTGAAAGAGAAAGGAAATCTGAACTCCCCTAGAACGGTTGCCGCTGTACTGATGGATTTATTGAACGATTTTTCCTCCATTGAAAGCGGTAAGGTATATAAGCTTTATGACTTAATTGAAAATAAGACCTGAACTCACAAGAGTTCAGGTCTTACCTTAGTACATTCCTAATGATTCATAAAAGTAATGGTGACACGATTAGCTTTTGCTTCAAGCGATACAGTTCCACCAATAGGAAAGGTAAACCTTGGTGTCGTATGTCCAAAGCTAGCCTCCGCAACAATAGGTAAGTCAGAAAACTCCCGCTTCGATGCTATGATTTGCTTCAAATCTTCCAGTTTAATTTCTGACCGCTTTTGAAAACGGCCAATCACCATGCCGCGAACGTGATTAAACTCTGGCTGATGGATCAGTGATTGTAAATCACGATCAAAGGTAGGAGCGTTTGTTAATAAATCGTCTTCAATAAATAGAATGGCCCCAGCTAATGAAGGCATATAATCCGTTCCTTGAAGAAGGTTCAGTGTACAAAGGTTACCACCAATGCTTGTTCCTTTTGCGCCACCCTCATTTATAACAACATAGCCATCATGAAGATGAAAGGAGCGGTTTTCCTGATCAATATACCATTCATCATCACTCCAGTGATCGGCGGGGCGGATGGCGACCGGATCCTGAGCCATCAGCGCTTTTTGGAAGTATTCAGCTGTATACTCTATACCCTTCTTCATGCCAAAGCTTGAAAAATGAGGTCCTGAGTAGGTGACTAACCCAGTCCTTTTATGAATAGCATGAGAAAGTGCAGTAATGTCCGAAAATCCGCACAAGATCTTTGGATGGCTGACAATCAAGTCATAATCTATATATTGGAGCAGTTGATTGCTACTATAACCGCCGATTGTTGTTAGAATGGCTCTTACGTTTGGATCTCTGAAAGCATCATGGAGGTCAGCCACTCGCTTCTCAATGGAGGCTTTCTCTGCATAGGCATGCTGACTGAATGTAACCGTAAGACCCATTTCTTTAAATCGTTGAATGGCAAGGTCACGCTGATCATGGGCAATCATAGCCATACTCTCTGCCGGGGAGATCACTCGAACTTCATCGCCTTCTTTAAGTTTTGGCGGGATCATCTCTCATCACTCACTTTCGCTGTTTTGGAATCATCTAAATGGAATAGCCGGAATTTTCAGGAATGGCCGCGATATGTAAGGATTTAGCAGCGAAAACACTAATTTGGCCGCTATTATTTAAATTTCGCCGCGGTCAGCATTTTTTACGAAAATATGGCTGCTAATAATGCTTCCCTCCGTAAATAGACTGTACTTTTAGATACTTTCATCATATAATAAAAGCAATTCAAATAGAAGGGACTGAAGTTTGAAGCAATGAAGTACTAATCCTGTTGCTTTATACGAGTATGAAGAATATGAAATTCACTCGTTCCAGAACACAGGATTAGTCTGCCTTCATTTCGAATGCCATTGCTTCGAGCACGTCCTTTGTCGTGTTTAGCTATTAGGCTTTTAAAATAGGCTTCTTTGTATCCTCTCTGGAACGAAACAGGGAGGCTTTTTAATGTCATTTATGCGTGCAATGAACGTAAATTATGCTATAGGTGATCGGACACTTTTTTCAATTGATGAGTTGACCATTCATAAAGGGGAGCGAATTGGTCTGGTAGGAAAAAATGGTCAAGGCAAAACAATGTTAATCAGATATTTATTAGGAGAGCTTGATGGGGCACATTCCTCCGTCCAATGGCAAGGGTCCGTCAGTTGGATGGAGCAGTTGAATGAAGAAGAGGTATCGCAAAAGAGTGGCGGGGAAGAAACACAAGCAAAAATCATCGAACTATTCGCTTCCAACAAAGATGTTTTGCTGCTTGATGAGCCAACAAATAACCTTGATCTGAACCACATTGATTATTTAGAACAACAGCTTCGCTCTCATCAGGGAGCATACGTTGTCATATCGCACGATCGAGCATTGCTTGACCATACGTGTACAACAATTTGGGAATTAGCTGAGGGAGAATTTAAGGTATATAACGGCAACTACACGTTTTATCATGAACAAAAACAGCTGGAGACGGCCAAGCAATATGAAGAATATGAGAAATATGTGAAGGAAAAGAAACGGTTAGAGCATCGAATTCGCAAAAAACTAGATCAATCGCAAGGGATGAGAAAGCCGCCAAAGAGAATGAGTAATTCTGAATGGCAGCTAGGGAAAAATAAAGCAGCTTCGAAACAGAAGAAAGTTGAGCGAGTAGGAAAGAATTTAGAACGAAGGTTGGAACGGTTAGAGACTGTTGATAAACCATTTGAATGGGGAAGGGTTAAGATGGATTATCATCAAGTTGAGCCGTTACATCAAACGACCATGATGACAAGTGAGAAGTTGACAGCTAGACTTTCTAACAAACCATTGTATGCCATTGAATCGTTAACCCTAAAGACAGGTTCAAAGACAGCACTTATTGGCGATAATGGCTGTGGAAAAACAACCTTAGTCAACCAAATCCTGAAGGAAGACAGAACGAAATGGGCACCTCAAGCGAAGATAGGTTACTTTCTCCAAGATTTAACCGAGCTGCCCGCAGATTCAAACATTTACAAGTACGTTAGTGACCAAAGTCCGCTCGATGAGTCAACCATTCGAATTATTCTCGCCCGCCTTCATTTTTATCGAGAGGATGTCTTTAAATCAATCGATTCACTGAGTGGAGGGGAACGAGTTAAGGTAGCTCTCGCCCGACTATTAGCAGGTGATTATAATATCCTCATTTTAGATGAGCCGACAAACCATCTTGACTTCGAAGCCCTTCAATCATTGGAAAAATTAATTGAGGATTATCCAGGAACCATTTTATTTATTACACACGATAGGAGATTTATTGAAAAAGTTGCCGACCAACTGTGGTTGATGAAAAATGAGAAAGTACGCATGTTTGAAGGGAAATGGGTCGATTGGATTAACGAGCAAAATCGCCCGGCTGTGCAAGAAGAGGATTATGATCAACTAGCCCTTGAAACAAAAATGACGGAATTAGTCAGTCGGCTAAGCATGCTTGACCATAAAGACGATAAAAAGCAATTAGAGAAGGAATATCAGGAGACGTTAACGAAATTAAATAAAATGAAGGAATAAGCAAAAAGGCGGCCGACCTGGTCGCCTTTTTGCTAAGGATTGATAAGGGGAGGGAGAATAATTGAATTTGAACACCTTTTATAAGAGTTTGCCTAAGTTAGTAACAAACCAATTAATCCTTAGAAAAATAGATAAAAATGACATAGAGGATATTTTTCATTATGGATCTAACCCATGTGTATCCCAAAAAGTAGGTTGGGATACACATCAATCTATCGAGGACACAAAGGAATTTGTGGAATTTATACTAGATGGCTATAGAGAACACAAAAAGGCGCTATGGGGTATGGAATTAAAATCCACTGGAAAACTTGTAGGCACTATTGATTTTGTAACTTTAAATTTAAAACATGGAAATGCAGAAATTGGATATGTGCTGTCAAAGGATCATTGGGGACATGGTCTTACAACAGAAGCTACAAAAAAAATAATTGATTTTGGATTTAGGGATCTACAATTAGAACGAATACAAGCTAGATGTTTTATTGAAAATATTGCTTCTCAAAGAGTGATGGAGAAGGTTGGTATGTCATTTGAAGGCATAGTACGTAAAGGGATGTTTGCTAAAGGAGAGTTTCAAGACTTAAAATTATATTCTATCTTAGCCGAGGAATTTAAACAGCAAGAAGACTTTAACTGAAACTGAGTTTTTATTGTAATTTATGTTTCTGTGATCTTTAAGAAAAGGGGTATATGATTGAACAAGAGAATTAAGATAGTCTGCCCAAAGTCTACTGTAACGAGGGCTTAACTGGATTATCTACGCAGCATGAATCTTCTGGTGAAGTTTTAAATGCTTAGTACCCGTTTGATGATGGGAAGGAGAAAAGGAGCATTATGATATTTTGGATTTTTATAGCTCTGTCAGTTGTATTAACTGCCTCTTGGGCCGCTGCAAATAATGAAAAAGAGAAAACTAAAAGGAGACGATCAGTTTGGAGTATAACTGCAATTGTTTTATTTTTGGTATGGTTGTTTACACAAAGTGGTTTTTTGTTAAATAATGGAGCTGCCAGATTAATGATGTAATGCACCAGGCTGTTCTAGATAAGGTCGCAGATCAGGAAGGTCTGTGAAGTACGGTTGTACAGCTCGGTCTTCCTGAGTTGGTCAGGATTGCGAATAAATGTATAAAGTGAAAGAAACGACACTCTTTTCTGGATTAGAAGTTCTCCTACGTTCTTTTCCTTTAATGAAGGGAGAGAAATTATGAAAGGTAAAAGAATATTGTTCTATTTGTCTGAGATCCTCATAATTTTTGGGATTTTATTTGTATATAACTATTTATCTTTGGGAAACTATGGCACCCCATTTGGAATTAATCTTGAAGAAATGGATAATAGAGTTATTATTGAAGAATATGACTGGAAAGGAAATGTTTCTAATCAATTTCAGTTAGATGAATCACGGTTAGATAATCCAAAGGAAAGTATAGTAACAGTTGAGGTATTAGAATATCAATTTAAAGGAACATTTGCCGCAGTAGTTAGTCTAGTATTAAGTTTACTATCCAGTTTTTACATTAAAGTAATTTCCGATAAATTAAACATTCCACTCCGTAGCGGACATATTTCAGCGAAATGGTCTCGGATTTTCCTCATTTTAATATTAGGTATTTACATAGCTGTATCTATAATGACTGTATTAAAATATAACGATTTAATAATTGAGAGTGAAAACTTATTAAACGAACTAGAGCCGTATTTAAGGAAATAATAAGTCATTCCACACTTTGTTAGGTAAAAGGGGACGTATCGTTGAAGTTAAAAAATAATTAGAAGATTATGTTAAAGTAGAAGGGGATTGAAATAAATGGTTAAACTGGCAGCATTTCTTCAATAAGAAAAGATCGGAAAGAAGAAAAATATCTTAATAAGCAATTCTATACTCTTTGGAAGTGGGTGTTTAAAGTGGGAAAAGTTGTTGGATTTGAACTAAGCAGTCAGGAACCATAGAAAGCAGCAAAATTTTATTCCAATGTATTTGGATGGGGGGCTGTTTCTCCGGAAAAAGGTAGTGGGAGAACTGGAATCGAGGTGGAATAAGTAAAGGATCTAATGATCATCCCCATGGCACATGTATTCAAATAGAGGTTGATTCTATAGATGATTCTATCTCCAAAGCAAAGGATAATGGTGCAATGGTGGTACGAGAGAAGATGGAGTTTGATGAATTTTTTCTCGCATACCTAGTAGATCCTGTGGGTATTAGTTTTGGTCTTATAAAAGTAATATTTCTGTTAAATATGAGAATAAGTGGAGAAGCCCCGTACAACTTAAACAAGTGCATACAATTAAAAGATCATAGGTGCCTATGATTTTTTGTGTTTTGTAGAAGAATATACCTGGATAGAAATATGACAAAGCAATCAAAGGAGATATGATGACACAGTATAGAGAAATAGGATGGAATTTTGATAACAGTTACTCCTGTCTGCCAGAATTATTTTTTGAAAGCAGCGAAGCAACCCCTGTGCGTTCACCGGAGTTGGTCGTTCTTAATAAATCTTTGGCAAAATCTTTGGGGTTGGACGTTAAGAAGCTACAAAGCGAAGAGGGTATAGAAGTTTTTGCTGGAAATCAAATTTCTGAAGGCGCTTTGCCGATTGCCCAGGCTTATGCGGGCCATCAGTTCGGGAATCTTACCATGTTAGGGGACGGTCGGGCTGTGCTGCTAGGTGAGCAGATCACCCCTTTAGGTGAGCGTTTTGACATTCAACTCAAAGGTTCTGGCCGAACGCCATTCTCCCGCGGGGGTGACGGCCGAGCGACACTTGGACCGATGCTCCGCGAATATATCATCAGTGAATCGATGCATGCACTTGGTGTTCCTACCAACCGTAGTCTCTCTGTTGTGACAACTGGGGAGTCTGTCATTCGTGAAACCGAGCTGCCGGGTGCCATTTTGACACGTGTGGCTGCCAGTCATTTGCGCATTGGGACCTTTGAATACGCAGCAAATCGGGGCACCGTGGAGGATCTTCGGATACTGGCTGACTATGCAATACAGCGTCATTTCCCGGATATTGAAGATAATGAAGATCGATATCTTTCGCTTTTTCAAGAAGTGGTCAAGCGTCAGGCAGCGTTGATTGCCAAATGGCAGCTGGTCGGTTTTATCCATGGGGTGATGAACACCGACAATATGACCATCAGCGGAGAAACCATCGATTATGGCCCATGCGCCTTTATGGATGAATATAACCCGATGACGGTATTCAGTTCGATTGATGTTCAAGGCCGCTATGCCTATCAAAATCAACCTCCGATTGGTCAGTGGAACCTCGCGCGTTTTGCAGAAGCCCTTTTGCCACTGTTTCATGAAGATCAAGATCATGCGGTCAAACTGGCCGAGGAGGCTCTTTTCAAGTTTGAGGAGTTGTATCATAATCATTGGCTTGAGGGAATGAGAGAAAAACTAGGAATTCAGAACGAAGAGGAGCAGGACGAAGCCTTGATCGAAGACATTCTCCGTATCATGAAGAAGCACCGTGCCGACTTTACCAATACGTTTCGCGCCCTAACGTTAGATAAGCCAGAGGAGACGGCTATGAATGGGGCGACAGATTTTACTCACTGGTATGAGCAGTGGCAGGAGAGACTGACAAGACAGGAGCAATCGAAACCGTCTGCCTATCAATTGATGAAGAACGTAAACCCTGCAGTTATCCCTCGCAACCACCGGGTAGAAGAGGCACTTGAAGCTGCAGTGGAAAAAGCAGACTACAGTGTGATGGAGCGGCTTATGGATGTTCTTTCAAATCCTTATGCGTATTCTCCCGAACAGAAGGAATATAGCAAATTGCCTGAGCCATCAAACGGTCCCTACCGAACTTTTTGTGGAACCTGATTAGAGATGTTAAGTGCTTGACCTCTAATACGTGAAACGCTAGCGTATTGGGAGTTAGGCGCTTTTTTTGAAGAGGGGCCGTAATGAACGTGGTTATATATGGTGAAATATAAACGCATTAAACTGTGGACACCGTCCATATATATGGGTGTATAAGTTTGGTTAATTTGAGATTTAACGGAGGGATACAATGTCTGGAAGAATTAGTGTGGGTTTAATTTTTGGCGGCAAATCTGCAGAACACGAGGTTTCTTTACAGTCGGCTAAAAATATCATGGATGCCATCGATCATAACAAATATGAAGTAACACTAATTGGTATCGATAAACAAGGGAATTGGCATTTAAACACGAATTCCAAATATCTTATCAACGAGAATAATCCAAAGCTTATTGAGTTAAATAAAACAAATCAAAATATTGCTGTTGTGCCCGGAAGAAAGAGTGACCAAATCTTAAATATTAGTGATTCCGGATCTTTAGAACAATTAGATGTGATTTTCCCTATCCTCCATGGAACGCTAGGCGAAGATGGAAGTATCCAAGGTATGGTAAGACTTACTAATATCCCTTATGTGGGAGCCAATGTTTTAGGTTCGGCTGTATGTATGGACAAAGATATAGCTAAAAAACTTCTAACAGGTGCAGGTTTAAAAGTAGCAAATTCTTTAACGTTTCGAAGGTCAGATAAAGAGGATATTTCCTTCCAACAAGTAAAGGAAAAACTAGGTATTCCATTTTTTATTAAACCTGCCAATCAAGGATCATCAGTAGGGGTTAGTAAAATACATAGTGATAAGGAATTCACTAGAGGACTAGAGGAAGCCTTTTCTTATGACCATAAGGTTTTAATCGAGGAAAATGTAGTCGGCAGGGAAATTGAATGTGCAGTCTTAGGTAATGACTCGCCATCTGCTTCTTTACCAGGAGAAATTCTTCCACAGGGTGATTTTTACTCGTATGAAACCAAATATATTGATGAAAATGGTGCTATCCTAGATATTCCTGCCAGCCTAGATGATCAACAAGTAAACAAAATACAAGAAACAGCTATAAAAGCATTTAAAGAATTAGAATGTCAAGGAATGGGGAGGGTTGATTTTTTCCTGCAAGAAAATGGGGAACTGATTATTAATGAAGTGAACACCTTGCCTGGATTTACTAAAGTTAGTATGTATCCAAAACTCTGGGAAGCAAGTGGATTATCTTATTCAGGACTTATAGAAAAATTAATTGATCTAGCAATTGAAAGACATAGCCAAGATCAAGTGTTGAAGAATTCTGTTGATTAGAATCAAATTTTCAGCGCGCTTAGTAACTAGAGCGCCTGTTTTATTTTTGCCATGAATATTGTTCAATGTCCTGAATTATGAATGTCATGATCGAGCCCATCTACATGAATTTTTGAGGAGAGGTTAGTGTGGATTTAATAGTTAAAAATATGAACGAGACATTAGCAACTCAAATCCTTACCTGGAATTATGAAGGCCCCTATGATTTTTATAATAATGAATTATCGGATGAAGAAATAAGAGAAAGGCTTAACGGTACATACAAGGCACTTATTGATGAGAATGGGGAAGTACTTGGGTTCTTTTGTACGGGAGATTCAGCCCAAGTCCCAATTGGAAAACAATATGGAGCTTACTTTGGAGAATTTGTGGATATGGGTCTAGGAATGAATCCAAACTATGTAGGAAAAGGAAATGGTTACAACTTTTGTTCGTTCATCATTCAGCATATAAAGGAAAACACTGATAGGGCTTCTATAAGGCTAACTGTAGCAACATTTAATAAAAGAGCCATCCATTTATATAAAAAACTAGGGTTTGTAAAAAAGGACAAATTCACAACAGATTTTGCAGAATTCATTACTATGGTTAAAAAGAATTAAGGATATTTCTAATTTTTAATCGCCTTCAGTTATCGGACGTAGTATATTTATTTTGCTGACGTTTCTAATATTCAAGACTTGGGCAGGAAAGTTTTTTCCGCAAATTCGAAAATACTGCAAAAAAAGGATATTAATATCTGAAGCAATGAACTAGAAGCCTGACCGCTAGTAAGTCTAACGGTCAGGCTTCTTTATGGTACAAAGAAAAAGCCTAAGCAACCTCGTGTGAAGATCAATTACATAAGCGCTTATGAATAAAAGCAGCCGTCCTAAAGATAATAACGACATAAACCATTTTTCAAATCCCTAGTCCCCAAATCTTTGTTGGGGAGGACGATTGTGTCATTTTCTAGAGGAAAGGAGTTCTTCTATAATGCTAAAAAAGTTCACACCCGTGTTCAATATATCGGCAGGGTTTATCTTGTTGCTCGTTATTATAGGTATCTTATGGCCGGAGAGTTTGGAAACCACTACAGCTGATGTTCAAGCATTTATATCAAATAAATTTGGCTGGTACTATTTGATCGTAGTGACGCTATTCGTTTTAGTATGTTTGGTCTTTTTAATTTCTCCATTGGGAAGAATCAGACTTGGGAAGTCAGGGGAAAAGCCTGAATTCACAAGGCCCACCTGGATTGCTATGTTGTTCAGCGCCGGAATGGGGATAGGGCTCGTGTTTTGGGGAACAGCTGAACCGATCAGCCATTATGCGATCAGTTCTCCTACCGGTGAAACAGGTACAGATCAAGCTATTAAGGATGCCATGAGATTTACTTTTTTTCACTGGGGGATCCACGCATGGGCGATATATGGAATCGTGGCACTAGTGCTAGCTTACTTTAATTTTAGACATGGGAGAAAAGGGTTAATTAGTGCCACTCTGCATCCGATTATCGGTGAGAAAGCAGCAGAGGGGAATCTTGGGAAAATCATTGATATTTTGGCTGTCATCGCTACAGTTATAGGGGTAGCCACAACACTTGGTTTTGGCGCGGTCCAGATTAATGGTGGATTATCTTATTTGTTTGACATCCCTATCAACATTGTCGTTCAATTTATTATTATAGCTATTGTCACGGTTTTGTTTATGATTTCAGCTTGGTCAGGCTTAGGTAAAGGAATTAAAATTTTAAGTAATGCTAATATGATTATAGCGCTCTTATTATTTGGTTTTGTCTTTATTGTTGGGCCAACGTTATTTCAATTAAATTTATTTACGACTTCGCTCGGGACTTACTTACAGAACCTCCCGGCTATGAGTTTTCGGTTAGCGCCGCTCAATGAAGAGGCAAGAGGATGGATTAATGGATGGACCGTATTCTACTGGGCGTGGTGGATTGCATGGTCACCGTTTGTAGGTATATTTATTGCTCGTGTTTCCAGAGGCCGCAGTATAAGAGAATTTGTCTTTACGGTATTAATTATTCCGTCAGTCATCGGGTTCTTATGGTTCGCGACTTTTGGCGGGACAGCTATTTCACTTGAACACAATGGGATAGATAGCCTTTCATCTTTAGCCACAGAAGAGTCATTATTTGGGGTCTTGGCTAACTTTCCATTTAGCATTATTGCCTCCCTTGTCGCTATCACACTGATTAGCACGTTTTTTATTACTTCCGCAGATTCAGGAACATATGTATTGGGGATGATGACTTCCGATGGGTCGCAGCACCCCGGCATGACCATTAAACTAATTTGGGGTTGTTTACTTTCAGCCATTGCACTCGCTCTTCTATATACAGGAGGCCTTCAAGCTTTGGAAAATACGATGATTATTGCTGCTTTACCATTTTCTATTATCATGTTACTAATGACAATCAGTTTCGTTAAAGCCATTTATAAAGAAGGGAGAGAATTAGGGGTTGGTCGATTCAATCCTCCTAAGAAGAAATCGTAAAGAAGAAAAATCATTCTGGAGAAACGTGCCATAGCTTGTTCAATCTTTTGTAAGCCCGTCTCTAGGACGGGCGACGGGCTTACTTTATTAGTTTTAATAATACAGCGGCCGCGGCCTTTGCCTGAAATTCGGCAAAAAAGAAATTACTCTTTCTTTATCCCCTCAACAATCGTTTCTACTTCATTTCGAGAAATCTTTTCTCTACCGCTTTTTAATGTTTTAAGTGTTTTTTTAGCTAGGGCAAGAGGGATTTTACAAAATAAAAGAATATTGCGGTTATTTATATCCTTTATGTACTCATCTGCCAAGCTCAGATTATTTGTTGCATAAGTGAACATGTCTGCTCTGCTCCAACCATCTGGAAGAAACTTCACACCACGCTCCTGATCTTCGTGTTGATTCCTTAGAATGTTTACGGCTTGTAAGCCTCTTCCATAAGCGATAGCCAGCTCTCTGTCTGTCACTATATCGTCGCTCCATTGCCAAATATCTGAGAGCATAACGCCAACCAACCCTGCTACATAATAGGTGTAGTCATCCAAATCCTCTTTGCTTTTTATATGCCAATCTTTACTTACCCATTCTGCCATTCCAGCTGCCATGACGCTCGTCGAATCTTTTACTTTTTCAATGATTCCGCTAGGGCATAAGGAAATCCAATCTCCAAGGCGCAAAGTTACCTCGGGGAGAAGGTTCTTGTATGGATGTACCAATTCGTCATACGCATCGTTATCAAAGTCATTTCTCAAAAGCTGGCTAACCGAGCGTAATAAGTGTTGTTTCGCTGCTGAATCTATCATTTCGTGATCTTCGATTTCATCAATAGCTCGCATGCACAAATAAGCAGAAGCTACTGTCTTTTTCAACGTGGGCTCTAAAAGACTAATAGGAATGTAAAAAGTCCTGCTTGTAAGTTTCAACATGTGCATGGCTTCTTTTCGTAATTTTGTTTCGTTATTCATATCTTTTTCCTCCATTGTCAAACTTAACCTAAAAATATTTGATGCACAACGAATTTAAAGATCTTTGGAGGAACTACAAATGTAGTCCCTATGGTTGCGCGTTGGTTTCACCTCAGTCATTATCTATTCGTTAAACCATAATGGGTCATTGTTATCGACAACGCCGTTATAGTTAATAAATATCTCTTCTCCTGCTTTTATATCCGTGTAAGCATAAAAGTCAAACGTGTGATTCGTAAAGTTAATTTTGTAATTTGCATTAGGTTTATACGAGTGGTTAAACATCATACCATATCCTAAGACAAACGCTGTGTGATTCTCACCATACTCAAAGGCATAATCTGCAAGTCGAGTTTGCTCTATGAATACATGTTCCTCATTAGGATAAGGAATCACCGGTGCTTCATGGATAAGCTCATGTTTTGCTATGTTGCGTGTAGCGAATACTCCTCTATTGAACTCTTCATTGGTAAGTGTGGAAGATCTTATTTCTATCATGTTGGTCACCTGCGCCTTCTTTTCAATGAATACTTTAACTTCTTAAGTCTGACAGTTGATAAGGATGAAAGCAACTGTTTTAATCATTCCATTTAGGACATACTATCCCCTTATGCTGAGGGGATTATTGAATGAAAGCAACGAGTATAAATGACTATTTCAAATTATATCTAAATCTTATATTCAACAATAGGGGTAAGAATAAAATAAAGGGTTATGACGAGAAATCTTCTACCTGCATAAAGGAGCAGCACGTCGAGAGTTTTTATGGGAGGTAAATAATCCTAAGGCTGAAATTGCTTGTGATTACCCCCTTCATTTTGGAAAAAGGAATGGATACTAAAGGTATTAAAAAGGTTTCGAGATCCTCGCTTGAAGGGAAACATTCGATTTAACACCTTCGTGACTCATCCGTTTTTATGAAAAAGGGATTTTGTTGAAGCGGCCAGTTCCATCTCTTCAATGCTCTTACAGTAACTGTCCTGAATATCCCCGCTCAAAATTTTCACAGGCTTCTTTAAAAAATGTAGCATCTTCTTATTTCTATACCAATCACCTGACTCAGCATCCAGGTGAGGCCAATCTCTCCATGAGTCAGTAAGCGCCGGGCTGTAAATCCGCTGCGTTTCAGGTTTTAATGAACAAGGACTGCTTTGCAATTCATGCTTCTGGCCGGGTGCCGTTTCTTTCACATCATTAAACAATTGAGGCCAAAAGTCCTTGCGGGATCCGGTATGAGGGTGGGATTTCGTCCATTCAATCGTTTGTGCCAAGCGGCTTTGAACGGAAAAGAGTAAATCATATAACCCTTTTCCAAGAATGATTCGATCCTTCACTGAAGAAAAATGGTGCACGGTTCCCCCGACCAATTTGGTCTTCTTTTGGACAGAGGTCGTATAGGGGAACAAAATATGATTGAACTCAAATAGGTCTTGAAGCTTGAACATAATCGTGTTCAGCACAGTGTCCTTGTATTGTTTATTTTGAATGACACGTCCCTCAATGTATTGCTGTTCATTAATGATCAGAGCGATCGTCAGCTCTTCCTTTGTAGACTCAGTCCAGAATTGATTCCAAAACGGTTCCATGAATCTAGAAACCTCCATGGAAGACAATAGATGAAAAAGCGGCCTTCCACACTTTTTGCTTTCTTCATACAACAGTAGCTGTGGATAAGCATCTTGGAAAATCAACCAATTGCCCCGCTCCAGGAACACAAAAAAATCGGTCTGCTCTTTCGTGGATAAAAGCTTCGGTAAATACTCCCCTTTAAGGTCGGTCATATTCCATCCGGCATTACGTGACACCAAGTGTGCCAACAACGCCCAATGAATTTCCGGATGCTTTTGGTAAAAATCAAAGTAGGCCTGCGTTCGGGTCACATTGTTTTGATTCTGTTTCCGAGTGACGGAACGTATGGTTTGGATGATGTTTTCCTCTTCTTGCGTGAGGTTGTGCCTATCGGTTTGTTGCCTAATCGCTTTTTTTAATTGCTTTTTTAAGATCTTCATATGGTCTCGAGTCTGCTTAAAGATGATCATCTCCTCCTTTCATCGGGATCTATGCATATATGAAGAGTGTATTACAGGAGGTAACGAAGCATGATTCATGGAAAATAATTGTAATATATAGTATTTGCTTGTTGATTTTCGCTTATTCAAGGACAGGTCGCAAACCTTAAGAAAGGACTGCCTTAAGTTACAGGGCAGCCCTTTCTGTTAAAATACTTTAGTAGTCCAATTCTCACAATTCCAAACATCTGTGACAATATCTTGATAAAATTCTGGTTCGTGTGAAATTAAAAGCACACTGCCTTTGTAATCGTTCAATGCGCGTTTAAGTTCTGCTTTTGCATCCACATCCAGGTGGTTGGTCGGTTCGTCGAGTACGAGCAGGTTGGTCTCCTTATTGATTAATTTACAGAGTCGAACCTTCGCCTTTTCACCACCGCTCAACACTTGAACTTTACTTTCGATATGTTTTTTGGTGAGACCGCACCTGGCCAGGGAAGCGCGCACTTCATGGTGGGTAAAGTGAGGAAATTCATCCCATATTTCTTGAATGCAGGTGTTGCTGGTTGCTTCTTTTAATTCTTGTTCAAAATAACCGATATGAAGGTAATCTCCTAGTTGTACCGAACCAGATACAGGTTTGATTTCACCGAGGATACTTCGTAAAAGTGTCGTTTTCCCGATTCCATTCGCCCCTGATAACGCAATCTTTTGTCCACGTTCCATCGACAAGTTGAGAGGGCGGGAGAGAGGTTCATTGTAGCCAATGATAAGATCGTTTGTTTCAAACAGGGATTTGCCGGAAGTGCGTGCTTGTTTGAACTGAAACTTTGGTTTTGGCTTTTCAGAATCTAATTCGATGACATCCATCTTATCTAGCTTTTTCTGACGAGACGTAGCCAACTTACTCGTTGCCGCATTTGCCTTGTTTTTTGCTACAAAGGTCTTTAAGCTGGCGATCTCTTTTTGCTGCTTCTTATATGCCGATTCTAATTGTTGTTTTTTCATTTCATAGACGCGGAGGAATTCGTCATGGTCCCCTGGGTAACGTGTAACCTGTTGGTTTTCCATGTGATAGATCAAATTAACAACACTATTGAGAAAAGGGATGTCATGAGAAATCAGAATAAAGGCATGATCGTATTCCAGTAGATAATTTTTCAACCATCCGATATGTTCAACGTCAAGATAGTTCGTTGGTTCATCGAGTAACAAAATGTCTGGTTTCTCTAGAAGCAGTTTGGCAAGCAACACTTTCGTCCGCTGCCCGCCACTCAAGTCGTAAACATCACGCTCGAGTCCGATGTCATCCAGACCAAGGCCATTGGCAACTTCTTCTACTTTGGCGTCGATCGTGTAGAAATCATTCGTTGTAAGGGCATCTTGAAGCCGACCGGTTTCTTCCAGTAATTCTTCCAACTCGTCTGGCCCCACTTCTCCCATTTTCGAAAACAGTCGATTCATCTCTGCTTCCATATCAAACAAGTATTGAAAAGCTGTCCTGAGTACGTCCCGCATAGTCATGCCTTGCTTTAAATCCGCATGCTGATCAAGATAACCGATACGTGCGTGCTTAGACCATGTGATGGTTCCCGCATCAGGCTCTAGCTGGCCTGTGATGATATTCATAAAAGAAGACTTACCTTCGCCATTAGCGCCTATAAGTCCAATATGTTCTCCTTGTAATAAACGAAAAGAGACATCTTCGAAGATTGCACGATCCCCGAATCCGTGACTCAAATTATTAACTGTGAGTAAACTCATTTGAAACACCTTTTCCTTATATAGATTCATGCTTATCTATTATAAAGGGCATTGCCTTAAAGTGATAGTGGTTAATAAACAATTGGGTAGGTAGATACATACAAAGTTAGTGACTCGGCTTTCCTTTTGACAAAATGAGAGCATGGACGGATGGGTTGTGCAGTAATGATGGTTAAATTTGTGTTAATTATTTTAATAAAACACCAAAGAATGGAGGAGAATAGCAATAAAGTACACTTATTTTAATCTGAGAAAACAAAGATGATTTGGAAAAAACGGATGAAGAAATGGCATGTTGGGAGATACGAATGATTTGACTTTTATCGGTTTCAAAAGTAATTTAAAGTTAACACGATATTATGTTTTTTACATAGTTAAGGAGGAAATTGCTAGTGATCATTGCGATCATATTTTTATTATTTGTTTCATTTTTCTTTTCAGGAAGTGAAACGGCATTGACAGCCACCAATAAGATGAGACTGCAAACGAGGGCAGGTAACAATGATAGAAAGGCTGAGAAACTTTTAGATTTAGTTTCTAAACCAGGCGAATTTATTACCACAATTCTAATTGGAAACAATATTGCCAATATATTACTTCCTACGCTTGTGACAACGCTTGCGATTCAATATGGATTTAATGTGGGGCTTGCTTCTGCTATTTTAACGGTTACGATTATCGTCTTTTCTGAGGTCATTCCAAAATCAGTTGCAGCTGCATTCCCTGACCGTATCGCACTTCTTGTATCCCCGATCATCCGGTTATTTGTTGTTGTGTTTAAACCGGTAACGATTGTACTTAATTGGCTTACGGGATTTATCACAAGATTCCTCGCCAAGGATCAGCCAAACGATGTATCCATATCGAAAGAAGAACTGCGTGCAATGGTAGATATTGCAGATTCTGAAGGAACATTTAATCAGGCAGAATCCCACCGTATCAAAGGAGTACTCGATTTTTACAATTTAAATGTCAAGGATGTATTAAAAACACCAAGGGTAGAGATGACCGCTCTTCAGAGTACGGCCACTTTTGAAGAAGTAAGGGATGTTGTGATTCAAAATCCGTTCACAAGATATCCCGTTTATAAAGAGGATATTGATGACATTGTCGCTGTCTTCCATTCAAAGTATTTGCTATCGTGGTCCACAGAGCAAGAGAAGCCACTGGAGGCATTTAGTTATACAGATCCATTGGTCATCTATGAATTCCATCCGATTGAATGGGTCTTCCGCAAAATGACGAAAGAGAAGAAGCATATGGCCATCGTACTGGACGAGTATGGTGGAACAGAAGGAATCCTAACACATGAAGATGTAATCGAAGCAATGATTGGTTTAGAAATTGAAGATGAAATGGATCTTGCAAGCGAAGCGATCATTGAAAAGGTTACGGACACCGAAATCATTTGTGATGGGAAAATAACGCTTCGTCGGTTAAATTCCGTTTTTAATACAGAAATTCCAGAAGAAGAGGATGTTCTTGCTGGATATCTGTTAAAAGAATTTAACGATTTTCCTGGAGAGGGAGAAGTGTTGGAGCGAGACAACCTGACGTTTAAAGTGTTAGAAACAGAAGGAAGAACGATCAGGAAGGCCTTGATTCTTAAATAAAGGTAGCTAATACTTGAGTTTAGGTCTTCCGGATGGAAAATGCATATATGGCTTTAAATCGTGCATATATTTTTAGAATAGTCACCTTGATTATTGATTCTTGCCGCTGATCTAAACTTCTTATAATAGGAGCGACTGTACCTCTACAGTCGCTCCTATTTTGCAGCAGTTTTAGCTTCCTTATTATTCCTAAGAAACATGTATAAGGATGCGCCAAAAATAATAAAGTAACCGAGGAAGCTCATCCAATCAGGCACCTGGTTAAAGAAAATAATACTAATCGCAGCTGTGTACACGACCGTAGAGTAGAAAAAGATCGAAATTTCCCTAGCGGGTGCAAATTTATAGGCAATCGTTAAGCCAAATTGTCCAATTGTTGCAAAGCCGCCGGCGCCTAAAAGGTAAATCCATTGTTTCGTCGACATCGGTTCATAGAATGCGATTGTAAAAGGGAGCAGAGAAACTGTTGTGAAAAATGCAAAGTAAAAAACAACTGTATAAAACTGTTCTTTACTTCCGAGAACGCGCAAGAGAGTGTATGCTCCCGCAGCAAATACAGCTGAAAGTACTCCGATTAAATAGGGAAGGAGCTCGATAGAAAATTGTGGCTTTATAATAAACAATGTTCCGACAAACGCCACTAAAATCGCCACGATTTGATAAGTACGTGCTTTTTCTTTAAGAAAAATAGCTGAAAAAATAATTAATATAAATGGACTTAACTTATTCAGCATCTCAGCATCTGATAACACCATATGGTCAATGGCATAAAAAAACAACACCATCCCGATGGTCCCAAGTGCAGATCTTGAGAGGAGCAACACCTGGTTTTCCTTTTTACCAAAAATTCGTTCTTTATTGTAGACGACTAACACAAATGCAATGACTGCAGAAACAATATTTCGCATGAACGTTTTTTGAACAGTAGGGACATCACCTGACAACTTTACAAGGGCTGCCATCATCGAAAATCCAAAGGCAGAGATAAGTAGTAACATAATTCCTTTATTACGATCACTCATACATTTTTCCCTCCATTATTGCTATCATTCGTAAAATCACCTATATTATCCTAATACAACTATGTTGAGAAAGAAAGTGTTTCGGGTTTGATTGCATTAAAATGGGGAATATAAGATAAGTGCAAAAGTTAGGCAAGGAGAGGAAGGCGACCATTTGATTTGTTCCCATCCTGTGTTTACAACGAAACGAGTTATTAAAGATAATCAACAGCATTATCTTGAAGAAGAGTCTCATATAGAATTGTATAACGACCAAGTTGTGACCCCGTCAGCGCGTTTTATGATTGAAGATGTTCACGATGTGTCATACCGAGCACTTTCAGGAACGTATGGTTTTTTTTATTTGCATACCATAAGGGGGGTGTATTCCTTTAAGGTAAAAGGTTCACCTGAACTATGGATGGCAGAGTATAAAAAAGTGCAGGTAAAATGATCGGTAACTTTTCCGATAAGTAAAATTCAGTTGCGATTTTCCATGTTAAAAAAGCTGCCTCATCAAGGTCGCCCAGTTGGGACCTGATGAGACAGCTTTTTCATGTACCTATGAAGCTTTAGCTTTATTTTGGTAGGCAGCTAATCGATTGACAAGTTGGGAACTGGCTTGATTAAGTCCGCCAATTTTGACCGATTTATCATTTTCCTCGAGTTTTGTAACGAGTTTATCGATCGCGGCTACAGCTGAATCATCCCACACATGAGCATGGGTAAAGTCAATGTGTACTTCTTTTGCATCTACATTAAGATCTACCTGTGCCAGTAAGCTCTCAACGGAAGCGAAGAAAACTTGCCCGCTTACAAAATAAGTCTTTGTTTCAGCTTCTAGTTTCTCCTCGACGTGAACTTTAGAGATTTTTGCCACGAAGAAGATGGCACTTAAAATCACCCCGGCTAACACACCAATAGATAAGTTGTGGGTCACCACAACAGCAACCACGGTAACGACCATAACGACAGAATCTGAGATCGGGTTTTTGTGAAACTTCGTTAAAGAACTCCAGTCAAATGTTCCGATCGAAACCATGAACATCACACCAACAAGGACAGCCATTGGAATTTGAACGAGTATATCGTTAAAAGAAATAATCAGCAGCATGAGAAATACCCCTGCGACTAAAGTGGATAAGCGACCACGTCCACCTGAAGAAACGTTGATAACGGATTGTCCTATCATGGCACAGCCCGCCATTCCCCCGAAAAATCCTGACGTAATATTAGCAATTCCCTGGCCGCGAGCTTCTTTGTTCTTATCACTCACAGTATCTGTCATATCATCAACAATTTGTGATGTGAGTAACGACTCGAGCAAACCTACGAATGCTAAGGCAAGAGAGATCGGAAATATAATTTGTAATGTTTCAAAAGTTAGTGGGATCGCTGGAATTAAAAAGATAGGAAGCGTGCTTGAAAGCTCACCCATATCACCCACAGTTTTTAAAGATAAACCACTAGTAGCAGTGATGATCGTCATTAAGATAATTGTGATTAACGGTGCGGGGACAGCTTTAGTAAACCTTGGAAGAATATAAATGATCGCAAGAGAACCAGCTACCATCGCATACATCACCCAATTAGCCCCTTCGAAATGCGGGAGCTGCGCCGTGAAAATTAAAATCGCAAGGGCGTTAACAAAACCAATCATAACGGACCTCGGGATAAATTTCATAAACTGGCCGATACGCAGTACTCCTAAGAGGAATTGCAAGATTCCAGTTAGGATCGTTGCAGCAAGCAAGTACTCGAGTCCATGGTCCTTGACTAATGTAACCATAAGCAAAGCCATTGCCCCAGTAGCAGCAGAAATCATCCCTGGACGTCCACCCATAAAAGCAATGACGACAGCGATACAAAAGGAAGCGTACAAACCTACCATGGGGTCGACTCCAGCTATGATAGAGAAAGCGATTGCCTCAGGGATAAGCGCCATAGCGACAACTATGCCTGAGAGCACATCGTTTTTTACGTTTCCAAACCATTGTTGTTTAATTGTAGCAGTGTTCAATGCTACACCTCTTTCCATAAAAAATTGACACGATCACACTCGTGCCTTATCCGATTAGAACGAAGAAAATTATATCATGGTTTTCATGAATTTCCTAGTCCTATTTATAGGGGATTTATGGGGAATGTATCAAAAATGCCCCCTCATTGGGGAGCCCTTCAACTATTATGAAGAAAGTGTATAGAAATATTTGTTGATCATTTTCTTCAAGATTTGATTACTGATTAAGGTTAGCACCAGCAAGGTCACAAAGAGAATCATGGAAGTCATCCATAGCCCTTGAATGGCATCAATGTTCCAAAGTAAGACAATGACTGCTCCAAAGACAGCGACTTCTAAGATCAAAGCTAGAACACCGATCAGTCTCCCTTTAAAAATTTCCCGTTCATCGGTCCAGTTTAAATTAGGTGTATATAAATCGAGAATAGTACCGATTACGCTAGTGAACCAGTTGATAAGTAATGAAAG
Organism: Halobacillus amylolyticus; assembly: GCF_022921115.1. Lineage (NCBI taxonomy): Bacteria > Bacillati > Bacillota > Bacilli > Caryophanales > Bacillaceae > Halobacillus > Halobacillus amylolyticus. The sequence goes on along the minus strand of NZ_CP095075.1, from coordinate 1,352,907 downwards.
ACAAATCCAAATAATGCCGATCATCAATGGAATTTTAACGAAAAATGCTATGATAGCAATTACCACAAGGCTTAACAGATTAATGAAAAAAGAAGCCAGGAGCTTGCTTAACATAACGGTCTCGGCTTGTATCGGCATATAAAGGTGATTGAACCAGCTCTTCCCGTCTCGTGAAACAGATGATATGGACGCGGGGTTGACACCTAATATGAAAACAGTAAATCCAACCATACTCAGGATCATTGTTTTTCCTTGAAAAGCTTCAAGCATCGTACCTATATTTCCAAAGGTGCCGCTTGTATCCATCACAATAATGACAATGAATAGCACAGGAAGCAAAAGCGATTGTACGATGATCTGGGTGAAAAAGGTGGGTGTACGCAGCATAATTCTCATCTCGCGGATCCAGCCAGAGTATACCACATTCCTTTTTTTCATTTTTTTAGTCATTTTTACATGATTGATGTTTTTCTTAGCCCCGCCTGATAATCCTAACACCCCTTTGAAGTATAACTTTTGTCCTGTCGTCATCATGAATAGGAGGGCGATGAGGCAAAGTACACACGTTAAGAGAAAGTAACCAACTCCTGCAAGGGAAGTAGGAGTTGTTAGACTGATTGAACTAAAGTAAGCGGTGGGAAAGAATTTAGTGACCATTTGTAATAAACTGTTTTGCTCAGCTACGAGTTGGGCAAGATCTTCACCAGCACTTGAACCTGATGAGTTTAAACGAATAACAACATTAATTCCAATTGCAAAAATAAACGTTAGTAATCCGGCAAAAATTTTCATGCGATCTTTGTTTTTGGATAGGTTTAGAAAACGCATGATGAACATCACGACAACAGAAGTTAGAACAAATGGAATGACTGGAGTAAGCAGCCATAAAATAAATCCGAAAATGTAATAAATGATACCTGCCCCGCTATGTACGCCGTAAATGATGAGTGCAGGGGCTAATAGCAGCAAATTTGTAAGGTATAGCGTTAGGAAGGGAACGGCAGCCTTTCCAAGCATTATTTGATAAGGCTGAAGAGGCAGAGCCACAAAGGATTCTACATCTTCTGCGAAGTAGAATGAGCTTAGTATGGTTCCTATACTAATAAAAATAAAGAGAAACGTGATGATTACAAATAGCAGGCCAAGAATAACATTTTCATTTCCAGTAGAAGCTAACACATCATACATGGAACCAATGATGCCATCTAACATATACAAAACGAAGAGAGCAAAAGGAAGCGCTACGATCGCTAAAAAAACATACCCTACTTTCTCATTCGTGCTTTTGCCTGCTAAAGAGAGCTGCATTTTGACCATAACTTGAATCAACTTTAACGTCTTAGCCATTTTGCGTCAGCTCCAAGAAGACCTTCTCCAGGTTATCATCCTCTTTGAATTGCTGCTTCATTTCCAGCATACTTCCTAAAAACTCAAGCTGACCATTGTTTATAATGGCTACTTCATCACACAGCTGCTCAACAACTTCGAGGACGTGTGTGGAGAAAAACACGGTTTTTCCTTTGCTTGCGTGCTCACGCATCATTTCCTTTAAGGTATAAGAAGACTTTGGATCAAGGCCGGTAAGCGGCTCATCGAGAATCCATACATCTGGATCATGGAGTAAGACACCGCATACGACAATTTTTTGCCGCATCCCATGAGAATAGGTAAGGATATGATCATTTAACGCCCCATAAATGCTGAAACTTTTTGTGAGATATTCAATTTTCTCTTGGCGGACATCCGTGGGTACACCGTAAACATCAGCAATGAAGTTTAAGTATTCAATGCCTTTTAAGCGTAAAAAAATATCTGAGCGGTCCGGCACATAACCAATTTTCTCTTTTGCTTTCATCGGCTGCTTTGTAATGTCGGATCCATTAATAATAATACTGCCTGATTCCACAGGGAGGATGCCTGTCATCATTTTAATAGTGGTAGATTTTCCTGCTCCATTAGGACCGAGAAACCCAAATATTTTACCGTCTGGAATCGTAAGGGATAGGTTTCTTACGGCTGTATTTCCGGGGAATCGTTTTGTGACTTGTTCAATCTCAATCATAATAACAGCTCCTTTCATTTCCATCTATATACAGTACGAATGAAGGAGCAATGCGTTTCAGTTTTTGATAAAGTGTACCATATGCACCTCGTCTAAATAGCGCTCAGGAAGTTTAATTGCCTTATGTTCCACACCATATTCGTGAAAACCAGCTTTCTCGTATAATTTTTTAGCTGCTGTATTGTCGCTAACTACACATAGTTGAAGCATTTCAATTTCAATTTCTTTCGCAAAACGTTGAGCTTCTTGTAAGAGTGCCGCGCCTGCTCCTTTTCCCCTGAAATCCAGACTGACATACATAGCTAGTATGGAAGCTTTATGTGCAAGCTTAGGTTGGGTTTCCTTCATTAAAGTTACACTTCCGACAATATTTTCCTCTGCAAAAACCCCAAATGTGTGCGAAAGATCTGATTCTAATCGGTTTGCTGTTGACTCAATTGGATTGGGACGCTGCTTTTCCTGTTCATAGGTGGTAATAAATGCATCGGGATTTGTTAAAAGGGCTTCTAAACGCAATTCGCGATAACCTTTGGCGTCTTTAGGTTCTAGTTGACGAATGATCATAAACGAATTCCTCCTCTAATTTTAATAAGGGTAGCGAACATTTATGGTAAAGTAAAGGGGGGAGTCAACTTTTATGTTAAGAAGGTGAGTCGATGAGGGAGAAGGAAAAAATGTTAGAGGGAAAACTATATCAATCTTGGGATGAAGAGCTCGTTTTTGAGCGGACAAGAGCCAGGCAAATTCTCCATTCATTTAATCAATCAAAGGTAACAGAGGCCCACAATAGAAACCAGCTGCTACAAAGTTTATTAGGCAGTGCGGGTGACGAGGCTTCCATTGAACCCTCCTTTCATTGTGATTATGGTTATAATATTTATGTGGGGAATCAGTTTTTTGCAAATTTTAACTGTGTATTTCTTGACGTTTGTAAGATTAGTGTTGGGGACAGAGTAATGATGGGACCTAACGTACAAATCTATACAGCTACACATCCTATGGACAGGGAGACGCGAGCAAGTGGACTCGAATATGGAAAGCCTGTTTTTATTGGTGACGATGTATGGATTGGAGGCAGTGCTGTCATTAATCCTGGAGTAACGATAGGGGATAATGTAGTCATTGGTTCTGGGGCAGTTGTTACAAAAGATGTACCAGCAAATGTTTTTGTCGGAGGAAATCCTGCGAAAGTGATAAAAGCAGTCGATTAAGCTGCAAAGGTAGTCGAAGTGACTATTTTCAGTTATCATACTTAAAGGTGAACGCATATATGTAAGGAGAATAGGAAGAAAGGGTTTGGAGCTATGATTAAAAGAAAAAGTAAACGTGAAATAGAACGGATGCACGAAGCTGGGAAGCTGCTTGCCAATGTGCATAAAGAGCTTCGTCAATTTATTAAGCCAGGTAAAACAACAATGGAGATTGAGAACTTTGTTGAACGTTATTTAGAAAAACATGGAGCAACCGGTGAGCAAAAAGGGTATCAAGGCTATGAATTTACAACATGTGCCTCCATCAATGATGAAATTTGCCATGGTTTTCCTAGGGAGGAAAAACTTCAAGAAGGAGACATTGTTACGGTAGATATGGTTGTCAATTTAAATGGCTTTTTAGCTGATTCTGCTTGGACCCACCCTGTTGGGAAGATTAGTGAGCAAGCGGAAAGATTACTTGATGTAACAAAGACATCATTATACAAAGCCATTGAAAAAGCACAAATTGGCAATCGCATCGGTGATTTAGGTCATGCTATTCAATCGTATGCAGAAGGAGAAGGATATTCTGTCGTCCGTGATTTTACAGGACATGGGATTGGCGAAACGATACATGAGGACCCTTACATTCCACATTTCGGTGAGGCAGGAAAAGGCGCTCGCCTAAAAGAAGGGATGGTTATTACCATTGAACCGATGATTAACATCGGTACGTATCAAAATAAGATGGATCAGAATAATTGGACAGCACGTACATTAGATGGTTCTCTCTCCGCCCAATATGAGCATACCATTGCGATTACTAAAGAAGGACCGCTCATTTTAACAGATCAAGATTAAAAATAAAGAACAAAAAAAGCTCCCGATTTGGGAGCTTTTTTATTATATTATGCTTTTTGAACGTTAGCAGCTTGTGGTCCGCGCTGACCTTCTTGAATTTCGAAGTTTACAACTTGACCTTCTTCAAGAGATTTGAAACCTTCTTCTTGAATAGCAGAAAAGTGAACGAATACGTCGTCTTGACCTTCTACTTCGATGAAACCGAAACCTTTTTCTGCATTAAACCATTTAACTGTACCTTCAACCATGAAAAATACCTCCTGTGTGGATCTTTTATCCACATTGTATTACTATTCTTGCTCTTCACAATCAAGACGAAAATTACTATGAAGCAACTTCTGTTCTATGAATCGTTTCCGAACAACAATAACTGCTATTAGTATAACAAATGAACAAAATAAATGATACTCATAATAGAAATTAATTGAAATTATGAGTAAGAATCAAAAAAGACTCCCGAAAAGGGAGTCTTTTAAAAGACAGCTTACGCTTTTTGAACGTTAGCAGCTTGTGGTCCGCGCTGACCTTCTTGAATTTCGAAGTTTACAACTTGACCTTCTTCAAGAGATTTGAAACCTTCTTCTTGAATAGCAGAGAAGTGAACGAATACGTCGTCTTGACCTTCTACCTCGATGAAACCGAAACCTTTTTCTGCATTAAACCATTTAACTGTACCTTCAACCATGAAGAATACCTCCTGCGTGGATTAAATCCACATTGTATTACTATTCTTGCTCTTCATATTCAATCAAGACGTATCGTTATGACGCATCTTCTCTGTTATGAATCATATCGAACAACAATAATTAAATTAATTATAACAGATGGTTTCAAAAAAGGAAAGTCCCTTTCAAAGTTTTTTTCAATGATGATTAAGATTGGGCAAAATAGGCGGTGTCAAGAACGTTATAGAGAGTTTGTTCTATAAACGCAGTGACTTTTTCTTCCGGGATGGCGGCAAGCTCACTCAGTGTTTTCCCTTGGTTAAGTAAATGTTTCACAGCTACCCAGCCGACAAAAATCGCTTCATTAAAAAAACCTGAAGCCCCTCGTCCTTTTGTAAATGAGTAGAGAGCCTCATAATCATTTCGTTTAATATGAGGAAGTAAGTTAATCATAATTCGATTTGGTTCCTGTTTGCATACATTCATCCAAGAATAGGAGGGTACTGATAGAGCAAAAGATGTATTCACCTTTTCAGCAGTATGCAATGCAATCCCTTCCTGTAATGTGATGTGGGCAATACTCTTAGCAAATGGAGAAGAATCTCCTAACTTAAGGCAATAGATAGCTCGTGCTAATTCCTTGGCTAGATCTAGTTGCTTCAAGTCTTTCTCAATTGGGTAATACAAAGTGATATGGTCGACATCGTCTGTTTGGAGAAATGGATCTGATTCAAAATTTCCTACAAAGAACACGATGGACATGTGTACAGTTGGTAAATAATTCAATTCTTCTTTAACTGCCGCGAGCAAGGTTGCAATTTCTTCATGATTCGGCTCAAAATGTTCAATACGATCGACGGCATAGGCATATTGTGGGAAGGCATGATCAAGCATGTCCTTAGACAACTGGTCATCTTGGTTTCCTGATTGAGTTACTGAAAAACCGTAGAGCTGCTTCCATAATTTAAAACGTTCATCAGGATGTGCCTTTGATGTAACCGCTTGATTGTAAAAGGCTAAAAACTCATCTTTTAAATGGGTAATCTTGATGATATCCACTTTTCTCCTCCTTCATTCTTCATTGATTGAGAAATTCTAATCGTTTGTTCCACACATTTTGGGCACTCGGGCAATCCAAATTAAATGACTATCTGACTTTACATCATAAATTTCACATGATGGGACAGTTGACTTAAGCAGAAGGGCTTGTGAATAGGGGACACTATTATCCTTGTGTGAGTACATTCCAAGCACAGGTGCTTGAATCTTACTCATATCAGCAACACCATGGTTGATATCAAGTGAAAATCCTTTTCCTGATTGAGCAGTAGTCAGCATATCAAATATAAATCTACGATCATTTGGTGAAAGCTGATCATAGAAATGATCCACATTTTCTGTAGTTAGTTCTTCAAGCATTTGTTTTATGACCATATCGGGAACTACTCGTAATAATGTTTTTATACTTCCCCAAAAAAATTTTTCACTTGGCCCAAATAACACTTTTGCCTTTCTTTTAGAGCCAATATCCCAAGGTACTGTTACAGCAGACTCCATAATTAGCTTTTCTACTCTTTCAGGATGGTGAACGGCTAATGCGATCCCGGTTGGACCAGCAGAAGATACCGCAATAACGGACGTTTTCCTTATTTTTAAATGATCAAGTATTTTTATCACAGTTTGGGAAAATTCCTCTGCGCTCCGCCCTGTTGATATATCAGTATGGTCATAGCCAGGCCGTGAAATCGTTAATAATGAATAGCCTTCATAGGTCAAGCTGCTATGAGATAAGTCCGTATCTCTTGTACAATGTCCACCTTTAAAAAGAAGGATGGTCGGGCCGTTACCCTCGTATGAATACTCTACGATCCCTTTTGCTGTATCGAATAATGTGGCGGCCACTTGTTTCATCCCTTTCTTAACTTTTTTCTTACCCTAAATATAAGCTATAATGGAATAAAATGAAACATCAGAGGATTCTGAAAAAAGGAGTGATCATATTCGAATTGTGTCGATTTGTCCCAGTAACACTGAAATTGTCGCGTATTTAGGGAAAGAGGAAATGTTGGTTGGTGTCGACAATTATTCTGATTTTCCTGAACAAGTGAACCAATTACCCAAGCTTGGGCCGGATTTATCGATTGATATCGATAAAGTAGCTGCATTACAACCGGATCTTGTACTTGCGTCGTTAAGTGTGCCAGGAATGGAGAAGAATATTGAAGGCTTAAATGAATATAACCTGCCCTACATTATTTTGGACCCAGGTACGCTTGAAGAAATTGCAGCAGATATAGAAAAAGTGGGTGCTGCCATAGGCATGAAGGAGTTAGGGGAAGAGAAAGCCAGCGCGTTCTTAAATGAAATCCAAACGTATCGACAACGAAGTAAAAATATAAGGGGGAAGCCAAGCCTTTACTGGGAGTGGTGGCCTAAGCCGATTTTTACACCTGGAAAGGGAAATTGGTTAACGGAAATAAGCGAATTAGCCGGCGGGGTGAATATCTATGCAGGGGAGCCTGCAGCAAGTGTCCAAACCGATTGGGAGGATGTAAGAGAACGTGATCCAGACCATATTTGTATGGTTTGGGTCGGAGTAAAGGAAGAAAAAATGAATCCGGACCTTTTAAAGAAAAGGCCCGGATGGTTAGACATGAAAGCGATCAAAGAAGATAGAATCCATGTGCTTGAGGAATCATTATACTGTAGACCCAGTCCAAGACTACTCGAAGGTTTACGAAAATTATACAAGGTACTTAACACTTAGAACGTTGAATAGCTAATGTAATTTGTCTTGGTGTTGAGGAATAGCATAGTCTTTAAAATTCATGGCTAATTGTGTGAGCTGTTCCTGCATGAGTTCACCTTCCATGGGAAGACCATGCCCAGAGAGAATCGTCTTAGGGTTCAGGCGGGCAATTTTTTTAACAGAATGCTCCGCTGCATGCCAATCATGGGTGAAATAGGCAGGCGGCCCATGGATATGTTGGCTTTGAATAAACACCGCCATGCTCGATTCCTGCTTTACCGTAATGACGGCATCACCTGAAACTAATGTACGATCGCGATCCCTGAAGAGCGATACATGTCCGGGGGTATGTCCAGGTGTGTGGACAATTCTCCATCCTTCTAGGTACGGTACAGATCCATCTTCAGGTAATGGGCGAACCCATTTGCTTAAATTGACCGGGTCTGTTGGGAAAAAGGGGGATAGCAGTGAAAACAATCCTCCTCCTATAGCCGAGTTTGCTACGGGATACGACTTTTCCCCTGTAATAAAAGGCATTTCAAGCGGATGAGCATAAATCGGAATATTCCAATGCTTAGCAAGTTCCTTTGCAGAACCGATATGATCGAAATGACCATGGGTAAGGATAACAGCTTTAGGAGGATGTGATCCAAATCGTTTTTCAGCGGCGTCAATAACTCGTTTTGAGTAATGATTCACACCGCAATCAATTAACACCCAGTCCTCCGAATCTTCTTTACCGATGAAAATGACATTCGCGATTAATGTTCTATAAAAGGCTACATCATCTAAGACTTGTTCAGCCTCTGCATGGGCCATGTGCCAGCCATCGTCCATTAAAGGCTGTTGTTCTTTATCCATAAACACCGCTCCTTTTCTTATAGTTTGTTTTTACATGGTCGGTTCTATTCATATCAAGGTGTAGAATGGGAGGGCTAGTATGAGAATTAGAAAGGCAGGACGTGACGATGCAGCAGCGATTGCTAAGATAAGTGTTGACACATGGAGAGCTACCTATAAAGGAATTGTTTCACAGGCGTTTTTGGATCAGATGTCCTATCAAGAACGAACAAATAAATGGAAACAGAAGCTTATCGATCCAAAGATGTTCAGTTATATAGCGGAAACAGAAAATGGGGAAGCAGTAGGATATGCTAATGGTGGAGTGGTGAGAGGGGAAGCTTCAGAAAAACTTGCGGAATTATATGCGATTTACATTTTACCTGATTATCAAAGGATTGGATTAGGAGAGAGGCTTCTCAAACCGATGGTACGTACATGTATTGATCATTCATTTGATCAGATGGTTGTATGGGTGCTCGAAGGAAACAAGGCAGCTTTATTTTATAAGGCTCTCGGTGCTGAAACATATGATCAAGATACGATAGAACTAGCGGGTGAAAAGTTGAATTTATTTGGCTATAAATTTAAAAACCTCAACGTTCTCCTGGGTAACTTAACGTAAGTGAAGCAGACCACTAAGCGTGGTCTGCTTTGGTTAATTAATATTTTTCAAGGATGGTTCGTTAACAGCTGATTTAGGTGTTAACGTTTTTCCAGTGATTCCAAATAAAATCGTTAGGATAGGGCAGAGCAGGCAGAAAAAAGTAAATGGAAGATACTCAATGACTGGTACACCTAGAACCCCTGATAGGAAAACACCGCAAACACTCCATGGAACGAGCGGATTGATGACTGTTCCTGCATCCTCAAGTGTTCGTGACAAGTTCTTTTTAGCTAACTGTGCCTTCTCATACATATCCTGATAGGCTTCACCGGTTAATAATATAGATAAATATTGCTCCCCTACTGCGATATTGACCCCTATGGCAGTAAGAGCAGTAGAAACGATAATGGAACGCGCAGAACGCAAGGAGTGTTGGATACGGGCTAAAATGGCGGGAATGACTCCTGTTACAAAGAAAAGTCCGCCTAAAGCCAATGCTAAGAGCACAAGAGAGACCGTAAATAACATTCCATTCATACCGCCTCTCGTTAATAGTTCATTTACAGCCTGGTTACTTGTATCAGCCGTGTACCCATTGAACCATATTCCCCATAGATTTCCCCATGGGAGGATGCCTCTGACCCCAGCAATCCCAGTAGCTGTTAGGCTGGTAACCGTGAGTGAAAGAAATGCTGGCACTTTACATATGGTGAAAATAACAAGAATACCCAATGGAATCCAAGAGCTCCAGTGCATCAAATTAGAAGCTATTAGTCCTTCTTGAAAGGAAGATAATTCTCTGCCTGACATATTTTGTGAAGGCGACAGAATAGCAAAAAGAATAAAGCTTATGACAAAAGCGGGAACTGTTGTCCATGCCATGTTTTTAATATGATCAAATAAATCCACTTTTACAACAGTAGAGGCCAAGTTAGTTGTATCAGATAATGGAGACATCTTATCGCCGAAAAACGCCCCAGATACCACAGCCCCAGCTGTTATGGCTAGAGAAATATCAGTAGATTGAGCGACGCCCATCATCGCTACACCTACTGTGGCCGCAGTTGTAAACGAGCTGCCTAGAGCAATTCCAACCACCGCTGTTATAGTAAAAGTTATCGCATAAAACCAAGGACCTCCAGCGATGAGAAAGGATGCATCCATGAGCACAGGGATTGTACCGCTGGCCATCCAGCTTGAAATAAGGATGCCTATGAGAAAAAATAGCAGAACAGCAGCCATTCCTGTTTGCGCTCCTTGAATCATTCCATTTTGCAGCTGGCTGAAGGACATCTTTTTAAGCAACCCGTATGCAAGCATCACCATAATACCTAGTAGGATAGGGATGTGTGGAACACTTTGTAACTGAATAATAAAATAGCTGATCATGCCTATAATTCCGATGAGTAAGAAGACTGATTCAGGCACTTTGGGCAAGTGCTTTGGTTGTAAATGAAGCATTAATGGTTCCTCCTAAAAACTACTCCCGGTGGAGCAAATATATATAGTGTTACTTAAACGCTTTTAAGTGGTGAAGTATATTGATACTATATGCTAGAAGAAAGGATTATGTCAACATATTCAGGAATCTGCTTGCCATAGATGAAAGCCAGCAGGCATTAGGTAAGAATCTTTCAGCGATTTGTCAGAATCGTTGGGAATTTGGACAGAATCTTTTTATATTAGGAAGGATCATTGTGATTTAAGTTAGAATCTTTCCTCCTTTGGTCAGAATCAGTGCAGGTTTAGTAAGAATCTTCAATCCGGGTCAAGAACCACAAATCCGGAAAATAGATACCTTTATTCTGACTACGTAATTGTGTATAATAGTGGAAATTTACAGACAGGGGATAGAACAATGGATTTACAAATAGTGGAAGCATCCCAAGGTTCAAATCGGTTACATATGATCAGACGCGGTATCATGGCAGGCATTCCTATCATGTTAGGGTATTTGCCTGTCTCCTTAACATACGGTGTATTAGCCGGGCAATCAGGAATGACTAATATGGAACTAACACTGATGAGTGTGCTAGTATTTGCGGGTGCTGCCCAGTTTCTGGCAGTAAGTATGATTGCTGCCGGGACGGGGGCAGTAGAAATTATTATCGCTACATTTGTGCTGAATTTTCGTCATTTTGTGATGAGTCTATCTTTTATGAACCGATTGAGGAATATAGCACTTAAAGCCAAAATTCCACTTTCCTTAGGTTTAACAGATGAGACATTCACAGTGTCCACTTTATATCGGAAAGAGACAAAGGAAGCCAATGGTTCATGGTTTTATGCTGCCTTAATTTTAACGGCTTACTTCTCATGGGTAGGAGGCTCCTATCTCGGAGGTGTATTAGGGGATGTGATGCCGTCTAGGCTTAGTGAGAGTATGGGAATTGCGCTATATGCGATGTTTATTGGTTTGTTAATTCCATCAATTAGAAAACATTATCGCATTGCAATCATCGCAGTTTTAGCCATGATCATCAATTTCCTCTGTCAGTGGTGGGGGATGAATCAAGGCTGGGCAATCGTTCTAGGTACGCTTATTGGCGGCCTGAGTGGTGTATGGGTATTAACAGATGAGGAGGATGAGGACAAATGATGATATGGGTGATCATTGGAATGGCTGTGGTGACGGCGGTTCCCCGTTTTCTTCCGGCGTTCATTATTGACCAGGCAAAATTTCCAAAATGGGTTGATCGCTGGTTAAATGCAATCCCTTATGCTGCGTTAGGGGCACTTATTTTTCCGGGGATAATAAGTGTGAAGCCTGAGGCCCCCAAATTGGTGTGATAGCCGCACTCTTTGCCATATTATTAGCATGGTTGAATGTGAATATTATTGGTGTGGTTCTTGGTGCAATCGCTGCTGTCTTTTTGATGACCCTGTAGGCACGTCGTGGGTGTTTGTGCATAACATATAGGGAGGCTTATAGAAAGGAATTGATCTCTTTATGCAACGACAATTCGGCTTGCCATGGGGGCCTGGACAGGGTGGTCCGGGTCAAGGCGGTCAAAGTGGATTCCCTGGATTTGGACCTCCGCAAGGTCCATCGCCGCAGGGACCGCAACAAGGTTCGCCACAAGGCTTTCCACCAGGTCCTCCTCCAGGTGGCGGTCAAGATCCTTCCCCTGATTTTCAAGGTTTTGGGGGCCTGGTATTCAAGCTGTCGATCCAGGTGCAATGTTTGGCTGCTTATATAGTTTTACTAGGGTTCGCTTAAATAATGGACGGAGATTTTGGTTTTATCCAATATTTATTGGGCGTACATCTGTCGCAGGATACCGCTGGCGTCCGAACCGCTATTCGTGGGAATATTTCGGGATTGATACAGATCGGATTTCGAGTTTTCGGTGCTAGAAACCAAATGGTACCACAAGCGTGGTGCCATTTTTTCTGCTAAACTATAGATATATGTGTGGAAAAAGGGGAGAAGGGAAATGACCCATGTTCGAGTAGCTCGATTTGAAGATGCAGAAGATATTGCTACGATTCACATTCAAAGCTGGAAATCTACATATAAGGATTTAATTGATGAGAGAGACATGAGTAATATAACTATTGACAATCGAATCGTTCTTTGGGAAACCGTTTTACGGACGCCGGTTAATGGTCAAATCGCGTATGTCATTGAAAATGATCAACAAGAAGTCGTCGGGTTTGTATCTGGTGGAAAAGAGCGTACAAAGAATTACGGCTATGATGGTGAGATTTATGCGATCTATTTATTAGATGCTTATCAACGGAAAGGCTATGGAAGTACGCTTGTCGCTTCTTTCGCAAATGCTATGAAGGAGGCAGGGTACCAATCTTTATTAGTTTGGGTGCTGACACGTAACCCTTCAGGAAACTTTTATGGTCACTTAGGTGCTGAACCTGTTGAAGCAGAGGAAGTAACAATCGGTCAAGGGACATATGAAGAAACCGCCTATGGATGGAAAAATATTGATTTGTTAATACAGCGATTTTCATAAATTAAAGAGGCTGGGACAAAACTGAATAAGGTATGAAATAATCCGAACATTCTAGTGAAATTCTGTTCGGATTATTTGTGTGCCAAGGAAGGATTTCTACCATCGCTCCGTCAAAACACTTCGCTTTCCGCGGGCACGGCCTCAGCTTCCTTGGAAAGCAAAGGATGCTTTCCTGCGGGATCTTTGGCTCGCGCTGTTCCCGCAGGACTCTACGTATTTTGACTACGCTAATGATCTGCGTTTATCCTATTCATTTTTTAACGTTCGTTCTTTGACATCATTGCTTTACTTATGTCCCAGTCTCTTTAATCTTTTTCATAGGGTTCAATGTGAATATGAGCATAGTAAATTCCCATTTCCTGCTCAAGAATGGCTTCTACTTCGTCAGTAATCTCATGTGCCTCCTGTATGGTCAGTCCAGGATCCACATGAATCGTAGCATCCACCAACACTTGATTGCCTTGCAAACGTGCTTTTACATCTTTAACCGTCCAAACAGAAGAGTGACTGGCTATCTGTTCACGGATATCTTTAATTTCCTGTTCGTCAAAGCCATCGCTTAATGTATGACTAGATTCTCTGAAAATATCCCACGCGGTTTTACAAATGATCAATCCTACAACTAATCCAGCTAATGGATCGAGCCAATAGACTCCTAATTGAGCTCCAAATATGCCTACTGCAGCCCCAATACTTACGAGCACGTCTGAGCGGTTATCTTGTGCGGCAGCATAAAGTGCCCGGCTTTTCACTTTGTTAGCCAGAGAAAGATTGTAGCGGTACACACCAAACATGATTGCAGATGCAACTATCGCAGTCCATCCCGTTAACAGCGAAGGTTCGCTTTGGTGCCCGTTAACAATATTTCCAAACGTACCAACGATAACCTCAATCCCTACTGTCATCATGATAAAGGCAGCTACTAAAGAAGCGATGGTTTCAGCTCTGAAATGACCGTAGTGGTGATCTTTATCGGGCGGTTTGCGTGATATTTTTAAACCAATGAGAACCGCTATAGAAGCAATAACATCTGTCGTATTGTTAAGCCCATCCGCTCGTAAAGCCTCTGATTGACCTATCGAGGCTATAATCAGTTTTGCAACAGCCAAAATTAAATAAGCAATAATGCTTACCCAAGCCCCTTTTTGTCCACGTTTTAAATTTTCATATTCTCCCATAATGAGATCCTCCGATTCGAGTCTTACAACATGGTTTAGCTTACCAAAGTCAATTACATTGAGTCTATAGAAAAAAAACTACCCTTCTTCACATAGCTTGGAATAGGTAAGCTTCTTTGTATAAGGTAAACATTTAACATTTACAGTCTAGCCATGTTACCACTGTATTATAGTGATCTGTCCATATGTTTAGAAAAGATGCTGTTGAAAAACTTTTAAGAAATCAACGAAACAGGTGTTAAAAGCGGAAATAGTGGTTTATCTTTTTAAAATAAGGGAATTATATAACTAAATATTCAGAAAAGTTATTGCGGAATCACTTGAAATCCTGCATAATGAAAAAAAGCAATTAGGGGGTATTCTCATGAGAAAGCAAAAGGTAATATACGTATTGCGTCGGGACCCTGGGTTTAGAAATCGCGAAATTACAGCTAAAAAAGAACTGTCCTTCGGGATTCGTTTAGCCTCAAGACTGCTTCTAGATCAACTAAGTTTTCAATTTAATAAAGAACGTTTAAACAAACAAATTAATTCAGCCATCGATAACAATGACCGAGAAGAATTCGACCGCTTAAGCGAACAATATCAGTTCTATACGTAGGAAATAGATGTGAAAAGTGCCACTGAACAGGTGGCACTTTTTTTGTAAATAGAATCGAGAGTTCTATCTATTTATGAATATATCTTTTGTACATTTACTTCCTAAAAATGTTATAGTGTTAATGAAATTATAAGATTAGGAAGGTATGACAATATGAAGTGGAAGTCTATCGTAATCGGTATGGGATTAAGTCTTACACTTACTGGATGTTCATGGGCGGAATCGTTAAATAGCTTCAGTTCAGACATACAAACACCAGATGTTGAACAAGAACAATCCAGTAAGGAAAAAGAAAAAACGGAGAACTCTGAGCAACAAAAAGAGGAAACTCCCCAAGAAGAAAACCTTCCAGCAGCTGAAGAAAAAGAAGTGGAAAAAAAAGATAGTGATGGATTAACAATTGTGAATGAACCGAAAAGTATTCAAGTTGTTGTTAATAAACAAAGAAAATTACCTGAAGGGTACAAACCACCTGATCTCGTTGTGCCGGATGTTCCTTTTTACTTTAATGAGTTTCATCCTAAAAAGCAAATGCGGGAAGAGGCTGCGAAAGCGCTTGAAGAATTATTTGCAGGAGCAAAAAAGAATGGGATCGATTTGGTTGCCGCTTCAGGCTATCGATCTTATGAAAGACAAAAGAGTATTTATCAACAAAACGTTGCGGAGCGTGGAGAAAAGGAAGCAAATCAATTCTCTGCAAAACCTGGAACAAGTGAGCATCAGACAGGACTTGCTATGGATGTCACCTCTGCTCAAATGGCCTTTAAACTAAAGCAGTCGTTTCGTCAAACCGATGAGGGTGAGTGGCTTGCCAATCATGCACATGAATACGGATTTGTCATCCGTTACTTAAAAGGGAAATCTGATATAACGGGTTATTCCTATGAGCCGTGGCATTTAAGATACGTTGGAAAAGATATATCTACAACTATACACAATCAAGAAGAAACCCTGGAAGAATTCTTTGGGTTGTACCCATCTTCTTAAAGGTTCAGAAAATAAACCTGCTTTAAGCTTAAGAGATCGCTGGGAAGCTGCATTTTTTATTTTAAATAGGGAATCCACTCGACATACGATAATTAAAAGAAGGTGATCACCTACTATGCATAGGTGATTATCTTCTTTTGCACTATAAAACAACATTTTCAGTGCCCTTTGCTTTAAGGGCACTTTTTTAGTCGCTTAATCCAACTCTTAAATGGGGGAACCTGGCCGACTTGATTTCCTGAAAGGCAAACTGAGCCGTGTCGCCGACGGTTATTTTTTTACCGCCCTCAGGTAAGAAATTTGGTTCATAACGGATGTGTCCTTCTGCTTCTCCCTCAGGTAAATACGTAGGGCATAAAATCGTCCAAGAGAGATTAGACTGTGATAAAGCCTTAAAAACCGATAAATGTTCCCTAGCCGCAAAGGTAAGACGACGCTTCGATTCATTTGTTTCGAATCTGAATTTGTTTTCTTCCAGTCTGCTATTTAAGATACCAGCTGTTCCAATCGTGATCATACGCGCGATCTGATGTTTTTTCATTAAGTGAATTATCATAGGGATCGCCTTGGATAATGTATCTGTTTTATCTGTACCGAGTGCACTAAAGACTAACTCACAGCCTTGTATGGTTGTTTCGATATCCTTACTATTTGTAACATCACCTTTTATGAGGCTGGCTTCTGGAATGATTTGTTCAGCCTTCTTTATATCTCTTACAAGAGCGTTTACTTCTATGTTTTCTCTGATGGCCATGTTCACCACACGCCTGCCGACTCTGCCAGTGGCACCAAATATGGCTATCTTCATTACGATCACCTTTTCTTATCATAATTTTTTAACTACACTTAATAAAAATACCCGTTTTTCAAAGGTTCGAGGGGGGAAGGGATGAAAAAGAAACCTGTCTTAAGCTGGATGCTGTATGACTTTGGCAACTCTGCGTTTGCAACCACGATTATGGCTGCTGTCTTGCCAGTATTTTATTATGATGTAGCAGCTAAAGGAGTAGATCAATCCCTTGCGACTAGCTACTGGGGGTATTCCCAATCCATCGCTGTGTTAATCGTCGCTATTCTTGCACCAATCCTCGGTGCCATAAGTGATTACTCAGCAGCAAAGAAAAAGTTCTTAATGTTTTTTGCCTTTATGGGAATGATTGCGAGTGTACTTTTGGCCTTCGTTGGCGAAGGGGATTATTTATTAGCTTCATTGCTCCTGATTATCGGTACGATTGGTTTCTCAGGTGGAAACGTTTTTTATGACTCTTTCTTGCCTGAAGTGTCTGATGAAAAAAACATTGATAAAGTCTCCGCAAAGGGCTTTGCTTTTGGCTATATTGGAGGCGGGGTGCTTTTAGCCCTTAACTTAATGATGATTTTAAATTATCAATGGTTTGGACTTCCCAACAGTCTCGTTGCCTCACAACTTTCTTTCGTGTCTGTCAGTATATGGTGGTTCGTTTTCTCAATTCCTCTTTTTAAAAATGTGAAAGAAGAAAAAAAGCTAAATCCTCAACGAACGGAGTCTTACGCGAAAATTGGCTTTAAACGGGTGGGACGAACATTTAGGGAGCTTAACCAATTTAAGCAACTGTTCGTCTTCCTATTAGCATTTTGGCTATATAATGATGGTATATCAACAATTATTAAAATGGCAACCATTTATGGTCGGGATATAGGGATTGATAGCAACTCGCTGATCATAGCTTTGTTAATCACTCAGTTTGTCGGCATTCCTTTTGCATTTTTATTCGGGTTTTTGGCCGATAAAATTACGGCTAAGCGTGCACTCACACTGGCTTTATATATTTATTTAGCCATCGTTGCTTTAGGATACTTTATGACGACAGCCTTGCATTTTTATTTACTAGCAATTTGTGTAGGGATGGTTCAAGGTGGAGCCCAATCACTAAGTCGATCCATTTTTGGGAGAATGGTGCCAGCTGATCGGCAAGCAGAGTTTTATGGCTTTTATGGAATATCATCTAAGTTTGCGGCAATTTTTGGCCCATTCGCGTTTGCCTTAGTTGGTCAGTTAACGGGTTCGAGCCGTCTTGGTATATTGTCATTATTGGTCTTTTTTATAGGTGGTATCGTCCTATTGAAGTTTGTTGATGTTGAAAAAGGGGCGAAGGAGGCTCAAGAGGATACAAAGGCAACTACAGTTGTTAGAACGTGAAAAGCAGAGGTAAAGCCTCTGCTTTTCAGCTTGTAGAGAAACCCATAGTTTTCGGGGCCGCTGAAAAAGTGACGCTTGTTAATGGTTCAAGGTTGGTTAATCTTACGAAGCAAAGTAGTCCTCCGGAAACAAGCTCCTTAATCGTAACGATCTCCATCTCATTTTGTCTTTCTTTTCATGATTGAAACTAACGATAACCGCCTGAAAAGATTCTAACTATGGGATAACAAATGAGCGCGGCAAAAATTAGAGTGTTGTAAAAAAAGTCAAGCTGCCGAGATTTTCTCGACAGCCTGAAAAGTGGGGGTGAAGCCTCTGCTTGTTACACGATCGGATGAGCATAATGGTTTTTCAAACGGAGGGAGAGCGGTTTTCCTGTGTCATAGGAAATATCGCCGATTTGGTCTCGGATAGGATCGATCAACCCTTCTTCAGAACTGCTCCAATAGGACAAAATAAGCTCTATTATTGAACAAGTTTGTTGAAAGGCAGTCTCATATAAATCAATAAATGAGGCATGGGATGGTTTACCTGTTGCAGAGTGTTTCCATTCCTTCCTATGTTCGTTTAAATAATCAAAATTTTCTTTGATTGGTCGATGAGAAAACGACGAAACCATGGATCCTAATACATCGTTTTTCCATCCATTAGGGTCAAATAATAACCGCTGGGCAAGAGCAATATCCATCAATGATTTCACAACATAATTCGAGGGCACAGATGAACTTAGTTCTGGAAATAATGTATAGATGTCCTGTTCTAGCCACCGAGCCAATTCCTTTGCCTCTTTTTTATTCAATTGTACCTGTTTGTAAACAGGGGTTTTCCACGGTTTCAATTGACGATACTTATCGAGCATAAGTGTATCAATAATTACTTCAAGTTCTTGGTGTTTATGTCCTTGATAACCAGAGTAATAATGAATGTAAGGGTGGGTGACTCGATCAAGAATGTGGTGGCTGACAAATCCTAAAATATAAGCTTGTGATCGATTCTTTACATGCTTTCCACGATTAATCATGTTTATTAAAAAAGCACCACATTGTTCAGTGTGCAGCTTCATACCAACTTCATTTACCCCATGGTCGCTCAGCCTAGGCCAGAAATTATAATAGAAAAAAGGGTCTGGTCCCTGAGCACCCATGTTTAGAAATCGCCCCGAAGTATTTATAATATCCTCCCGCTTATGTTCATTGCACACATCTTCAGCAAACATAATATGTGTCCATATGTTCGGCATACACTCACCTCATTTTTCTTTATTATAACGCAAAAAAGAGCCACATCCATTGACCTTTTCCCCCACATTTATTACCTAATGGAAAAGATCGAGCAAAAACAGATAAAACTGTCCATCCTTCCTTCAAGGTTATGGAGTCTGTCTCTGCCCCTCTCACTTAGTAAGTATGATTATGCGCCATAATCAGAATAATTTGAACAATCAGTCAGCATATTTGTTTGAAATCCGACAGATAACTCGAATCAAGCTAATGAATGTTTATGAGAAAATTGATACAATTAAAAAGGACGTTAACAATAGATAGAAGGAGGATCATTATGGATTATCGTATTGAAAAAGACACGTTAGGTGAAATAAAAGTACCAAGTAACAAGTATTGGGCCGCACAGACGCAAAGAAGTAAAGAGAATTTCCCGATTGGCAATGAAAAAATGCCAACAGAAGTGATCGAAGGTTTTGCTATCTTGAAAAAAAGTGCAGCTAGGGCAAATTTCGAGCTTGGGTTGCTCGAAGAAGATAAAGCGAATGCTATCGGTCATGCGGCTGATCTCATTCTCGCAGGCGAGTTAGAAGACCACTTTCCACTCGTAGTTTGGCAAACAGGAAGCGGCACGCAATCTAACATGAACGTGAACGAAGTCATTGCTTATGTGGGAAATGAGTGGTTAAAACAAGAAGGCAAAGAAACACGCCTGCACCCAAATGATGATGTCAACAAATCACAAAGCTCGAATGATACATACCCAACAGCTATGCATATTGCATCAGTTAGGAAGCTTGAGGATGTGTTATTACCGGCCTTAACGAAATTGAAAAATACGTTGGAAGAAAAGATGAAAGCGTTTGATGAAATTGTTAAAATTGGACGAACACATTTGCAAGATGCGACACCACTAACATTAGGACAAGAAATAAGCGGCTGGCATCGCATGCTCGAAAAGACCGAAAACATGCTTGTAGATAGTACAACCTACGTAAAAGAGCTTGCGATTGGCGGAACGGCTGTAGGGACAGGTTTAAATGCCCACATTGATTTTTCGGAACAGGTGGTTGCAAAAGTTAATGAAGAGACGAGCAAACATTTTATTTCTGCCCCAAATAAGTTTCATGCTTTAACATCACACGATGAACTTGTCCATACACACGGTGCAATGAAGGCATTAGCCGCTGATGTGATGAAGATTGCGAATGATGTTAGATGGTTGGCTAGTGGACCGCGTTGCGGAATCGGTGAAATTACTATTCCAGCCAATGAGCCAGGCAGCTCTATTATGCCAGGTAAAGTAAATCCAACCCAAAGCGAAGCAATTACAATGGTAGCTGCTCAAGTGATGGGAAATGATGCAACGATTGGATTTGCGGCAAGTCAAGGTAATTTTGAGCTTAATGTATTTAAACCAGTTATTGCTTATAACTTCTTACAATCAGCGCAACTGCTAGCTGACAGTATGGTTTCCTTTAATGATCGCTGTGTAGTTGGGATTGAACCAAATCATGAACAAATTGAAAAGTATTTACGTGATTCGCTGATGTTGGTTACGGCTTTAAATCCGCATATTGGGTATGAAAATGCAGCCAAAATTGCGAAGACAGCTTTTGAAAAAGATCAAACACTGAAGGAAACGGCTGTGGAAATGGAGATTCTTACTGGAGACCAGTTTGATGAATATGTTGATCCGAAGGCGATGACAAAGCCTAACGCTAAATAGAAAATGTTATGTGATGCCGTGTTTTTCACACCTGAGAAATTTCCGTTTATTGGAATGAAATTTCTGTGATAAAAATGAGAGTGCCTGCTCATACTACTATTACACACGCAAGGAGGTGAGAAACATGGCTAGCAACAATTCAAATGAGTTAGTAGTACCTGGTGTACAACAAGCTCTAGACCAAATGAAAACTGAAATTGCACAAGAATTCGGAGTACAACTTGGTGGCGACACTACTTCCCGTGCTAACGGTTCTGTAGGTGGAGAAATCACTAAGCGTCTTGTGTCAATGGCTGAACAACAGTTCGGTGGACAACAACAATAATTAAATAATATGACGAAGGAGAAAGGGTGCGCCCTTTCTCCTTTTTTATCTTCTAAAAAAGCCGCAAGCTATGTATAGTTTGCGGCTTTAATATACATTCTGATTAGTGAATGCGTTGTTCTGTATCTTTATCGAAAAAGTGAACCTTGTTCATATCAATAGCAAGTTCGATTTCATCACCGCCATTGACTTCGGTTCGTGCATCGACACGTGCGATAAACTCTTGATCACTGACCTTAGAGTAGAGGTAGGATTCAGCACCCATGAGTTCGGCTACTTCTATATAGGCGGTGATTTTCTTATCCTGGTTGGCATCAATAAACACTGGTTCATCATGCATATCTTCAGGCCTCACACCTAAGATAACTTCTTTTCCTATATAATTCTGTTCACGCAATGGTTTCAGCTTGCCATCAGGTACAGCAATTTTAATATCATTGCCTAGTTCGATATGGTTCTCACGGAGAGTTCCATTAAAGAAGTTCATGGCAGGAGAGCCGATGAACCCACCAACAAAAACATTCTCAGGTTTATCATAAACTTCTTTAGGAGCCCCGACCTGCTGAACCAGACCATCCTTCATAACGACAAGACGGGTAGCCATTGTCATAGCTTCTGTTTGGTCATGAGTTACATAAATGGTTGTGGTTTGCAGGCGTTGGTGTAATTTTTGAATTTCAGCTCTCATCTGCACACGTAATTTTGCATCAAGGTTGGATAGTGGTTCATCCATAAGGAATACTTTAGCATCGCGTACGATCGCCCGACCAAGAGCTACACGTTGGCGCTGGCCGCCAGAAAGTGCTTTAGGTTTACGGTCTAGTAATGCTTCAAGTCCAAGAATGTTTGCAGCATTATCTACTCGCTGTTTAATTTCCTTTTTATCCATTTTACGAAGTTTAAGTCCGAATGCCATATTGTCATAAACGTTCATATGCGGATACAAAGCATAGTTTTGGAAAACCATTGCAATATCTCGGTCTTTAGGAGCTACATCATTCATACGCTTCTCATCAATGATGAAATCGCCATTTGTGATTTCTTCTAGTCCAGCGATCATTCTAAGTGTTGTAGACTTCCCACATCCTGAAGGTCCAACGAACACAATAAATTCTTTATCATTGATATGTAAATTAAAGTCTTCCACAGCTTTTACTTTTTTGTCATACACCTTTTCAATATTGTTTAATTTTAACTCTGCCATTAGTAAAGCCTCCCCTTTAAATGAAATCGCTTTCCTTTGTGTATATTAAGTCTATCTCAGTAACAGAAGCGGGTAAATGGACAAAGTGCACAAAGAATTTCGAGGATCTTTGTGCACTTTGTTATCGATCCCATTCAATTAATGTAAGATACGTGATGACAGCACCTTGAAATTGTTTAATATCAACACCTGTTTTTTCGATGAATTTATCTACCCGATATTGCAAACTGTTTCTATGCATGTAAAGTTTTTTGGCAGCGAGTGTGACATTCGATCCAGCTTCGAGGAAGACTCGAATGGTTTGCAATAATTCCCTATCTGCTCGGACACTAGCCAATAATGCATGGGAAATGAGCGCTCGCTCTTCTTCTGGCATTGCTTCAATATAAAGGAAAGGAACAACATCTTGAAAAATGGTAACTGGACCGATACGATGCTTCATGGAAATGTGGAAACATTTTTTTGCCCACTGAAACAGCCTTGGTGCATCTCCTATGTTCTGTTCAAAGTCACTGATATAAAAGTGGATTTTTGTGTAAAAGTCGCTCATTAATACATCAATAATCGTTTGAAAAGAAATGGTCTCCTGACCCTCTTCCATAACTTCCTCGATGATTACACCTTCATGATTGTTCTCCCATATCAACGGCATCACCTTTGGAAACAAGGATTGAAGAGCTTCTTGAAAGGTATCAAGCTCAAGTGAATGGTCAGACAACGAGAAAAATACAAACCTATACCTCTGTGGCTGCGGATCAACATTTAGTTCATTTGACTGCACACGAATAAACCTGATCCAGTCACGTTCACGATCCGTTTCTGTTACCTCTTTGCTTTCGATGGGGGTAAGGAATAAATGAAGAAGTTGAGTCTCCCTCTTATTAACATCAGATTTTAATATGCCTACAATTTGTTCCTCAGGGGTTTGAAAGAATTGGAATTGTTCTGACGGCTTTTGTTCCCCAGGTTTAATGACAATTAAAGAAGGGTAGAGCTGCTTAAGTTGATCGATTTTAGTCATAGTACCTTCCTTTTTGTAAAAATATCTACTATCATAGTAATACAAACAATCATTTCAGCAAACACTCAGTTAGGATATAATCGTCTTTTCTAAGATAGAAAATGGGGAGGGGAAGCAAATGGATCAGGTGAAAGAAAGAGATCAGTACGGTCAGGAAACAAAGAATCGTTTGAAACGTATAGAGGGGCAAGTACGCGGTGTCCTTAAAATGATGGAGGAAGAAAAAGAATGTAAAGATGTTGTCACCCAACTTTCTGCAGCTCGATCTGCAATGGATCGAGCGATCGGCTATATCGTGGCGAGAAATTTAGAATCAAGTATTAAACAATCACAAGAAGAAGACGAATCTTCTGAAGAGAAGATTGAGGAAGCGGTTCGAATGATCGTGAAGAGCCGCTAACCCTCATGCTGTGGCCCATCTCAGTGGGAGCATCACAGATTTTATTTTACGATAAACATTTTAGAAGACGCCCTAATCTGCTGGGCGTCTTCTGTAGGATTCGTTTTTTTGCTTTGGGATTGGATGTGTTTCACCGATCTGCTCATTCCCAGAAGCAGAGAGCGGACCTCCTCCTGCCATACCCTCGTTTATCATTCGGTCCACATCAAGTTCTAATTGTTTTTTACCTTCTGGATCAAATCCTTTTTTCCTTTTCACTGTTTCACCTCCATATTTTAATTTACCCTTAAGAAATGGAATCACTAAACCATTTATTGGAGTAAACTATTCCAAGTGAAATTGGCATCCCCGCATCAAGTCATATATAATTGGGACAGTTCTATGACTGAAATGAGGGTAAGGAATGGATGCATTTGTGTTAATTTTATTTATGATGTTGATTGGAGCTGCGATTGGTGGTGTGACAAACCATTTGGCTATTAAAATGCTTTTTCGTCCATATAAAGCGATTAAGATCGGTAAGTTTCAGCTTCCTTTCACACCAGGTTTGATACCAAAGCGACGCGAAGAATTGTCCCGTCAGCTAGGTGAAATGGTTGTGAATCATTTATTAACCGCGGATGGATTAAGACGGAAAATTAACGGTCAGGGCTTTGAAAACCAACTGACTACGTTTGCTCAAGAAGAAATAGAGAAGCTGTTGAATAAGAATGAGACCATGCAGGAGTTCTTGGGATCCTTAGAAATTGACCTGAATAAAGATCGTCTGGAAGAATCAGTATCCTTTTGGGTAGAAGAAAGATACGAATCAATGATGAGCGAAACAAGGGAGCAAAAAGTAGGGGATTTACTCTCAGACAGCTGGAAAGGCAAACTGGAGGGTGGTGCTGATCAATTCTCTGTCTATATTCAAGATCGAATTGTGAGGTACTTGGATAGTCACGAGGGAAAAGAAAGAATTGCCGCCCTCATAGATGATTATTTAGACAACCAGGGCTTTTTAGGAAATATGATCGCTTCCTTTATGGGATCTGAAAGGCTTATTGATCGCGTGCACCCCGTACTTATTAAATATGTTTCGGCCAAAGAGGCTACGGATTGGTTACAGGCGATGATCCATACAGAAATAAAAAAGTCATTAGACCAACCTGTTAAAGTTTTCGAAGAGAAAATAGGCAAGGAATCAATTGCTAGTACACTTGGGAAGGCTGTTAGCCAAGCACTGCCCATTGAGAAGTGGATGTCTCGTTCTATAGCAGATTGGACGAAACCGCTGCAGTCAAAAGTTATTCTCGATGTTGTCCCGGTGATGGTACCTAAATTCACGGATATGTTGTCTTCAAGGATAGACCGGATGATGGCGTCAATGAATCTATCCGGGATTGTTGAAGAACAGGTCGCTTCCTTTCCTGTTGAACGGTTAGAAGAAATAGTACTCGGTATTTCAAGACGAGAATTTAAAATGATCACGTATTTAGGGGCACTTCTAGGTGGAATGATCGGAGTGATCCAGGGGATTATTGTGCTGTTTCTCGGATAATCGTCTATTCCTATACATGGACTAGCTTGTTTGTTATAGTGGGGAAGGAGTTAATCACTCAATTTCTAGGAGGTACATTTATTTATGGCTAATATTTATGATCACGCATATGATCTTGAAAAAGCAATTCGCAACAGTGAAGAGTTCACAGGACTAAAAGAAGCATATGAAGCGGTAATGAACGAAGAATCTGCGAAAAAAATGTTCGAAGACTTCCGTCAAACACAAATCACTCTTCAACAGAAGCAAATGCAAGGGGAAGAAATTAGTGAAGAAGAAGTGGAACAGGCACGTCAAGTGGTTGAACTTGTCCAACAGCATCCACAAATTTCTAAGCTGATGGAAGAAGAACAGCGTCTTAACACGGTAATTAATGACGTAAGCAAAATTATTACAAAGCCTCTTGAAGAGCTTTACGGTAATCCTGAAGAACCACAGCAATAATAGTAAAAAAAGTCGTCCTAATAGGCGGCTTTTTTATTTTGGCTCCTTTAGTAAAGCTTGTTGTTTTGTATAGGAAGACCTTATATGGAATATGCTCACTTTCCGCAGCCACTCGCGTAGTGAGGTCGTTCGATGTTGGCACATGCCCCGCGCGTACAGAGGATCAACTTTTGCAATACATGGCAATAAAAAGACAAGTACGATGGACGCTTCTGTTAACGAGAATTGAAAAGTCGCGTGGCAGCGCGACTTTTTCATTGTGGTTTACCTGTGAAATAAAACAAGATGACCTTCTGGGGCTACACAGCGATGGGTATATTCTTGATATCCCTGTTCTTCAAGTTTGCCCTCTCCAATTTTCTTTGCTTCTGAATCATTTTCAGCTTCAAATGAATCATCTAATACATTGGTTCCGTCTTTTTCGAATACAGTTAGAAAGTATTTCTTCATTATTAACCCTCCAAGAACAGTCTCCCTAATTAATTTGTTATATGAGGTCGATATTCCTGCTTGATTTTATATTTTTATAAAAGTATCGAATTTGTGAAACTACTTTAAGGGGTCGTTCGTATCCTTTAAAGGGAAGAGGAGGATGCAACGTGACGCTAAGACTTAATAATGTTACAAAAAGGTTTGGATCGCATGTCGCGGTCAATCATTTATCAATCGAAATACCAGAAAAACAAATATTTGGTTTTCTCGGGGCGAATGGTGCAGGTAAAACGACGACTTTTAGAATGATACTTGGATTATTACAAGAAACAGAAGGTACGATTTCCTGGAATGATGGGGAAATTGGCTATGATCAAAGTCATCTAATTGGCTACTTGCCGGAGGAGAGAGGACTTTATCCTAAAATGAAGGTTCGTGACCAGCTTGTCTACTTAGCAAAGCTTCGTGGCATGAGTAAGACAGATTCACTGAAGGAGTTAGATTATTGGCTGGAGCGTTTTAAAGTTCCTGACTACAAGACGAAAAAAGTGGAGGAGCTTTCCAAAGGTAATCAGCAAAAAATACAGTTCATATCTGCCGTATTACATAAACCGAAGCTGTTAATCCTGGATGAACCTTTTTCAGGTCTTGATCCTGTCAATGTTGAAATGCTGAAAGAAGCGGTGGTGGATTTGAAAGAATCAGGCATGTCTATTGTATTTTCGTCTCACAGGATGGAACATGTAGAAGAGTTGTGCGAAAATTTATGTATTCTTCATCATGGATCTCCTGTTGTCCACGGACATTTAAAAGATATTAAGCGTTCCTTTGGAAAGAAAAATGTTCGTGTAAAAGCAGATTTTGATGTGCAATTTTTGAAGGATATTCCTGGTGTAACCAAATATAAAGCATTTGGAGAAGGCTGTGAATTACAAGTGGAAAGTGAAGAAGTATCCCAAAAGATTTTCAAGGAATTAAATGGGCGTGGTTTTGTCCGTACGTTTAATTTGGAAGAACCTTCTTTAAACGATATTTTTATCGAGAAAGTAGGTGCCTCTTATGTATAAGTTTTTCATCATGGTAGGTCACACGTTTACGAATCGAGTGAAGACAAAATCATTTCTAATTACAACACTTGTAACGTTAGCACTGATCGTAGCTGTAACAAATATTCAAACGATCATTGGTACATTCAGCGGCGAGGATGAGACAGATCGTGTGGCTGTTATAACTGATAATGAAGAATGGTTCCAGACCCTTGAAGGAACGGCAGCAATTAATAATTCTTTTGAAATAGAAATGTATGACAAGTCTTTAGATGAAGCGAAAGAAGCGGTGGAGGAAGGTACATATCAATCCGTAGTTGAAATTACTACGGGTGAGAGCAATCTGCCAGAAGCCACTTATTATGCCAATCAAATTGCTTCAGCTGGACATAGTGATCAAATTAAGCAAGCTTTGCAGCAAATTAAAGTTGGGATTGCTACAGAGGAGGCTGGTGTGGATCAAGCGACATTACAGCAAATATCATCACCTGTAGCATTTGAAACCGTATCATTGGAGGAAAGCGCAAAATCTGAAGAAGAACTAGCACAGACACGTGGATTAGTCTATGTCATGCTCTTCCTGCTCTATATGTCTGTCATTATGTATGGCAGTATGATCGCAACTGAGGTTGCTACAGAAAAATCGAGTAGGGTAATGGAAATCTTAATCTCAAGTGTGTCACCTGTATCACAAATGTTTGCTAAAATTATCGGCATTGCCTTGGTCGGGATGTTGCAGTTTTGTTTAATCCTGATAGTCGGCTATTTTGGTGTTACCCAAAATGGTGGAGAAGGATCAATGATGGCAGCGTTTGGATTAACTAATATTCAAGGTTCGATCATCGCCTATGCAGTTTTATTCTTTATCCTTGGTTATTTGCTTTATGCGACGCTTGCAGCAACACTTGGGTCGCTCGTTAGTCGTTTGGAGGATGCCCAGCAGATGATTGCACCGATGATTTATTTAATCTTAGCGGCCTTCTTTATTTCTGTATTTGGATTGAACGCTCCTGAGTCCACCTTTGTGACAGTTTCGTCCTACTTTCCATTCTTTTCACCACTCATCATGTTTTTGCGTGTGGGCATGTTAGATATTCCGGTTTGGGAAGTCATTCTTTCCGTTGGGGTTCTAGTCGCTTCTATCGCCATTCTTGCATGGTTTGGTGCTCGTATCTATAGCGGTGGTGTCCTGCTTTACGGGAAATCATCATCGTTTAAAGATATTAAAAAAGCAATGCAGTTATCGAAAAAAGAAAAGTGATTGATAAACAGAAGTTTTCATCCCTCCAAAGGGGTGAAGACTTTTTGTATCGAAAGGTATTCTGGGAATACCCACTATTGCATCTTTAAAACAAAGATGAACTGCTTTGAAAAAAGATGAACTGTTTGTATGTAGATATAGGATAAAGAATGATTTATAAAGTTTTGGTCAAAAAATTTTACTGTGGTAATTCAGGATTTTTTCTTGTTCCGCAATACGATCGGGCCATTTTGTTTAATAAGCGATTGCATAAAGGTTGTGAATTTTAAAAAATTGGTATTATGTTTAAGAGCAGTTATGATTTCAGTAGAGCTTGGTATAATTTATAAATAGGTCCTCATAAATGAAATTCTACGTTGTCTAATTGCAAATATACATTTAGGAAGGAGGAGCTAATGTCTAAAAGTTTGTTATATCTAATCATACCTTTTTCAATCTTTCTTTTAACTAGTTGCTCTAACGCGTCAACTAGTGAAGAAAGCCCAGTAGAGGCATCTTATTTTGAAACAGAAAATTACACAATGCTCGGTGAGGAAGGTAAAGTTGGATTTATATTAGGTCAAAATGAGGATTTAGTCGCCAATAACACAAAAAAGTATATGTGGCACTTATGGGGTAATGAGGAATTTGAAAATAAAGACTTTGAAGTTAAGGGGATTAACTTAGATAATAGTGATGAAAAAACTTTAGTTACTTCCCCAATAGCTGGGCCTAATAATGGGGCAGATGCCCACATTCCCTCAAATATGACCTTCCCATCAGAAGGGACTTGGGAACTGGATATTCTTGTTGGGGGAGAACTATTTTACAAAATGACTGTAGAGATATTGTAAATAAAGAGAGTAGCTTACTTAGTGAATAGTGAGCTATTTTTCACTTGCAAAATGAGCAATTAAGCGGAGCGAAATTATGTGTAGAAAAAACCTGAAGATATTCACTAAGATCTCCTTCTTTATAGCAATGGCTACGATTGTTGTTATCCCAACTCTCGTATACATATTGTCAATAACTTCGAATGAGAATGTGGAATCTATCTTTGGAGTCTTTGCATTACTTGTGTTTCTCGCTTCCTTGGCTGGCATTCCTATAAGTATCGTTTCAATGTTCAGCAAAGAAAATTTAGCTAAGAGAATTTTTGCTTTAATTATAAATTTATTGCCTATCAGCCTTGTTGTTTATGCTCTAATTATGGAATTTATAGATGAATTCCTCAGAACAGCACCTTAAACGAAATGAAAAACGGGAACATAAATAAAATGTCTAACAAAGTTGATTAGTTACATAACGTTTGCTCTTCGACAAACGGGAGCAAAAACAGAAGATCGTTATTAATATAATCTTGAAATCAAGTCTTCATGAAAAGGGGCGCAAATCTTGAATAAGACATGCGCTCCTTGTTTGTGAAAAGGCCATTTTGTTGAATAAATACAATCAGAAGAGAAATGGGGACTTTTAAGTAATGACTGAAATTAAAGAAATAGGATCTTTATGTTCTGTAGACGACAAAGGCTATTTAATAAACCAGTCTGATCCCAAAAAAATCAATAATAAATTTCAAGAAGTAATCCAAAGAATAAAGGAAAGCTGTCTTTCCGTTTTACCAAAGGAAATTCACAGCATTTATATAAGAGGATCTGTGCCAAGAGGGTTAGACATTGAAGGTGTATCTGATGTTGACATAATAATAGTAACCTATTCTAATCCTCAAGATATTGACCTTGATTGGGTGGAGGAGACTGAACAATTCATTGATCAGAAATTCCCTTTTATAAACGGTGTAGAATTAGGATTCTGCCCTTTAAGTGAGGTTGAGGAGTCAAAATATTGCTCCATGATTCCGTTTATTCTAAAAACCTATGGTATTTGTGTTTATGGTGAAAACCTAATAAGTAAGCTCCCTGATTATAAACCCGACAGCTCCTTGGCGAATGAACACCTCATTCATTTAACATCTCTGATTGATAAAGCCAAGCATGATTTAACGGGAAATGACGACATTGAGGACATTAAGGATTGCTGTTCATGGATCATGAGAATTATTGTGAGGGCTGGTCTTGCGCTTGTCATTGTTCAAGAACAGTCGTACACAAGGGATCTATTCCCAGCCTTTAAACTATTTTCGAAGCATTATCCTGAAAAAGAGCAAGAGATGAGAACAGCGCTTTGGTACGCAATCAACCCCTTATCAAATTCAGAAGAAATATTGGAATTATTGGATCACTTTGGAATTTGGATGAAGGAAGAAGCAGAGAATTGGCTTAAAGTTTATAACCCAAAAAGGGAAATACATCTACCGCTTTGATAATGTACTCACTGTTCATTTAAAGGGAGAAATAGCGCCAATATCGTATGTAAAGAGTCAATTTTTCTGAGCTAAAAGTACATTTTGTGTCCATCCAATTCAATTAACTTCGTAACATAGATCTTAAACTCAGGGTCATAATTTTGTACTTCTTGGTCAATGTGAACACGTCCTTTAATGCTTTGTGATGATTAAAACATGGTTCAATAATTGTGTCCACTTTTTATACTAACTCTATTAGTGAGCTTTATCTAATGCTCCGTAATAATCCAATCGATTTTTTACTTTAATGACTATTGGTGGAAAGTCATCCTTCATTAGTTCTAAATTTAATAACAAGCGTGACACACGTTTGTTTCCGTCGATGAAGGGATGAATCCCGACAAAAAAGGCATGTAACATTGATCCACGGCACTACGTTAATCAGTAAACAACAAATCCTTACGAAAACAGTCTTAGAAGGAGCAAAACGAACTATTAATTCAAATATTATAACATAATCCTTCCTGTGAAATCATCTTCTAATGACACGGGCTCCTCCAAACATTTTGATCTTTAGGAAAGTAAATCAATCAACTATTTGGATAAGTTGAAGGAATCAAATCAATTCGGAACAAATATCGTTCGGAGCTTAATACATAGGACGTGTATCGAACGTGCATTCGATTGTTTGTTTTGTTAAACTTAAGGAAAATAGACTGATGGAGGAGAAACATGCATACACTTCGCTTTATACATAGTGCCGACTTGCATCTCGATAGCCCGTTTAAAGGAAGAGGCAGGCTTCCGGAAGTGCTAAGAGAACAAATGCGTGCAAGCACTTTTGAAGCATTTGAGCGGTTAATTAAACAAGCGATACACCACCGTGTGGATTTTGTATTGATCGTTGGGGATTTATTTAATGAAGAAACGAGAAGCTTAAAAGCACAGGTGCAGCTTCGAGAAGGATTTAAACGTTTGGAAAAACATGATATTGCTGTGTTTATCAGCTATGGAAACCATGATTACATTCAGGGAATGCGTTATCCGATTACATATCCGAGTAATGTCCATAGCTTTGATCAAGAAACTGTCCAGGCACTGCCTTTCTACCAAGATAATATCCATCTTGCTAACATTTATGGGTTCAGCTATGTAAATCGTGAGGTGAAAGATAGAAAAGTAAAGGAATTCATTAAAGAGGGGACACCTGTCTATCACATTGGCATGCTTCATGGAAGCCTTGAAGCAAACAATGAGCATGATGTTTACGCCCCTTTTAAACTAGAAGAATTGCGTCACCAGCCTATGGATTATTGGGCGCTTGGACACATCCATAAACGTCAGCATTTATCACAGCATCCTCCTGTTGTATATCCGGGAAATATTCAAGGGCGATCCCGTAAGGAGCAAGGTATGAAGGGATGTTCGTTAGTGCAGCTCGAGGAAAATGATATCCAACATACCTTTATTCCGCTGCATAGCTTTGCATTTGAGGAAGTCTCCCTTCCTGTCGAGACTTTGGAGCGGCCTGAAGAGTTAGAGGCTATATTTGAACAAGCGAAAAAAGAAGTCCAAGCCGATTATCCAGTCATGTTGAGCGTGACTTTGTATGGAAGAAATGGAGCCTTGCAAAAGTGGAAGACAGAAGGAGTTCTGCAAGAGTGGGTGGATATGATCAACGAAGCCGAGGATTTAGAAAAATCATGGATTTGGATTGATGATATCACGGTTCACGATCGCCCCGCTTTTGACATGGAAGAGTTGAGTACGGGCCATCACTTTACTGGTGAATACATACGAAATGCTGAACAGCTCACCTCAGAAGAGTGGAGGAAGCATTTATCGCCTTTATATCAAAATCGACGAGCTGCAAAATACTTGGACCCATTAGTTGAATCAGATTATAAAGAAATTATAGAACGAGCCAAGCAGTTAGTTGTTGAACAGCTATTGTCCAAAGGGGAGCTGAATGAATGAGGATACAGGCCTTGCACATTTATGGTTTCGGAAAATGGCGGGACTTCTCTATTACATTACCAGCGGATGATTTTGTTTTCATTTCGGGCGATAATGAAGCAGGGAAATCAACGATCCAAACATTCATCTTATTTGTTTTATTTGGGCTGCCTCCCAAAAAAAGATTGCTTTACCAACCGAAGACAGGCGGACCTGTAGGTGGGATGCTCGTTATACAGACGGAGGATCATGGACAGGTAACGATTGAGCGGGTTCATGACCGAAATAATGGGGCGGCTGTCTGCCGGCTTGCTAGTGGTGAAGAACGGGATGAACA
Organism: Halobacillus amylolyticus; assembly: GCF_022921115.1. NCBI lineage: Bacteria > Bacillati > Bacillota > Bacilli > Caryophanales > Bacillaceae > Halobacillus > Halobacillus amylolyticus. The sequence goes on along the minus strand of NZ_CP095075.1, from coordinate 1,319,815 downwards.
GTTTCTTAGGGAATTAACGGCTAATCTTACACAATCAGCCTATCAATCCATTTACAGTTTTAGCGCGGAGGATTTAACGGGGCTGCATGGCTTAACAGGTGAAGATTTAGGGGAGGTTCTGCTTAGTGTTGGTTTAACAGGCTCTGATCATATTTATCAAACGAACAAAAGACTTGAAAAGGAACTTGAGGAACGCTTTAAACCGAAAGGGAAAAAGCCAATCCTCAATCAACAACTCCATGCTTTGGAGGAAGTGGACAAGCAGCGGGCTGCTTCAGAAGCTGAAGTTCACCAATATCAACAAGTTATTGAAGAAAAACAGGACCTAGTTGAGAGGCTTGAAGAAGTGGAGCAGATCATTCAGCAGCAATGGTTAAAAAGCTCAAGCTATTCTCGACTTCAAAAGGTTCTGCCTCTCGTGCAAGAATATCACCAAGCTGTAAATACGACTTACCAAGAGCCTGTTTGCACTTTCCCTGAACATGGGGAAGAGAGGCTGCATAGACTACAAGAATCCTTATTGCCCTTAGAAAGTGAACAACGGCTGTTACTGGCTAAACGTAAAGAGAAACAGCAGCGCAAAGACCAATTACAAGCCGAGTCCTCACCATCACTTGGTGCAGCAATAACGATTTTAGGCAAAAAATCAGTCTATGAGCAGGCTGATCAGGACGCCCAGCGCTTATACGACAGGATCAAAAGGATAAAGGAACAAGTAGGTTCGGAATTAGGTGAACTACATATTGACGAGCATGAACTCCGTGAATATGATCTTCCTTTTTATATTGAAGAAACATGGCGAAATTTAAAAAACGAGGCACAGGTTATTGATGGAGAAGAAGGAAGAGTCCTTGCAGACGAACATTCTTTAACAGTACAGAAAAAGCGGCTTGAAGAGCAGATGGAGGAACTGAGACGCAGACGACCTAGTGAAGAAGAAGTGGCTCAGCACCAGAAGATCGTCAACTCATATGTACAAGCAGAGGCCCAGGATAATAGTTCGCAATTAAATCAGATAAAACAGATGATTAAAGAAAAGAAATCAGCAAGCAATCGATGGTTTCTCAGTTCTTTACTGTTCCTTATAATAAGTGGTTTCTCAGTTTTTTTTGCTTCAAGCTTAATCGTGCCTTTCGTTATCCTAGTTATTAGCGTTGGGATAGCAGCATCTGCCTATTTCATTAGACGAACAGCTAATGATTATAGTCAATTGCTTGGGAGCATAAAGCAAGACGTAAGGTCGAAAGAATTAAGTGAGTCGGACTATTTGCAAGCCAAACAGCTGATTGAACAGAATGACCGGGCTCGAGGCGAATATTCGTATATGAAGGATCGCTTAAGACAGTTGGAACATGAAGCACTGATGGTTAGTGAAAAGGGCCATAATCTCCAAGAACGTAAGAAACGTTTAGAAGCGCGCATTGTTGAACAAACAACGGTTTATCCATTCTTATCTTCACTGAAATCGCCACACTGGGAACAGCTTTACAACTTGTTAAAACAAGTTAAAGACAAGCAAAAAGAAGCGGATGATTTAGAGGTGGAACTAAAGGATGCACAACAAGTAAAGTTAGAAATACAAGGAACGTTAGAGGATTTTTATTTCACCCAAAATTGGGAAGCTGGCAGGCAACCAATATCAGAAAAATTTGCGGATTTAGCAGCCTGGGTAGAAAAACAACAAGCGATGACTGTTGAAATCGAACGGATCCAAGAAGAAATTGATCGTTATGAAGAGGAGCTGCTGCGTGTCAATGATCAAATCAGCCCACATCAAACAGAAAAATCGAACCTGTTGGAACGTGCTAACGCCAAAGATGTGGAGCAATTTTATGAACAGTCCATGCTCGTTGAACAAAAAAAAGAACGAGAGAAGCAAAAAGAACAATTAATTGTACAGATAAAAAGTGTGTTGAACCAACAAGATCAAGCTGACTTCGAAGTTTGGGAAAAGCCCAAAGATCCATCTGGACTTGCGTTTGAAATCGAGGAGATAGACAGGGAACTTCAATCGCTTGAGGATGAACAGAAATCATTACAAGAGCACATAGCTGAAAAAAAACACTACCTTGAATTTCTTGAAAGTTCTGAGCAACACTCAAAGCTCCTTCACCAACAATCTGTTGAACAAGCCGCATTCAATGAACAAGCAAAGGAGTGGGCAGTTTACCAGATCGCGTCCAAAGTATTAAAGTCTACAAAGGCACGTTATCAAGAAAAGTACCTTCCTGAAGTGATCAGGCTTGCTGAGAATTTCTTTGTTCGTTTAACGCTTGGGAAATATGATCGATTATTTATAGATCAGAATGCTGGCCATTTAGTAGTTCAGGACGAACAAGGTCATCTTTATACAACAAGCGAATTATCAAGAGGTACGGCTGATCAACTATATGTTGCACTCAGGCTGGCTTTGGGTGAATCGATGTCTGATACAATTCAAGCCCCGTTCATTGTGGACGATGCTTTTGTCAACTTTGATGAAACAAGGAGAAAGGTTATGATGGAGATCCTTCATTCATTATCGAACAAGAATCAGATGATTGTTTTTACGTATAGAAAGGATCTGGCTGAAGAGTGGAAAGGATATTTCCTTCCCTCTGGAAAAACTAAATCAAGGATTAGGTCGCAAATTGACAGTATTAATGATAAAATGTTTTCAGATTAGAAGATGACAAAGCAAATGGAGGGTTTTCCATTGCCAGAAAAGCACAAGCAAGACTGGACAAAATATGAAGAGACGATTGAACAATTTATACAGGTCATAGCAAAAAACATGAGTTTATATGGAGTGACACCTTCTATCGGCCGATTGTATGGTGTGCTTTATTTCGCAGAGGACCCTATGACGCTTGACGATATGCGGTCAGCTCTTGAGATGAGTAAGACCAGCATGTCTACAGGTGTACGAGCTTTATCTGACATGAAAATGGTGGAACCGTCGTTTAAAAAAGGCGTGCGAAAGGATTTATACAAATCTGAGGAAGACTGGTATAAATCCTTTACCTCACTTTTCGGAAGCAGATGGAGACATCATACGGAAACAAATATTGAGGAAGCCGATGAGGCGATTCAAGAACTATTAACGATTAGGGATCATACGGAAGATGAATCCCTTCAAGAGAAGATTGACAGTGACATTGAGCGTTTACAATATGCTCAAAATTATTATCGATGGCTGATGCGATTCATCTATGTCGTAGAATCCGGCGAAATTTTTGAGTATGTACCTAAGATTGATCAAAAAAACAATACATGACCCTTGACAGGAGAGTGCCGGAACAAATGACTCTTTTGTCAGCTTAATTGAACCAATATGAAGGACTGTTCCTGTCTCTTATCCTAAAGAAAAGTATTTTGGGTAAAGACGTATAATGGGAACAGTCTTTTTACTTAGAGGAGGAGATGCCAAAATGAAGAAAGGAATTGCTCATTACACATTAGGGGAAACCTTCGATCACTATCTGCTCATTAAATCAGCTGTTAAAGGAGTGGCTAGCAACAATAAGCCCTTTTTAACATTATTGTTAACTGATACGACAGGAGAGATTGATGCAAAACTTTGGGAGTCTACTCCTGAAGATGAATCACTATTTCAACAAGGGGAGCTTGTCAAGGTACAGGGGGAGGTAGGTCAGTTCCGCAACAAGCCGCAGCTGAAGATTCAAAGCATTAGACCTTCACAGCCTACGGATGGGGTTCAGGCGACAGATTTTATAGAAAAAGCACCTGTAAATAAAGAAGACTTAATGGAGCGTTTAACCGAAGCCATTTTTGATATGGAAAATCCCACCATTCAACGAATAACAAAGCATTTCCTGAAGCATTATCAAAAAGATTTGTTAAGTTATCCAGCCGCTGTTCGTAATCACCATGAGTATGTCTCTGGACTTGCTCACCACATTGTATCGATGTTAAATATTGCAAAAGAATTAACCATTCTTTATCCCGATATAAATAAGGATCTGCTGTATGCTGGAATTATCCTGCATGACTTAGGAAAAATTAAAGAGCTCTCAACAGCTACATCACCCAGTTACACCTTAGAGGGAAAACTGATTGGCCATATTCCACTCATGGTGGAAGAAATTCGGGCGGTAGCCGATGAACTGCAAATTAAAGGGGAAGAGGTCACGATTTTACAGCATATGATTTTATCCCATCATGGCAGGTCTGAATGGGGAAGTCCAAAGCCACCACTCGTGAGAGAAGCAGAATTGCTGCATCAAATTGACATGATGGATGCTGGATTGAATATGTTAAACCGGTCACTGCAAAAAGTAGGGCCGGGAGAATTTACAGAGAGAATTTATGCGATGGACCAACGTTCATTTTACAAGCCGACGTTTGAGGACTAAGTATAGATCATAGGGGATAGAAGAATGAAGTGGAGAGATTGGGATAGGAATTTAAAAATTCGTCTATTTGGGGAAGGGACGATGAATGTATTGTTTTGGGCGTTCTTTCCCTTCATGACGATCTATTTTGAACGTTCATTTGGTAAGAATTCAGCCGGGTTGCTGCTCGTACTTTCACAAGTGTTTTCGGTAGCAGCGAGTTTAATAGGCGGATACTGTGCTGATCGATTTGGCAGAAAGAGAATGATGGTGTTTGCAGCTATAGGGGAAAGTGTATCGTTTATATTGTTTGCTGCGGCTAATTCCCCGTGGTTAAGCTCTCCATTGCTGACGTTTTTCTCGTTTAGTCTACTTGGAGTGTTTGGGGCATTGTATTGGCCTGCATCTCACGCTATGGTTGCTGATGTGGTTGCTGAGAAACATAGGGCAAGTGTCTTTGCCGTGTTCTATACGTCAATCAATATTGCTGTCGTTATTGGTCCGATTGTGGGGAGCTATATATTTTATACCCATCGGTTTGAAATGCTCCTCACTGGAGTGATTATAACAGCTATTCTTGCCGTTGTTTTAGCCTATTTCCTTGATGAAACGACTACCGTGAAGGAGCGTGTGAAGGAAAAAGGGAAGAAGTGGACGACAGTTTTATGGGAGGAGCTGAATGATTACAGGATTATTGCTAAAGATAGAACATTTTTGCTATTTATCATAGCCGGGGTACTTGTTTCGCAAACCTTCATGCAGCTTGACATTCTGATCGCCGTTTATACGAGCGAGGTTGTACAAGATCAGACGCTTGTTCATATTGGAGATTTCAAATGGACGATTTCAGGAGAACGGGCCTTTGGTTTAATCCTGGCAGAGAATGGCCTGCTTGTTGCTTTATTTACAGTCCTTGTTACAAGGTACATGAATCGGTTAAAAGAAAAGCGCGTATTCATTTCCTCGTGCCTTCTTTACGCTTTTGGCATGACCCTTTACGGTTTGACACAAAACGTTTGGGTGTTTATTTTGGCTATGGGTATTTTTACATTAGCTGAATTAATGGTCGTCGGGATTCAGGAGAGCTTTATTGCAAAGCTTGCACCTCTAGATATGAGGGGACAATATTTTTCTGCTGCTTCCTTAAGGTTTACTTTAGGACGTTTACTTGCACCGTTTTCTCTAGTAGCGACAAATTACTTTAGCTATCAAGTTGTTTTTACTGTGATCGGTCTGCTAGCCATTGGCGGTGCAGTTATCTATTCTTTGATGTTTGCCAAAATGGAAAGAGCGTCCTTGTCCAATTCTTAATCATATTTATGTGCATCCACTCATAAAATGATAATAAATGGGACAGGGAGGATATCACGATGATATTTGGTATTCCAATTTGGGTGCTCTTTTGCACTGTTTTCATATTTATCAGCGGATACATGGCGTTCCGTGCTATGAGAGCAGAACAAAAGATAGAGCAACAGTTTATCGAGCGTGAGGGACGAGTTTATTTGGCTAGAATGAATGAGGAAAAGGAAAAGCGAGGGAAAAAAGCGAGAGATGTGGTTTGAAAAAGCGTGAAAGAGAGGCAATTTCTTAAACTAGAAAGAAGCCAGGTGGTTCAAACCACCTGGCTTCTGTTCATTATTATTAAGAATTGCCTTCTTCAGAGTTGGTTTCTTCAGAAGAGCTATTTCCTTCTTCAGAATTGTTTCCTTCAGAGGAACCATTGCCCTCTCCAGAATTGCCACCTTCAGAGGAGCCATTTTCTCCTCCTTCAGAAGAACCTCCTCCTTGATTGGCAGGAGCTTCTGGTTGTTTAAACAAATCTTTATATTGTTCAATCTTCACATCGATTTCAGCTTCTTTCATAAGCTCATTCATTTTTGCTTGTAGTGTCTGCTGATCGATTTTTTGACTGACAAGTGTACGTTTAATTTCTTTTTTCGCTTCTTCATATGGCTTTACATCTTCAACTTTACGCTTGTCCGTTACTTTAATAATGTGGTAGCCAAACTGTGTTTGTACGGGATCGCTGATTTCTCCAACTTCTAAGTTGTAGGCAGCATCTTCGAATTTAGGCGCCATCTTACCGGGTCCGAAGTAGCCAAGTTTACCGCCTTGTTTCGCTGTGCCATCGCTAGAGTATTCACTAGCTAATGTTCCGAAGTCTTCGCCATCTTCAAGCTTTTGTTTCACTTCTTTTGCCGTTTCTTCATCGGCTACTAAAATATGACTTGCTTGTATTTCTGTTTTCATACGCTCATAGTATTGCTTCATCTCTTCTTCAGAAATATCTACCTCTTCAGCAGCTGCCTGCTCCTGTAGAAGGCTTAAACGAATGGTCTCTTTAAACTGTTCTTCATTCGCGAAACCGCTTTGTTGAAGGACCATTTCGAACTGGTCGCCGTACTGTTCCTTCAGTGCTTCTAACTCTTGATTCACTGCTTCATCAGATACTTCATAGTTAGCGGACAGCACTTCTCCCAGAACTAGTTGCTGCAGAACTGGTCCACCGTGTTTATTCTTAAGTTCTTCGTAAAATTCTTCTTTAGTCACTTCTCCGCCGCTTGTTTCAACAACCGCTTCTGATTCTCCAGAGGAACAAGCAGATAAAGTGAATACACTAGCTGCTAGTGCAGCAGTTATAGCTATTTTTTTCATATCACGTACACTCCTCAAACAATTTGTAATCTTTCTTTTGACGTAGAGGTTTTAACAGCCCATGAGTTAATATAACATATTTTGCCTCATCTATTCCACAGAAAGAGTAAAAAATCAGAAAAGGCTAGGTGCGGGCCCATTCAAATAAGATTTTAAACGCATAGGATATGATATGTCTCAAGGTTGGGGGTGAGTTTATGAGTTACGGATATGGTGGTGGATTTGCGTTAATCGTAGTTTTATTTATCTTGCTCATCATTGTAGGTGCAGCTTGGATGTAATTTAGCAATAAAAAACAGGCTATGTTTACGTTTAGGAACATAGCCTGTTTCCTTACATATGATTGATGACATCCACATATGAGGTGATCAATAGAATCGTTATAAGCACGTTAATAGTTCGAAATACTCGTGCTTGTTTTTCATTAGACATTTTAGTTTTCAAACATAAGGAATGAGTGAGAGAATTGAATACAAATAAGACGATTAGACCGTAAATAACAAATACAAATGCCAAAGTGAAGAACCTCCTTTATTCCCTATTAAACTACTTTATCAAAATTTCCTGAGGTTGAACAGAAGAAACCCTTAAAAGTGAGTGTTCAAAAAGTTGCCAAATTAGAAGTTGGAAGAAAGAAGGTCGAGGCGTCATAGCTTTGGGTATTAAGGAAATCTTCCCCGAATCGGCTTCGCACGAAGGAAAAATGTCCTTCTTTTCCAAGGAACGGACTTGCACAGGACGTGCACGGTTTTAGTAGAAGTTTCACTGCTGCTTATTGATACGTGAGTAGCACTTCAGAGAATATCCTTCCTCGCTGCCTTGCCCGAGGAATTTACTTCTTTGAATAGGCCCGTAGACGCAGGGGCACACGCTCTTCAAAAGCAAGCCAACGAAGAGATTCGCCTCTTATCATTTGGCGACTTTTTGAACAACCTCTAAAAAAGCGCCTGCTCTTATTTATAAGAGCGGCGCTTCACTTTTATTACAATTCCGGTCTTTGGATAAGAATGTCATACCCACTTTTTGAGTTGGAAATGACACAGCGGCGTGGTGCACGGGCAAATTGGTTTAAATAAAGAAAATCGGAAAACGAAAGGCCGATATTAACAGCTGCGAACAGAACCAAGTAAGCGAAGTAACCTGGAAAAATAAAGCTCATCATAAGGGCTGGCATTGTAATTAAGAATGTCGGAGCAAGTGCCATTATAATGGATGTTTGTTTTGAAAGTTTGGACGTACATTGATAGGTGAATGTCGGTGTGAATCTTTTCCTGAACTTAAAAGTCACCCGTACTCGTTTGTACAGCAATACTAAAGGTAATATGTGCATTAATCTATGCATAGCGGGCAGCAAGAATAAGATCATCATTAAAGGTACAAAGCCATGATCCTTCAGTTCATGCGTTCCATGAATGATTGAGAACGGAAGATAAATGATAAGAAAAGACATAAGTCCGGTTAATAGTGATAGTAAATTTATACGGTTTGGACCGAATTCTTTGTTGATATCGACTGTTTTCCAGCAATTCATCTAAGAATCCTCCTTTACAAAAGAAAGTACTGTGAATTTATCTAAAATATCGTTATGATTGGTTTACTGTAGTGGTTGAAAAGCGATTAGCACAAGACGTATGTTAGTATGTTTCTCGTGAAAAATCAATAGGTTTTTGAGGAAAAAAATATTAATTTTTTTTGCCTTTATAAAAGCCTACATTTACAGTAAAATAGCCTTGTTGTGAACGTCATAAGGAGGAAGAGGAAAGTGGAAAGATCGGACCCGTGCACGCGGCTTCATTTTCATCTGCAGTTATTGTTACAGGTGAAGGAGATGAAACAATATCCCTTTACAAATATGGTGATTCAACATGGCCTGACTGAGGAAGAATATTGGCAGACCATACGATTATTTGAGGAGCTTGAGGATACATACGAACAGGATCTTGAGAACGGATTGGTTGATCACTCCTCATTGCTTATCCACTTTGCGGGGATGCTTTCTTACAAAATGCCCGTTGAGAGAACAATTATAGCTATGTATGAAGAAAATATTTACCCATCACTTACAAATAAGTTATTGCAGTTGTTAAAAATATAAAGAAGCCCTTTCCTTAGCAAACTTAGAAAGGGCTTCTTTTTATTGTATTAGGAGGATTTGGACCGTTGTTTGGATGTTCGATCTGAGATGCTTGATTCCATTGGGCTTCTTGGTCTCGATATTTTCAAGGGAACGTTCAAGGATGCCCATGTATTTATCCCCATAGATCTCTCTGATCAATGCAGATAAATCAAGAAATTCCGGAGCTTACCATACATTTCGGTCATAGGTAATGATCCACGTAATACTGAATTATTTTCAGGATTATATTTCTTTAGAGTATCTTCAAGCAAATTCCCCCCCCTCATTGGATAGTTCAATATATGTACTACGCTTATCATTCTCACGCTTCGAGGAGTCAAATTCTTACCATAATCAAATATCTTCCTTCCTAAACAAAAATAAAACCTATACTAAGTCGTTCACTTAGCATAGGTTGGGTTACCTTGAGCTATTTGGTTGGATTTCTTTAAATGCCTCAGATATGAGTCTATGAAAACGAATCATATCATCCACTCTTTTCTGCAATTGAGCGACTTCATAAGGCCGTTCCTTTTCATCTGAATCCGCTTCCATTTGGTTGTCGAGTGATTGAAGTGTAACCATCTGCTCATGACTCGCTGTAAGCCACTTCTTAATATAAGTATTCATAAACTTACTATATAAATTTTCATCTGCTTTATATAGATCTTTTCTAAACCCCTTCTTCCAGACGCGTTCAACTAATCCTTGGTCAGCTAAATTGCGGACACCTGTACTCATAGAAGTTTTACTCTTGCCGAGCGCTTCGCTCATTTCATCTAAGGTCATGGGTGTACGATGGATATAAAGGGTAACAAATAAGCGAGCATCCCCTGGTGATAGCCCAAACATTTCTAGTGTTTTAGAGAACTCCTGGATCACCTTGGTATTCAAGTGTTCAAGTGTTTGACGATCATAAAGCTCCATAAGATCTCTCCTCCGCTCAAGTAGGGTCAACAACACACTACTATATATACCATAAATTGAAAAATTACAGATTGAGTTGAAATTCGAAGGAAATAGGCGAAAATAGCCACGTTTCCTGCGCTAAATTACGTACAGTTTAAACTGTACGTAATTTTTAAACTTATACAATAGGATTTATCGTTTGAACTTTATATTGCAAATAGGTTACAGTATATAAGTCGCTGTAATAAAGTACGTTGGCCTGTACTACTAATGAACAATTTAAGCTAAGAGGTGAGAGATGTGCCGATCATTGAAGTTAAAGACTTATCTAAAATCTTCGGAAAGAATGCGAAAAAGGCAACGAAGTATTTAGATAAGGGTTTATCTAAAGAAGAAATATTAGAAAAAGCCGGAAATACAGTAGGCGTGAACCGAGCTTCCTTTAATGTAGAGGAAGGAGAAATTTTCGTCATCATGGGTCTTTCCGGAAGTGGTAAATCTACTTTAGTCCGTCTAATTAATAGATTAATTGAACCGACTGAAGGAAGTGTTTTGATTAATGGGGAAGACCTAGCTAAAATCGATAAGCAAAAATTACGAGAAGTACGTCGTCAAAAATTAAGTATGGTGTTTCAGCGTTTTGCTTTGTTTCCGCATCGGACGATTTTAGAAAATGCGGAGTTTGGCTTGGAAGTCCAAGGTGTGGATAAAGACGAAAGAAAGAAAAAAGCTCAAGAATCCTTAGAAATGGTAGGGCTTGGCGGATATATTCATCAATTTCCAGTCCAGCTTTCTGGCGGAATGCAGCAGCGTGTGGGGTTAGCGCGTGCGCTTGCCAATGACCCAGAAATATTACTTATGGATGAAGCTTTCTCCGCGCTTGACCCGCTTATTCGAAAAGAAATGCAGGATGAGCTGTTAGAGCTTCAAGAATCGATGAAGAAAACTATTCTTTTCATTACACATGATTTGGATGAGGCATTAAGAATTGGCGATCGTATCGCATTAATGAAGGATGGACGTATTGTTCAAATTGGAACACCTGAAGAAATCTTAGTTAATCCTGCAAACGATTATGTAGAGAAATTCGTCGAGGATGTGGACCGCTCGAAAGTATTAACGGCTGAGCATGTCATGAAGCGTCCGGAAACGGTCGACATCGAGAAACACGGTCCGAGAACAGCGCTTGAGAGGATGCGTAAAGAAGGGCTTTCTAGTATTTATGTTACAGATGCGAAAAGAAATCTTCACGGATTTGTGACAGCTGATGATGTTTCCGAAGCAGCTAAAAAAGAACAAAGAGATCTAAAATCGATTTTGCGTAAAGATGTGCCACAGGTTAAAAAAGACACGTCAATGCAAGAAATCTTTACGATTATTCATGATGCCCCAGTACCTGTTGCTGTTATTGAAGATGGCAAATTGATCGGGATTATTGTTAGAGGAACAGTCATTGCAGCATTAGCTGGAAATGAGGTGAATTTAAATGAAACTAATTCCTAAACTCCCAGTAGCTGAATGGGTCTCTGCAGCTACAGAATGGACAACAGACACATTTGAATTTTTATTTGACTTTATAAAAGAAGACTTTGGTAATTTTATTGAATTCTTTGCTGAAGGACTGCTAATGGAAATCCCAATTTGGCTGTTTATTGTAGTCGTTGGTTTGCTATCCTTCTTTGTTTCAGGTAAAAAGTTCGGACTTACAGCTTTTTCGGTAATCGGACTATGGTTTATCCAAAACCAAGAGCTATGGCCAGAGCTAATGAATACATTTACTTTGGTGGTTTTTGCCAGCTTAATATCCGTCATTATTGGTGTTCCATTTGGAATCTGGATGGCGAAAAGTAAAATGATAGAGAGTATTCTTACACCAATTTTAGATTTTATGCAGACGATGCCAGCATTTGTTTATTTAATCCCTGCTGTTGCTTTCTTCAGTATTGGTATGGTTCCAGGTGTATTTGCATCCGTTATTTTTGCAACACCGCCAACGGTTCGCTTTACAAACCTGGGTATTCGTCAAGTTTCACATGAACTAATTGAAGCATCTGATGCCTTTGGTACAACAGGATTCCAAAAGCTTTTTAAAGTCCAGCTCCCTATGGCTAAAAAAACAATTATGGCAGGAATCAACCAAACCGTTATGTTAGCCCTATCCATGGTTGTAATTGCTTCAATGATTGGTGCGAAGGGACTTGGTCAAACAGTTATAACAGGTCTTCAACGTGCTGAAGTCGGAACAGGCTTCGTTGCGGGTCTTGGGATAGTTATCCTAGCTATTATTATTGACCGCTTCACACAAAACTTAAACACTCAGCGTGGAGATCAAGCTTAATAAATTGTGTTAGTAAGAGGTTAAAAAGGCTGGTCTCAGTCTTTTAACAATAGATAACTTTATAAAGGGGAGAGGTTTTAATGTTTAATTTAGACTGGAAGCGTCTAGGAATTACTGCAGGACTTTCACTTACTCTTGTAGCTGCAGGGTGTGGATCATCTGAAGAAGAGGCATCTACAGATACAAGCGGTGGAGAAGATAGTGAAAAAGCAAGCTATGGAGAGCAATTGGATTATACAATTACTGGTATCGAAGCAGGTGCTGGTGTTGTAGCAGCATCACAGAAAGCTGTTGAAGAATACGAAAGCCTCGCAGGGTGGGAAGTTGCAACTTCTTCTTCAGGTGCTATGGCGACGGCTCTAGGTGATGCGATTGAAAATGAAGAACCTATCGTAGTAACTGGCTGGTCTCCACACTGGAAATTCGCAAAATATGACCTGAAATATCTTAAGGACCCTAAAGGCGTATTTGGGGAAGCAGAGCAAATTAAGACAATGGTTCGTCAAGGACTTGAAGAAGATAAGCCGAATGCCTATAAAATTCTTGATGCATTTCAGTGGACTGGAGAAGATATAGAGAACGTGATGCTAGAAATTAATGACGGTGTTGCCCCGGAAGAAGCTGCAAAAGCATGGATCGAAGAGAACCAAGATAAAGTAAGTTCTTGGACAGAAGGTACAGAAACAGTTGATGGTACTGAAGTGGAGCTTGTTTATGTAAATTGGGATACCGAAATAGCATCAACAAACGTGGTCGCAGAAGTATTGAAACAGCAAGGATTTGATGTAACGATTACACCACTGAATAATGGGCCAATGTGGGAAGCTGTTGCAGAAGGTGAAGTAGCAGGTATGGTCGCGGCTTGGCTACCAGCCACTCACGGTGATTTATATGCAGAATATAAAGATAGTCTAGTTGATCTAGGTGAAAATCTAGAAGGGGCTAAAGTTGGACTTGTGGTTCCATCTTACATGGATGTGGATTCAATCGAAGACCTGCAGCCAAAGGAGTAATGGAGTCATAAATAAAAAGGCTGCACACAGCAATAGGTTTGTGTGCAGCCTTTTGTATATAAAAAAACAACCCAATAAAAAGGAGCTGAACCTTTTTGGGTTGTTTTTATTAAAAATATCAAGAACTTTATTGGTGATTAATGACTTCATGACTAGGCTGTGTGTCGGTATCTTGCTCTGCCTTTGCCTTTTCCTCAAGTTCTTTTAGGCTTTCTTCAATCTGTTCAAGGTATTTTTGAATATTTTTTTGGTGAGGTTCAACCGTTTGCTTCCAGCTTTCAATGGATACTTTCACATCCTCAGAAAGTTCCTTGATCAGTTCAGCACCTTCTTTGGAAGTTTGAGCAATTTGATCTTTTAACTGCATTCCTTCCTCTTTTAAACTCATAATCGTTGTTTTTAGATTTTCACTTTTAAGTTTGGCGTTTTCACGGAAGTCACGTCCAGATGATGGTGTGTTAAATAATGTATAGGCAGCGCCAGTGACCCCACCCACGATCATTCCGAGTACAAGCGATTTTGCGTTTGGCATAAAAAATCCCCTTTCGTATCAAGTTCCTACTTATTATTTTCTCTTAATATGTACGATTGAAACCTAAATTAATGAAAATGTTTAAAAAAGAGTGTTTCTTAGAGAAAAAGACCACTACAAAAGATGTAGCGGTCTTTGTAATTTGGCATGATTGAGTAGCTACTAGCCGGATCTATGGTTGTACAGGAACAGATGGATTGATCTGTGTCCGCTTCATAATCCGTTGTGCAATTGGATAAATAACTACCATAACGATCGTATTCACCGCAGCTGTAGGTAGCACAATAGTGGCAAACATAACCGTAAAGCTTGCATCCATAAGTCCGATAACGAATAGGACACAGCTTAAGAAAATAGTACCGCTTATGATCGTTCCGACTGCTGTAAGAACAGGTGCAACTGCTTTCTTAAGCAACTTACGTAGTGATAGATACAAGCCAAAGAATGCTAAAGCAGTTAAAGGTTTATCAATTAAGTTAGCTAACTGACCTCCTGGAACGGTTGTGGTTAAGGCTGAAATAAAGCCGGTTGCGACAGATAGAATAATGACATATTGAAGTTTAGGAAAAAGCATAATTCCTAAGAACATCATGGCAAGCATCATATCCGGACGCATCCCCAAGAAAAACGGGGGGACAATGGCATGCAGTACTGCACCAATTCCAACAAGTAACGATAGCATAACTAATACACGTGTATTCACTTGAACATCTCTCCTCATCTCTACTCATCTAATCTATAATTTACTCCTCAGACGTATCTTTTTGACCGCCTGCAAAAGCATAGCCTTATTATAGCAAAAAACAATGGGAATGCAAAGTCTTCACTTTGCCTATTTCTGAATATTTTGATTAATTTGCTCAGCAATGGATTGCAAATCTTCGTTGGTATAATCTTCTGTATGAACCGTCCATTTTGGTTCAAATCCATCCTCAGCACCATAGCGGGGAATAAGGTGGATATGTAGATGAAAAACAGATTGTCCGGCAGGCTCTTCATTATTGTTTAACAGGTTTAAACCGATAGGCTGAAAGGATGTCTTAATCGCACTGGCAATCTTAGGTACTCGTGCGAACAATTTTTCGGCTACACCTGATTGAGTATGATAAATGTCCTTCGTATGTTCTTTAGGAATAATGAGCGTATGACCCTTTGTAACTTGGCTAATATCTAGGAAGGCATACACATCTTTATCCTCATACACCTTAGCCGACGGGATGTCACCGTTAATAATTTTGCAAAAAATACAATCATCTACTTGTGTCATAACATTCACTCCTTGGTATCATTTGTATAATTGTATCATAATTTAAGGTGTTTTAACGATATCCGTCCCTCTATAGTAGAAAGATGCAAGCCTTAAGAAAAGTGTGATAAAATTTGTGAAGAATGTACGCAAATGAAAAGAGGGACGACAATGAAATCATTGTTACATATCGATAACCTTCACGGTGGTTACACGCATAAAAACGTACTGCATGGAATTTCGTTTGATGTTTTTCCAAGAGAGATCGTCGGATTAATTGGACTTAATGGAGCGGGGAAGAGTACGACGATTAAACATGTCATCGGAATGATGCAAGCTAAAAAAGGTAAAGTAGCAATCAATGGGACAACTTTCGAAGAGAATCCTGAAAATTACCGCCAGCAACTGGCCTATATCCCTGAAATGCCGATTCTGTATGATGAATTGACATTGTATGAGCACTTGCATTTAACAGCAATGGCTTACAATGTGCCAGAAGAAACTTTCAAGAAAAGGCTTGATCCGTTATTGAAAGAATTCCGGTTAACACGGAAGCTCAATTGGTTTCCTGTCCATTTTTCAAAAGGGATGAGGCAGAAGGTTATGATTATGTGTGCCTTCCTTATTGAACCAGAGCTCTATATCGTTGATGAACCGTTTGTTGGGCTTGATCCACTTGGGATTCAATCCTATCTTCAACGGATGGATGAAATGAAGGAAAACGGCGCTGGTATATTAATGTCTACCCACATATTAGCGACAGCTGAGAAATACTGTGATCGGTTTATTATTTTGCATGATGGTGAAATACGAGCGATGGGAACGTTAGATGAGCTTAGGAAATCCTTTAACAAACCTGGGGCTTCCCTGGACGATATTTATATTGAATTGACAAAGGAAGAAGACGATGATTAATGCGAAGGAATTTTGGAGTCACCGCTTCCAGGATCATATAAAGGAAACAAGTCGTTACTTGCGCTATATTTTCAATGGTCATATCGCCATTGCTATGGTTTTCTTTGTTTCAGCCTTAGCTTATTACTATCAGCAGTGGCTCATGCAGCTTCCTGAATCGTTTCCAACTGCATGGGTTGTAGGGATAGCTTTTGGCCTCATTGCCAGTTACAGCCCTGTTCGCACCTTGTTAAAAGAGCCGGACTTAGTATTTCTGCTGCCAGCGGAGCATCAGCTGGGTGATTATTTTAAACGCTGCTTATACTATAGCTTTATCATCCAGCTTTATTTGATTTTTCTAGTTGTCGCTGCACTCGGCCCATTATATTTTGCATCATACCCTGAGCTTGGAACACGACATTATTTAATGATGATTGCTGTCATTCTCGTTGCAAAAGTATGGAACATGTTAGCGAACTGGTGGATGTTAAAGGAACGCAATGCAAATATCCGTATGGCGGATCAGATAGTGAGAGAGGCAATAAGTATTCTTCTCTTTTATTTTCTAGCTAAAGGAGAATGGGTCTTCGCAAGCATCGTGACTGTTTTACTCGTTGCCATGATGCTGTATGGTTACTCTCTTTCTAGAAAAAAAGCTGGACTAGCGTTTGATTTACTCGTAAGTAAGGATCAAGCCAGGATGCGGACTTTTTATCGAATAGCCAATATGTTCACGGATGTACCTCATTTAAAAAACAGCGTCAAAAAGAGGCATCCACTTGTCCGTTTATTGTTAGCTCCAATTAGCTATCGTCAGAATCAAACCTTTACTTATCTGTATCGAATCACGTTTGTTCGAAGCAGTGATTATTTAGGAATGTACTTACGGTTAGTAGGAATTGGTGGACTAGCGATTTGGTTTGTACCGAATGTTTGGATGAAAGTGGCCTTTGCTATTTTGTTCCTTTATTTAAGTGCCTTTCAGATGATGTCATTGTGGAATCATCATCGTACTATTGCCTGGCTTGATTTATACCCGGTAAAGTCAGAGTGGAAGCAAGTAGCGATGCTTAATGGTCTTAAGCAGTTGATGATCGTTCAGACTGTTTTATTTACCGTGTTGTTTATTATCCAGACGAACTTTTTAGGTGCTTTACTCGTAATGGTAGGTGGCACCCTATTCAGCTTTGCTTTTATTCAAGGCTATGTGAAACAAAAATTGGTGTAGTACGGTTCCTTGCTGGGGGCCGTATTTTTATAAAACAGGGGGATTGTTGGATGAGTTATGAAGCACAAGTGTATAAGGAAGCATTGAGATGGAGTAAGTCGATAGAAAAGCGTTCTTCTATCATTCAACGATCGTCAAAACGCATTCAATCATCGATCAACGATAGAGTTCCTGAGCGCATCCATACGATCGTTACGGAGAGTATTCGTAAGATGATTGAGCTTGCGCTAACTTCCTCGCAATATATTCACCCCATAGAGATCAAAGAATCATGGACATTCAAAGAGCGGGAGGAGCTTGTGAAGGAACGACTCAAACAGTATAAAAATACAGCTTCATGGGAAGGAGCGGGCACGGGATTCGGAGGGTTCTGGCTTGGAGCTGTAGATTTCCCGCTTCTATTAAGCATCAAAATGAAGTTTTTATTTGATACTGCCCAATACTATGGTTTGAACGTAGATGACTATGAGGAACGGGTCTATTTGCTACATGTATTTATGTTAGCTTTTTCAAGTGATCAGGAAAAAACAAAGGTGAGGGACATTGTACTGAACTGGAGAGAAGTACCAACAGAGAGAAGAAGGATAGACTGGAGAACACTGCAAATTGAATACCGTGATACGATTGATCTTGCAAAACTATTACAGCTCGTACCGGGGTTTGGGGCCATCGTCGGTTATGTGGCAAATAAAAGGTTTCTTGAGCAATTAGGGGAGACGACAATGAATGCCTATCGTCTCCGGCTGTTGCAAAATTAGCTGTTTTGTTCTTGATAAGAGCGGTAGGCTTGAATAAGCGTTTTGGCTGCATGAGGGAGGGCGCGTTCATCAAAATTAAATTTCGGATGGTGATGAGGGTAGGTGTGATCAGGTATTTGTGCGCCCGTAAAGTAATACGCGCCTGGTTTATTTTCTAAATAATAGGCAAAATCCTCACCCGCCATAGATGGATCGACTTCCTCTGTTTGAAGAGAGGAGTCTGCCTTTCCTGCTTCTTGTAAAATCAAGTCTGCTTGTTCAGGATGATTGATAACAGGAGGATATCCTTTCTGATAATCGAATTGGTAATCTGCACCGTTACCTATGCAAGCACCTTTGATCAATTTCTCCATTTCCGCTATGATCACTTCTTGTACTTCAGGATTAAATGTGCGAACAGTACCTGTTAATGTGGAGGAATCCGCAATAATGTTAAATGTTTGTCCGGCTTCAAACGTTCCGACAGTAAGTACGGCTGTATGAAGGGGATCCACTCTTCTGCTCACTACTTGCTGTAAAGATGAAACAAGCTGGGAACCAATGACAATGGCATCCTTTGTTAAATGGGGTTGAGCTCCATGGCCACCTTTGCCCTGGATTTTAATCGTGAAACTATCAGTGCCTGCCATAAAAGGCCCCTTAGAAGTTTGAATCGTACCAAGCGGCGCTGTCGCCCATAAATGAGTACCGAACACGGCATCTACATCATCAAGCACTCCAGTATCGATCATCGCTTTTGCACCGCCTGGAGGAAGTTCCTCTGCATGTTGATGTATGAAAACAACTGTTCCAGGAATCTGATCCTGGAAAGGGAGAAGTGCTTCGGCTAATCCTAACAGAGATGCCGTATGTCCATCGTGACCACAGGCATGCATGACACCATCATTTTTAGATTTATAGGCTACATCATTTTCCTCTTGAATAGGCAACGCATCAAAGTCTGCTCTTAATGCCACTTTCCTTCCAGGCTTTCCACCTTTTAATGTGGCAACAATACCGTTTCCACCTACATTCCTTTCGTATGGAATGCCCAGACGTTTGTATGTATCTGCTATAAAAGAAGCGGTTTCCGATTCATGAAAAGAAACTTCGGGATGTTGGTGTAAATATCGTCTTGTTTTCACCATATTTTCGTATTGGCTGTCAATTGCTTCAAAAAGAGAATCCCACATTTTGTTTTTCCTCCTTCTCAATTAGTAGTATGATAATCAATATACCAAATGATTCTGACAAATAAAACTAAAATAAGCTCACCGCACATGCGGCGAGCTTATATACTTATTGTTTATTAGTGTAAACGAGAATCTTGGAGCAGACGGTCAATCTCTTCCATGTGGCCTGTCTCATCTGCAATCAAATCGTCAAGCTTAATGGAAAGCTCAGTTAGCCCAAGCTCCTCTGCCTGTTCTTTACGCACTTCGTAACGTTTAATTGTATCATACTCAGAATTTCTAGCTTCAACAAGCATCTCTTTTACCTCTGATAAAGCTTTCACTTCAGCTGGAGTAGTTGTAGGCGTGCCGCCAAGTGTACTGATTTTTTCAGCTAAGTAAACAGCATGTCCCTGTTCATCAGCGACTTCACTTTCAAAAAATGGCTTGAGCACGGAACGATAAAGCCCGGATACAACTGCCGCATTATATGTGTACATAATTGAAGCAGCATATTCGTGAGCCAAGTCTTCATTTAATCCATCGATTAGTTTCTTCATTTTTTCATCCATTGATTATCATCCTTCCAGGTAAAAAGTTGTCTCCATTTAGTTTTATTCCCTGATCCTCACTCTTTAAACGTTAAAATGAATATTTCTATCTCTGTCCCGGGGCGGAGATAAAAAGCTGCCTTAGCTCGTTTACATGTGAAAATAACGTGAAAGGTTGTTTTTTCTGATTTAACTGTTTTGTTTTCAAAGCGATACCTTGTATAATGGCTTATGGAGAGAGGAAGAGGGGACGATTAATATGAATAAGCAAGGTGAGACTTTGTTGTTTATTGCATGGGCTCAAGCTCTTGTAGCTACGATGGGGAGTTTGTTTTTTTCGGAAATCCTTGGATATACACCTTGTGAACTTTGTTGGTATCAGCGAATTCTCATGTATCCATTAATCATTATTTATGGTGCTGCCTTAATTAAAAAGAAAAAAGAAATTGCTTTTTCCGGCCTGATTCTTAGTGGGGTGGGCATGTTTGTCTCAATTTACCACTATTTGATACAAAAGGTGCCGGCCTTTCAATCAGCAGGAGACTCGTGCGGGGTAGTTCCATGTAACGCAGAATACATAAACTACTTTGGCTTTATTACCATCCCCTTTTTAGCGGGAACAGCATTTATTATTATTTTTGTTAGTCACGTAGTAATGATTCGTCAGAAAGGGGAAAATAGCTAATGAAGAAAAATATGATTATATTTGGGACGATATTAGTCGCTCTGCTTGTTGTGCTTGCCTTTGTCGTCAACTATCAAAACTCTCAGAAAGCAGAAGGTAATCCATACGGGAAGAGTAATTTGGAGCAGGCTACCATCGAACAGTTGGATGATCCAAATTATCAAAATCAGATTCTACCAGATGAACTGGAGAAACAAATTAATTCAGGTGAACCTACAACGGTTTACTTTTATAGTCCTGAATGTGTCCATTGTCAACGGACAACTCCTGTCTTGGTGCCAATCGCACAGGAAATGGGAATAGATATGAAAAAGCTTAATCTTCTAGAATTTTCTAATCAGTGGCAAGAATACGGGATAGAGGCTACGCCCACCCTTGTCCATTATGAAAATGGGGAAGAGGTCGCGAGAATCGTGGGATCACAGGAAGAGGCAACGTTCAAAGACTTTTTCCAACAGGAAGTATTGACTAACACATCTGAACAGCAATAACAAAAGTGAGCGACAGAGATCGCTCACTTTATTTATAACTATTGGTTTATTATTGTTCGAGTTGAACCATCTGATATTTAGTAATATAAGGTTTGCCATCGATGAAGGAAGGCTTTTCTTTATGTTTGGGTCCAGAGTTTTGATGGGCTTGTTCAAAAGCTTGCGAATTCTTCCAATCCTCAAAGCTTTGTTGATTTCGCCATTGTGTGAATACAACATACGTATTCCCCTGCACTGGACGTAAAATTCGAATAGCCTGGAATCCATCCATTCCCTCGACAGATCCTATTCTTTTCTTAAAACGATCCTCAAACAAGGGACGGCCTTCATCAGAAACAGGGATATTATTCATAACAACGTAGCCTGTGTTTTGCAGATTACCCGCAGAATCAACGATCTCATACTCACGGCCTTCTTCAAATACAGAAGGTTCACTTCCTTCGTAATAGGCTACTGTTTTGTCCTGATCCTGCATAAACAAGAGATTTGCTTCTTTATGCTGCTTATCTAGCTTTGCTAAATAGTTTAATGTACCATTTGTCATAGATACTTTCATATAGAAATGTCCCCTTTCCTGCATTACTTTAAGTGTAGCAATTGGACAGTACGGACCGCAAGTTTTAACGTGATGAGAAAGGATGCACAAGGTGTGAACATCAAAGAATATTTAAAAGATCGCCCACAATGGCTAAATACCTTTAAATGGCCAGCAATAGCTTTGGGTTCAATATTTTTACTGGCTTTACTAGGATATCTATTTATTGTGTTTGGCGGAAGGTTTGTCGTCTCAGAAAAAGACCTTATTTTGGATGCGGCGACAACAGTGGAGACAGTTGAAGGTGAAGTGATTGAACGGATCTATACAGAGAACCGTATGTTAGTAGATATTTCGCAGATACCTGAACACGTGCAGCAAGCGTTTGTTGCCATTGAGGACAGCCGCTTCTATGAGCATGCAGGTGTCGATTTTAAGTCCGTATTAAGAGCTGTATATCGTGATATCATTACTATGGATAAAGTAGAAGGCGCCAGCACGATTACCCAGCAGCTAGCAAAGAACTTATTCCTGTCCAATGATAAGTCATGGATGAGGAAAACAAAAGAAGTCATGGCAGCCATATATTTAGAGAGAAACTTTACGAAGGATGAAATTTTAGAATTGTATTTGAATCGGATTTATTTTGGCAATGGCGCGTACGGGGTCGAAGCAGCTTCGCAAACATATTTTAACAAATCTGTTTCTGAACTAACCGTACCCCAAGGTGCATTGCTTGCTGCTTTACCTAAAGCACCTAACAATTATTCACCTTTTGAAAACCCAGAAAGAGCAGAGGACCGTCGAAATATCGTTCTCTCTCGGATGGAGGCAATAGGGGTGATTGAGGCTGAGAACATGGTCAGCTTACAAGGAGCGACGCTCGGAGTCGAAAAAGGTACAGGAGAAAGTGAAACGTGGTCAAACAGTTATGTTGATTTAGTTATTAAAGAAGCAGCTGAGCAGTACCATTTGTCCCGTGATGAATTGAAGCGCGGAGGATACCGTTTAATTGTGAAAATGAATCCCGAAATACAGGAAATGGCTGCTGCAGAAATGAAAAATGGAGAATTTGTACCTGGTTCAAAAGCGGAGGTAGAAGGTGCATTTACGCTTATGGACAATACAAGCGGAGCTATCGTTGCGGCGGTTGGCGGGAGAGACTTTAGGCATGGAGATTTGAATCGCGTTACGATTAAGAAACAGCCAGGGTCAGTCATAAAGCCTTTGGCTGTATATGGCCCTGCGTTAATGAGCCCAACCTATATCCCTTATTCACTGCTTGTTGATGAAAAGCGATCCTATGGAGAATATTCACCTAGTAACTATGATGGGAATTATACCGGGCTCACTTCTCTTTATCAGGCACTCGTCGATTCTAAAAACGCACCTGCTGTCTGGTTACTTGATCAGATCGGTATTTCCTATGCCAAGGAATACCTGGATGCACTTGGTTTGCCAACGGAAGATCGAGGGCTATCGATAGCTCTAGGGGGATTATCTAAGGGGTATTCTCCTTTGCAGCTGACAGAAGCTTATCGAAGTTTTGCCCATGAAGGAGAAGTGACAAATGCGTACACCATACAGCGGATTATAAACCGTAACGGTGAAATAATTCATCGTCATGAGCAAAAAGAGAAGCAAGTATTCAACAAGCAAACGGCCTGGCATATGACAGAAATGCTTGAGACAACTGCTTCTGAGGGTACAGCAAAAGCAGGAAGCTATCCTAAAGCATTAGCAGGGAAAACGGGGACACAGCAGCATCCAACTGTTAATGGCGAAAATAAAGAAGTATGGTTCGCGGGTTATACCCCTGAGTATACTGGCACACTATGGATGGGGTACGACCAGTCAGGCGAAGACTACTATTTGACGGGCGGGAGCTCCTATCCAACTAAATTAATGAAATCAATCCTTACAAGAGTAGGCCATCTGCAAAACCTATCAGAAACTTTTACAAAACCAGAAGGTATGAAAAGGTTGCCAGAACCAATTATTCTTCCGAAAGTAGACGATGTAGAAGGTTCGATTGGCTTTGGCGGAATTGGAATTATACGCGGGACTCTCAGTTGGACACCTGGCGAAGATGATCGGGTTGTTTATCGAATCTATCAAGGTACAGGGGAAAAAAGAACGTTAGTTGACGAAGTGACCGGGAAAGGTGAATACCATGTAGGAGTACTAGACGTTTGGGATCATCCTACATTTGTTGTCGTTCCTTACGATCCGCTTACAGGACTTGAAGGGACACCATCCAATTCTGTTACGCTTGAATGGTAGTTCGAAAAACGTACAAAATGGTGACAAAAGGTTCGTTTTTCTATACACATTGATGATTAAAAAGTATAGTGGAAAATGGATGATCAATGTTCGTGTATAAGAAGAGCTTCAGAAAGTCACCAAATAATAATTGGGACCTTTTGAACTCGTGCTATAAAGGAGTAGTGAATGATGAATAAAGAATGGAATGATACGATTTTAAAGGCTTTTAGAGGAGAGGAGACAGACTATACTCCTGTCTGGTTTATGCGCCAGGCCGGACGTTCTCAACCAGAATACCGTAAATTGAAGGAAAAGTATTCTTTGTTTGAGATCACCCATCAACCCGAGTTGTGTGCCTATGTCACACGCCTGCCTGTGGAACAATATGGAGTAGATGCGGCGATCCTTTACAAAGACATCATGTCTCCGCTTCCTGCGATTGGTGTGGATGTTGAAATTAAAAGAGGGATTGGCCCGGTCATTCATAATCCAATAAAAACCAAAGCAGACATTGCCAAGTTGGGGACGATCGACCCCGAAGCAGATGTTCCCTATGTACTGGATACGATCCGTCTGCTGACAAGAGAACAGCTGAATGTACCGTTGATCGGCTTCAGCGGTGCTCCGTTTACGCTGGCAAGCTATATGATTGAGGGTGGCCCTTCTAAGAATTATAATAAAACTAAAGCGCTTATGTACAGCGACCCTGAGTCGTGGTTTAAGTTGATGGATAAACTAGCTAACATGGTGATCACTTATGTACGTTCTCAAGTAGCGGCAGGGGCACGTGCCATCCAAATCTTTGATTCTTGGGTAGGTGCCCTTAATGAGGCAGATTATCAAACCTATATTAAACCAGTGATGGACATCATCTTTAGTGAATTAAAATCCGAACAGGTTCCTCTGATTCTATTTGGTGTCGGGGCAAGGCATTTAGTGCAGCAATGGAATGACCTGCCGATCGATGTACTTGGTCTTGATTGGAGACTATCCGTGACGGAAGCCCGCGCGATGGGGATAACAAAACCCTTGCAAGGGAACCTGGATCCTTCCATTCTGCTTGCAGACTGGAATGTTATTGAAGAACGTACAAAGCAGATTATTGATGAAGGCAAACAACATCCAGCCCATATCTTTAATTTAGGACACGGTGTTACTCCTGACATTACACCTGAAACTTTAAAACGACTCACACATCTTATTCATGACTACTCAAAATCTTAAGAGGTGAAAGACTAATGGCAAAAAAACAAATGGGGCTTCTCGTCATGGCTTACGGAACCCCTTATAAAGAAGAAGATTTAGAACGTTATTACACACATATTCGACATGGCCGTAAACCAACTGATGAAATGTTGCAGGACTTGCGAGATCGCTATGATGCGATTGGCGGTATTTCTCCATTAGCACAGATTACACAGGATCAGGGGGAAGCACTTGCGAATGCATTAAATGAAATGCAAGATGATATTGAGTTCAAACTATACCTAGGTTTAAAACATATTGAACCATTTGTAGAGGATGCTGTCGAACAAATGGCGAAGGATGGCATAGAGGAAGCGGTGTCCCTTGTACTAGCACCACACTACTCAACGTATAGCGTGAAATCCTACAATGGACGCGCGAAAGAAGAAGCGGCCAAGCATAATATCCAAATCAGTTCCGTTGAAAGCTGGTATGAGGCACCCGGCTTTATTGAATTCTGGAAAGAGAAAATTCTTGAACAGTACGCAAAAATGGACGAGGGAGAGAAAGATAAAGCTTGTTTAGTCGTGTCAGCACATAGTTTACCAATGAAAATATTGGATGGCGGCGATCCTTATCCTGACCAACTGAAGAAAACCGCTGAACTCATCTCTGAAGCAACAGGAATTACACAATATGAGATTGGCTGGCAGAGTGAAGGGAACACACCAGATCCGTGGCTGGGTCCTGACGTTCAAGATTTAACGAGAGACTTGTATAGCGAGAAGGGGTATAGATCGTTTGTCTACGCTCCAGTTGGATTTGTCTCCGATCACTTAGAAGTGTTGTATGACAATGATTATGAATGTAAAGTCGTTTGTGAAGAGCTTGGAGCGAATTATTATCGTCCAGAAATGCCAAACACTCATCCGACTTTTATATACACGTTAGCTGGTGTAGTCATGCAAAAAGTGAAAGAACAGGTGTAACAGATGTCTCAAACAAAAAAAGTAATCATAGTAGGCGGCGGAATCTCCGGATTAACCGCTGCTTATTATTTACAAAAAGAAAAAAAACAACATCAACTGCCCTTGGATGTGCAACTGATCGAATCTACCGAGCATTTAGGTGGGAAAATAAGTACACTCAAACATGATGGGTACACCATTGAGCGCGGTCCTGATTCCTTTTTAGAACGTAAAAAGAGTGCAATGAGGTTGGCTCGCGAAGTAGGGATGGAAGACCAGCTCGTTCCAAATGGTACAGGTCAATCTTACATTTTAGTCAATGAAAAGCTTCATAAAATGCCTAAGGGGTCTGTGATGGGCATTCCTACAAGAGTTCGCCCCTTTCTATTTTCTGGCCTTTTTACGCCAGCAGCCAAAGTGAGGGCCGCTTTCGACTTAGCTAAGTCCAAGCAAACCGCAGAAAACGATCAATCACTTGGGTTGTTCTTTAGACGCAGATTAGGCAGCCAAGTCGTAGAAAATTTAATTGAACCACTCCTATCAGGGATTTATGCCGGAAATATTGATGACTTAAGCTTGCAGGCGACCTTCCCCCATTTCTATGAACTAGAACAAGAATACGGGAGCTTAATTAAAGGGTTAAGAAAAACAAGAACGCTTCCACCTAAAAAAGCGAAGAAGCCAAGCATGTTTCGGACAATGCGCGATGGCCTTGAATCTCTTGTCGAAGCAACAGCTGACCAGTTAGAGTCAGGAACGATTCGTAAAGGTTTGCAAGTCGACCATATCGAGAAGAAACAGGGCTATTATTATCTTCTCTTAAGTGATGGAACCGTAGAAAAATGTGATGCTGTCGTCATTGCGGCACCATTTTTTGCAGCCCAGCGCATGCTGTCTCAGTATTCATTCATGGATCCCTTTAAGAAAATGAAAGCTACATCTGTGGCTAACGTGGTCATGACCTTTGATCAATCAGCTATAAAGAAGGATATTGACGGTACTGGTTTTGTCGTATCCAGAAACAGCAAGTTCAGAATCACTGCCTGTACATGGACACATAAAAAATGGCCACATTCTACACCAGAGGGAAAAGTTATGCTTCGCTGCTATTTAGGGAAGCCGGGTGATCAGGAAGTTGTTGATTTATCTGACGAGGAAATAATTGAAATAGCCTTAAAGGACTTAAATCAAACGATGGATATTACAGCTAAACCTGAGTTTTCCCTCGTAACCCGCTGGTATAATGCCATGCCGCAATATTTCGTTGGTCATAAAGAACGCTTGAATGAAGTGGAGGAACACATGCGAAATGAACTTCCAGGGATTTATTTAGCAGGGGGTTCTTATAATGGCATTGGTCTGCCAGACTGTATCGATCAAGGTGAAACGGCTGTACAAAACATACTACAACATTTAAATATGAAGACAAGCTAAACGGCTGCGACTAAGCAGCCATTTTTTATTGTAATGGAAGAATGTAAGAAATCGAAAGGAGGCTGGAGGTCGACGATGGTAATAGACTTTGAACATGCTCTCCATCCCTAACCTAGCACTACGCAAGCGCTATATTCTTGCATCTTTTGGAATCTGTTAGTATGCTTTGTTGTGAAAGCGATTTCAAAAAAGGAAGTCTTGCAGGGGGAATTATATGGCTACGATTGAAGATGTAGCAAAATTAGCGGGGTTATCAAGAACCACTGTATCCCGTGTCATTAATGATCAGCCTTACGTTACAGAAGAAAAAAAGAAACGAATTATACATGCAATGAAAGACTTAGGTTACGTGCCGAATTCATCAGCGCGCAGATTGCGTAGTCAGCGAACGGAAACTATTGCCGTATTATTGCCAAGAGTTACGAATCCTTTTTTCGGCCACCTAATTGAATCGTTGGAAAAAGAAGCCTCGAAATCCGGCTATCAGGTAATCGTTTGTCAAACACATGATAAAAAGCAAAAAGAAATCGATTATTTACAACTCTTAAAAACAAAGCAAGTCGATGGGATTGTGATGGCATCATTGACCAATGATTGGGAAGATGTGGAACCCTATCTTACTTCAGGACCGATTGTGTTATGTAATGAATATATGCCCATTAATGGGGTGTCCATGATTCACATCGATCATAGGCAAGCAGCCTACGAGTCTACCGTGCATCTGATTCATCAAGGTTGCAAGCACTTGGCCTATGCGAGTGGTGGACACAAAACATATCTCGCTTCAGAACGCAAAGCCGGATTTTTAGTGGCCTTAGCTGAATATGACCTGCCTTTTGAAATGGGTATGGAGATCGACTGGGCATTAGACGTAAGTGATGGTCAGAAAGTTTTTCAGTTTTTAAAAGAAAACCATCCCCATGTTGATGGGATATTTACAGGTTCGGACGAAGTAGCCGCCGGAATTATTTATGCCGCCAGCCAGTCTAATTGGACGATACCTAATGATCTCGCTGTCATAGGCTTTGACAATCAGATGCTTTCTTTACTTATGGTCCCAGCCGTTACGACAGTGGAACAGCCGATCGAAGAAATGGCTGCTAAAACAGTCGAAGTTCTAGTAAGGAAAATGAGTGATAAACGATCGTGCCAAAATAGCTGCTTTATCTATCCATACCAATTGATCATTCGAGATTCGACAAAGCGTCATTCTGTTTCTTCTTCCGCACAATTATAGTGCGGTTTTTTTATGCTTTAAACAATTGTTGGAGAAGGAGAAATTGAGTTAGGGGAGAATCTTTCGGAGTTTAGACAGAATCATCGGAATTATGGTTAGAATCTTTCTGGATTTGGTTTGAATCCTCAAGTTTGTGGAAGAATCCTGAGAGGTTTGGGTAGAATACTTGAGAATTAGGGAAGAATCATTGAGGGAGCATTTGAAACTCGAGTAGAGCGTGGCGAAGTCCGGTCGAATATCAAGCTTCTTGTGGGAAATGAGTCAAAAACCAACGATCTCACTACGGGTAAGGCAAAAAAATAGCAGCTTATTTCAGCTGCTCAAAAAAGAGGATGTTCCAATCATTCTATTGTGTGGAATACTATCTTTAACGAGCAGGTGAGTTACATTCATCGCACAGATTGCCGTAGCAGTCTGCTTGTTCCTGAATGACATTGCCGCAACTCGCACACTGTTTTTTCGGAAGGTTACGGAAGAATTCAAGTACGTTCATCATGAAAAATCGCCTCCAATTTATTGATTACTATCATTGTATTATAACAATATGCAAAAATCAACATTCTGTTATAAAACAATTAATAAATAGGCGAAAAGTTATAAGGAGTGAGAAAATGAAAATTACCGTGATTGGATATTGGGGTGGCTATCCTGCTGCAGGAAGTGCCACATCGAGTTATTTAGTGGAGAAAGGTAACTATACGTTATTAGTGGACTGTGGAAGTGGGACGTTGTCACGATTGCAACAATTCAAAAAAGTTACAGATTTAGATGCTGTGATTTTATCTCATTATCATCATGATCATATAGCTGATCTTGGTGTATTACAGTATGCTTGGCTCGTGCAAAATTCAGTAGAGCAAACGAAGAAGACTTTGCCCATTTATGGACATTCAGAAGATGTGGCATTTAGTAAGCTATCCCACCAATATACAGACGGCATTGCTTATCACCCAGAGGAGACCCTTCAATTAGGACCTTTTTCTATAAGTTTCTTAAAAACAACTCACCCTGTTCCTTGCTATGGTATGAGGATCTGTGATGGGACAGATACTTTTGTTTATACAGCTGATACAAGTTATAGCAGGGAGTGGATCCCATTTGCAAAAGGAGCAGATTTATTAGTTACAGATACCAATTTTTATAAAGGAATGGATGGTAGCGGACCGGGGCATATGACAAGTGAGGAAGCGGCTACGATTGCAAGCCAAGCAAATGTTGATACCCTTTGGCTAAGCCATCTTCCCCATTTCGGTCAACACACCCGTCTGAAACAAGAAGCGGAAGATTTTTTTCACGGGACGATTCAGTTAGCGACCGAAGGATTAACTTGGGGAGAAGGTACTCAATAAATTGTTAAATCGTGTCGAATTGCGTACAATAGGCATTGGGTAAAAAGTTGGAAAGGATGATTGTATGCTAGTAATCAATCATGATGTGGAAAGTAATGATCCCCACATTAATTTAGCGGTAGAGGAATACGCTCTGAAAAATTTAGATATTAATGAGACGTATCTACTTTTTTATGTTAACAAGCCTTCTATTATCATCGGAAAAAACCAAAATACAGTGGAAGAAATTAATACGAATTATGTAGAAGAGAATGGAATTCATGTCGTTCGCCGTTTATCTGGAGGCGGAGCAGTCTACCACGATCTTGGCAACTTGAGTTTTAGTTTTATAACTAAGGATGACGGAGATAGTTTCCACGACTTTGCCAAATTCACAGAGCCGGTAACAGAGGCTTTGAACAAGTTAGGAGTGGCAGCGGAACTGTCCGGTCGTAATGATATCGTGGTGAACGGTAGGAAAATATCAGGTAATGCGCAGTTTACAACGAAAGGCCGTATGTTTAGTCATGGTACGTTAATGTTAGATTCTGAGATCGAGAACGTCGTTTCGGCCCTCAACGTTAAAACTGAAAAGATTAAGTCAAAAGGGATCAAGTCGATCCGAAGCCGCGTAGCCAATATTTCTGAATTCCTTGAAGAACCGATTACGATAAAAGAATTCAAAAACCTTATCATTCGGTATATATTTAATGTTGAGGACGAAAAAGAGGCGCCCTACTATCAATTAACCGAAAAAGACTGGGAAGAAATTCATAAGATTGCTGATGAGCGCTACAATAATTGGAATTGGAACTACGGAAAATCACCTAAGTTTAATATCCAGCATACGAAACGGATCGAAGGAGCAGGCAGCTATGATATTCGTTTAGATGTTGCAAAAGGATATATTCGTAATGCCAAAGTTTACGGGGATTTCTTCGGAATAGGAGATATTGCCGACATTGAAAATAAGTTGATTGATATTAAGTATGAACGCCAAGCGATTTCAGGTGCTTTATCAGATGTGGACATTTCTCATTACTTAGGCAAAATTACAAAAGACGATTTTCTGGACATGGTGTATTAATGGAAAATGGGACCGGCGTCATTTGACGTCGGTCATTTTATTATGAAAGATTTGCTTATTAATTTTCTGTATTTTATAATAAAGTTGAATATTTTCAAAAAATAAAATGAATGAATAGTCATTCATAACAAAGGGGAGCAGCAAATGAATTTAAGTGATCAACTGTCTGCCGCAGCTTCAGAGAATCCATCTAAGGAGGCTTACATATTTCATGGAGAAGGGGTAAGCTATCAGGAGTTTGATGGATCTGTTACTAAATTTGCTTCAAGTTTAGAGAAACTTGGTTATGGTGAAGGAGACCATATAGCCCTTGTCAGTGGAAATAGTCCGTCGTTTATGATCGGTCTGTATGGAGCCTTGAGGGTGGGGGCTACAGTAATTCCGATTAACCCTACTTATACGGCTGAAGAAATGAAGTATATTTTAAAAAATGGTGACGTGAAAGCTGTTATGACGATGGATGTGCTGATGGAAAAATTTGAGAAAACGGACGAAGAACTAACGATCTCTCATTATTTTGTAGCTGAAACGGAGATGGGAATTGGAGAGTCTTTATTATCTGATAAAATGAAATCGTTTACAAATACAATTAATGAGGGTGAAATAACTTTTCAAAAGCCTGAATTAAAAGAAGAAGATGTGGCTGTTATTTTGTACACTTCAGGTACTACCGGAAAACCGAAAGGGGCCATGCTTACTCATAAGAACCTTTATTCCAATGCTAAAGATGTAGCTGATTATCTGCAGTATACTCGTGAAGACCGCGTCATTGCCACACTCCCTATGTTTCACGTGTTTTGTTTAACGGTTGCCCTCAATGCTCCATTGATGAACGGGGGAACAGTGCTCGTTGCACCGAAGTTCTCACCACAGGAAATATTCGAGCTGGCAAGCAGTCAGAAGGCAACTGTGTTTGCTGGTGTGCCCACAATGTACAACTATTTAGTTCAAACAGGTGCCAATCAGACAGATACGTTTAAAAATATACGGATTTGTGTTTCGGGAGGAGCCTCCATGCCAGTTGCCTTGCTGAACAAATTTGAGGAGCAGTTTAATGTACGAGTTTCTGAAGGATATGGCTTATCAGAAGCGTCTCCTGTTACAGCATTTAATCCACTTGATCGTCCACGTAAGCCCGGGTCAATTGGAACAAACATCGTTAATGTAGAAAATAAAGTAGTAGACGAGCTTGGCGAGGAACTGCCACCTGGGGAGGTAGGCGAGTTAATTGTTCGCGGGCCAAATGTAATGAAGGGATACTATAAGCTGCCTGAGGAAACTGCTGTAACGCTCCGTGAGGGCTGGCTTTACACAGGCGATATGGCTCGTGTAGATGACGAAGGCTATTTTTATATTGTCGATCGTAAAAAGGATATGATCATCGTTGGCGGTTACAATGTTTACCCGAGAGAAGTAGAAGAGGTGCTCTATAATCACCCGGATATTTCTGAGGTAGCAGTGGTCGGTACTCCAGACCCAAATTCTGGAGAATCTGTCATTAGCTTTGTTGTATCAAACAATCCATCTCTGAACGAATCAATATTAAAAGAATATTGCAAAGAATATTTAGCAAAATATAAGCAGCCGGCAAGAATTCACTTTATGGAGGAATTACCGAAGAACACTACAGGGAAGATTCTAAGGAAAAACTTGCGTGAAAAGCTTACACAGTCATGAATGGAAAAAGATTTAAAATTGTAATATCGTGCTCCACCGAAAGAGGTTAGCATGTCATTATCTAGTAATAACGCAATGGCTTGCGGTCTTCCGCAAAACTTTTTCGGTGAAGAGAAGAAAAAGATATATTACAATAAAAATTAGATAAGCGATCGCGCTTATTTATTACACAACATTTATGGCTCTTAGTCATAATTGGATCAGTAATGAACTTACTGATGAGTGTACACTATGAAGGAGCTATAATTGATATAGTTTTTTCATACAATTAATTCCCTCACTCAAAAGTTAACCAGTCGTCTCAATTGGCCAATGCCCAAACCTTGGAGCATTGGCATTTTTTTGTTCTTTTTTTGACTAGCGAAAGCTGCTCAGATAGGAAAGACTAATCAATTGCCTTTGGTTCGAAAAGGTCACCCCGCTGTGCTGCTTCATTATGCTAAACATCCTTCTGCGATTTTCTTAGCCTAACTAGGCTTTTTGTACGTAATCATAAATTCTTCATTCGTTAAATAAAAGTCTCTTTCTGGACGATCTGACAGTAATCCCAAACCTTCAAGCATAAAATAGCTTACTTTTTTATAAGGATCTCCTTCAATGATTGGAGGTTCTTGTGTTAGTTGCATATATTGATCTACTGCTTGTTGAACTCTATCTAAGTCGCGGGCTAACTGTTGATTTTCTTCGGTGAATAATTCATAGGTTTCACGTGACATGTAATAACGTTTTTTAGGGATTCCATCCAGATAAGGGGACAGCAGTTGATAATCTAATGTTAGATCACTCTTAATTAATACACTTAACGGGATTTCACTTGGTTTATGATCTGCATACATATGGACCGCCTTACGGACTTCACCCAATGATAAGTCTTTCACTTTGGGAGTATCGTCTTTATTGGACTGATCTTTCTTTTGCTTTCGTTTCCACATTTGTTCGTCCCCCTTTGAAAAATTTAATCTCACATAATAAAAGTACCCCTTTTAAAGGTTTTCTACTCGCATTGTGATAGTGATTGAGCGAGGGTAAAATAAAATTGTTAATTTTTAAATAATTTTAGACTTTTTGATCGTTTTCTGGTAGATTTAAGGAGAGGAAGTTATTACTTCCATTTATGTGATGGAAAAGTCGCATTAAAACCAGAAAGGGAGTAGAGAAAATGGATTATGTTCAAACAAGAGAATATGAGGTGAACCCCCAGACTATGGCTCTGATTGCTAAATATGATGAGCATGGGCAGGTTATTACAGAAGTTATTGAAAGTGGGGGACGGTTTGATTTACCTTTCTATCCAGGTCATATCATTGACCAGTCCTGTCGTTATTTTGCCAGCAGTCTGGAAGGTCGTATGGCAGGTACAAAACAAGTAGCAGGATTTACCCATAAGCCTCCTATTGTGATTTCCCAGAAGATGGGCATGTATTTCTTCCCAATAATCTCCCCGAAACGAAAAGAGTGCTCTTGGATTGCACATAAGTACATTCGGAATTATGACCCAGCGATGGATCATACCACGACCATTCACTTCGTCAACGGCGTTTCCGTTAATGTTCCTGTTTCTGAGGGGATGATTGCTAACCAAATCCAGCGGACTGCACAATTTCGATTCACTCTTGAGGACCGCTTAAGCAATTTCCCAACGCCACAGTCTCTTGCTTCTCAGGCTGAGAGGATTGCTGAGAATTTTGGATAAGCTCAAATAGAATGTTTTCCACCTTTTTTCTAATAGCTGGATTAAAGTAATTACGTTTTTCTTCATAGCCATGTGCTAAGAATAAAAAAGAAGTAAATGAATCATTACGTCCTGATTCGACGACTTGCAGTTTTCGATGGTTCATTTGAGTTCTCAGCTTCTTTCTTTCTTCTCTAGCTTCAAGCTCCATTTTACTAAGCAGTTCCATATAAGGCTCCTTAATTTTAAACAGTCCCTGTTCAAAATGTTTACGATCCTGACGAATGACGGCAATGGCCATCGTTAAAAATAAATAGCGTGAAGCAATATCCAGTTCTTTTTGTTTTAAGTAACGCATGATGCTCCCCTCCATATAAGAACGTTTGTTCCCTTTAGTATATCATGGTTTTTGAAAAAGTATGCAAGAATATTTTTCAAAGGTTAAACTTGGGAATGAAGGAGAAACTATGGATAACCTTACCTTTTGGTAGGCAGGAGCTCATGTATCCATTAAAATAGAAGAAAAGCATCCGCTGTTTTGATAGCGATAAGGAGTACCGTCATGTATTTGTTAAATATCACGGTAGAGAAAATAAAAAACTTAGCTGAAAATGATCGATTATTTGATTATATCATTAACCAATTACAGCAATTTGAGAGTCTTGGTCCGTTGCCCGGTATCCTGCTACCTATGCTGGAGGCATTTTTACCAATTCTGCCGCTGGTAGGTTTTGTGCTGGCGAACTCAGTTGTCTATGGTCTGTTTCAAGGGTTTTTATACTCGTGGATTGGAACATCGTTTGGTTCGGTTCTTGTGTTTATGCTTGTGCGCCGTTTGGGTCAGAAGCGATTTTTTAATGTGATTAGGCGTAATAAACAAGTGAAACGAGTTATGTTGTGGTTTGAGGACCATGGATTTGGTCCTCTGTTTCTATTAATGTGCTTTCCTTTCTCCCCATCATCGGTAATTAATGTTGTTGCTGGACTATCCACGATAAGTCGCCAGCAATTTATTTTAGCTGTATTTTTAGGGAAATCGGTTATGATTTTCACAGTTTCCTATGTTGGAAGCAGCATAGCCTCGTTTGCGCAAAATCCGGTAAAGACAATCGTCGTCGGTGTTTGTATCCTGTTATTCTGGATTCTCGGAAAATTTATTGAAAAAAGACTACAGCAAAAAACGGAAAAACGTTCTCATCGCAGCGGTTAAAACCATGTTCTAAAGGGTAAAATAGTAGGAAAAGAACATGTGCTGGAGGATAGAGTAATGAAAAAATACCGCAGTATCATCCGTGCTGTGCTGCTTGCGTTGTTGTTGGCGTTGGTATTAAGATCGTATTTATTTGCGAGTTATGTTGTAGATGGTGAATCTATGGAGCCTACACTTTATGATGGGAATCTATTAATGGTTAATAAGGTAGTCTATGATTGGCAAGGTGTAAACCGCGGAGACGTTATTGTCTTTCATGCCAATGAAAAAGAAGATTACGTTAAACGTGTAATTGGTATAGAAGGAGATCATATAGCCTTTGAGAATGATGTATTATATGTAAATGGAAGGCGTGTTCCGGAGCCTTATTTAGAGGAATTACGACCAGATGATGGAAGGTTATTTACAAGGGACTTCACCCTAGAAGGGGTAACAGATCAAAGCGTGGTTCCAGAGGGGCATCTGTTTGTAATGGGGGATAATCGCAGGGACAGCTTGGATAGTCGTTACTTTGGATTTGTTCCCGTTGAAAGTATTGTGGGTAAAGTTGATGTGCGTTACTGGCCAGTTTCACAAGTTGATTTACAATTTAAATAGTTTTACAAAGCCGTCCGTAAGTGGACGGCTTTTTGAGTGGTGAAAAGTTGTCATCTTTCTTATTGTTGCGACATGGGTCCAGAGTTTTCCCGATTATGATCACATCTGGTGATCATAACAGCGTTAGGGAACAATCCAGCAATGTTAGGGAACAATCTTTTGAGCTAAGGAACAATCCAGTCAGTTAGGGAACAATCATTAAACGTTAGGGAACAATAAAAATTTCGATGAATGGGGTGTTGAACTCCAAATGATTGTATAGAAGCCGATTATTTCCTTGTCGAAAAAACTGCAATGATTGACCATATCCCCTAAAATAAAGGATACTAGAAGAAGAGGAAAATAACCGAAAAGGGGCTACATCAAATGGCGATACAGTTTTTGCTTGGACGTTCCGGGACTGGCAAAGGAGTGCGAGTGCTAGATGAAATTGAAGCAAAGCTAAAAGAGGATCCTAAGGGTCGGTCCATCATGTACATTGTTCCAGACCAAATGACCTTTCAGCAGGAATATGCCTTGCTGAAAAGGGATGGGCTTGAAGGGTCAATTAGAGCTCAAGTATTCAGTTTTTCCCGTCTGGCCTGGCGTGTGTTTCAGGAGACTGGAGGCGGGACGAAGAAGTTTATCAGCTCAACAGGTGTGCAAATGATGCTCCGGAAGATTGTTGAAGAGCGGAAGTCAGACTGGAGAGTTTTTCAAAAAGCTGTTGAAAAACAAGGGTTTATTGAGCAGCTTGAAGGAATGATCACGGAATTTAAACGCTATAAAATCTCGCCGGAAACGTTGCAAATGCAGATGAGTGCGATGGATCAGGTTGTACATAAAACAAGTCATGAAGAGGGGTTGCGGGAGAAGCTTGATGATTTATCGTACATTTTTGAACATCTCACGGAAGCTTTGAGGGAACAGTATATAGATAGCGAGGATCAGCTTCAGCTTCTTGCTGATAAAATTCCCGAAGCCCGGTTTCTTGAAGGGGCGGATGTCTATTTAGATGGGTTCCATAGTTTTACACCACAAGAATATACGGTTATTGAAGCATTGCTTAAAAAGGCAAATCGTGTATTTGTTACGTTGACGATGGAAACACCTGAACACGATGGAAACGAAGAATTAGATTTGTTTCATGAAACGCAAGAAACATACTTTACATTAAAGCAGCTGGCTGAACAAGCAGGGGTAGAAGTAGAGTGTGTTGTCGAGCTTGATCATAAGCAGGGACGTTTGCAGGGACGTCCTGCTTTGCTGCATCTTGA
This sequence comes from Halobacillus amylolyticus, assembly GCF_022921115.1. Classification (NCBI taxonomy): domain Bacteria; kingdom Bacillati; phylum Bacillota; class Bacilli; order Caryophanales; family Bacillaceae; genus Halobacillus; species Halobacillus amylolyticus. The sequence goes on along the minus strand of NZ_CP095075.1, from coordinate 1,282,460 downwards.
ACGATATTTTGATGAGCGCCCCGCTCCCGTGTATGAAGGGGAAGCCCCCATCCGGATTGCCGAAGCTGCACATCCACGGGCAGAGGTTGAAGGTGTTGCCCAAGAAATTTTGCGCCTGATTAGGGAAGATGGCTATCGCTACAAGGATATGGCTGTACTCATGCGCGAACCTGCGGTCTATCATAGTTTAATTGAAACGTTGTTTGAAGACTATGGAATCCCAGTTTTTATCGATGAAAAAAGGACGATGTTGAACCATCCAGTGGTGGAGTTAGTTCGCTCTGGACTAGATGTTGTAGAGGGAAACTTTCGTTACGATGCTGTGTTCCGCTTACTTAAAACTGGACTTATTCCAGTAAAGGATTCCAAGCATCCTTTAACAGCAGATGCGATTGATGAGCTTGAGAACTATGTGCTTGAGTATGGGATACGACGGCGTGAACGCTGGTTTAGTAAAGACCAATGGGTGTACCAACGGTTTAGAGGATTTGACCAGGCTTCACAAACGGATGATGAAAAACAAAAGCAAGAGCGCATCAATGCTTATCGTGAGCAGGTGGCGCGTGTCCTTGAACCTTTTGACCGATCCATTCGAGAGGCAGACACGATTGAGGAAAGAGCCCGAGCTGTCTACATTTGGTTGGACTCAATGAACATCCCCAGCCAATTGGAAACATGGCGTGATTATTACGATGCAAAAGGAGAAATAGAGCATGCGCGCGAGCAAGAGCAAGTATGGGATGCAGTGCTTCAACTGTTAGACGAAATGGTTGAGATGGCTGGAGATGAAGGGATTTCACTGCAAGTCTTTAGAAGCACGTTAGAAAGCGGACTAGAGTCACTTACCTTCGCACACGTCCCCCCAAGTATGGATCATGTAATCGTAGGCAATGTTGACCGTTCCCGTATCACTGGCATCAAAGCTTCTTTTTTATTAGGTGTGACAGACGGTGTATGGCCGCTGAAACCAACAGGGGATGGCATGATGTCCGAACGAGAGCGTTCCCTTCTTGCCGAGAGTGGACTCAAGCTAGCTGATGGTACCAATCGACAGCTGCTTGATGATCGTTTCTACATGTATTTAGCGTTGACAATGGCGTCGGATCAAGTATGGATCAGTTACCCATTAAGTAATGAGGAGGGTAAATCGAAAGTTCCCTCACAAATTATCCAGCGGGTCGACGAATTATTTCCATCTGTGCAAGGCCATTTCCTTCTCCAGGATCCTGATGATATTGAGGATGCGACACGGTTTATCACCACCCCTGTCAAAACGAGATCGGCTTTAACCTCACAGCTTTCACGTTATTTACGAGGATATCCGATTCAGCCTGTTTGGTGGAATGTGCTCAATTGGTATATGGAAGATGAGGAAAATAATGGATTGACTAATCGAATTTTACACAGTTTGTTTTATAAAAATCAGCCCGTCAATTTTGCCCAAGATACAAAAAAACGTATGTTTGACGGCCCGCTTAAGACAAGTGTGTCACGGCTTGAAACCTATCATCGCTGTTCCTACCAATACTTTTCACAACATAGCTTGAATTTGCAGGAACGTAAAACATACAAGCTTGATGCACCAGATATCGGGCAGCTTTTCCATGAGGCATTAAAACAAATCACAGAATGGGTACAGCAGGAAGGCCGGGATTTTGCCGAGCTGGGTAAAAGTGAAACGACTCATTATGCCGAAAGAGTGATCACCAAGCTTGCACCTATTTTGCAAAACCAAATCCTACACAGTTCAAACCGCCATCACTACATTAAGCACAAGCTTGAGGGAGTTGTAGCGCGTGCGGCCTTTATGTTAAGTGAGCAAGCCCGGAAGAGTCGGTTCTCGCCAGTTGGTCTCGAACTTGGATTTGGCACGGGTCCGGATGCAAAGCTGCCGCCTTTATCGCTTGCGCTTCCGAACGGACATGAACTGATGTTAAGAGGACGCATTGACAGGGTCGATCGTGCTTTAAGTGAACAAGAACTCTACTTGCGAATCATTGACTATAAATCTAGTGAAAAAGGGCTGGACTTGACTGACGTATATTATGGCCTTGCTTTACAAATGCTCGCCTATTTGGACGTTGTTCTAACAAACGCTGAGCATTGGCTGGGGGCGCCGGCAATACCGGCGGGAGTGCTGTATTTCCATGTCCACAATCCGATGGTGTCCGGAAAGCAAATGCTTGCAGATGATCAAATAGAAGAAGAGATCCTTAAGAAATTTAAAATGAAGGGTCTTTTGCTTGAGAATGAGCAGCTTGTCCAGATGATGGACACGGGTCTTGAAAAAGGCAGAAGCCAAATTATTCCGGCCGGGCTTAAAGCAAACGGCGGCTTTTATAAAGGTTCAAAAACGGTGGAAGCTGATAAGTTTAACGACCTAAGAAGTTATATCCGCCAGGTGATGACAGAAGCGGGCCAACGGGTGACAGAGGGAGAGGTTGACCTCAACCCTTATCAAAAAGGTCAGCATAGGGCTTGTGATTATTGTCCATTCCGCTCCGTATGTCAATTCGATCCATCCCTTGAGGATAACGAATACCGTAAGCTTAAGGAATGGAAGGAAGAAGAAGTGATTCAACAAATTGCGATGGGAGAGGAGAATCGATTTGGTAAGCTGGACTAAAGAACAAGAACGTGCGATCTATACAGAAGGAACCAATGTCCTCGTAGCAGCTGCCGCAGGATCGGGAAAGACAGCCGTCTTAGTGGAGAGGATTATTCAGAAGCTGCTCCACAAAACGTCCCCTGTGAACATTGATTCTCTGCTCGTTGTTACATTTACCAATGCCGCTGCACAGGAAATGAGGAACCGTGTCGGCCAGGCATTAAGTCAGGCACTTGAAGAGAATCCAGGCTCACAACATTTGAAAAAGCAGCTTTCCCTGGTGCAAAATGCTTCCATCTCAACATTACACTCCTTTTGTATGGAAGTTGTAAGAAGGAATGCCTATTTGCTTGATCTCGATCCTGGCTTTCGGATTGCCGATGATATTGAAGCAGATTTAATCAGGCAGGAGGTGCTCGAGGATTTATTTGAAGATTGGTATGGCAAAGAGGGAGAAGAACGCGAGCGTTTTTTTGATGTTGTTGATCGCTTCTCAAGTGACCGCAGTGATGTAGATGTTGAAAAACTAGTACTCAATTTATACACATTTGCGATGCAAAATCCGTGGCCTGAGCAATGGCTTGATGAGATGGTCGACATGTATAAGGTGGATCAGGTCGAGAACGAGGATGAGTTGGTTTGGTTGTCACATTTAAAGAGGGATGTGACGAGCCAGCTCCACGCGATTGAGGCGGAGGCTTATCAAATGCTCGAACTCACTCGCGAACCTGATGGACCGTCAAGCTACGGAGAAACCGCCGTCCAGGATCTTGAAATGATTCAACAGGCCAAAGGAGCTCATGCTGTTTCTTGGAATGAACTGCAAAACTATATCAGTACAAGCAAGTTTGCCACACTCTCTCGCAAGAAGATGGAATGTGATGAAGCGAAGAAAGAACGGGCTAAAGACATCAGAAGCGGGTATAAGAAACGCTGGAATGATATGAAGGACGAGTGGTTCCAGCGTACGCTCGACAGCTACTTGAAAGACATGCATGAGCTGCATCCCGTCATGGAACAGCTAGCTGTCGTCATTAAAGATTTTCACGAACGCTACCGCCTCTTGAAAAAAGAAAAAGCGCTGGTAGATTTCTCAGATCTAGAGCATTACTGTTTGCAAATTTTGTTAGATGAGTCGTCCACAAAAGAAAACCCTGTGCCTTCTTCTGTAGCAAGAAGCTTTCATGATCAGTTTACCGAGGTGTTAATTGACGAATACCAGGATACCAACCTTGTTCAAGAAACATTGCTTCGTCTGTTAACAGATGGTCAGAATGCTGGTCAATTATTCATGGTTGGTGATGTGAAGCAAAGCATTTATCGATTTAGACACGCCGAACCTTCACTATTTTTAACAAAATATAAAAGCTACGGCGAGAGTCCTGACGCGGGCGAGCGAATTGATCTTGCCCGTAACTTCAGAAGCCGGAAGCAGGTGCTTGATGCAACGAACTATATCTTCCGGCAATTATTAGATGAAGACGTTGGTGAAATGGAGTATGAGCCAGAAGCAGAACTTATTTATAGTAATACGATTTATGATGAATGGACGAGTGATGATGCCAAGGCCGAACTGTTAATTATCGACCGTGAAACGAAAGACGAAGATGCTGAGAACGAAGAAGGCTATGAAGATCTGGAAAAAGCTCAAATTGAGGCGAGAGCTTACGGCGAAAATATTCGAAAATGGCTTGGACATGGGAAAGAGACTCCGCTGATGGTTGTGGATAAAACCACCAGTATGAAGCGGCCTGTGCAATATCGAGATATCGTTATTTTGATGAGGTCCATGACGTGGGCTCCTACGATCGTTGATGAACTGAAGAAGCAGGGGATCCCTGTGTATGCCGAACTATCAACGGGGTATTTTGAAGCCATTGAAGTAAAAGTCATGCTCAACCTGTTAAAGGTGATCGATAATCCGATGCAGGATATTCCGCTGGCTTCTGTGCTTAAATCACCTATTGTTGGACTCGATGAGGATGAATTAATGCAGCTTCGCCTGGAAAACCAAAAGGTAAGCTACTATGAATCAATCCGTGCCTATCATGATCAGCCGGAGACCCGTCGGAAAGTACAGCATTTTTTACAGCAGTTGGGCAGTTTTAGAGAGCGTGCCCGTCAAGGCGCGTTAGCTGATTTAATTTGGGAGATCTTCCGTGAGACCGGCTACTATGATTTCGTAGGCGGGATGCCAGGCGGAAGACAGCGCCAGGCCAACCTCCGAGCATTGTATGACCGGGCAAAATCGTATGAATCTACCTCATTCCGTGGACTATTCCGCTTCTTGCGGTTCATTGAAAGGATGGAAGAGCGAGGAGATGATCTTGGGGCTGCTCGGGCTCTTGGTGAGCAAGAGGATGTTGTCAGGATCATGACGATTCACAAAAGTAAGGGCCTTGAATTCCCTGTTGTTATCTTAGGAGCAATGGATAAGCAATTCAATATGATGGATTTAAATAATCGTTATTTACTTCACAAAGACTATGGTTTTGGGTCACGTTATATTAATCCAGAAAAGCGTCTGATGTATCCAACGCTCGCCTACCATGCCTTGAAGCGGATTAAGCTCAGGGAACTATTAGCTGAGGAAATGCGGGTGTTATATGTAGCGTTAACAAGGGCGAAGGAAAAACTGCTCATGATTGGAAACGTGGCCTCTTTTGAGAAAAAACAGCAAAAGTGGGAGACCTTTATTGAAAGAAAAGATTGGGTATTGCCTCCGCATGACCGCCTTGATGCAAAGTCCTACCTTGACTGGGTAGGGGCTGCATTGATCCGCCATCAAGATACCGAATCACTGAGAGCAGAACATATGATGGTTAAAACGGCGGAAGCGATTGAAAAGGATGCCTCCCAATGGCAAGTGATGCTTAAGCATAAAAAGGATTATGCTGAGCTCAGTGAGCTTGAGAAGCAGCGGGATGAACAAGTGTATGAGCACATATCAGACTGGACCCCTGTACCAACAGAAACAGATCATGAGTTCATCACAGCAAGATTGAATTATCAATACCCGCACAAGAAGGCCGCCACGTCCAGAGCTAAACAGTCTGTGACGGAGATTAAACGGCAGCGTGAAATCAAGGATGAGTATTCAAGTGACCAGCTTCTCACCCCTCATCGCTCCCCTATTGTAAAAAGACCGCGGTTTATGCAAGAAGACCAAAGTTTAACAGCAGGGGAGAAGGGGAGTGCCATGCATACGGTCATGCAGCATATTCCGTTACAAAAAGATCATACAGTTGAAGATGTTATCGAATTTGTCGAGCAACTTGTTATGAGAGAGTTACTGAGGAGAGAGGAAGCCGATGTCATCGATGCTGAGGCCATTGCCAACTTCTTTCAAACACCGATCGGCAAGCTGGCTCAAGAGGCCAAATATGTGGAGCGGGAAGTTCCCTTCAGTATGACGCTGCCAGCTCATGAAGTGTATAAGGATTGGCAGGAACCGACGGAAGAGAAGGTGTTTATCCAAGGAGTTATTGATGCGATGATTCCATATAAAGAGGGCTGGCTGATTCTAGATTATAAGAGTGATGCCATTACTAAGGCACATGAAGAAGCACCTGAGCAACTGAAGGAAAGGTATCAAACACAACTTCAGTTGTATAAAACAGCGCTTGAAAAAATCTGGAAGCAGCCTGTTGTGAGGAGCTGCCTCTACTTCTTTAATGGATCTCTGCTTGTGGAGGTTGATGAACGTGGAAGAAACGTGTGATCTTTGTTCAAGAGCATCGGTTAGGACAACGGAGCATCATTTAATTCCTAAGCAATATGGGGGCGTGGCTGGGGCGACAGCCATGCTTTGCAGTGCCTGTCACCGTCAAATTCACGCCTTATTTACAAACGAAGAGCTAGCCGGCTTTTATCATACATTGGAGAGACTAGCCGATCACCCTGACATGGCAAAGTATATACGTTGGGTAAAGAAACAGGATCCTGAAAAGAAAATAACCACTCGGAAATCCAATCGAAGAAAAAATCAATAAGCAAGTCCTCGTTAGATCTTATCTTGGGAGTGACACTAAAAAGAAGGTATGGTTGGCCCATACCTTCTTTTTATGTCTAGTGCACTGTTTCCATTTATGCCCCACAATGTGGTGGCAGCGGCACTGGAATAGTCCTGAATCTTTTTTAATGCGGCCAGGACTTTTTTGCGTCTTTCTTAGGCGTTCGCGGTTACATTTTGATCGTTCACATCAGGGTCAAAAGGGTTTGTTGAGCTGATTCCATTATTGGTGCAGATAAAATCACCCGTATTTAATGCTCCTGATCCAGCATTTGTTTTGCTCGTGCTTTTGGGGGCGAGATAAAAGGCATCTCCAAAGTTTACTACCCCACCACCAACACTATTGATGCGAATGGGACCTACAATGGCTGGCATATAAAGCCCTCCTTCCCGAGCTATTCCTACAAAGTATGCATGCATCAGTGCTACTGTTCGTCACTTAATACTCGAATGTGTTTTACACGAGAGTGTGCATCGATATAACTGATTCCGCCTATTTGAATCGTCGAGGCTGTTGAAGCTCCGAAAGAAGTGACGGAATCTACACAAATTTCGTTACGATGATGATGGAATACGGATGGAAGAGATAGAGGAGGCAACAGAGGAGGTAATTCCCGTTGGAAAATAGGATAGGAGTTAAAATCGGCATTCTCCTCTATAACTTCAGGGTTTTCTCTTTGAATGGCAATCACTCTTGAAGTTGGGGTTAATCTTTCTAAGTCGCCAATCAAAAATCCTGAACTGATGGTGAAGGAGTTTACATGAACGGATTCGGTTACTACAGTCCGCTTATTCATCAGTAAAACCCTCTTCTTGTTCAATCGGGACAAATGGACCAATAATTAACGATTCAGGTGGTGTATCATAATAAGAATAAAGCCTAATTGTTTCACTATCACCAATGAGAAAAACAGATGAAGACGCTACGCTTGACACGTCAATGTTACCTATGTCTAATCCATAGTTATGGACGGTGTAATTCATTCCTGGTCTCCCCCTCTTTGGGTAAAGTATTGGGCTACAGAACGACGGATTTCTTGTTGAAGTTTCTCGACTATGGAAGCCGAGTCAAGATTGGGTTGTTGCTTTTTATAAAAAGCATACCGTTCAGGAAGCTGTTTATTGATATCGTCAATGATTTGCTGACGATGTTGATTGGAAAGTGGGATGCCATACTCTGCTGCATAATGATCAATATCAAGAGGGACACCGTTTTTCGTCAGCTCTTCTAATGCTGCGTCATGTTTTTCTTGAGATGGTTGAGGGGTATATAAATCTTCAATGTTGCCTGCATCCATCCCGTTTGGGGTAAGTCCAATTTGCAAAGTTCCTTCAAGGGTTTCAATTTTTAATTGATCAAAATGGTATTCAATTTTTTCAATGACAGTCTTAGGGTGGTCTTGTGATTGTAAATGCTCAATTTGTTGAGTAAGCTGATCGATCGTCTGCTGCTGGTCCTGTATTCGTTTCATAACTTGGTTGATCCATTCATTCCATGATTGATAGTTATTCAATGGCATTCACCCCCCATTACTATCCTATGGGAAAAAATACGTGATATGTGTCTATTATACTGAGAGAGGTACGAGGGTAGCTGGCCCAGGTTCTGGTACAGTTACTTGCCCCTCAAGCGGTTGGGGAACCTCTGCAGCTTCCGTGAATCCGCCTGTGTTATAAAGGTCTGCTTTTGCCTGGATGGCACCGGAACTTCCAATCTGTACAACTGATGAATTGGCCACTGATCCAATTTTTAAAAAACGAATTGAGATGGTTTGGTGAATCGTCAAATTCATAACAAACTTCTCCCTCCTAAGAATTGATTATTGACTGGTCTACAAGCTCTCGATCATTCACATAAGTGGAGGATCGATTGATATTAATCCGAATACCATTTCCTGTATTAAAAGAGCCGCCTCCAGCGAACGTTTTTGCAGAAGCTGCGGGTGACATGCTATAAACGTCTCCAATGTTAAAGATACTGGAGTTAGAAACGTTTAGCACTTTTACCATTCCAACTTTTGCAGGCATATTAGGAAAACTCCTTATCTATAAATATGAAACGTAATTGTGAAAATTACGTATAAAAAGTAAAATAAATCAGGGGGGTTACGTATGAAACAGAATGCAACACCACTAAAGGAAGCTGAGCGGCTTAGCTGGATAGATGCAGCACGCGGTCTCGCTATCTTAGGAATATTTATGGTGAATGTACCAGCCTTTAATGCTCCGTACTTTTTATATGGAGGGGAGGGGCATTTTTGGCCTTCCCCGACCAGCGATGCTGTCCAAACGATCATTGACATTTTCTTTCAAGCGAGCTTTTATACATTATTTTCTTTGATGTTCGGGTTTGGTCTGCAAATGATGAAAGACCGTTTAGATCAAAAAGGGTTGAATTACCGTCCCGTTCTTCTAAGAAGACTGGCCATTTTAATCGGATTTGGACTCATTCACAGTTTTCTTATTTGGCATGGTGATATTCTGTTATCTTATGGATTATTTGGCTTAGTGTTATTTGCCTTTTTTAATAGATCCAAAAGAACACTTTTACTATGGGCTTATTCCATGCTTGCGATTCTTATCATCCCTTTGACCCTTTCCTTGTATTCTATTCGAGACCGTCTGGGTGGTTTTTATAATCTCGAGGCGATCAATACGGCTAAGCGAAATTATGGGGAAGGGAGTTTACTAGATATTTGGCAGCAGAATGCTGTCGACTGGACATATGCAAACAATGTTGGCTCAATCCCATTTCTTGCTTTCAGTCTTATTCCTATGTTTTTGTTTGGGATGTATATCGCAAGAGAGAGATGGCTTCATGAACCAGACCAACACCTAGTTTCCATCAAAAAGTGGTGTGGGATTAGTGGTGTTGTTTTTCTACTATTTAAAGCAGGACCTTATTTGTATGGGAATCCTGAATGGTTCCAACTTCTGCAAGACAATGTAGGAGGCACGGCTTCAGCGATCTTTTACGTTTTATCGCTTACTCTCATGTTTAGAACAAATAGGGGAAGGAAGATGCTCAATCCATTAAGATGGGTAGGGTGCATGTCTTTGACGAATTATATCTTTCAGTCACTTGTCTGTTTCGTCCTTTTTTATTCTGTTGGATTTGGTCTATATGGACAAATTTCTCCTTCTCTAAGTGTTATCATTGTCTTAGTTGTCTTCACGTCGCAGGTTTTCCTAAGTAAAGCTTGGTTGAACAAGTTTCGTTTTGGTCCACTTGAATGGCTTTGGCGGACGTTAACCTACCGTAAAAAACAGCCATTAAGGCGAGAAAGTAAGCCATCTTCATCATAAGGGGAGAGTAAGGTGAACTATGGTCGATTAGAAAAGGGGCGAAACAATGGGGTGAAGAAGGGATTAATACGAACATCAAAGGGCTAAACTCCTGCTAGAAGCCCTTCACAATAATTGCCTGTTACCCCGTGCTTTTTATAGGTAACAGGCAGTTTTTTACAACGAATACCTGTGAATACTACTCTTTTCGATCCCCTAATTCTCTACCGACTTTTGAGATAGTAATTCTTTCTTCTCCTGTACTAGGCTGCACAGCATCTTTCCCTTTCTTTATGTTACGTTTAGATTTTGATCGTTTACTCATGGTTCATTTCACTCCTCATTATTAAAGTAACTTTGCAAGAATATTTTAATCGAAAACAGGCTAATTTATGTGATGAAGAGTTAAAAATATCCCGATCCTGAGGGAGGCCGCTGAAAAAGTGACGTTGTTCATTTCTATAAGGAATGTATTTGGCAAATGGACGTATGATTTCTGTGTGCAAAGACCTCAGATAGACAAGCTGATGAATAAAAACAAGTATGTATATCTGTGCCCTCTTGGTGGGTTCCGTTATAAAACAGAGACAGGGGGCTGGAAAAGCGTCGTTCCCCTGACCCCTGTCTCTGTTTCTAACAACGGAACCGTGATTCTGTTCCTAACCTTTATTTTAGATAACGGCTCTTTAATTCAATAAGCACATTCCCATTATTCCTGCAATCATGTATTCCATTATATAGCGAGTTCACTTAAATATCGGCATGATAGAATTCTGTATAAATACGATCGGCTATACAATAATAGAGTGGGGCATCTTCTTTTTTACTATACATAGACTTTTTCAGTGGTCCCTCCTGAGGATGTTAATTTTTTAAGAATTGATGAATTCTCGTGAAGACATTTTCGCGGATGTGTTTTGACTCATTAAACAGTGCATGTCTCCCGTTTTCTATGTGAACCACCTGCAAGGTATAAAACTTATCCTTGACGAATTTGAGATTATATTTCCATTCCACCGTTTTGTCCTTGTTTCCTTGAATGACACAAGTATCTATGGTTGCTGGACTATACGTCTGAATTTTTTCGTTCCATTTTATAAGTGACTCAATCCATTCGAGGGGATTGCCTCCGGTTGTAAAGGATCTTTACGAGTGAATTTCAGGTATTTATGGTTCGATGAGTTCTCCCGAAAGCGTCTCTTAATCCCTTCGATGAAAGGGAAAATTCGGGTTAAATAAAAGCTTAATTTTGTCAGATACCAATGATTTGACCGAATAAGCGGGGCAACCAATATTATTTTATCGAAATGGTCGTGTTTGTGTTTTAAAACAAAATTAATCACGATCGCGGCACCTGTACTATGACCGATCACGTAAAAAGGGCCCGGCATCTCTTCTTTGGCTTTTCTCATTAATTTTTCCATCGTTAACACATATTCAGAGAAGTGTTCAACTGAAGCTGTCTTGCCGTTAGATAGTCCGTGCCCCTGCAGGTCATAACTGATTACACTATACTGATGCTTATTAAGAAATTGAATAATATGGTTCAAATAACCGACATGCTCTAAATAACCATGTAATAAAAAGACTGTACCCTGACTTTTAATGGTTTTAAATAGTTGTACAAAAATTTCTTTACCATCAATTTCAATCTTCCCAAAATGAAGATCGACATTCTGAAGGTCAAAGCCATAATAATTCAGGTATGCTTTAATATCGGGAGTCTTTTTAACGGGTTTGTGAAAATTTAATTTCTGGTCCCAATCTGACAAACGTTCTAGGACATTCTCTATTTCTACTGTTTTGTTCATTACACCTTTCTCCTTACATACTGGTTCATTTGCTGTGATATTTATTATTTACAAAAAGTGGCGAAATGATGTTTGGTAACCTGTCTTGCTGATGAGAAGGAGGAAGCTAACTACATGTAAGAATGTGATGAAGAAAAATAAAGTTTTCTGTCCCTCAGCGCTTTAAAACATATGAGGGACAGCACCTCATTTTTAAGCCTTAAGTCATCTGTTTTGCTAATCTTTTTAGCTATAATATACCTGTTAGCAGCATTTCTGCTCAATGTTATCTTTTTCAGCATCTTTCTTGGTATAGAAAAATTCCCACTCGTTACCATCAGGATCAGTAATCCAAAACTTATCCTGGAGCGCGTAACAACAATTCGTATTCATTTCATCCCGGGTGAAAAAACCGAACCTTTCTAAGCGTTGTTTATGATGGGTGATGTCCTCCTGCTTCTCTACTTGGATTCCAAAATGGCCCACTTGATTACCTGATACTTCAGGTCTTACATTCAGAGTAAAGTTTAATTGCAAACCATTAGGTAAGTACTTAGCGTAATCTTCCTTTGTTTTTACGGGATTTTCACCGAAAACTTTCGTATAAAATTCTATAGACTTTTCAAGATCCACTACGTTTAACCCAACATGTACATTCATTTGAACCCCTCCATTAATCAATTTTTTTTGATTTATCAAGTAAAAAAATTAGTCTCGACGAAATAGGCAACAAAGCTCTTCGGATAGTAAATGATTGATCTCGGAATGATTTAATGTATAGTAACTCCAAGTACCACGTGTTTCCTTCACAATCAGCTGGGCATCCATTAATATCTTTAAATGGTACGATAACTTCGATTGAGGCAACTGTAACTTTTCTGACAGGTCACAAACACAAACTTCATCATACTCTGTGATTTCGTGTAAGATGTGGAGCCTTCTTTGATCGGCAAGGGCTTTAAACTTCTTTTCATATTTACTAAAGGTGTTTTCTAAGGATACATCTGTTAGTTGTAGGTGTGTATTCAATTCGAACCCTCCTTTAAATCAATTTTTTTTGATATAATAAAGTGTAGTTTATTATATTCTGAAAAGCAAGCATTAAATCAAAAAAATTGATGTATCCTAGAGGGGATGGAAGTCAGGTAGGAAATATGAATAATTATCTGTTGCAAATATAAGCATATGCTAATATAATGATTGAGCGAGGTGATGTTCATGGAAAAAACGATGATTGAATTAGAAAATGCTGCTCAAACATTGAAGCTATTGGGCGATAAAACACGCTTAACGATTATGGGGCTAATAAAAGATGGGGAATGTTGTGTGTGCGAGTTTGTTGAAGTGCTGCAAATGAGTCAGCCTTCCATTAGCCAGCATTTGAGAAAACTGCGAGATGCAGGGCTTGTGAAAGAGCAACGGCGAGGGCAATGGATCTTTTATTCATTAAATACTTCTCATGCCACGTACCCAATCATTCAACAGATCCTAGAGCAGATACCTGATCAGAAAGAGAAATTACGTGCATTGGAGAAGGCTGGTCTGCGTATCCAGTGCGATTTGTAGGGGGATTCATTTGAATTTAGCGATTGTAGCCATATTTATTTTTGTACTTACACTGGTGTTAGTGATTTGGCAGCCGAAAAACCTAGGGATTGGCTGGTCCGCCTGTGGGGGAGCGATTCTTGCGCTACTCTTTGATGTAGTTGATTTTCAAGATGTGCTGGCCGTAACAGACATTGTTTGGAATGCCACATTAGCCTTTGTAGCCATCATCATTATTTCACTAATTCTTGATGAGATCGGTTTTTTCGAGTGGGCTGCCCTTCATATGGCTAGAGTAGCCAAAGGAAACGGGAAGAAGATGTTTGTTTATGTCATTCTTCTAGGCGCTGTCGTTGCGGCTCTCTTTGCTAACGATGGGGCTGCGCTGATTCTCACACCAATCGTACTTGCGATGGTGAGAAACTTAAACTTTAAAGAAGCGATGATCTTGCCATTCATCATGGCGAGTGGTTTTATCGCAGATACGGCTTCGTTACCGCTGATTGTGAGTAACTTAGTAAATATCGTTTCAGCAGATTTCTTTGGTATTGGATTTATTGAGTATGCGTCACGGATGATCGTTCCGAACTTCTTTTCTATAGGTGCGAGTATCCTTGTGCTTTATCTCTTCTTTAGGAAGAGCATTCCAGACAACTATGATTTAACTCAACTTAAAGAACCTAAGCAGGCGATTCAAGACCATAAAATGTTCCGTATGTCCTGGGGTGTACTTGCGGTGTTATTGATTGGCTATTTTGCAAGTGAACCTTTGGGAATCCCGGTTTCAATCATTGCTGGAATTGTTGCGATCTTCTTCTTGTTAATGGCGAGAAGAAGTGCTGCAGTTGAAACGACAACGGTTGTAAAAGGTGCTCCCTGGGCGATTGTGTTTTTCTCTATAGGCATGTATGTGGTTGTTTATGGACTGCGTAATGTCGGTTTAACGGATGTGCTAGCTAATGTCATCCAATACACTGCTGATCAAGGGATGTTCGTCGCGACGATTTCGATGGGATTCATTGCAGCCATCTTGTCATCGATTATGAACAATATGCCAACCGTTATGATCGATGCGCTAGCGATTGCCGAGACGAATACTTCTGGTGCGATGAGAGAAGCACTAATCTATGCCAACGTCATCGGCTCAGATTTAGGACCGAAGATTACACCGATTGGTTCGCTTGCGACATTGCTATGGCTTCATGTACTTTCGACAAAAGGCTTTAAGATTTCGTGGGGATACTACTTTAAGGTAGGTATTCTCCTCACTGTACCAACGTTGTTCATTACGTTAACAGGATTATATTTGTGGTTATGGCTTATTCTATAGAAAAAAGCTTTTACCTGATAACGATATGTTACAAGAGTAGAGAGAAACATGGCGGCTTTTATTATGAAGGAGTCTTATAAAAAATATTTGGAACAAAAAAGGAGAATTCACCACATGTCTAAAAAAACAATATACTTTTTATGTACGGGTAACTCTTGTAGAAGTCAAATCGCAGAGGGATGGGCCAAAAAATATCTTGGTGATGACTGGGAAGTAAATAGTGCTGGAATCGAAGCCCACGGATTGAATCCAAAGGCAGTAAGAGCAATGAAAGAGGTAGGCATTGATATTTCAAATCAACAATCTGATGTTATTGATCCTGAAATCTACAATACAGCAGATTTGATTGTAACACTCTGTGGAGATGCAGCAGATAAGTGCCCGATAACTCCTCCTCATGTAAAACGAGAGCACTGGGGATTTGACGATCCTGCTAAAGCGGAAGGAACGGAAGAGGGAAAATGGGCTGTCTTCCAACGTGTTCGTGATCAAATAGGCGAACGCATTAATCGGTTCGCTGAAACCGGGGAGTAAAAACCAAGAATAGCAGCCAAAACGCATTTCCGTTTTGGCTATTCTTTCTAAAATATATAAGTACATATTATTTTGTTATGGAGGGGTTATGATGAGTAAACTTGAAATTTATGATCCAGCGATGTGCTGTTCTACGGGTGTGTGTGGTCCAAGTGTAGACCCAGAATTAACTCGTGTCGCTAGTGCTGTATTTTCTCTTCAAAAAAGAGGTTTTGATATTGAACGATACAACTTAGCCAATGATCCCGGCAATTTCACTGAAAACAAAACAGTGACAGACTTTCTTGAGGAGAAAGGCCCTGATGCACTCCCAGTCATTCTATTAGACGGAGAGATCGTATTGGAATCCATTTATCCAAGTAATGGTGAACTCTCAGATTGGTTTGAGATCGATACAACGCAATTAACTGATCAACCTAAAAACAGCAGTGTGACGATAGATATCACTGAATTGAAATAACAAGGTGTGAGAAAATATGTATCAATCCTTTAATCCAAAGACTTTTTTGCAAACCCGATTCTTGTTTTTTACAGGAAAAGGAGGGGTAGGAAAGACATCTACAGCATGTGCAACGGCAATCCATTTAGCAGACGAAGGGAAGAAAGTGCTGCTTGTTAGCACAGACCCTGCATCCAATTTACAAGATGTATTAGAAGTTGAACTAACCAATTCTCCAAAACCTGTTCCCAATATAGAAAATTTGCATGCATCTAACATCGATCCGGAAGAAGCAGCCGAAATGTATCGGGAAAAAGTCGTTGGTCCCTATCGTAATAAATTACCTAAAGCGGCTATAAAAAGTATGGAAGAGCAGTTATCCGGTGCTTGTACAGTGGAAATGGCTGCTTTTGATGAGTTCTCTAGTATTATTTCAAACCCAGCAGTTAGCAGTCGCTATGATCACGTGGTATTCGATACAGCTCCAACTGGTCACACCTTAAGACTATTACAACTGCCCACAGCCTGGAATGAATTTTTGGGAGAAAGTACCCACGGTGCTTCTTGTTTAGGCCCCTTATCAGGCTTACAAGAAAAAAAAGAACGATATGAACAAACCGTAGAGTCGTTATCCGATAAGGACAAAACCACTTTAATTCTGATCACAAGGCCTGAAACCGCATCACTGTATGAAGCCAATCGTTCTGCACTAGAATTAAAAGAAATTGGCATAAGGAACCAAATGTTGATCGTTAATGGATTATTGCAAACGTATCTTTCTGACGATAAAGTTTCAACGGCTTTTTACCAACGACAACAGGAGGCTCTAAAAGGCTTTCCAGATGGACTCAAACAATTGGTTGTTTATTCACTGCCATTTGTTTCCTATTCTCTTACAGGGATTGATAATCTTCGTTATCTATTCAAACAATATACTCTACCGGCAAGAATAGACCCTCAATCCCAACATGAGAGCATTCAGTTACCTGGGTTGAATTCCCTGGTTAATCACTTCTCTGATAATCAGACCAGAGTCATTTTTACCATGGGAAAAGGTGGCGTCGGTAAAACAACGATTGCTTCCTCCATCGCCGTAGGCTTAGTTGAAAAGGGGCATAAGGTTCATTTAACAACGACGGACCCAGCCGCGCATTTGGCGTACACATTTTCTAATAAGGTCGATCATGAGAAGTTATCGATTAGCTCGATTAATCCCAAAGATGAGTTGATAGCTTATAAAGAGGAGGTATTATCACAGGCGAGTGAAAGTCTTAATGATGAAGGCCTCGCCTATCTTAGAGAAGATCTTGATTCTCCTTGTACGGAAGAGATTGCTGTCTTTCGCGCCTTTGCTGAGCAGGTCGCTAAGTGCGATGATGAAATTGTTGTCATTGATACAGCTCCTACGGGGCACACGTTACTGCTCCTGGATTCTGCTGAGGAATATCATAAGGAATTGTCTCGATCCACGGGAGAAGTACCAGACAGTGTCAGAGAATTACTCCCGCGACTGCGAAACCCTAAGGAAACGAGTGTAGTCATCGTTACGTTAGCTGAAACGACACCTGTGCTCGAAGCTGAAAGACTACAGAAGGATCTGTTACGGGCAAATATTAAGCCGGGGTGGTGGATTATTAATCAAAGCTTACATGCCACAGGAACACTAGACCCTGTATTAGCGGGTAGAGCGAAAACAGAAAGTGAATGGATTGAAAGAGTAAGAGATGAATTGGCTGAAAGTACTGCGATTATTCCGTGGATCAGTGAAGAGAAAATAGGCTATACAAAGCTGAAAGAATATATAGTGAACTAACTTTTGATGGAGGCATTATAATGGAAAAAGTTATTATTTTAGGAACAGGACCTGCCGGATTGACGGCGGCAGTTTATCTAGCTAGAGCTAATATGAAGCCATTAGTCATTGAAGGTCCCGAGCCTGGTGGCCAACTGACACTAACAACAGAGGTAGAGAATTTTCCAGGTTTTCCTGACGGCATTATGGGACCTGAACTTATGGATAATATGAAACAACAGGCCGAGCGATTTGGAGCCACGTTTAAAAGAGGTTGGGTAACAGATGTCAATGTGGAGAATCGTCCTTTTAAACTATCTGTGGATGGTTTAGGAGAGCTTGAAACGCAGTCATTGATTGTATCAACTGGAGCATCAGCTAAACTCCTGCAAATTCCGGGTGAGAAAGAAAATATCGGCAAAGGGGTGAGCACCTGTGCAACCTGTGATGGCTTTTTCTTTAGAGAAAAGAAAGTCGTAATCGTTGGTGGAGGAGATTCTGCGATGGAAGAGGCGAATTTCCTCACTAAATTTGCAAGTGAAGTCCAAATTGTCCATCGCCGTAATGAATTAAGAGCATCTAAAATTATGCAAGACCGTGCTCGAGATAATGGAAAAATCACCTGGTCTCTTAATAAAACCCCTGTTGAAATGGTTTCTGACGGCATGAAGATTTCTGGTTTAAAAGTGAAGGATAATGATACAGATGAAGAAGAACTAATTGAGACAGATGGCATTTTTGTTGCGATTGGACACAACCCTAATACCGAATTTCTGAAGGGTAAGTTGAATATGGATGAAAAAGGCTATCTCCTCGTCGATCCGGGGACCACAGACACCAATATCCCGGGTATCTTCGCTTGTGGGGACGTTCAGGATCAAAAATACCGACAAGCGATTACAGCTGCAGGAACAGGCTGCATGGCAGCTATGGATTCTGAACGCTTCATAGAAGGAGAAGCGACATTAGATTGGAGTCAATCATTGTAAGTCCAGTTTACTATACAGGGGGAAGAAATATTATGAAGATTACCGAAGAAGCCAAACAAACCTTAACTAAACTCATAGGAGAACGTGGAGCTGAAGGAATTCGCGTTCATTCTGCAGGAGCGGGATGTTGTGGCCCGCAAATAGGGTTATCCCTTGATCACCCAGAGGAAACCGATAGAGTTGAAGAAGTAAATGGTGTTCGTGTTGCCATCGACCAACAAGTGATGAGTACCGTTGATGAAGTAACTCTAGATAAAGATGGAGAACAATTTGTATTGTTAGGGTTAGATAATTGTTGTTAAAAGGTCTCTTCTGAGGCCTTTTTTTAGTTGGTTTGACGATTGTCATGTATTGATTCACAATTCTACATATGTCGAATTATAATAATGGAAGCCTAAATCATTTTAGTGGAATTTTCAAAGCACTTTCTAATGTTCATCGGTTAAATGTTTTTCTTTATTTAGCTGAATACTGTAACCAGGTGAGCTTAGTACAGATCAAGAAATGCGTATGACGGTGGGTGAATTGGGAGAAAGGCTAAATATTGTACCGTCTACTGTTTTACATCACCTAAAAGAGTTGAGACAAGCTGGGTTAATACGTATGGATCGAAAAGGAAAAAATATTGAGTGTTTGGTGGATGGGATTGCTTACCCCCATCGTAGACTCTGGTAGTAGTCTATCTGTCGTTTATCCCCTGGCGGTATTAATAGGTGCCTTCGTTTGGTTTATGCTGCTGGCCATACTTCTCCACCTTGGTGAAAGATTGTTATAGAAGACGAGGACAAGCCGTTCTGTGTTACAGCATTTACTTCTTGTTTCAATTTGTTAATCAAATTTCTTAAGTTGGAGAAAAGGGAAATCTGTGTTCAGGGCATTGAAAGGGAATTAACTTTATTTATATTTCATAAAAAAACGGCATCAGGTTATATCCTGTTGCCGTTTTTTTGCTTCTAAGGGCTTAATTAACTTTTATTGCAAAACCTCTTTAATTTGATCAATCGCCCACTGTAAATCTTTCTTCTCAATCACGAGTGGAGGAGCGAAGCGAATGACATTTTCATGGGTTTCTTTACACAACAGCCCTTTTTCTTTCAGCTTTTCACAATAGGAACGGGCAGGTTCAGTTAATTCGACCCCAATGAATAGCCCTTTTCCACGTACTTCCTTGATAGTAGGATTATCAATTTTTTTTAGCTCATCCATCATGTAAGTACCTAGTTCAAGTGAGCGATCCACTAAATTTTCCTCTTCAATGACATCGAGTGAGGCAACAGATACGGCACAGGCAAGCGGGTTTCCACCGAATGTTGAACCGTGTGATCCAGGATTGAAGACACCAAGAACATCTTTGTTAGCCACAACACAAGAAATCGGGAAAACTCCTCCCCCTAATGCTTTTCCAAGAATCAGCATATCAGGTGTAACATTCTCCCAATCACAAGCAAACATTTTTCCACTTCGCCCGAGACCTGCTTGAATTTCGTCAGCAATGTAAAGTACATTTTCTTTTTGACAAATGTCATAAGCTTCTTTTAAAAAGCCTTCGGGAGGCATAACAATACCGGCTTCTCCTTGAATAGGTTCAAAAAGGAATCCAGCCGTATTTTCATTAATAGCTTCTTTCAAAGCCTTAATATCACCATAAGGAATTACCTTAATTCCAGGCAGCATAGGCCCGAAGCTGCGTTTATATTCTTCTTCTGATGATAAGGAAACGGCTGACATTGTTCGTCCGTGGAAGTTTCCTGTACATGCAATGATTTCGGCTTTGTCCTTAGCTACGCCTTTGACATCATATGCCCATCTTCTCGTAGCCTTAATCGCTGTTTCAACAGCCTCTGCCCCTGTGTTCATAGGAAGAGCCATCTCTTTATTAGTCAGCTTGCAAATCTTTTCAAACCAAGGTCCAAGCTGATCATTGTGAAAAGCACGTGAAGTAAGGGTTACACGGCTTGCTTGATCATGAAGTGCTTGGATAATTTTTGGGTGACGGTGTCCCTGATTCACGGCAGAGTAAGCGCTTAACATATCCATATAACGGTTACCTTCAGGGTCCTCTACCCAAACTCCCTCGGCCTTTGCGATAACGATTGGCAAGGGGTGATAGTTTTTAGCTCCGTACTCTTGAGTTTGGTCGATAATGTTTTGACTGGAATTTGTCATGTTATCCCTCCATTTCAATTAAGCATCACAACCAATTATAACAGGTTTAATAGAAATTTTCTCACTATTAAAAAGTGGGTTTTAAATAGTTACAATTAGGAAACTAAAAGAAGAACATGGTATTATTATTGATGAAGATGTAAAAGGAGGGTAACAATTGGCACATTTACATATTACCTCTTGGGTAATTGCCTTTGCTTTAGTAGCACTTGTGACAACATTTACAAGAAGTGGAAATGAGAAAGCGGCAAAAATTTCGCATATGATCTTGCGAGTTGACTATTTATTGGTTCTTTATTCAGGTGGGTCACTCTTTGCAAGCTATGCAAACTATGATGCACTCGTTATTATTAAGTTGCTTGTTGGTCTATGGGCCATTGCTGCAATGGAAATGGTGTGTATTAAATACAAGAAGAAACAGCCTGCCGCGTCATGGTGGGGACAGCTGCTTATTGCTGCAGTCATCGCCCTTGTTCTAGGATTTGGTTTCTTAGAACTTGGTATTTTGCCTGCATAACACAAAAAATCCTGCATGCTGATGGCATGCAGGATTTTTTTATGGGAAAAAATGGTGTTAAATGGGTATCACTTTTTGGGGGGTAAATGATAACTGGTATCAGTATCAATGATAATCATTCTCATTAAACATGTCAAGTATTCTTCATCACAACTTGCCGTGTCATCATATAGTGATATATGGTGCTTTTTTTGTGAAAAGGATGGTGGAGTTATGTGTGGAATTGTTGGGTGGGTTGATTTGCGAACAAATGAAGGTAATAAGCTGCAAACGATCGATAGGATGGCTCAAACACTAAGTCACCGCGGTCCTGACGACTACCAAAATTGGGTGCAGGGTCCCGCAGCGTTTGGGCACAAAAGGCTTGTGGTTGTTGACCCAGCAGGTGGACGGCAGCCCATGGTTCGTGCAGCAAATAATGAGGAATATGTTTTGTGCTATAACGGTGAGCTGTACAATACCGATGAAATGAGAGATGCACTGAAGTCAAAAGGGTGGACGTTTCGTTCCCATTCAGATACAGAAGTCGTTCTCGTTAGTTACATGGAATGGGGAGCAAAGTGTGTTGAGCATTTGAACGGCATTTTTGCTTTTAGTGTATGGGAATCCAGACGATCCAGGCTTTTTATTGCTAGGGATCGACTTGGGGTTAAGCCGCTTTTCTTCAGTGAGCAAAAAGACGGACTGATGTTTGCGTCTGAAATAAAGGCTGTACTGGCTCATCCGTCTATCAAAGCGAGCATTTCTGAAGAGGGCATTCATGAAATTTTGGCCTTAGGTCCTTCACGAACACCGGGGCATGGAATTTTTGATCATATCCAAGAACTTCGCCCAGGACATTATGCTGTTTGGGAACAAGGCAAGTTGAAAGTGGATCGATATTGGAACGTGAAAAGTGAAGAACACACTGATACATGGGAGGAAACGGTTGAGCATGTCAGAGATTTATTTACCGATGCGGTTGAACGTCAACTTGTCAGCGATGTAAAGCTTGGAACATTTCTCTCAGGTGGAGTGGATTCAAGTGCAATTACGGCGATTGCAGCTGATCATTATCAAAAAAATCAAAAGGGAAGCCTGCAAACATATTCCATTGACTATGAAGAGCAGGAGAAATTTTTTGAGAAGAATGCGTTTCAACCTGATCAAGATGGTGAATATATTAAACTCATCAGTGATCAAAACAAAACAAACCATATGACGATGGAAGCAGGAGTTGAAGATTTGATCTCAAGGCTTGAGAGGGCAGTGGAATTGCGTGATTTACCGGGAATGGCAGATGTAGACTCCTCACTATTGTGGTTTTGTGAAAAAATAAAAAATCATGTAACGGTTGCCCTTTCAGGTGAGTGTGCAGATGAAATTTTCGGCGGCTACCCATGGTTTTATCGTAAGGAAGACCGTGATCGAAATGGGTTTCCTTGGCTTCGATCATTAGCAGAACGAAACCAGCTTGTGCGACAAGATTTAAAAAATGAAGTTAATATTGAGCGGTATATGCTGAAACGTTATCAAGAAACAATTGATGAAACGCCGTTACTAGACGGGGAAGATGCACTCGAATCTAAACAAAGACAGATGTTTTATTTAAATATGAACTGGTTCATGCAGACATTGCTTGAGCGCAAAGATCGTATGAGTATGGGAGCAAGCTTAGAGGTTCGTGTACCGTTCAGTGATCACAGACTTGTCGAATATGCGTATAACATTCCTTGGAAAATGAAGCATACGGGCGACCTGGAGAAGGGTTTACTGCGGGAATCCTTACGAGGAATTTTGCCTGATAAAGTGTTATTTAGAAAGAAAAATCCTTATCCAAAAACATTTCATCCGCAATATACGGCAGGTGTAAAAGAGTGGATGAAGGAAATTATTGCGGATACTCAGTCGCCACTGTTTGATCTATTTGAACGCAAAGAAATCATCAAGCTTAATGATTCAGGTGGAACATCGATGGATACACCTTGGTTTGGCCAGCTGATGGCAGGACCACAATTGATTGCACACTTATGCCAAATTAATCATTGGTTAAAGAGGTATCACATCAGTATAAAGTAGTAAAAAGTCCGGACAAATGCTTGCCGCTGAAAAACGTTGCAGTTTTCAGCGGCTTCCCAGTTCGGGCAGTTTTTTTAATAAGAATCGGAATATTGAAACAGGAAAGTAGGCGTATAGATTGAAATATGTAAATGCGCATATATGGCTTTAAGTTATGCATATATCACTTCAAATCGTGCATAAAGCGAGTTAAATCCGCAAATACTTTATTTCTGGTTTGACGGCTGGAGGTACAAAGGGATAACCTTAAAGGCGTACATACTATATCTAGTAGGAGGAGCGGCGATGAGAAAACTTGCAACGATTCTCATGATCATCCCGTTTCTTCTTTTTTGCGACCTTAAGGCAGGTGCCGTTGAAAAAGAAGAACGAACATGGCAGGACGAGAGTATTTATCATATCATGGTAGACCGATTTATGAATGGAAGCAATAGTAACGATCATAATGTTGATCCTGAAGATCCCGAAGCTTATCATGGGGGAGATTTGCAGGGGATCATTGAACAGCTTGATTATATTAAGGAAATGGGATTTACAACAATCTCGTTATCACCGATCATGGCTAACAGTGAGAAAGGCTATCATGGTAAATGGATCGAGGACTTTACAGCTGTTGAAGAACACTTTGGAACGGTAGCGGATGCTAAACAGCTTGTCGAGGAAGCACATAAACGTGATATGAAGGTCATATTCGAATTTGTTGTCAATCATACAAGCAAGGACCATCCTTGGCTTGATGAGGAAGGGAAAGAAGATTGGTTTCATGAGAAGCAGCCAACAACAGATCAAATCGAAGACGGCTGGAAATCAGGGCTGCCCGATTTGAATACAGAAAACCCTGAGGTGAAGCAATACTTATTTGAGGCAGCGGAATTTTGGATTGAAGAAACCGGTGTGGATGGTTACCGCTTAGATAGTGTGAGCTATGTACCTAGAGAGTTTTGGGCTGATTTTTCTCAACATGTGAAATCTGTTAAAGAGGATTTCTTACTATTGGGTGAAGTGAAAAGTAATGATGTGGAGACGATCGCTGACTATCAATCAACAGGGATAGATACTTTTGTCAACTATCCATTTTACCAAACAGCTTCAGAGACCTTTAAAGAAGCTGGGCATCCACTAGATGAACTTTATATTGTGTGGGAACAAAGCAAGCAAAATTTTGATTCTCCTCAACTTCTAGGCAACTTCCTCGATTATGAAGACAGTGCGCGTTCTACAAGGTTAGCCGTTAAAGCAGGTCAAAATCCGATTACACGCTGGAAATTGGGACTAACGTATCTGTTTACATCACCGGGTATCCCAATGATTTATTATGGATCAGAGATTCCGCTTGATGGTGCTGAGCCCCCAGCTAATCGCAAAATGATGGACTTTAAAGCACAAAACGAGAAACTTAATCAGCGAATTGGAAAGCTAAATTCTATACGAAATGAATTCCCTGCCTTAACAAGAGGGGATTTCGAAGAACTTCATAATCAGGACGGGCTTGCCGTTTTTAAACGAACTTATAACGATGAAACAATGATTGTTGCCATTAATAACGGGACTGAAACCCAAACGGCTGAGCTGACAGATTTACCTGATGATAGACAAATGCGAGGACTTTTACAAGATGGACTTGTTCGCCAATCGGATGATGGGATTTACAAGCTTGGAATGGAACGGGAAACAGCTGATGTATTTGTTATTGAACCGGACCAAGGATACAACTGGTCATTTATTGCTTTTGTAGGCGGAGTTATGCTTTTGTTTGTAGGTAGTGTCATTACTATTAGCATAAAGAACAGGCGGAGTGATCAATAGAATAGGGGACATGGGGCTGTTACATGATCTTGCACCAAGTAAAAAGAAGCATAGGACTAAAATAGTCCATGCTTCTTTCTATGATATCAATTATTTTCTATTTAGGAGATTTATTCAAAAAGAATAAAGCGATCGTGCCGGGCCCGGCATGGGCGCCAATAGCTGAACCAATCATATCAATATAAATGTCCGTTGTCCCACATTCCGTTCTTATCATGTCAGCGAGCTTTTCAGCTGTCTCAAGATCGTCCCCATGACTGATCGCGATTCGCTGTTGTTCCAGTGCCTGGCCTCTTTCCTGCGTCACTTCAACCATCCGTTTAAGGACCTTTTTAGAACCACGGATTTTTTCAAGTGGGACTAATTTGCCATCCTCTACATGAAGCAGTGGTTTTATTTTTAAGAGGCTTCCGACAAAGGCGGCAGTTTTGCTCACTCGTCCTCCGCGATGCAAATATTCGAGGTCGTCAACTGTGAAAATATGCTCCATATGCTCGGCATAGTAGGTTCCTATTTCGATGATTTCATCGAAAGACGCCCCACTTCTTGCTAATTCAGCAGCCTTTATTGCAATAAGACCACAGCCTAGGGAGGCAGCCTTTGTATCAATCACATTAAACTGAGCATCAGGGTTGTCTTCCTTTATCTCTTGTTCGACCATCTTAGCTGTCTGGTATGTTCCTGAAAGTTCTGATGAGACGGAAAAATAAATAAAGGCTTGATTATTTTCTACATGACTTGTGAAGGTGTCACGGAAGGTTTTATGAGAAACCTGTGAAGTTTTAGGAGCTTTACCATCTCTCATTAGTTTGTACACTTGCTTTGGTGTAATGGTCTTGCCGTCTTCATATTCCTGGTTGTCAATAGTCACACTTAACGAAACCCGCTCCAGGTTATATTTATGTAATGTTTCCTCTGATAAGTCACTAGCGGAGTCGCATAGAATTTGTACACTCATCATTCTCACCTACATTCCTTTATTTTGTATATATTAAGTTTAGGCTTAAGAGGATCGTTAGTCAAAACAATTTCCTTCACAAAAGAAAGGATTATTGTGGCCTGTTTATGGGAATCCATAAATAAAAGGCTTGATTTTGCAAGGTACCGGTGATAAAAAAAGAATAGTGCTATATAAAGAGAGTTGTAAAAAGGAGGTAGCTATGTTTTCATTTGAATTCAAACGAATATTCATTGTAATTTTTGGAGCAGTATTAAATGCAGCTTCTCTAAACTTATTTTTAATTGAAGCAAATGTGTATGCTAGTGGATTCACTGGGGTTGCTCAGTTATTAACTAGTATTTTTCAAGATATTTTACATGTGCCAGGTGTGAGTACAGGTTTGCTTTTATTCATACTTAATATTCCTGTTGCGGTACTAGGCTGGTTTAAAGTTGGAAGAGGATTTACCGTTTATAGTGTCATCTCTGTTGTATTTACAACGCTTTTTCTTGGACTTATTCCCGTGCAGCAGCTGTCAGAAGATATTATATTAAATGCGGTATTCGGCGGCGTCATTGGCGGTATTGGTGTGGGGATCACACTTAAATGGGGTGCTTCTACAGGTGGCCTGGATATTGTTGCGATGATCTTATCAAGAATGAAAGACCGTCCGATCGGGATTTACTTCCTACTTATAAACAGTGTGATTATTGCTGTAGCCGGATTTTTGTATGAGCCAGAAAATGCGTTATACACTTTGTTAACTCTCTATGTTACGACACGAGTTATTGATGCAGTCCATACCCGTCATGAGAAGCTTACGGCTATGATTATTACAACAAAAGCAGCGGACTTGGAGAAAGCCATTCATGCAAAAATGGTTAGAGGAATCACTACATTACCTGCTAAAGGGGCATTTACCCAGCAGGATAAGAATATGCTTGTAATGGTAATTACCAGGTATGAATTGTATGATTTACAGCACATTATTACAGAGGTAGATCCACAAGCCTTTACGAATATTGTGCAAACCACAGGCATATTTGGTTTCTTTAGAAAAGATGACAAATAATAATGAGGATGAGCCTACAAAAAGGAAGTGATGATGCTGAAAATATTTTTTCCTATTATGATAGGGCTAATGGTTGTATTGTTAGTAGCGTGCTCAGAATCAAAATCGGAACCAACATCAGGTGGAGATGGAGATATGAATAATGATGAACAGACACAAAGTAATGAAAGTAACTCTGACCCTCAGTATAATGTCGTTTCTTTCATTGAACAGCTTACGTTTAATGCAAATGTAAAGGCTTCAGAGAGTCAAGTGAATATTCAGTTTTCATTGACAAATGACGCGGATGAAGCTGCTATTCTTGGGTTTAATTCCAGTCAATTGTATGAAATTACTATCGTCAATGAAGCAGGGGACACAGTGTACAAATATTCAGATGGGCAAGCTTTTGCCCAGGCCTTGACGACAAAGGAATTACAACCGGGAGAAGTTCTTGAGGCAAAAGAACAGGTCAAACAGAGGCTTGAGAATGGACAATATGAGGCTCGTATGACTTTCTTAGTCACTACCATCAATGATCAGCCTCTCGAATCCTATCCGTTTCAAATGACAAAATCATTTGCAGTAGGAGAGGATGTGGAGGCAAAAAATAGTCCTGAATCAGGGCAAAAACCCAAAACAAAAACATCACCTCATACAGGACAGAGTACAGATATTGGCAAAGAGGTATTTCGCAACTTCACGCTGGATGGTGAGAAGGGGAACTATTCGATTTCCGGAGAAGCCAGTGTAAATGAAGGCACGTTTTATTATAGTGTAGATAATGGTCATAATATCCTTATTGATAAAAAGAGGGTTCAAGTGGAGAAGGCAGCACCGGAGTGGTCCTCATTTGACATACAGATTGACATACCAAAAGAAAAACTGCCTGATAAAGGTGCACTTGTCATGACTATTTACCAGCTTGATGAGAATGGTCAACCCGTCAACATGAATTACGTTCCTTTAGAGAACTTTGGTTCAAACGGGTAGCAAAAAGGCTGAAATGTGACTCTTCACATTTCAGCCTTTTGTTGTGGTCTGTAAATTATAAAAATATTTCTCTGTGGGCAAGCTTACATGAAGTTAGCTACATCCAGATCCAGCGCGTAAGACACGAAAGACTAGACAATAGCCTCCGTTGCCCCACAGGACGTGGGGGGTTCGGTGTTGGCACAGGACGTGCCGTTTTTAACCGAACTTCCTTGAACCAGGTTTTTGTTGAACTTCCTCTGTCGTGTCTACCGGGGGCTTGCGCTTTTGTTCTTTTAATATCCGTTTTCTGAAAGCAAGCCTTCTACTTTAGGAGCAAGTGCCTCCCAGTCTGCATTTGGTAATTTGTTTATTGTAATGAAATTTTGAAAGCCGAATACATTATCTACACCATCAAGTGCCATCAATTCATTCATAATAGCGTGTTCGCTCGTTTGACCAGGCATAACAGACACGCTGCCATCCCCTCTGAAGATTAATGAGTCTGTGGTAAACTTACGTGCATTCGGATTTGGTGTTTCTTCAATTTTAATAGCCATCAAAGTTCCTCCTCTACTACTTGTCTCATCTATTTTAGCAGAAAATGATCATAGACTAAACTCACAGCATAATGTTTGCGTTATTTATAATGCTGTATGGTACAATGAATACACTTTTAGGGAGGGGTTTAATGGAGACCAAATTGATCGATGTGCTGCAACCGATAAAGGCAAATGATTTTGTATTGCCTGAAGGTAAAAGCCTGCAAGAACTAACAACATTGATGCTTCAAAGGATTGGCTCTGTTCATCCTGTTCTTCGTGATGATTTAATTCATACGATCTTTACAGCCTTTATTGAACGAGGCCATTATAATAATGAACAGTTGAGGAACATTCTTCAATCCGTTTTAAATAAAAATTATTTATTTTACCGAATTGGTATGTCTAAGAAGGAAGAGGATGCAGTTTTTAAAAGAAGCTTCTCTGTCCTGTTAATCCCGCCCATCATGAAGAAACACCAGGAAAAAGCGTTTCTTAAGGAAGAAGAGATTCACAGGGTTTGGGATAATTTAAAAAAATACATGCAGCAAGAATCAGACCATAGAGGCTATGTCCAGGGGAAAGGCTGGGCCCACGCAATGGCCCATGCTGCCGATGCATTAGATAGTGTGGCCGCTTGTGATGAGATAACATCAGAGGAAGTAAAACAAATGCTTCCGATTATTCGTAAGCAATTTTTAATTGATCAGCCTTATTTGTTCGATGAAGAAGAGAGAATGGTTACAGCCATTTTAACTATGTTCAAAAAGATTGAACCTGATGAACAGCAAGACTGGATCGAAACACTGCTTTATGAACGTGAAAGCTGGGATAATCCGAACGAAGATATTATCATTAATAACTGTAAACACCTATTACGTGCTCTTTACTTTAGAATGCTCGAAGGAAACAATGGTCAATTGCGCAAAGTTTTAGAAGACTTACTTCGGGAACTAAGAAAGCAAGAAGCGTATTAATTTTTTAATTTGTTATTTCCTGGGGAATAGCAAGGAGTTCACAGAACTTAGTATCTACACAGTGAACGATAAAAAGGATCAGACCAAAAAATGGTCTGATCCTAATGGCTTAAATTAACGCATGTTTTGATGTTCAGCATCAAGCTGCTGTTCTAACTGCTGTAGCTGTTGCTTCTCTTCTTGAGAACACTGGCTATATGCAGATTGAATCGCTTGCTTGGCTGCTTGCATATCTTGTTGGTTCGTAGCATGCGCACCTTCACGGTTTTTCTGTGTGAAGCGGCTCACAGCTTTTTTTGCATTATTAAATAGGGAATTTTCCATTTTAAAACCCTCCTACAGTATGCTGATCAGCTTCGATCTCTTTGCGCTTAGCATCAGTCAGCCTCTTTGGCTCCATTTGACTTTCTTCAAATGGTTTAACCTCTACCCAGCGTTTTTCATCCTTTTGCTTTTTCTTATCCATGACAAGCCCTCCTGTCACTAAAAAAAGCCTGAACGCTTCTTTCGCGTCCAAGCTTAGTATGGCTGACTTACCTCTGATTACTCACGGTAAAAATTAACTCAGATGGCCTTCGTATTCAGTTGGAGGTATTCAGCTAAAAATCCAGCAATCCCATTGTTCTCATTTGTGTCGGCTACATAATTAGCTCTATCCTTAAGTTCATCAATCGCATTGCCCATCGCTACACCGACCCCGGCATATTCAATCATTTCGAAATCATTATCCTCATCACCAAATGCAATAATCCGTTCTTTCGGGATATGATAATAGTGAGCAATTTTTTCTAAACCAACCGCCTTATTCATGCCAGCTCGGACAATCTCAATCACGTGCCATGGTGCACCCCATTTTCTATGTTCAATCAGTGAGGCATGTGTATCCAATTCTTCACGTAGTGCCTGAATTTGACCTTCTTCAGGGTGGATAAGCAGGGAAGTTGGGTCTTCTGTTAAGTTCTGCCTCAGACCACCGATTGTTACTGGGTTATTATCTGTCGTATGGAAAATTTCCATGATCTCTTCATCATGGCGGTCCAAATAAATGTCATCCATTACTTCGGCTAAAATATTTTTCACACCAAGTTCCTGGCAAGTATGAATAATTTTACGGGCGATGCGGATGGATAACGGAGAATGCAAGGCATCCCAGCGTTCATCCTTGGGGTGGTGGATTAATGCCCCGTTAAAGTTTACCATCGGGGTGTCTAACCCGAGTTCATTATAAAAATCAATGCTGGCCCGGTGCGGGCGGCCAGTGGCAATGGACACAATATGCCCGTGTTCAATCGCGGTTAACACCATTGCCTTCGTTTCAGGACTGATTGTTTTCCCATCTGTTAGTAATGTTCCGTCTAAGTCAAGTGCAATTAAATGTTGTTTTTTCATATCCTTCACCTCATTTATATATCATTAAGTTTAGCGGGTATAAAGGCTTTATGTAAAGAAATACTACCATGAAAACCTAATACTTTCCAAATTAATAGAAGCAGTGTTACGATTATACTACACAACAAATGTTAGAGACATGTTAAACGAAAGTAAAGCTTGGATAGTAGAAAGGATTCGAGTATATGATTGGCATCTATCGAGAGAAGTTTAATGACATCCCTGTACTAGTTATTGTAGAAGATGAGAAAAAGGACAAAGCGCTTCCTGTGTTTACATATTTTCACGGATTTACTTCAGCCAAAGAACACAACTTGCCGCAAGCTTATTTGCTTGCTGAAAAAGGATACCGTGTCATTTTACCTGACAGTTTGTATCATGGAGATAGAGAAGAAGCACAACTTACTAAGAGAGAATTAAACTTTAAATTTTGGGATATAGTGAATCAAAATTTAAAAGATCTCAAGGATATAAAAGAGGACCTTGACCGTCGCAATCTAGTCAAAGACCGACGTTTTGGAGTTGGTGGGACGTCGATGGGCGGTGTCACAACGAGTGCAGCGTTAACAATGTATCCTTGGATTCAAACCGCTGCTGTTATGATGGGATCACCGAAGCCTGTTGATTTTGCCAAAAAATTAATTAAAGATGTTGAGATGACGGGCATCGAGCTTCCTATTAGTAAAGAAGAGCTAAACCGCTTATACGACTCACTAGAAGCTGGCGATTTATCGATGCAAATGGATAAGCTGCAGGAACGGCCGTTATTCTTCTGGCATGGTGATGCAGATCCCGTCGTTCCATTCGATCATTCCTATGATTTTTACAATCAGGCAATTGAATATTATAAAAATCCAGAGAACATTCGCTTCCTTCGTGAAGTAGGCAGGGACCATAAGGTGAGTCGTTTTGCCATTAAAGAAATGGTGAATTGGATTGAAATTGTCCTTTAGCCAAGGCTTAGAGGTTTAATATCGGAAGAAATTTGTTTATAATAGAGTTGTACTAAAGTGTGAAGGAGGAAATATTTGTGGATACTGCACTTGAAGAAAATATCATGGGTGCCCTAGAAAATGTTATTGACCCTGAACTGGGTATCGATATCGTTAATCTTGGCCTCGTCTACGGAGCCGATATGGATGATAACGGTAATACAACAGTAACAATGACATTAACGGCAATGGGTTGCCCATTAGCAGGCCATATTGAACAAGATGTTAAACGCGTAGTTGCTGATCTTCCAGAAGTAAATGAAATCACTGTCAATATTGTTTGGAATCCACCATGGACGAAAGACCGGATGAGCCGCTATGCTAAAATTGCTCTCGGCATACCGGATTGATTAAGAGCAAAAGCGCAAGCGCCCTGATAGACACGACAGAGGAAGTTCGACTAAAGGAAGTTCGGTTAACGGGGCACGTCCTGTGCCAACGCCGAACTACCCCACGTGGGCCCACGGCGGCGATTGACTAGTCTTGCGCGCTGGAGCTGGATGTGACTAACTTCATGTAAGCTTATCCATGGGGAAATATTTTATAATTTCCTAAACAACATGGAGTTCCCCTGCCCATAAGATGGCGGGGGTTTTTTCATAATTCCTTTAGTAAAGGATGATAGGATCATGATGCAAGCACCCATTTTTCAAATTGTGGGCTATAAAAATAGCGGGAAAACGACTGTGTTATGTGATCTAATTGAATATGGCTCATCGATTGGTGATCAAGTCGCAACGATCAAACACCATGGTCATAAGCAGCCTCTTGAACCGATGCATGACCAGACTGATAGCTACCGTTTACAAAAGGCCGGATCGTTTTTAACAGGTGTAGATAGTGCAGATACCTTTCAGTTAGAATACAATCATAAACAAAGTCCCCCATTGCAGCGATTAGTTGAACTTTATCAATCATTTGAACCAGATCTAATTGTCATAGAAGGTTTTAAAAAGGAAGCCTATAAGAAAGCAGTTATTTTAAAAGAGGAATCAGATGTGCAATTATTGGATTTAGAGCAAGTTGCGTTTGTGTTAACGTGGAACTTGGAATGGGTGAAACATGTTGACGTACCCGTTTTTACGATGAACGAAAGGAAGCATTCGATTAAAAACATATATAGCATCATGAAGGGGAGAGAGGCCGATGAGTAAGCAATTTTGGATTACAGATCACCCGATTTCTATCGAAGAAGTTGTTAAACTCGTCTCAAGGCGTGAGGCTGGCGCGATTAACACATTCATAGGTACTGTAAGGGAATTTACATATGGAAAACGAACACTTCATTTAGAGTATCAAGCTTATCGCCCAATGGCTGAGAAAAAGCTTGAACAGCTTGGTCAGGAAATAGAGGAACGCTGGCCGGATACTAAAACAGCCATCGCACACCGGATCGGTCGTTTAGAAATAGAAGACATCGCTGTAGTCATTGCTGTTTCCACCCCGCATCGAGCTGATTCTTATGATGCGAGTCGTTATGCCATAGAGCGAATTAAAGAGATCGTACCCATTTGGAAAAAGGAAAACTGGGAGGATGGGGAAGCATGGATCGGCGATCAGAAGGAACAGAAAGCATACCCAGAAGGCTCACCAAAGAAGGAGGATATGAAATGAATCGTATTCTATTTTTTGCCGGATTACAAGAGAAAGTCGGACAAGAAAGTTTGGAGTTAGACGTGACTGGAAAAACAGTTAGCGAAGTAAAAGAATATATAGGGAAGCAGTTTCAGTTGGATCGACTTAATGAAGCAATGACTGCAGTAAACGAAGAGTATGCAGATAATCAGCAGAAGATAGGGGAGGGTGATGTGATCGCATTTATTCCTCCAGTTAGTGGTGGATAAAGAGGTCAGGCAATGGTAAGGCTGCCTTTATTTCATAAAAATGCATTACCATCATAATTTTATAGCTTCACCAAAGAAACGGTCTAACTAAGGCCACTTAAGAACTGACGAATATTTCAATATAGGGTCGATGGGACAATTAAAATGGCTTCCGACTTTGGATATCATCCAAAGTCGGAAGCCATTTTTAAGTTAAACCAGAGTATGAATCGCCTCATGAGCTTCAAGAAGTAGGCATAAATGAACGGGAATGTAAATACGCATATATAGCTTTAAATCGTGCATAAGACAAGTTAAATAAGCAAAAGCTTCCCCAACTAGACAAGGACCTCATTAAATGCCTTGCGACTGAAAAGCACGCAGTTTTTCAGTGGCCTCAACTAAAGAAGCTGGTTAGGGCGTTTAACGTATTATATCCTGACTTAAAGGAAAAACAATACAAGTCCTCCGACAATGAAGCAATAGAAGGCAAAGTATTTCAAATTTCCTCGTTCCATAATATTCATAAACCATTTCAGTGAAAAGTAAGAAGCAAAGACAGAAGCAATAAACGCGAACAGATAAGGTAACCAGAGTGTTGATAAATCGTCTGCCAGCAATTCATCTACCGACAGAAGCATCGTTCCTAAACTTACTGGTATATAAAGCAGGAACGAGAAGCGCAGGGCTGTTTGCTGCTTCATTCCGAGAAGCATAGCCGCTACAATGGTAGCTCCTGAACGGCTGATGCCCGGAATTAATGCGACAGCCTGGGCCAGGCCTACAATAACCGCATCTTTCCATGTTAGCATTCCTTCTCCTTTACTGCCACGGATATTACGAATAATCCACAATGCAATCCCAGTAATAATTAGAGCAACAGCAACGGTTTCAACGTATTCAAGCTGTTCGAAAAAATCCTTAAATAATAACCCCAGCACCCCTGCTGGCACGGTACCAATGAGTAAATATAATACAAACTCAAAATCGTCCTTCTGTCTGTCATCTTTAGAGATTAGGTAGCCGACACTATTTTTTAATAAACGAATAATATCGTCATAATAAATCACAAGGACAGCTATTAGTGATCCGAAATTTACAAGAACTAGAAATTCAAGACCTTCGAGTTCCAGGTTCATTAACGACTGTAAGATGACCAAATGCCCGCTTGAGGATATCGGGATAGGTTCTGTGATTCCTTGGAATAATCCTAAAAATAAATACTTAATTAACAACCAAAACTCCTGCATTGTATGTATTCCCCCTTCATGAACAGAAAAATAGCGAATAGGCTGCTATTCCTTATTAACTATAGACGTATAGGACAAATGATGCCCTACACTATTGCAACAAAAAAACGCTGCTAATTACGAAATACATAAGTAGCAGCGTTTTCCCCGAATATTAGGCTTCTTCTTTAATAACTCCTTCACCAAGCACAATAGTGGTACCACCGAACAAAATGGTCATAACTATTACTTGAACGAAGGAATAATCTGCTCCAGTCATATTACTGATGACATATGCTGTCATTAGGCTTAACAAGAAGGCCCATACTATCGTCATAACAATCCGCATGGATATTCACCTCATTTTCACACATTCTTTATTCATTCTACCAGAGTTCTCATGAAAAATAAATATGAAATCGCTTGATTCAGCATGGGGCAAGCTGTTTACGAATAAAATGTGAGATGAAAAGGGGGAAACAGATATGGCTTCAGTTATATATAATTGTTTTCACTGGATTGGATATCACTGTATTCAATATTTACTTCAAGAGGGCAAGGCAGTAGTAGGAATAGACAAAATCGATACACAGGTTAAGGAACTTTTGTATATGAATGTGGGTCGAAATAGTAACTTTCAGCATTTTAACTCAGGAGAAGATCGTGAAAATCATAGCCAACAATCTGATGAAGACCAACGGCTTTATATTTATAATGATATGATCGAAATTTGTCCTAATGGACGTACCTCAAACAGGTTATGTGTCGAACTCCCTCAACTTTATGGGGAATGGATGGATATCCAAGCAGACACTTATGAAGATTTTCGTGATTGGGTAGTAAAATCCCAGGCAGTTTATGTAGAGGATTTTATTAGTGAAATATTTAAATATGTGAGTGATGGAGATGTTTTTCGCCTAAATGACCAGCGTTTTTCCCGAGGTGAAACGGACAAAGGTCATCTTGAGAATGTATGGCACACCTATCAAAAGTTTAGAGGGGAAGTGGATAATTTTACCTTGTAAGCACATCTACACATTTACTTTCCTGTAGAGAAACATGTAAAATAAAAGGGGTGAATGAAGGTTAATAGGAGTGCTTCGGGTGAAAACTTTTTATATTTTGATTCTAATCACACTTATGCTGCTATCGGGTTGTCAGCAGCCATTTGCATCAGGCCAGACTGATAAAGTAGGAATGCTTGTTGAAACTACTATCCACGATCAAGCGTGGGGACAACAGGGCTACAAAGGTCTACAGTCTATTCAAAAGGACTTTGGAGTAGATGTGTACTTTAAAGAGGGAGTAAAGACCGAATCGCAAACAGCTCAAGCTGTTGTTGAGCTTGTCAATAAAGGGGTAAATGTTATTTTCGGTCATGGGAATGTATATGGCAGTTACTTTCAAGATTTTCATCAATCCTATCCGGATGTTCATTTTATATATTTCAATGGCCAGTTTTCGGCTGATAATGTTACAAGTTTAAACTTCAGCGCAAATGCCATGGGCTTCTTTGCCGGTATGGTTGCGGGAGAAATGACAGAAACCAATAAAATTGGATTAATAGCAGCTTTTCAGTGGCAGCCTGAGGTCGAAGGATTCTATGAAGGCGCTAAATTCCAAAATCCAGAAGTTGAAATTGATATTACCTATACAAATAACTGGGAAGACACGGAGAGGGCGATTGAACTGTACAACCGGATTGAAGCAAAGGGGGCAGATGTGTTTTATCCGGCGGGTGATATTTTTAATATACCATTGATTCGCGAAATTCAAGACGACGGACATTATGGGATTGGCTACGTATCAGATCAGTCCTTCGTTGCGAACAATACTGTCCTGACTAGCACAGTGCAACGTGTTGACCGTGTTTATAATATTACGATGGAGAAATTTTTGGCCGGAGAGTTACCTGGTAAGGCAATTAGTTTTGATTTTCAGGAAGGTGCAATAGAAATGGGCAAATATAGTCCAATGGTTCCCGAAAGTTTTCAGGCTACAATGAAGAAGACTGTAAAAAGGTACAAAGAAACGGGTCAACTTCCTAATCAGTAAAGCTCAGAAGCTGCATGCTTCTGAGCTTTTCCTTATTTCTTGAATTTTTTAAGAAGCGGTTGTACCAAGGGGGATACGGCAACCCAAGTATGCTGAACTTCCTTTATAATAGTGGACCAATCAGCATTATCTTCTGTTTCTGCTTTATTTTCCGTTTCTGCAGGTGTACTTGATTCAGGTCTTTCTCCCCACATAAAGGAATCAAAGGACGAAGGAGTTTCTTTCTTCATTTATAATCACCTCCTTTTTTACGATATGCGGAAAAACGCTCGGATGTGGGATTAAGATGCCTACGTACACAGACTTTGTTTACTTGCAGAAAAAATAGATATGAATTAAAATTAGTACCAAGTCATAATATTTGATATAAGAGGTTGTTCAAAAAGTCACCAAATGGTAAAAGACAATCTCCTCATTGACCTGCTTTGAGGAGCGTTTGCTCGACCTTTTTTTCGACGCACAAGACGTGCTAGTGTCGACGTTGCTCGCGTGTCGTGGCGATCTTGTCGACCTTCTATTTTGGCAACTTTTTGAACAGTCACTATAAGATTTTACCTTTAAGGGGATGAACATATGAATGCTGGAATCATCGGAACGGGTCATTACGTACCAGAAAAGGTACTGACAAACCAGGATTTAGAGAAAATTGTCGATACGAGTGATGAGTGGATTCGCACGCGTACGGGAATTGAGGAGAGAAGAATTGCCTCTGATGATATGGACACATCTGATATGGCTTTCCACGCAGCTGAGAATGCGCTTGAGGATGCAGGTGTTAAAGCAGAGGAATTGGACATGATTGTAGTAGCTACGGTTACACCTGATCAACCTTTTCCATCCGTATCTAACATGCTGCAGCATCGCCTAGGTGCAAAGAAAGCAGCATCCATGGATGTAGGTGCTGCTTGTGCTGGTTTTATGTATGGTCTCATTACGGCAAAACAGTTTATTGAAAATGGCGCCTATAAGAACATTCTCGTTGTAGGTGTTGAAAAGCTTTCTAAAATTACTAATTGGGAAGACCGTAACACGTGCGTCCTTTTTGGTGATGCAGCTGGTGCCGCGATAGTAGCACCAGTAAGTGATGGAAAAGGAATTCTATCTTTTGAGTTAGGCTCTGACGGTAGTGGCGGACCTCATTTGTACCAAGATAAAGAAGATGACTTCCTCTATATGAATGGGAGAGAAGTTTTCAAATTTGCAGTTAGACAGATGCCTGAGTCGTCTGTGAATGTCATTAAGAAAATAGGGCTAAATGAGCAAGATGTGGATTATTTGATCCCTCATCAAGCGAATATTCGTATTATGGAAGCAGCGAGACAAAGACTTGGTGTTCCAGAAGAGAAAATGGCTACATCTGTGAAGAGGTATGGAAATACATCTTCCGCTTCGATTCCACTTGCTTTGTCAGAAGACGTAAAAGCAGGTAAAATAAAAGAAAATGATCTTGTCGTACTTGTAGGATTTGGTGGCGGACTTACTTGGGGCGCCGTTGCACTCAAGTGGGGTAAGTAATCAAGGAGGAATATAGTAATGGATAAACGTCGTGTCGTCATTACCGGCATGGGAGCAGTCACTCCAGTAGGTAATACAGTCGATGAAATGTGGAAAAATATTAAAGCAGGAAAATCAGGAGTTGGTGAAATTACGAAAGTGAACAAAGAGGATTATCCTGTCAGTGTAGCAGCTGAATTAAAGGATTTTGACCCTTCTTTGTATATTGATCGTAAAGATGTGCGCCGTATGGATCCTTTTGTTCAATACGCAATGGCAGCTTCCCTTATGGCCGTAGAGGATGCGGGCTTAGAAATCAATGAAGAGAATGCCCCAAGAACAGGGGTGTGGATTGGATCTGGAATTGGCGGCATGGGAACATATGAGTCTCAATTTGAAACCTTTCAGAAGAAAGGCTATCGTCGTGTCAGTCCATTCTTTATCCCGATGATGATTCCAGATATGGCAGCCGGACAGGTTTCCATTTCTTTAGGAGCCAAAGGGATTAACTCCTGTACGGTCACAGCTTGTGCTTCAGGGGCAAACTCCATTGGAGATGCATTCAGAGTGCTTGAGCGTGGAGATGCCGATGTTATGATTGCAGGTGGGACAGAAGCCCCTATGAATAAAATGTCATTTGCTGGGTTTGCTGCAGCACGAGCACTTTCATTAAATGAAAACCCAAATACAGCGAGTCGCCCGTTTGACCAGAATAGAGATGGCTTCGTAATGGGTGAAGGAGCAGGCATCCTTGTCATGGAGACACTTGAATCAGCTAAACAACGTGGAGCAAAAATATACGGTGAGTTGACAGGTTATGGTTCAACTGGGGATGCCCATCATATTACTTCACCTGCACCAGAAGGAGAAGGCGCTTCTCGTGCAATGAATCAAGCACTGGGCGATGCTGGCGTTGAGCCTGAACAAGTCGATTATGTAAATGCGCATGGTACATCTACAGATCTCAATGATAAGTTTGAGACCATTGCTGCCAAGTCTGTATTTAAGGACCATGCATACAATTTGGCGATTTCATCAACAAAATCAATGACAGGACACTTGTTAGGGGCTGCAGGTGCGATCGAAGCAATTATCTCATTAAAAGCAATAAATGAAGGAATTATGCCGCCAACAATCAATTATGAGACCCCTGATCCTGAGTGTGACTTGGATTATGTACCAAATGAAGCGAGAGAAAAGGTGTTAAACATCGTGATGAGTAATTCTCTAGGCTTTGGTGGTCATAATGCGTCTCTAATTTTTCAAAAGTTTAATGATTAAAAAAATCCCGATGCCGGAGTGGCATCGGGATTTTTTATTTCGTATTTTTCCAAGGAGCTAGCATTGTTTTTCTATTCCAGGAATTCCTGAATCGTTTGTGCGGTTTCCTGCTCGTTGTGCGCTAACACCAGCCCAATAGGATAGGGTTTACGCAGATTCTGTACATTATCGTCTGTAGGAATACTTAGCGTCTCAATATCTTTTGGAGGATTTAAGATAAAATCTTTTCCAAGAGTTAAGATTTTACCGCTTCCCATATTCGTATCAACATAAGGCTGAATCGTTCCAATTAAACGAGGTGCTTTCAACACACCACTAAACGACAGAAGTTCATCTTTTAATAGTTTAATAACCTTTTGTTGTCTTTCTACACGAGCAAAATCACCTCTTGCATCACTACGGTACCTCGCATAGCCAAGAAGTTCATCACCGTTTAGCCTTTGTGTGCCTGCCTCTAAGTTGATGTTCGTATCTTCTCCACCGTTATATTTCATGTCTTTCTCTACGTCAACCTTTAAACCATTTGGAGCTAACGTATTCACAATATGTGTAAAACCAGTAAAGTCAATGATGGCATAATATTCTGTTTCAACACCGAAATTCTCAGCGATCGTTTGCCGTAATAGTTCAGGTCCGCCAAAGGCGAATGCAGCATTAATCTTGTTGTATCCATGACCTGGAATATTAACGTAAGTATCTCTCATAATCGAGACGAGTTTCGCACTTTCATTCTCAGGGTCATATTGTGCGATCATAATTGTGTCTGAGCGGGGGGTTTCACTGCCGCGTTGATCAACACCTAATAGCAAAACATTTGTTTTTCCATCGTGATTGTCGACACCTTTAAATTCCTCTTTATATTTACTTGAGATTTCTTCGAGTTGAACTTCACCATCTTCCCCGGATACCTTTCCCAGGGACTCTTGTTTACCCATCATATATTGATAACCTGAATAACCCAGGGTAGTAATAAAAATAAGCAATAACGCAGCTACGAACAGCCTCTTTTTACGTAAACGTCTCTTTCGTCTACGCACGGAGCGCTTAGCTGTCATATATATCATCCTTTCTATCTGAAAGCTCCTCTATTAAATTTACCTGTATTTTCAGTGTAAGTAAAGGGGGAATTATGTATGAATTCCCCGATTAATGAAAGGCATGTCCACACTCACATTCTCATAAAATAAAGAAAGGGACAAGACCGGGAGGACAAGCAATGGTACGGTGGCTATTATTTTTAACAGGCTTTGGATTCTCTGTGGCAGGCGGAACAGTAACGATCACCTATTTAAACCTTATTCCTGCAGGATTAGGCTGGATAGAATTTTTACTATTTATCAAGTCCCGTCCGGAATGCTATTTATTCCCCCTTGGGATCCTGTTTATATCTGTTGCACTCTTATTAATGAGTGATTCCTTTACTAAATAATGGATTCAAAGAATAAAAAAGCCAGTATTGGTCATAATGTAACCTAAAGAGATCACTGTTAGAAAGTGAGGGTGCACGATGTTATATATGCACGATTTATGGGTTAACTGGTTTGAAGGAGAAGAGAATGGCTACAATGTTTGCAGGTTTCACGAGTGGCGGAAAGAGGATGGAATAGAGATCGTTGATCAAATTCCATTATTACTTATTGAAGATCAGCTTTTTGAATGTATTCAAAATGATTTACAGGATTTACCGATGTCATTACTGCAAGATGTACAAAAAAGAACTTATATGAAGAAAAATCAAGAACGACATACGATTGAATACGCCGCTGTCGTGACTAACGGACAGGATGTACTTGTGTTTGATACACTAGGTTACACGTTACCTGTTAAAAAAAGCAGATTGATTCCACGCCAGGAACGACTTGTATTTGAAATGGTTCATGGTAAAAAACCAGCTTCCTATAGAATGGAAGAACCAGTGACTAAAGAATACCATATTCTTTCATTAGAACCAGAAAAAA
The DNA here is from genome assembly GCF_022921115.1 of Halobacillus amylolyticus. Lineage (NCBI taxonomy): Bacteria > Bacillati > Bacillota > Bacilli > Caryophanales > Bacillaceae > Halobacillus > Halobacillus amylolyticus. The sequence continues at coordinate 1,240,886 of NZ_CP095075.1, read as the reverse complement.
TGGCAGGGTTAACAAGAAGAGAGAGACAATTGAAACAGCTGTTAATGATGGCACTTGATCAGTTGAAACATTCGGATTATCCGGAGGAAGTTCGTTATTGGCTAACAGAATGGAACCCCGCTGAATACCGTTTTATAAAAGAATTAACGAATGAAGAAGCATGGGAGCGTCTGTACTATGGTGCAGCTCATGGCTGGAGTATACACCATGAAGAATTATGTGGAAAACTTATTAAAGGGCAGCCTTTTTTCGAAACTATTTGGGAAGGGGAAAACCAAAAGGCAGCCAAACATATTAAAAGCCAGAATTGAGGTTAACCTCAATTCTGGCTTTTGCCACTTGACTAATGAAAGCATGTGTTTGGACAGAATCCTCTCGCATTTAGTCAGAATCATAGGCCTTTTGGTTAGAATCTTTTAAAAATTTGTCAGAAACCGTCCGATTTCGTCCGAATCATTGCAAATTAGGGTAGAATGATCTCAAGTTTGGGCAGAAACTTTCCGCTTCAAAGAGGGAGAACCTGCCTTGTCACTTATTTTTTTTGACACGTCCTAACCCCATAGCTTTCTTGGCTTTATTTAGCATCTTATTTGCTTGGAAGCTAGCATGTTCGGCTCCTTGATCCAGCATATCATCCAATTCCTCTGATTCGATGAGTTGATCATATCGTTCTTGGATGGGTTTTAACGTTGCGATAACAGCTTGAGCCACATCCTCTTTGAATACTCCATATCCAGTATCCTGGTATTTTTTCTCTAAATCCTCAACAGAAATACCGGAGCAAATGGAATAAATGGTGAGCAAGTTGGCTACACCTGGTTTATTTTCCTTATCGTATTTCACAATACCCTCAGAATCCGTCACAGCACTTTTGATTTTCTTCAAAATTTTCTTCTCATCATCAAGCATGGAGATAAATGCTTTTTGGTTAGCATCAGATTTACTCATTTTTTTAGTTGGTTCTTGAAGTGACATGATACGGGCTCCGACTTTAGGTATACTGACCTCTGGTACAGTAAAGATATCATTATATTTATTGTTAAATCGTTGAGCTAAGTTTCTAGTCAATTCTAGATGCTGCTTTTGATCTTCTCCTACAGGTACAATATCCGTTTTATATAAAAGGATATCAGCAGCCATCAAAGGGGGATAGGTTAATAGGCCTGAAGTGACCCCTTCCTTACCTCCTTGGGATTTATCCTTGAATTGTGTCATCCTCTCAAGTTCTCCAATGTAACTGACACATTGCAGCATCCATCCTAGTTGCGTATGCTCAGGGACCTCGGATTGAATGAATAAGGTTGATTTGCTTACATCAATCCCTGAAGCAATGTACAAAGCCGACAAAGATCGAATATTTTGCCTCAGCTGAAGACGGTCTTGAGGGACCGTAATGGCATGTTCATCTACTACACAGAAATAACAGTTGTAATCATCCTGTAAGTCAACAAAATGCTTCAACGCCCCCAAATAATTCCCTAATGTTAACGTACCACTAGGTTGAATGCCTGAAAAAATCGTTTTCATTTTCTTCACCTCTTGTTTTAGTTTTTAAATAAAAAAACACCCGTCCCTTCCATAATTGGAAGGGACGAATGTTTCGCGGTGCCACCCTATTTATCTCACCCATTTTGGCGAGATCACTTGATCAATTATAGCTCCAAAGCCCAATTCCAAATTACCTTGGTACTTGTTTCCACCAGCCACAAGTTCTCTAAAAGTCCAGAGGGTAATTGTACTCTATCTTTTTCATCACTGTGATATAAAATTTTATTTTATTATATCCGAATTTTTAATCATAAAGCAAGGGTTTACAGTCGAATCCATGTTTCATTGGCAAAAGGTTTATTATGCTTGGAAACTTTCTTTTCATCGATATTGCAAATGAAACCACTAGTTAGTGCATCAACAGGCGAGTTTTCCAAATTTGCATACTATTTGGAGAAAATTCCTTGTTCTTACTTCTTTATTGGTTGTGCTCCAAAAGGTGTTGAAGAGCCTTTAATGGATGTAAGATTATCTTCTTTATTAAAATGTTTTGTGGTTTCATGGCACATGCTTCACGGTGCCACCCTTATTACTTTTTAAAATGCCTGAAGCAAGCCACTAAGACAACAATGTCTTTCAAGGCGCCTAGCACACTTTTCCTAAAAAAGTCAGCTCAAATTCGTTGTCGCCGAATTACGTAAATCTGCTCCAAAGCCCCAATTTCATTTTATCCAGCTTCACTGCTCTCAGCTAACCACAGTTTCTCTTATAAAATAGAATAAAATTATCGTCGCGATTGAGTTGTATTAAATAGCTTTTAGAAAATTATAGAAGAGTCTTTCTCCGCTTGCAAGTTTAATTACTAATTGTAATAAACAGCTAGCAAAGCGGCCAACCCGATACATAAGATTACCCCTTGGAACATAAAGAAACGAGACCATGAACGATGAACCATCTCAGAAGGTAGAGGTCGATCCTCCCATTCATCGAGATAGTCCTTATTCTTCGACATACGGTTCGTGAACCTCCGCATGCTGTAAGTGATTCCATCGAAGAATCCACCACGAACAACCCATAAAATCAATCCAATAAATAAATAAACATAAGCTATATAAAATAATAAATTAATGAAATTAAGGAGGTCCTGGGCGGGCGCCCAAAATACAAAGAGCAGAATACATAGGAAAAAATTCAAGATAACGATTGTCCATTTGCTTCGGACAATGGCCATGTCGTTCACACCTTTCCGGGAAAACTCCTACATATTATAGCATGTTTTTGCTTTAAAATGTACGCTTTAGGGTGGATGTAATCTAATTACAGGGGGTGCAAAGTTGTGCTAAAATTTGTATAATTGTAAACGTTGGAAAAAATGTACATAAAAGATGGAGGAATGATTTACATGAAAAGAACAAATTGGTTACTGTTAGCATTGGCACTAGTTCTTAGTATTTTCCTGTCCGCTTGTAACGGGGGAGGCTCTGAGACTAGTTCTGAAAGCAGCAGTGATGGAGAAGGTTCAGAATCTAGTAAGCAGGTATTAAATCTGATTGACACTGCAGAGATTCCGTCAATGGATTCATCTCTAACGATAGACGCCCTGGCATCCCAGTGGTTAGGATCAACAAAGGATGGACTATATCGCCTTGGAGAAGGCGGTGAGCCAGAACCTGGAATTGCGATGGAGCATGAGGTAAGTGATGACGGCTTAGTATGGACGTTTCATTTACGTGACGATGCTACATGGTCTAATGGAGACCCTGTTACGGCACATGACTTTGTTTTTGCCTGGCAGCGTGCGGTTGATCCAGAAACAGGATCTGAATACGGTCCCTATATGATGGGGGCGTGATTAAAAACGCAACAGCTGTTTCAAAAGGGGAAGTCCCTGTTGATAAACTAGGGGTAAAGGCTGTCGATGATTTTACATTTGAAGTTACGTTAGAGCAGCCTACACCTTATTTCGAATCGATGACAACGTTCGGTACATTCTTGCCGCTCAACGAAAAATTCGTTAAAGAACAAGGTGAAAATTATGCGATGGAAGCAGATGCATTGCTTTCAAACGGACCTTTCATCATGACTGAGTGGAATCATGGGGAAGGCTGGACAGTAGAAAAAAATGAAGACTACTGGGATGCAGATGCGGTTAAACTAGATCAGATTAACGTAAGTGTTGTAAAAGAAACGTCAGCAGCCGTTAATTTATATCAAACAGGGGAAGTTGACCGGGTGAATCTATCCTCAGAATTCGTGGATGAATATCGATCCTCAGAAGAATTTAAGGTGGAAGAAGAACCGACAACATTTTTTCTTAAGATGAACCAGGAAAATGAAATACTGGCTAACAAAAATGCGCGTAAGGCGATTCAGATGGTGATCGACCGTCAGGCTATGGTAGACGTTATATTAAATAACGGATCCATCCCTGCTGGGGGCATTGTTCCAGGGAATTTCGTTAAACACCCTGAATCTGGAGAAGACTTCCGTGAAATCAACGGAAGCCTTATTGAAACAAATGTAGCAAAAGCAAATGAGCTGTGGGCTCAAGCAAAAGAAGAACTAGGCATTGAAGAAGCGGAGCTTGGATATCTAGGTGGCGACACAGAGGTTGCGCAAAACCTTGATGCTTATGTAAAAGACCAACTTGAACAACTGGAAGGATTAACAGTCAATGTAGAGAGCGTACCATTTCAAATTCGTCTAGAGAGAGATAAGAATATGGATTATGACCTGCAGAATTACGGTTGGGGCCCTGACTATATCGACCCGAACACATTTTTAAACATTTGGGTTACGAATCAGGCAAATAATAAAACAGGCTATTCAAGCGAAAAATATGATCAATTAATTGAACAAGCAGCTACAGAGCTTGCATTAAAGCCGGTTGAGCGCTTCGAGACATTTTTAGAAGCCGAGAAATTGCTCATTAAAGAAGATGCGGTGCTTGCACCCCTCTACCAACGAGCAAGGGCACAGCTTTGGAAACCGTACGTGAAAAATGTAACCGCAAACCCAATGGGTCCTGATTATACGTACAAATATGCATTTATTGAAGGTAAACAATGAAGAATAGAGGGGAGATATGTCTTCTGACATATCTCCTTTTTACTTTGTACTAAGAATTGATTCCGTGAATAGTTTCATATCATAAAGTAGTCAAATATTATCCTAAACCATTATATAATAGTTTATTTTTTGTAAATTAAACTAGGTAATTAGTCTTGTTTTGTGTTACGCAAACGTAATAATATCAGGCTTTGTGTAATTTTTATTAAAAAAAGGTAATGCAAAATAGTTAGAAAACTTGTATAATTCGTAATGTGGACAAAGCGCCACACCAAAATTCAGAAAATTTTTAGGGGAGGTCATTTTCTACATGAAAAAGACAAATTGGTTATTGCTAGTACTTGCACTAGTACTTAGCATGTTCCTCGCTGCTTGTTCAGGAGGCGGAGATTCAGAAACTGGATCTGAAGGCGGCACTGACAGCGGTAGCGAAGGAGAAGGCACAGAAGAGGCCGCTGGTGACAGCGAGCAAGTACTTAATCTATATGAAACAGCTGAGATTCCTACAATGGATTCATCACTAGCTACAGATGCAGTAGCATTCCAATGGTTAGGATCCACTAAAGATGGTCTTTACCGTCTTGGCGAAAATGGAGAGCCAGAACCAGGGATTGCGAAAAGTCATGAAGTAAGTGAAGACGGACTTACTTGGACGTTTACTCTACGTGAAGATGCAACTTGGTCTAACGGAGATCCTGTTACTGCAAATGATTTCGTGTTTGCATGGCAGCGTGCCGTTAACCCTGACACGGGCTCTGAATACGGACCATATATGCTAGGCGGCGTCGTTAAAAATGCTACATCAATTGCTGCAGGCGAAACACCAGTTGAAGAACTAGGTGTAACAGCTGTAGATGACTATACTTTAGAAGTTGTTTTAGAAAAGCCTGTTCCATATTTCGAATCTATGACTACATTCGGTACATTCCTGCCAATGAACCAAGCATTCGTTGAAGAACAAGGTGAAAATTATGCCCTTGAAGCAGATACAATGCTTGCTAACGGTCCATTCATTATTACTGAATGGAATCACGGTGAAGGCTGGACAGTTGAAAAGAATGAAGATTATTGGGACGCAGAAAACGTTAAGCTTAACCAAATTAACGTAAGTGTTGTTAAAGAAACATCTTCTGCAGTCAACCTATACCAAACAGGAGAAATTGACCGTACTACTTTAACATCAGAATTTGTTGACGAGTACCGTTCTTCTGATGAATTCCGTATAGAAGAAGAACCAACATTGTTCTATCTTAAGATGAACCAGGAAAATGAAATCTTGGCTAACGTAAATGCACGTAAAGCCATTCAGATGGTTATTGACCGTCAAGCGATGGTAGACGTTATTCTTAATAACGGTTCTATCCCTGCCGGCGGTGACGTACCAGCTAACTTTGCTAAACACCCTGAAACTGGGGAAGACTTCCGTGAAATTAACGGACCACTTGTCGAACATGATGTGGAAAAAGCACAAGAACTTTGGGCGACAGCGAAAGAAGAGCTAGGTATCGAAACAGCTGAGCTTGGTTACCTTGGCGGTGACACAGAAACAGCACAAAATCTTGATGCTTACATTAAAGACCAGCTTGAACAGCTTGAAGGTCTAACCGTAAATGTTGAAAGTGTTCCATTCCAAATCCGTCTAGAGCGTGATGCGAATATGGAATATGATCTTCAAAACTCTGGTTGGGGTCCTGACTACATTGATCCGAATACATTCCTAAACATGTGGGTAACAGACGGTGGAAACAACAAGACTGGTTATTCAAGCGAAGAGTATGATGCTTTGATCGAAAAAGCTAATACTGAACTCGCACTTGATCCTGTTCCTCGTTTTGAAACATTCCTAGAAGCTGAGAAGATGCTGATTCAAGAAGATGCAGTACTTGCACCTCTTTATCAGCGTGCACTAGCACAGCTTTGGAAACCATATGTGAAGAACGTATTTGTTCAACCAATGGGTCCTGACTACACTTACAAATATGCTTATATCGAAGGTAAATAAATTTAACCACATATAGGCTGGCTAATAGGGGAGAGAGTATATGTCCAAAAAGTTGGCGTATGCTCTCTTTTTCCCTGTAAAGAAAATATTCTAATAATAGACAAATTTCAGTTAATTGCGCGGAATTTAGACATTGGATGATTTCACAGGAGGTGTTTGAATGGCACGTTATATACTTCAACGATTGGTATATATGATATTAACATTGTTTTTGATCGCAACATTATCTTTCTTCTTAATGAAATTTCTACCTGGTACACCCCTAAGTGCTGCGGATAAATTGTCGGAGGAACAGCAACAAATTGTTTTAGAAAAGTACGGATTGGATGAGCCGGTGCCTGTGCAGTATTTCAACTATATGGCTGGTTTAGCACAAGGGGACATGGGGCTTTCTTTTCAATTTGATAACCGTGAAGTTACAGATATTCTAATGAGCCGTATCGGGCCATCTATACAATTAGGGGTTCAAGCGATGGTTGTTGGTACAATTTTAGGCATGTTACTTGGACTGGTTTCAGCTCTTTATCATAACGGTCCACTCGACTATGGATCTACATTTGTAGCGATCCTTGGACAATCGATTCCTTCCTTTGTATTTGCGGGGATTTTACAGTATTTCGTTGGCGTAAAGTTAGGATGGTTCCCAGTTGCCCTCTGGGGAACGTGGCAGCATACGGTATTGCCGACAGTAGCTTTAGCTATTTTCCCAATGGCGATTGCAGCCCGCTTTATGCGAACAGAGATGCTTGAAGTTATGGGATCAGATTACATTACAACAGCAAGAGCTAAAGGTGTAAATAAATTCGGAGTTGTGTTTAAACATGGTGTACGTAACGCTTTAATCCCATTAATTACGGTTCTCGGTCCTCTCGCGGTCGGTTTAATGACAGGTACTCTTGTTATTGAGAACATCTTTGCTGTACCAGGCATTGGGGAGCAGTTTGTGAAGTCCGTAAACACGAACGACTTTCCAATCATAATGGGTACGACGTTATTATTAGCATTTATGTTTATCTTCATCGTATTTGTCATTGACCTATTATATGGTGTCATTGATCCTAGAATCCGACTGGCAGAAGGAGAGTAGTACCTATTATGGATAATCACAAACCGAACAAAGATTCATTTGTACCTGTAGATTTAAAAGGTAATGAAAGTGAAAAGATAACTCGGCCGTCCTTATCCTTTTGGAAGGATTCATTTATCCGGCTACGAAAAAATGCCGGGGCGATGGTTGGGCTAGGAGTACTGATACTATTAGGACTTTTAGCTATATTTGGACCGTATCTTAATGACTTTGGACAATATGATCAAGACCTATCTGTTGCGAAGATGCCTCCAAAGATTGATGGTTTAGGCTGGTTAGGTTTCGATGGGACGTTAAGTTCTGTCCAAAGTGCAGAAACTGTCGAAGAAGCACGAGAAAAGGCGCTAATGCGTTATAACAATCAGGAAGATTATATTGAGACAACCGTTGTGAATGACGGAAGCAATGGGGGACCAGCTAAGGTTGAAGCTGAATATGATGTTTATGCGGCAAAAGACCAGCAAACAAACTTTTGGTTTGGTACAGATGGGCTTGGTCGTGACTTATGGTCAAGAACGTGGCATGGTACAAGGGTTTCACTTTATATTGCCTTCTTAGCAACAGCGATTGATATGGTGATTGGTGTGGCTTACGGCGGAATCTCTGCCTATTATGGCGGACGCGTCGATAACTATATGCAGCGTATTATTGAAATACTAGTAGGTATCCCGAACTTAGTCGTTGTTATCCTCATGATCTTAATTTTGGACCCCGGGATATTATCGATTACGATAGCCCTGGCGATAACCGGTTGGATATCGATGGCCAGGATAGTCAGGGGGCAAATTCTTAAGCTGAAAAACCAAGAATTTGTCCTAGCCTCAAGAACTCTAGGTGCCGAGGATAATCGGATCTTAAGAAGACATCTTATTCCAAACGTAATGGGGTTAATTGTTATTAACACGATGTTTACCATACCAAGTGCAATCTTCTTTGAAGCTTTCTTAAGCTTTATCGGTCTTGGTCTGCCAACACCATTGGCATCATTGGGTACTCTAGTTAATGACGGATTCTCATCACTGCAAATTTACCCGCATATTCTAGTATTCCCAGCCATTGTTATTTCTTTAATTATGATTGGGTTTAATGTATTAGCTGACGGACTTCGAGATGCATTTGATCCGAAGATGCGCGAATAGGAGGTAGGTTTAATTATGGAAAAATTATTAGAAGTGAAAAATATGCATGTATCCTTTGACACCTATGGCGGTGAAGTACAAGCTGTACGTGGGGTTAATTTCGATTTGAAGCGAGGGGAAACGCTTGCGATTGTAGGAGAGTCGGGGTCTGGTAAGTCAGTAACAACAAAAGCACTGATGAAGCTAATCCCTATGCCCCCTGGACGCATTAAAGAGGGAGAGATCCTTTTCGAAGGACGCGATCTTACTAAGATGAGCGAGAAACAAATGCAAAAGATTCGCGGGAAAGAAATCTCAATGATTTTTCAGGATCCCATGACTTCTCTTAACCCGACTATGAAAGTTGGGAGCCAAATTATGGAGGGGCTTATTAAACACCAAAAGATGAATAAAACTCAAGCTCGTAAGCGTGTTATCGAACTGCTTGAGCTTGTAGGAATTCCCGACCCTGAAAGTCGTATTAAACAATACCCCCACCAATTTTCAGGGGAATGAGACAGCGCGTAGTGGTTGCGATTGCCTTAGCCTGTAATCCTAAGTTGCTTATCGCTGATGAACCGACGACTGCTCTTGATGTTACGATTCAAGCACAGATTTTAGAACTGATGAAGGACATTCAAAAGAAAACAGATTCTGCAACAATCTTTATTACCCATGATCTTGGTGTAGTAGCAAACGTCGCTGACCGTGTAGCAGTTATGTACGCAGGGCGCATTGTAGAAGTAGGAACAGTTGATGATATCTTCTACAACCCTAAACACCCCTATACTTGGGGGCTGCTCGGTTCGATGCCGTCATTAGACAGCGCGGACGAAGAGCTCTATGCCATTCCAGGCTCTCCCCCGGATCTACTTGACCCGCCTAAGGGAGATGCCTTTGCACCTCGTAACCAGTATGCCATGCAAATTGACTTAGAGCAGGAGCCGCCAATGTTCAAAATATCTGACACTCATTATGCAGCAACATGGCTGTTACATGAGAATGCACCAGACGTTGACCCTCCAGAATCAATTAAAAAACGTATGGAGGGGATGGCTAAATCGTCTAAGTCTACGGAAGGTGATCGACTATGAGTCAAGAAAAATTGTTAGAAATAACCAACTTGAAGCAGCATTTTAAAACGGGGCGGCATAGTGTAGTCAAAGCCGTCGACGGTTTGACATTTGATATCTATAAAGGGGAAACATTTGGACTTGTAGGTGAGTCTGGCTGTGGGAAATCAACAACGGGACGTACAATTATCCGCCTTTATGATGCAACAGATGGCCAAGTATTATTTGACGGTGAAGATGTTCATGGTAAGAAGTCTCGTAGCGAGCTGAAGAAGTTTAACCGCGAAATGCAAATGATTTTCCAAGATCCTTATGCATCGTTAAATCCTCGTATGAAGGTAGAGGATATTATTGCAGAAGGCATGGATATTCACAATCTTGTGAATAATGATGAAGAAAGAAAAAATCGTGTTCATAAACTTCTGGAAACGGTTGGCTTAAATAGAGAGCACGCCAACCGCTATCCACACGAATTTAGTGGCGGGCAACGTCAGCGTATTGGAATAGCTAGAGCACTGGCTGTAGATCCAAGCTTCATTATCGCGGATGAACCGATTTCTGCACTTGATGTATCCATTCAAGCACAGGTAGTTAATTTATTGAAGCAATTACAAAAAGAACATGAGCTCACTTACTTGTTCATTGCCCACGATCTCTCTATGGTCAAGTACATTAGTGATCGAATTGGCGTGATGTACTTTGGTAAAATGGTTGAGCTTGCGAGTGCTGAAGATCTTTACAAGCATCCGATGCACCCATATACACAGTCGTTACTATCGGCGATTCCATTACCAGATCCAGATTACGAACGTTCTCGTGAGCGTTTTACGTATGATCCAAATGATCACGATACAAGTGAAGAACCAGAATTTAGAGAAGTCCGTCCAGGGCACTGGGTTCTATGTACAACGAAAGAATTTGACCATTATAAAAAAGAACATGGTACTAGTGTGAAAAACTAGTTACTTTGGAGAAAAGACCTTGTGTATGATAAAGCAAGGTCTTTCTTTATGTAAAACTAATAAAAAAAATCATCAAAAGTTGTCAAAAAGTACTATTCATAATGGCTAGTCTTCTTATATACTTAAGAAAGCACATAAAATAGGAGTAGGATATAATGGAAAAAAATCATCTCGTACTTTTTTTTGCAAGTCTTCTTTTGCTAGTTTGCGCATTTCCTTTACATAATGCAAGTGCAGCAGAAGGGGATTCTAAAGAGGTACAAATGCTTACTGGTAAACAACTTGCCCTGGCCCCACTGGAATCTCCAGAGTCGGCTGCTCGTTTCGTTTATGATTCTGGTTTGGACTTTACATACCCTAAGGCTGTCCGCGGGATCTATGTGACAGGTCCATCAGCTGGTGGTTCAAACATGGAAGAACTCACAAAGTTAGTGAAAACAACCGATTTAAATGCAATGGTTATCGATATCAAAGAGGATCACGGCAACATTACCTTTGAACCATCGGAGGATTCCCCCTATAAGGATATAGCTGAACCATTCATTGACGATCCCAGAGCCATGCTTGAAAAGCTTGAAGAACAAGGGATTTATCCCATCGCCAGGGTAGTGGTTTTCAAAGATTCATTGTTAGCTAAGAAACGACCGGAGCTTTCCTATACGAAGAATGGGGAGGTATGGGTGAACGGCAGAGGGGAGGCCTTCACAAATCCGTTTATGAAAGAAGTATGGGAGTATAACTTAGGAATTGCCAAGAAGGCTGCCGAACTTGGATTCCAAGAAATCCAGTTTGATTATGTTCGTTTTCCAGAAGGGTTCGGTTCGCGTGACGACGTTCTAAATTACGATCAGGGTGATTATGCTGACCTAGAAATGAGTGACGTAGATAAACGTGTCAAGGCGGTAACAGATTTTGTTAAGTTCGCTGAAGAGGAACTAAGTGGATACGATGTCGATGTGTCTGTTGATATATTTGGCTATGCAGCTACAATCGAAGAAGCACCTAATATCGGGCAAAACTTTTCAAAAATCTCTAGTCATGTTGATGTTATTTCATCGATGATCTATCCAAGTCATTGGGGACCATTCTTTGGCCTGGATGTGCCGGATATGCACCCATATAAGACAATTAGTGCATATGCCAAAATTGAGAACGCTGTGTTGGATAAATTAGAAGACCCTCCAACATCAAGACCATGGATCCAAGACTTTGAGGCACCTTGGCTTTACTCGGGAGCCACAAAGCAATATGGAAAAGCTGAGGTGGAACAACAAATTAAGGCATTACAAGATAATGGTATAAACGAGTATTTAATTTGGAATGCTAGGAATAATTATACACCAAATGTAGATTATACACCGTAGGATAAGATGAGGAAAAGCGCTGGGTTAACCAGTGCTTTTTTGATTAATGAACATCTAATTCGGGAATTATTAAAGTAAGGTTAATTTGAGTATTTAACAATTGTGTGATTATTCGGTATAATAAAAGTGATTATAAAAAAAGGGAGTAGATTTATGGACTGGTATGAAAAGTTAAATCAATATTTCCCTGTAGAGGAAATGAAATCCCAAGAGCATATGGAAGCGTTGTTAAAAGAGAAAAGTGATGTGTATTATAAGGATGAGGGAGAACACCACGTTTTAATGTACGCAGAGTTTAACTCGTTTATCTTTATTGACTATGTTTATGTATCATCAGCTTCTCGCGGACAAGGATTGGGTCATCAGCTTATTGAAAAGATGAAAGCCAAAGGAAAACCGATTATTCTAGAAGTAGAACCGGTTGACTATGATGATACCGATTCGGCGAAAAGACTACACTTTTACCAACGTGAGGGCTTCACACATGCTCAATCCATCGGGTACACGAGAAGGTCCCTAGCCACGAATGAAACCAATCCAATGGAAATTCTCTATTGGTCTCCAAGCGATGCATCTGAAGAGAGTATTTACGAACAGATGAAGAGAATGTATGAAGAAATTCACACTTACAAGGATAACGAATTCTATGGGAGATCCTATCAGCCTGTTGATGAGGTATTAACATTAGATGAAGATCGTGAATCAGACGATATTCTAAAAGATTTAAAGAAGTAAAAATTGCCTGCGGTCCCTGGCCCCTAATGGCGGGGATTTTCAATCATCGAGGGTAGTTGAAAATAAATAATATTGATTAAGTCATTTTTAACAATAAACACAGGTTTATTTAATGAATGTGTGTGGTATTACCAATAGTACAGAATGGATGAATAGCGAGGTTATAAGTGATTTAAAGCTTTTTTTACTAATGTGTTATAGATTTTAGTTGACATGTGTGTTATAGTAAGTATATAAGATTAGATTATACTAATTTTAAACTAATAAGTAGTCAATAAGTGAATATAATACATTTTGAGGAGTGAAGTTTCTGTATGGTAACACTTTATACCTCACCAAGTTGTACATCATGCCGAAAAGCAAAAGCGTGGCTTGAGGAGCATAACATTGCTTATACGGAGAGAAATATTTTTTCTGAACCGTTAACGATTGATGAAATCAAAGAAATTCTTAGAATGACTGAGGATGGTACAGAGGAGATCATATCTACAAGATCTAAAGTATTCCAAAAATTAAAAGTTGATTTTGATCAATTGCCTATGCAAGATTTATTTGACCTTATTCAAGAAAATCCCGGCCTATTACGCCGACCGATTATTATTGATGATAAGCGTTTGCAGGTAGGCTACAATGAAGACGAAATCAGACGTTTCTTGCCGAGAAGCGTACGTACCTTCCAGTTGAGAGAAGCACAACGTTTAGTAAATTAAATAGAAAAGCTGCATCTCACTAAGAGAGAGGCAGCTTTTTTTTATTCAGTTGTTGCAGGTGATCTTTTGTTAATCAAATATCCCAAGCCAATTGTGAGAATTACGGTTATGATTGGGAATAGTAGATGAACGATGGAGTTAGGTTCCAAATACAACATGATTCTGCGATCTTCAAGGATCATTTCCCCTGCAGTAAAAGCAAGAATTCCAGATCCTATGTAAACAAGGATCGGAAACTTGTCCATCAAAATTAAAATAAAACGACTTCCGAAAATGATAATCGGTACAGAAATAAGTAGACCGATAATAACGAGCGTAATTCGTCCGTGGGACGCACCTGCAATGGCGAGCACGTTATCGAAACCCATAACGATATCAGCAAAAACGATTGTTTTAACAGCTGTGAAAAGATTATCACTGCCACTAATATTTTGTGAATCGTCCGTATCAGTAAGCAATTTAATCGCAATATATAAAAGAAGGATCCCACCAATTAATCGTAAAAATGGGATGTGCAGTAAAAACAAGGCTACCGTTGTTAACAAAACGCGTGCGGCTATGGCTAGGCCTGTCCCTAAAAAAATGGCTTTGTTTCTTTGATGTTTAGGGAGGTTCCTGCTTGCCAAGGCTATAACAACAGCATTATCTCCACCTAAAATAAGATCAATCGATATGATAATAAAAATCGGCTCAAGCAAGTCCCAATTCATTAGAAAATCCTCCTACAATGTAGTGACAAACAGATAAAAATAAGCTAAAATAATTAGTCAACCTAAAAGCAAACATAGGCTTGCTTGTGGTCATATGCTGAAATAATGCAATTTGTTTTCCATTTAACGTATCCTGTCATACAATAGAAGTACATCGATCTTTGTGACCCTTAAACATCACGATGGTTGAAGTTTTTGTCTAAAGGGTAAGGTATTAATAAGCGATTTAGGGTGAACGATCCCTTCCGCCAGATAATCAGATAGAAGGGAGAGAGACACATGGAAATCGAACGCATTAATGAAAATACGGTGAAATTTTATGTTTCTTATCATGACGTTGAACGGCTAGGATTTGACCGAGAAGAAATTTGGTATAATCGAGAGCGTAGTGAGCAACTTTTCTGGGAAATGATGGATGAAGTGAATGATCAGGAAAATTTTCAAGCAGATGGACCGCTTTGGATCCAAGTTCAGGCTATGGACAAGGGACTAGAAGTGATCGTCACTAAAGCGCAGGTTTCCCAAGATGGTCAAAAGCTCGAACTCCCTAGTGATGAAGGTAATTCGATTGATGTGCCGGTTGATGAGAAATTAGAATCTTTACTTGATGATAAATATAACCAAACAGAACGAAACGATAAGGAAGACAATGGTGAAGATGATTCACAAGAAGAAGGTGCCTTTGAACCATTGAACTTTACTTTACGATTTAGTGAATTTGAAGATGTCATCCAATTAAGTCACTATATGATAAATGATTATAGGATGGACAATTCACTTATTCATTTTGAGGACACCTACTATTTATATATTCAATTCAATGACGAAAATATGAGTGATGATGAACAAGAAAATATTTTAAGTCAACTAATGGAATATGGACATGAGTCTTCTGTTACAATTTATCGTCTGCAAGAATATGGTAAAGTGATTTTCGCTGAGGATGCTTTAATGCAAATTAAAGATTATTTTCCAAATAGTTGATTTTGGCTGCACACTGAATGGAGTGTGCTTTTTTTTGTGCAAAAAAGAGGATATTATGACTAGATATAGAATGATATAGAGTGGAGGTGGAAAACTTGTTGTATGCGTATGACGACAATGGAAAGCTCAGTTCTCTATACCAACTTTCAAAGCAGCGTATCGAACAGTTAAGAAAGGAGAAAACATATTTTTGCCCGACCTGCAAAGAATCATTGCAAATCCGTTCTGGAAGGTTACACACAGCTCACTTTGCCCATTTTCCAAGCAGTAACTGTGAACGAAAACACCAGGGAGAAAGTGAATACCATGAGTCCGGGAAGTGGCTGCTTTACCAGTGGTTAACTCACCAAGGGTATGACGTTGAGTTAGAATTTTTTCTGAAAGAGACCAACCAACGACCGGACTTATTTTTTACAGTGGGCGATAAACGAATTGCTATTGAATTTCAGTGTTCAACTATTCCACCTGAGATCATCGAAAAACGGACGAAAAGTCTTAATGAAGCTGGAATTTTCCCTTTATGGATCATAGGAAAGAATCAATATCGACAGAAAGGGAAGCACCAATTATTACACACAACCTTTCACAGGTCCTTAATGTACTATTTTCACAGTAACTTCTGCATGTATTATTTAGATGTAAAAGCTCAAACTATAATTATTGCAGATCATATCCAGGGATCCTCAACTACTCTCTGCTATGCAAATCCTCGGTTTTACAGCCTTAAATCCGTTACATTCCCTCAACTATTCACCTCTGTTCCCTACCCTTCTTTTTCATACTTGAACATTTGGGAAAAATCAATGTATCATTTGCGCACAACCTATCATAGAAGGGTCGGAAGTGAGGAGCTTCAATGGCGTCAGTACCTTTACTTAAAGGGAAAACACTTTTCTTTAATCCCTTCTGTCTGCTTTTTACCTGTCCCGTCTCAGTCTATTTATCATGTCAAGGCTTATATGTGGCAAACACGATTTATACTTGATCACTTTATGGAAAAGCCAATTGGTGACGTGATTAATAATGAGCAAAAGGTAAGGTGTAAGACAATTAATCAGTACCAAGCTAATCCTATCCAAGAGTATATTCTTATGCTTGGAAAACTGGGCTTTGTTAAAAAAACTGGTGAAGGGGAATGGGTTAAACTAAAGGAGATCCAATTTCCAACTCATATTGATCAAGCCTTAGAGGAAGATAAAAGAGTAATGTTTTTTTTAAGAAGACAGACGAATGTAGTTTTGTAGGAAGGGATTTTGATTCAAAATAGAGAATTTTTAAGGGTAGCGAATTTTTAGAAGGAGGATGTACATGGCATCTACAACAAAACAATTACCAAAAAGAGAAGAGATCCCAGAGGAATTAACGTGGGATCTTAACACGATCTTTGCTAGTGATGATGAATGGTATAAAGAATTTGAAGAAATTAAAAAGCTTATTCCTGAAGTACAAGCTTTTAAAGGAACGCTTGGTAACTCAGCAGACCAATTATATGAACTGCTCTCCATACAGGACCGTATTTCTAATAAGATAGGGAAGTTATTTACTTATGCTCATATGCGAAGTGATCAAGATACAACTAATTCACACTATCAAGAGATGAATGCAAAAGCAGAAAGCTTGTTAACACAGGTTTCTTCCTCAATGAGTTTTATTGTACCTGAGATTTTGTCACTTTCAGAAGACACAGTGAAGCAATATATGAAGGAACATGACAAGCTCAAGGAGTATGAGCATACATTAAACGAAATTATGAGAAAAAAGGAACACGTGCTTAGTGAAGAGGAAGAGAAATTGCTTTCAGGCTTTTCTGAAATAGCATCAAATCCTTCTCAAACATTTGGAGCTTTAAACAATGCTGACTTAACTTTTCCTTCCATTAAAGATGAGGAGGGGAACGAGGTGGATCTGACCCACGGACGTTATGTCGGATTCCTAAAGTCAGAGGATCGGGAAGTTAGAAAGAATGCATTTAAAGCGATGTATGATACGTTTGGCTCTTTTAAAAATACGTTTGCTTCCACATTAGGCGGCCATGTGAAAAAGAACAACTTCTTTGCGGAAACGAAAAAGTATGAGAGCGCCCGTGAATCAGCATTAGATGGCAACAAAATTCCCGAAAAAGTGTATGATAACTTAATTGAAGCCGTAGAAGAACGGTTGCCGCTTATGCATCGATATGTCGAACTTAGGAAAAAGGTACTTGAGCTGGATGAGCTTCACATGTATGACTTGTATACACCACTCGTGAAAGATGCCGAAATGGAAGTATCCTATGATGAGGCAAAGGAACATGTTCTCAAAGCACTTGAACCTCTAGGGAAGGATTATGTGGACATTGTTCGAAAAGGACTTTCAAGCCGCTGGATTGATGTCGAAGAGAATAAGGGCAAGCGCAGCGGCGCCTATTCTTCCGGTCATTACGGAACAAAACCATTTATTTTAATGAATTGGCAGGATGATGTGAATAATTTATTTACCTTGGCCCATGAGCTTGGTCATTCCCTGCACAGTTATTACACACATAACAATCAGCCTTATCGTTATGGAAATTATTCTATTTTTGTAGCGGAAGTGGCTTCAACATGTAATGAAGCATTATTGAATGATTATATGCAGAAGCAAACAGATGATAAAAAAGAGAAGCTTTACCTGTTAAATAACTTTCTTGAAGGATTCCGCGGAACCGTCTTCCGTCAGACAATGTTTGCAGAGTTTGAACATGAAATCCATATCCAAGCTCAAAAAGGTGAAGCATTGACAGCTGATAAACTGACACAGCTTTATTACGACTTAAATAAAAAATACTTCGGAAATGATATTGTCATTGATGAAGAGATTGGCTTGGAATGGGCCCGAATCCCTCACTTTTATATGGGATACTATGTGTATCAGTATTCGACTGGGTATGCAGCAGCGACTACCCTGGCTGAGCAGATTCTAACTGAAGGGGAGCCTGCCGTTGAACGTTATATGAGCTTTCTAAAGGCAGGGAGCAGTGATTATCCAATAGAAGTGTTGAAGAAAGCAGGGGTAGATATGACTTCAAAAGAGCCTATTCTAAAAGCTTTGGACGTATTTGAAGAGAAACTTGATGAGATGGAACAGCTTCTTCTAAATTAAGTGAACGAATTTCTAAAGGTTATTCTAAAAAAAAAACGATCCCGTATCACCTCAGGTGATACGGGATCGTTTTTGGTTATTCATTTTATAAACCCGCGAAATTTTTTTTTATGATAGATGAGGGCAATAAACATATAAATGGAAACGAAAAGGAGAGGGGCAGTAATATATAATGGGAACAGGAACATTAATCCAAATATGTGGAACATGATCAACAAAATAAATAAGGGGATATAGCCCAAAATAACCCATCGTTTCATTTGTAGAAACCTCCTTTGTCATTATTTTATTAATTCAAGTGAAAATCAGAACAGCTCATTCTGTTATTTGGCATTTTTGTTAGGTATGAACTGGCCGGGTGGTTTTTGTATGACAAAGAGCACAGATATACAAGCTGATGAATAAAACATGTATATTTGTGTTCTCTTGGTTGGTGATATTCTTACAAAGGTTTCCGATTGTTGAGGGTGAGTTCCGTTATAAAAAAGGAGGAGGGGACGGGGCAACGGCTCGCTTTCCGTGGGCGAACATCGAGCCTCTGTGGGTCTCGACAAGTTTGGTGCTCCCACAGGGAGTCTCGCCGTTTCCCCGCCACTTATGATTATTAAGACGAACGGAACCGCCACCATTAGATAATGATAGGGTGAGGCCAATGATAAGAAATTACTTGTTATAGGTGCTTGCCTGTAAGAGGTTGTTCAAAAAGTCACCAAATGATAAACGGCGAATTTCTTCATTGCTCGGTTTTTCCGGTCCTCACGTATGAAAGTCATACGCTGTGGTCCTCAAACCTTTCGCGCCTCGAACTTCTTGTTTCTAATTTGGCAACTCTTTGAACACTCACTATAGGTGAAATCTCTGCAAAGTTTTATTTCTTACTAGCTGTTTTGTTGACGACCGAAAATAAGATAAATGCGTAAGAGGGTTATTCTCATCCTATAAGCACATGTGTTTGAAGATAACAATCCAATGTTTTGTCGGCTAATCAATGGTTCTAGGTGACTGCAGGCATATGAACGATAAAATTCCCATTATTTCTGCAATCAAAAAATATGTCTATTGACAACATTGTGAACATTTGCAGTTAAATCTTGTCTATCAGGGGATAGATTGATATGCTTAATTAGTGAAGAAATTCACAGCTTTAACTGTGCAGGTCACCAATACCCCTAAAAAAGGAAGCATAAGCAGTCATGTGCTAATGCTTCCTACATACGCTCCTATTCGAATTTTTACGGTCTCCTGTAACCGTTAACAAGTCAAGAACTGATATATTTCCAAAATGTTCCTTGTTTAACAGGAACTTCGCGCACCTTTTGCCGCAGTACTAGCTTCTTCAATTCTTTCTTTGTTTGCTGCTCTGTCCAGTCGTAGACAACGGAAACCTCTTTGTTTGCTACGAATCGATAGTGACATAAGAAATCTTCTAGTTCAGGCTTTACGGCTGGCCTTGGGTCCTTCTGAAGCATTTCTTTTAAAACTTTGACATATACATCATATGAATAAAGTCCGGTAATTTTAAGACCGGCATCTTCTTCGGATTCATTGAAGATGACCATGGTTGGTGTAGAGTCCACATCCATCTCCTTCGTTAATTTTAAATCACACTGAAGCGCTTTTCGTGCAGCATCAGCATGCAAATCTTTTTGGAATTCATCAACGTCTAAATGACTTTTACTTGCACATTCAATCAAAATGTTTTCATCAGATATATTTTTTCTTTCTAGGAATACATATTCTTGTACTTTTCTTAAGAAACGCATACCGGCTTTCTTCCCTTGGAGTTCGGCTGCTTTTACAGCTAGAGCAGTAACCAAAGGGGAAGAAACAGGGTTTTCCATCCATACATCCCCATCACAACACATGCCTGTGCGTGACCCTGTTTTGTCCCATACTTTCTTGAGGATTTCGCGCTTCTCTGATTTTAATTGTTGAAACGATGCTAAATTGCCGCTAATAATTGGGCGAATGGTAAAGAAGCGTCCATATTCGATCGTGAGCTTTTTTAAGAACGGTTCAAGTGACCAGCATTCAGGACAGAGGGGATCAATAAAAACATACATCTCAATAGGCCGCTTTAGAAGGTCAAAAAAACCACTTGAGGTTTCCTGTTTCTCTGAAGAGCTGCTCATGCTTTTCCAACTCACATCGATTCTCCTTTCTCATCTTCTGGTGTATTCATCATATGGTTGGCTGTCATCATTAACCGTTCAAACATGGCTTGACGATAAGGATTCTGAATGTCAGCTTCCTCGAGTGCTTTTGCCATACAGGACAGCCAGGCATCTTTTCTCTTAGGTGTAATCACAAAAGGGAGATGTCGTGCTCTTAGCATAGGGTGACCATGCTCTTGTATATATAGAGGAGGGCCTCCAAAAAATTGTGTCAAAAACTGTTTTTGCTTTCGGGCGGTTTCCGTTAAATCTTCTGGGAATATAGGGATAAGATCTGGATGCTTGCTTACGTGACTATAAAAGCAATCCACCAGCACATTGATCTTATCTTCACCTATAGCCTCGTAAATGCTGCCAGGCTTATCATTCATACGATCCCTTCCTTGTCTGTTTATTCATTTTAGCAACGCTGAACGTGAACGGCAACTATTCTGATTTTAGTTTAGCCTGATAGAACCTTTTTATTTTATTTTCTGTCTGCCTTTTAGGAATATGATAGGTACTTAAAAGCTCGTCAAATACTTTTTCACCTTGTTGCTTTGATGATGCTTCTAATTCCAACTCATAATCAGATTCATCATAATAAAAACTATGATCCAACACGATAAGCGTGTCCTTGTATTCGCGTTCTTTTCTGTGAGTTGTTAAAAACCCGATATAACGTAAGTCGCTTGTGGAAATACCGAGCTTATTTAATTGATTGTCTACGTTGGGAGCATCCGAAATTTGGTCGTTAATCCAGAGGTCAGCTGTTTCTTTGGACAGTTGATCATGAGTTTCTAGAAGCCCATCAGGATGAGGTTCCTTTAAAGTTACTGTCCATGTATCATTCTTTTGTCGTACTCTTAAAGCTGCGCCCTTATTTCGCAATTTGAGATCCTCTGTTTCAAAATAATAATTCGTTTGCTCAATACGATCAACTGTTTCGAAGGATAGGTGAGTGTAAAGTTTATAATATTCTTTTTCGGATAATAAATTTTTAAATTCAATTTCGATTTCTTGGGCCATAATGTGTCACCTCATCTTTAATTATGGTTTATATTAGGTTAGAATTGCAAAAGTTAGCCACTGATCACCTGAGTTAAATTCTGGTGATGGAATGAGATTATGATACAATGTTTGTGAGTCTAAACACACATATATATTATACAGATTGATACATAAAGGTGGTTCTCTTCGAATGAATTGGGATATTTTTATAGCACCTTATACGCAAGTAGTTGACGAACTTAAGGTTAAATTAAAAGGTATGAGGCAACAATTTGAATATGAGCGCGAGCAATCTCCTATTGAATTTGTCACAGGAAGAGTAAAGCCGAAGACAAGTATTATTGAAAAAACTCGCCGAAGAGGTATTAACCCTGAAGACATGGAAGAAGAGTTGCAAGATATTGCCGGAGTAAGAGTCGTTTGCCAATTTGTAGACGATATTTATTCTGTTGTTCATATGCTAACCAATCGTAAGGATTTCGATATCGTTGAAGAGAAGGACTATATTAGTGAGAAAAAAGACAGCGGTTATCGATCCTATCATGTGATTATTAAATACCCTGTTGAAACAATTCATGGGGAGAAAAAAGTGTTAGCTGAAATCCAAATCCGCACATTGGCGATGAATTTTTGGGCGACAAATGAGCATTCTCTTAATTATAAATACGCAGGAAAAATTCCGTCTGATATAAAGGCACGTTTAAAGCGTGCAGCAGAGGCTGCCTTTTTACTAGATGAGGAAATGTCAAAGATTAAGCACGAAATTCAAGAGGCCCAGAAAATCTTCAACCGTAAAGAAGAGCAAAAAAGACAAACGAAGAAATCATAGAGGGGTGGATAAGCAAATGAAGTTCTCTATACTCTCAAAAGGCGACAAAAAGTCGAATGAGATTCGCACAAAAATAAAAAGCTATCTGACGGAATTTAAATTAGAGTACGATGAGGAGGAACCCGACCTTGCGATTTCAGTTGGGGGAGATGGAACGTTACTAGAGGCTTTTCATACTTATGTACACCGCCTAGATCAAACGGCCTTTATTGGTGTGCATACAGGGCATTTAGGCTTCTATGCAGACTGGATGCCTGAGGAGCTCGAGAAGCTGATCATTGAAATTGCTCGAACTCCATTTCAAGTTGTGGAATATCCTCTGCTTGAAGTGATTATTAGACCAAAGAGTGGCGAAGAAGAAGATCGCTATTTAGCATTAAATGAGTGCGCGATTAAAACCTCAGAAGGTTCTGTCGTTTTTGATATTGATATAAAAGGAGATCACTTTGAAACATTCCGAGGAGATGGACTTTGTATATCTACGCCTTCAGGGAGTACAGCTTACAATAAGGCACTAGGCGGGGCCATCCTTCATCCGTCACTTGAAGCGATTCAAATTGCTGAGATGGCATCAATTAATAACCGCGTGTTTCGAACCATCGGCTCACCATTAATCCTGCCAGGCCATCACACATGCTTGTTAAAACCATTAAATGAGCGCAGCTTCTTGTTTACAATTGATCACATTACACGAACATATAAAGATGTAAAATCCATCCAATTTCGAGTTGCAAAAGAGAAGGTACGTTTTGCCCGTTTTCGGCCTTTCCCATTTTGGAAAAGGGTACACGACTCCTTCGTATCTGATGATTATTCTTCCTAATGCCATATCAGAAGACATGGGTCATTTCTCAAAAGTTTGAAGGGAAAACGGTAAAGGATTATTTAGTAGATGGAGCATCCTTTTCCAGGCAGCTAATGAAAAAAGTGAAGGGGGAAGGGCTGGTTTTAGTCAATGGTGGTCAAACATCTATGTGGACAAGGCTTACAAGTGAAGATATGATTACGGTCTTATTTCCGCCTGAAAAGCGTGCGGATGTGCTTGTTCCTGTATCTATCCCGCTACAGATTATTTACGAGGACGAGGACGTTCTAATTATTAACAAGCAACCTGGATTGGCCGTATCTCCATCGGCTAACCACCCTTCACAAACATTAGCGAATGGAATTATTCACTATTATGATTTGCAAAAGTATGACTATACTGTTCATATTGTAACAAGACTTGACCGCGACACGTCCGGTCTTCTCTTAGTTGCAAAACATCAATATAGTCACGGAAAACTAATGAAAGATCATCAAATCAAACGTTGTTATACGGCACTTGTTAAAGGATGCCCTGACCCTCGCGCTGGTTTGATTAGCTCTCCAATAAGGAGAAAACCAGGCTCAATTATAGAGCGGGAAACTTCACCTTTTGGAAAAAAATCAGCGACTGAATATAGGGTGGAGGAATGTTTCCATTCTGCCAGTTTAGTACATCTCATTTTGCGAACAGGGAGGACACATCAAATTAGAGTGCATATGTCCTCAATTGGCCACCCACTTGTTGGAGATACGCTGTATGGCGAATTCAATTCCTCAATGAGTGAAGGACATGCTCTGCATTGTCATCAATTAACGTTTATCCATCCCTTATCAGGAGAGGAGTTCTGCTTTCACTCCCCTCCGCCGAAAACATGGGATAAACGAAAATAAAAAAGCAGCTCCTGTTTAATAAAAAAGCAGAAGCTGGCTTTTTTATGCTGACCGTTTCTGCTCTTGTTTGGCCTTTACCCTGGTTTTTGATACCAGGGTTATTCTACCCAAAGTGATAAGAATTCTGCCGAAATTGCGAGAGATTCTGTCCGAATCTACGATGATTCTTCCTCAAGCAGGAAAGATTCTATCCAAACTAGCAGTGATTCTACCCATTCGCTGATTCGCCGAACCTCGCAAGAATTTTTCTAAGCATGATAACTGAACTTTTCTTTTATAAGCGGCATCGATGAGGGAACATTAACGATTTCTTCTTCAGGAAGCCGAAAAGCGGTTAGCTGATTGCCGAACACGCATCCTGTGTCAATATTTACAGTCAGATTGATAAAACGAGGTTCATATACAGGTGTATGCCCATAAACTACCCATTGATCCGCTTTATATGTTTGAGCCCAATCTCTTCTTTCAGGCCTGCCATCAGGAAGCTTCTCACCAGTGATATCCCCATACAGGACAAATGATTTGATTCGCTTATTTTTCTTCCCAATATCCTCGGCACGAATGCCTGCATGGGCTACGACTGCTTTTAATTCAGGAAGTTCCAGGTAAAGAGGTGCTGTTTCAAACAGTTCCATAAACATATGCTTGACGTTTTGTTGTTCATGTTTCGAAAGCTCGCGATATTCAGCTGTCGTCGTTTCCAGACCATGTTTTTCCTGAACAGGGTTTCCAAGAAAAAAGCGGTATAGCTTACTGCAGTGATTTCCTGGAACATATTGGGCAAGCTTTTCATCAATAACTAAGCGGTGAACGAGACGAATCGTGTTAATTGAATGGGGCCCCGGTCTGTGATGTCACCTAAAAAGACGGGAATACGGCCGTCAGGGTGGAAGGGCAGGTCATTTTTCCATTGATATCCCATTTTATTAAATAAAAGTGTAAGTTCATCCAAACAACCATGAACATCACCAATCACATCTACTTTCATTCACATACCCCCTTGCTCAAATTGATGTAGCATTTATAGATTTTCCCCTAGCCATTTCCGTATACAAAAAAGGCGGAGTGCTAAAAGCTTCTCCACCTTTTTGTACATTCATTCAAACATATACGTTCTTGTTCTGGATTTAACATTCAATACGATCCCGATCGCAAGCAAGTAGGCAAGTGTAGAGCTGCCCCCATAGCTTAGGAAAGGAAGGGGTAATCCTGTGATAGGCAGCAATTGTAAGGACATTCCGATATTCTGGAACACTTGAAAGGTGATCATTCCTACGATCCCTACAATGATGTAGCTGCCAAAGGAATCGTTACTTTCTAATGCGATTTGAATCATTCTGTACAGAAGTAAAAAGAATAAGGTTAATACTAGGCTAGCCCCGATAAAACCAAACTGTTCCGCTACTGCCGTAAAGATCATATCTGTATGACGCTCGGGAACAGATACTTCAAAGTTTCCGATTCCTTTACCCGTAAGCTGTCCAGAACCGATCGCAGTGATCGATTTAATCAACTGCAAGCCGTATCCTTGTGCGTATTGTTCAGGTTGCAGCCACCCATAAAATCGTGAATCTACGTGGGCAAATACAGATTCTTCTAAGTAGTTCGTTACACTAGTAAGGTTTAGAAAAAACATCAATATGGTAACACTAACGAACAATAAAGCCGATGCAAGTATGGAAATTAGAATCTTCCATTGAATACCTGATACGAGAATCAAAAAGCTAGTAATGGCAACGAGAACGAGGAAGGAACCAAGGTCTGGCTGCACAGCAATTAACCCCATAGGTGGGAGAGAAAGACCAACCAATTTTCCCAGTAATAAAAAATCAGATTTAATTGTCTTCGCCCGATGTTTTTCATTATGTGTGACAATGACATGTGCTAATGTAATGACCAAAAATACTTTTACAAATTCAGCTGGCTGTAAAGTGACACCGCCAGGAAGACCAAACCAGCTTGTCGCTCCACCTGATGTGACAATCATCTGGGGGGGAAGTTGAAAAAGAGCATTAAAAGCATTAAAATTCCGAAGCCATACAAAAACCAGACGAGTTGATGCAGGCGGTCGTAATCCATAATCATAACTACGGCGGCACCTATTCCGCCTAACAGATACCAAACCATTTGTTTTAGGTAGGAACCTTGATCCGCAGATCCTAAAAGTGGGTCTAGTGTATATAAAGTGAAGCAGCTGGTAATTCCTAGCGCAATAACAACGAAAATGATCGTATAATCTATTGGCGAGGTATGTTGATTTTCATTCATGTATGTTCCCTTTCTCTAAATCAGTCTGTTAAACTCATGTATAATAGTAAGTGTACATCATTCAACCATTTTTTTTAAGTCACGTTTTTCATTTTAGAAAAAGAATCGACATTCATTGACAAAAGTATGACGTACAATTAACATAAAACAAGTTTCGATGAACAAAAGGGAGGGAGATGTTTGGAGCATTTAGATGACCGAGAACGCCAGGATGTATGGCAAACGATTCAAGATGCTCTTCTCCATGATCATATAGACCAATTTAGAGCAGAGTTCCTTGAACTTCATCCATATGACCAGGCAAAGATCTTTCAAGAGGTAGCTGATGATGTTCGGCTGCAAATCTATACGTACTTATCCCCTGAAGAAGTTGCCGATGTTATGGAACATATCGACTTTGAAGAAATTGAGCCATTTTTTACTGAAATGGATCCTAGATTTGCGGCCCAAGTTTTCGCTGAAATGTCTACAGATGATGCGGTTGATATTCTTAATGAATTGGATAAGAACAAAGTGGCCAGTTTTTTAACAATTATGGATGACGATGCAGCAGATGAAATTAAAGATTTGCTTCATTATGAGGAAAAAACGGCCGGTTCGATTATGACGACCGAATTCGTTGTGGTGAAAACAGGTATGACGATTCGTGAAGCAATGCTTCATTTAAGAAAAGAAGCGCCTGATGCGGAAACGATTTATTATACCTACGTCATTGATGAAGATAAACGTTTAGTTGGTGTGATTTCGCTTCGTGACCTTATTATATCAGAGGAAGACTGGTATATATCCGATGTGATGAGTGAACGTGTGGTTTCCGTCCCTGTTGGTGAGGATCAGGAGGAGATTGCCCGCATGATGCGTGACTATGACTTTCTTGCTTTACCCGTCGTTGATTTTCAAGACCATTTACTTGGAATTATTACCGTTGACGACATTATGGATGTCATGGAGGAAGAAGCGAGTGATGATTATTCTAAACTTGCCGGGATCTCTGATGTAGATTCTCCAGATGAAAACGCATTTGCTTCAGCAAAAAAACGACTGCCATGGCTCGTTATCCTTTTGTTTCTTGGAAGTTTAACAGCTAGCTTGATAGGTCGTTTTGAAAATACATTAGATCAAGTAGCGATTTTAGCTATATTCATCCCATTAATTGCCGGAATGGCTGGAAACACGGGAACACAGGCGCTGGCTGTGGCTGTTCGCGGGATTGCTACAGGTGAGATTGATAAGCAAGGTAAATTTAAAATGATTATGCGTGAAGCAGGAACAGGATTGATTACGGGGGTAAGTTGCGGCATTATTATTACGGTTATAGTCTATTTTTGGCAAAATAACTTTTATCTCGGGTTATTAGTCGGGCTATCGATTATGGCCACCTTAATTGTGGCGACATTGGCGGGTTCACTTGTACCGCTTGTGATGCATCGTTTTAATATTGATCCGGCCGTTGCTTCAGGTCCATTTATTACAACGATTAACGATATTATATCAATCTTGATTTATTTTGGGATGGCAACTGCGTTTATGAATCTGCTTATATAATCAAAAACCCCGGAACCTTATCAAAAAGGGACCGGGGTTTCTCTATTCTTTGGCTAATTTATCGCGATCGGGGGATTGCGGTGGATTCTCCAGCCATCCGTTATCGATCATAAGTTTAGCTCCATCCTCAGAGTACTTAGCAATTTCGGCTGTAAGGCGTGTGTATTTTAAAGGAATGTCCCTTCTCATTGATGTAGACATGCTTGTTCCATAATAACCGATTCCAATGGCGATCAGCGCTGTAACGTGAAACATCATCAGTTTGTCGGAAAAAGGTGCAGTAGTTGATCTAGTCACTTCTGAATCCCATGTAACGGCTGATGGTATATCATCTTCAGTTAATATTGAGCCAAATACTTCCACGTGCTTAGCTGCAATTTTTTTACCTCTTCTCATGTACTGGGTTACTTTTTTTGATCTAGCAACTTGGCTGAATCCCATTAAAACCGCTACTCCTAAACTGTTTCGTTGAATATTGTCATACAGATTGGTTATTTCTAAAGAAGTCAAAGGTCGTCTGTCACCAAACCAACCTGTAAGGAAATCACGGTTTGACACAAAATCGACTTGTTCAGGATAAGGAATATAAGGGGGACGAACATAAAGTCCTTTTGATAATAATAAATGGTTAGCTTTCTCATGGAGATCGCCATATTCCTTCAAGCACTCAAAAAAATAAGCATGAATATCTGGTCGTGCTGACAGAGCTGTAGATACACTGTGTGCATTCATCCCCAATTTTCCAATCTGTTGGGCATAAAACAACATAAATGTGTCCGAAAAAAGCCTTGGTGCATCCACGTGTACATCATCCTCAGTGAAGCCAACGGGAACGGGGAAGTTCTCATTCTTACACATCGTTGTTAGCTTGTGGACGTGGGACTCTGCTACCTCCAAATTATATTGTAACAGGCGGCGGATATCGTCATCTTCAACATGTGCCAAAAAATAACGAAGGACACAAACCGTTAATGTATCGTTTTGATAAGATCCCCATATTTGTGAGATCTCTGCTGAAGTTAATCTAGTGTTATGGTGAATTTCCATCTTTAATTCTCCAATCAAGTTTAATCCTATTGAATCGTGTTCCGGACGATTTTGTCACGGTCAGGGGCTAATGGGGGCTGCTCAAACCAACCATGATCGATCATTAACTGTTGTCCATGATTGGAATATAAACCAATTTCAATAATGAATTTTTCGTATTTGACATGAATATCGTGTCGTAACGTTCTTGACATCGATGTTCCGATATTTTCTAACCCTATTTGATTTGCCAAACTAGCATGATACAGCATTAATTTGTCACTAAACGGGGCTACTTGTGAATCTGTGACGCTCGAATCCATCAGTGTAGGGCTAGGTATATTATCGTTTGTAAGTAAAGCTCCATATTGTTTTATTTGCTTATTTGCAAGGTCTCTTCCGGTTTGGAATAACTTTCTTAACCTTTTTGAAGAAGCGACTTGACTAAACCCCATCATTAAGGCTTTTCCTAAAATATTGGTTGAAATATTTATAGATAAGTATTTGATCTCAAGAGAAGCTAATGGACGGCTTTTCTTAGAAAAAACAGAGGTGAAGGAAGTGTTTTCAACAAAATCCACCTTTTTGGGGTAGGGAATTTTCGGTGGCTTGCTAATCGTTCCTTTCTTAAGCAGGAGATGGGTTGACCGTTCATATATTTCATTTAATTCACGAATTCCTTGTTGATAGAAATCGATAATATCTTGACGTATGGAGGTCGTTAAAGCTCTCGTATATTGTCCATACGCGCTAATACTCATCTGCTGAATGTAAAATAGTATATAGGTATCTTCAAATAAGCGGGGGGCGCTTTTATTTATATCTGACGGACCAAACCCATCTGGCACAGGGATCTCTTCCTTAGTAAATAATTCCGCAATTGTAGCTAGGTGTCGCTTAGAGATCCCTTGATTGAATAAAAGGAGATCTTTAATTTCATCATCTTGGACGGTTGCTATAAAATGTTCAAACATACAGGAAGACAATGAATCTCCCATGTAGTTACTCCACAAA
Organism: Halobacillus amylolyticus; assembly: GCF_022921115.1. Classification (NCBI taxonomy): domain Bacteria; kingdom Bacillati; phylum Bacillota; class Bacilli; order Caryophanales; family Bacillaceae; genus Halobacillus; species Halobacillus amylolyticus. The sequence goes on along the minus strand of NZ_CP095075.1, from coordinate 1,210,920 downwards.
TCACCAAGCTCAGCAGCATTGAGTTGTAAGTGCTGTTGATGTTCAAAAATTTGGTCTTCGATTTGTTTATCTTTATCTGAAGGATGTTGCGTTGAGTCCATTCTTTCCATCTCCTCTCAAGCGATTTAAATAGGTGAGAGTCCTGCCTACATATGTAGTTGTAGTTTGCGTAGACTTACTTCACATTATTCTTATAAAACTATTTGTGGCAATTGAGAAAATCCCTTACTATACACAATTAACAAACGTGACATCGACGGCTGTTTAACGCCTTTTTAATGGGCAGAGACTGTTGATTATGAATTGTAATTTCAAAGTATGTGTTATAAAATAGCAGCAGGTAATAATAACAAACCATAATACTTAGTAGAAAACCTCAAGGAGGACTTGGTTATGATAGGATCTTTAGAAGGACGTACCTATGTGGTCATGGGCGTTGCCAATAAACGCAGTATTGCATGGGGGATTGCGCAATCATTAAATAAAGCAGGAGCACGACTGATTTTCACTTATGCTTCCGAGCGGTTTGAAAAACCTGTCCGCGACTTAGCGAACACACTTGAAGGACCTGAATCCTCATTTTACGAATGTGATGTTACGAATGACGAGGCGATTGATCAAACGTTTGCAGCGATTCAAAATGATGTAGACGTCATCCATGGCCTAGCCCACTGCATCGCTTTTGCTAACCGTGAGGAACTAAAAGGGGAATACGTGGACACAAGTCGCGATGGATTTCTTACCGCACACAACATCAGTTCTTACTCACTGACTGCCGTAGCACGAGCTGCCAAGCCAGTCATGTCTGAAGGCGGAGGGATTGTTACACTCACATACCTTGGCGGAGAAAAAGTTGTCGAGAACTACAACGTCATGGGGATAGCTAAGGCGAGCCTGGATGCTAGTGTGAAATATTTAGCGAATGACCTTGGGAAACATAAGATCCGTGTCAACGCCATCTCCGCAGGACCGATCCGAACGCTGTCAGCCAAAGGAATTGGTGACTTTAACAAAATTTTAACTGAAATTGAAGAGCGTGCACCGCTCCGTCGTGCTGTCACCCAAGAAGAGGTAGGCGATACAGCCTATTTCCTGATGAGTGATCTGGCAAGAGGAGTTACAGGTGAAGTGATTCACTGCGATTCAGGATATAATATTGTAGGTTATTAACAAAGAGGCCTGGTTCTAATGAGTAGCATTAGAACCAGGCTTCTTTTATAGTTGAATCAATTTCATACTTTAGGTCCCATGTGCGTCCCACAGGAAAGCGAGTCGTTTCCCAGCCACCCCGAGCCCTCATGCCGTAACGGGCTAAGTGTCTCGGTTCTGAGTCTTCAGGATAAGGGGGCGATGTGGAGCAACACTGATAGAAAGTGATCAAACTTCTTTATAAAACGCAAACTAAAATCTGCTGGATAAGAATCCATTTTGAACCTTTTCGGAAAAGAGCCTTCTATTTTGCCAGTCTTTGGCGTTTAAAAAGAGCAATTATGAAATTGATTCAATTGTAAAATCGAATGCGCAAATATTATTTCGGGTTGTTTTCACATTTATGAAAAAACTGAGTTGAATATTGATTAGAACGGCTGGCGTCCTATAATATTTCCTAAACAATGAACATGGGGGCATACCAGTTCGCGCACATGAAATGCTATATAGGCATATATATAGAATGACGACCAAATGAAAAAAGGAGAGATCCCTAATGGCAAATAGAAGGAAAAACGCTAAGCCTCCTGTCTTGTATATTACGCAGCCTCACTTAGATCCAGTCGAAATATCGATGCAAACGAGCTACCATAGTGAAACAAAAGAGAACCAATCGAAAAGCCAACCAGAGAGCGAATCGAAGGGCGAGCCAAGGAGCGAACCAAAGAGCGAATCTACAAGTCAACGATATTCAAGTTTTGAGAAGCAGTTACGCCAAAGAGTTCCTCAAAGTCAAAATACAAAGAAAAAGTCACAATCAAAACAAGAAGTTGAAGCAGTTAAGAGTAAGGCTGATCAAACTGAAGAATCAAAAAAAGCGGAAAGCAATCGTGATCGCCGTCAGAAGTTCCGTGACATGACGATTGAAGAGAAGGTGAACTATTTTATTAGTCTGCCAGCCCAAGTTCCTAAAATGAAATGCGAAGTAAGCACACCAGGAGAGGGACAGATCCGAGGGTATATACAGAGATATGAAGAGGGAATGGTTTATATGAAGACCTTTCAAAAGCCGTTCCAAAAGGAAGTCGCACTTGAAGATATTCAATCCATCCGTTTACTGGGTTTTTAAAACATAGAGAATGCTGCACCTAACTTATATTATCGACAGTAAAAAAAGCTGATTAATTCGTTATACACTAAGAAGATGACCTCGGTCTTAACCGAGGTCATCTTCTTAGTTCTAGGTTCATTGCCGTTTTTCGAAAAACTAAAGTGGAAATAGGGTTGGCCTGCTATTGGACTCTTGACTCCTGTTCATGGGTGAAAACTGTACACAAACAATTGAAAAATAGACTATTATCAGTAACACTCTTATTCTTCTTAAGACATATACTATATAAGAAGAAAATAGGAGGTGGATTTGTTGAGTAAAAATAAAGACTTTGAGAACGTCTCAAGTCAAATTGTAGATATGATCGTTGGTTCAACATTAAAAAAACATGGGGTAAAGTTAGACCCAGATAAAATAGACCCAAAAGAGAAAGAAGAATTAAGAAAGATAGTCAATAACCTACAGGAAAGTGTCGATGCATTCACTAAGAAAAAAGACAAAGAGAAAGAAGATTAATATCACTGATTATAGGCATGGTTGCTAGGAATAAGCCTTATTTAGCAATAACTCAAACAAAATAACCACTATAACCCGGATAACTAAACACGGTTATCCGGTTTCTATGTGTGCGCCTAATGAAGTCAATTGGCCTATGATGTGCTTAACCCTGAATTTCACTATACTACCGTAACCGATCTTTACGTACGGTGTACATCTCTTCCTTCTCTTCGATTAAAGAATCAAGAAAATAGGTGAATATGGCGAGACAATCACCCTTCCCTTTTGAAGCTACCAACGTAAGATATATTAAATAGCAAGAAGGAGGTGACGTAATATGGCAATGTCAAGTTATGATAAAAAATGCCAAATCATGAGGTTAGAAAGAGAAGCTTATAATAAACAATCACCAGTTAAATGCGACGATGTGTGTTATGAAGACATGTACCAAAATGATACGTGTTATAAAGATAAGTACTACAATACGTGTAATACGTGTAAAAAGGATAAAGAAAAGTGTCCATGTCCTAAAAAACCATATGAGTGGAACGCCCTAGATCCAACAAGTGACCATCCCTTTGGAAATACTATCGATCAAGATGCGAATGCACAATTGAAAAACATCCAACAATCCTTCGAATCCATTGTTATCAAAGATTCATGTGATATCAATGTAAGCACGTCTGATACCCAGGTAGCAGTAAATATTCAGGTGGCTATTCAGGCTGCGATTGCCTTGATTGTCAGCATTTCAATTGCAGATAGTGAGAAGGCGAACACGATCACACAAGACCTAAATTCACAATTAAAATCCAGCCAGGTTAATAGACAACAAACTTATATCGAAAATTCTCGTGGAGTAACTGTAACGACAGACGATTCAGATGTAGCAGTTAATGTTCAAGTAGCACTACAAGTATTGGTTGCATTGGTGATTAGATTAGGTATTTTGTAATGATATAGTTGAACAGGTAGTGTGTTCTCAAAATTGGGAATAACCTATCTTAGGGAGATGCCTTACTTCTAAAGTTTGGCATCTCCTTTCTCTTTTTTTATTGTAAAATTGAAAAAAGGGCAGCATCTAAAAAGCAAGTGGATGCGTGCTTTTTTTTGTATCGTTCATAGCATAGTCATATTAGATATAGAAGTTAGATTTAGAACGGTCAAGACTTAGCCATGGAGTGCTCGGCTAAGACGACTTGCGGCTTTCGAAATAATCCTTCTTGGTGGCAGCACCAATAAAAAAGGACGGGTATTTGGCTGTAATCTCTTAGACAAGCGCCCTTTTTAATAATATATCGTACAAACACCGCCATCTGTTTTTCAATTATTCATAGAATAGATTATTAAGAAAAAGAACTGATAGAATGCTGGTTTTTCACATTCAGATTACCTGAAGTGGATCGGCATTTAAGTAATCTTAATGAACAAGTTGAGCGTGAAATTAGCTATAAAGAAAATGAAGTACAGAAGAAGTAAAAGCAAGGGAAGTAATGAACAGACATACAATAAATAAAAAAGGTAACTACGGCTCAATGCCGTAGTCACCTCTACAAGTGTATAATCACTTTCCGTCTTTTTTGGATAATTATAGTGCAGAAATTGCAGGCAAGCAAGTTACATGGCAGAAGCATTTTAGATCGACTGTGATGCAAATCCCTGTTGCACTTAAATCTTCCGTTTCTTGTTCTGCAGGACATTCACAGCCACAATCAGATCCTGTTTCAGGTGAAAGAAGCAATTCCAATGTTGCACAGCAATCGTCATCTACATCTTTTACACGGAAGAAGAAGCTTTCTTTAACGTCGAAGTTATTGCTGTTATCCTCACAGCGTTTTCCTCCGAAACCTTTGAAAGGTTTACAAGTTCCTTCACAGTATAAGATAACAGGGATCGTGTCGCGACCGTTGCCTCCCATGGTACCGCCTACCAAATCATCAATTGACTGTTTGCAGCCATAATCACAACAGTTATCTCCGGCTACCTCGTCTTGTGCTGCTTTAATGTCTCTAAGGATATCGCAAACACAATCTTTGAAGTCGCACTTATCGAAATCATAATCTTTTTCTTTTCCTCTACAGCCCATTCTTTTATCTCCTTTCTAATTTCCAAACGTATTGACGTGATGTCCTTAATAGACTATGTAATTGTGCCCTTACGGTGTGGGCAGCTGACTGATTTATAAGAATTGGCATGGAATTCTTGAGGATTGGGCTATTGACTATACCGAGTAAGGAAACCAACCATAAAATATCAATGACTTTTAATAAGGAGATGAAGAGAATGTCTGAAAAGAAAAAAGTGATCCATGTTAAAGATCTCATTATAAAGGCAGATAACGTGGTTATTGAACCACAGCGAGACCACGATCGTTATGACCCATTCTTCGGAGGACGTCGGAAGAAACGTGATGAAGAAGATGAGAAAGGGAAACATCATGATGACGAATCGAGCTCTCGCGGAGGGTTTTCTTGGCTCTAATTCATTATAAGGCCACTACATGGTAGTGGCCTTTTTCTTACGAGTGAGGGAGGAATAACCATGGATATTGGATGGTTTGATTTATTGATGTTGATTTTTGCCAGTTTTCGTTTTACACGCCTTATCGTGGATGACCTCATTCTTGAATGGATACGGCAGCCGTTTTTAAAAGTCGTCACAACCATGGATAACAATGGTCATAAAGAGGAATGGCTTGAACCTAAGGGGATGATCGGTGAACTCATTAGTTGCCAGTGGTGTGTAGGAGTCTGGTCAGCTTTATTAATGACAGCAGTATACCTATTTGTTCCTTATGGACAGGTGGCGCTTCTGATTTTGGCAATAGCTGGTCTGCAATCAATTATTTATGAATGGAGTGAACGGTAATTGTAAAAAAACAAAAACCCCTCATTGAATTGTTGGGAGAAATAGATGAAGAAATGAGACGCTCAAATGGTGTCATTAAACAACCGGAGAAGCGGTTTAATGGATGGCAACATGATTTTGATGAATGGGAAAAACGATTCTCGAAAAGATTGACGAAGCTTGAAAGTGAACTCAATAAGCAAATGAAAAAGCTGGAGCATTATTTTGAATAAATAAACGAAGGAGAGGAATACATTTTTGAAAACAGGGTATTAATCAAATAGGAAGGAGGAGGTTTATTATCGGGTATATTCTTCCCATTGCACATTATCAATATATGGATTATCAAAAAAGGGCCACACAAACCGAACGATCTCCTTTTGCCTTAGAACCTGCTTTTAAAGTGGCATTGGATCACAAATTAAAAGATGACCACGAGCCTAAGGAGGAAAAGCGGAAAGAGTACACAGAGAAGCAACAGAATTTATATACTCCTGCTACCGTTCATTATCGTAATCCTAATGTTCCTTTTGGTGTGCAGGAAAAATTTTATTCTAGAATTACAGGAAAAGGCCTTCATTTTAGCGAAAAGATATAGGAAAGGTTCTCCTGTCTACGAAGTGCAATCTTTTAAAACGAGGGGCTTTTGCTATGTCATTTGAACAAATCAACGACTACTGCTACTACTATAATAGTGCTGTTAATATCGGTTATGTACACGATGGGGAAACAGGTCTAATTATTGACGCGGGAATTGATACTCCCTCAATTAAAAAGATGCTCAAGGAACTCAAGGAAAGAGAGCTTCCGTTGACGCATCTTTTTATTACCCATGCTCACGCAGATCATTATGGTGGTGCTGCCCACATTCAAAAACACTTTAACATAAAAACGATTGCCCCTGTATTCGAAGAAGCTATTTTGCGAAATCCAATGATTGAACCTCTGTATTTATTTGGTGGAAACGATCCCTTACCGGAATTGCAAAATAAATTTTTACAAGGGCCGAAGATGGATGTGGATGAAGCTGTATCTGAAGGGACTTTGCAAGTCGGGGCATTACATGTTGAAACCTATTTATTGCCGGGGCATAGTTATCATCAACTCGCTCTTCTTACCAAGGGAGTCTTATTTGCGGCAGATTCATACTTCAGTGAATCGCAATTGCAAAAGCATAAAATCCCTTACGTAACAGACGCAGACGAAACACTTAAAAGTTTAAAAAGGCTTCTGACTATTTCTTGTGATGGGGCCTTGCCAGGACATGGCGTGTATGAAAGAAACTTCAAAGATACAGTCAAGGCTAATGTTCATTACCATAACGAATTATTACAATGGGTTGAAACCTACCTGCAAAATTACCCTGAAGGTGTAAGCCATGAACAAATTGTTTCAGCTATGTGCAATTACTATAATGTAAACGTTCAGCAGTTTTCTCAATGGCTTTTATTTAGAACGGCCGTCACAGCTTATTTATTAGCTTTGAAGAAACAAGATAGGGTGATCGATAAGATCGATGAATACCGCTGGATGTTCTTCCCCCCTAATAAGGCATAACAAAAAGTTGTTCTCCTGGTGTATATTCCGCCATGAGCACCTGGTCCACACGAGAAATGTTCTGATTGCGTAGTTCTGTTTTCAGCCAACTCTCATCAAACCCGGACTCTTTGAGGTTATCCCACAGAACTTCGCCATCACTTATAAAAATACTCGATAAGGAAACAGCGGACAAGGGAAGATTCAGGTCTTTCTTTGTTGGAGTTTGTTTATCAGATGTCTTCAATACGGAGATCGTACCGTCCGTTTCGAGAACCGCAAATTGGACATCTTTTATTGAAAAAACATCCTTAGTGCGTAACAAATGCTGAAGCTGGTTAATATCAAGCTTATTTTTCTTCAGCTGTTGCTTCATAATTTTCCCCTCATGAATTACAAGGGAAGGACTTCCCTCAAGTAAGCTTCTAGTCCCCTTAAACTTTTGAGTAATCATTTCAGTTAGATAAATAAGGATACCCCAAAGGATCACTGCAAAAGCAATTTTGGCAATACCAACTTCATCGTCATAAAGCGCATTTCCAACGAGTTCTCCTAAAACTAATGCGGAAATAAAATCAAATGCTGTTATTTGGGTGATTTGCGTTTTCCCGAGTACTTTTGTTACAAGAAAAAGGGCAACGAACCCGAATATAATTTCTACGAACATTTCCAAGTAGTCCATACCATCACCTGTCCCTCAAACTTCTAGTCTAGCTAACATTCTGGACGAGAAGGAGAATTTTTATACAAAAAAAGACCTGCCTGTAGAAAAGGCAGACCATGTGTTCATAAATCTTTAATCATTGTTACATGAGGGATGCCGGCATCCATGAATTCTTCCGACACAGTACGGTATCCGAGACTTTCATAAAAGCCTTCTGCGTGAGTTTGCGAGTTAAGCTTGGCCCTTGAATATCCTTCATCTTTAATCACTGTTTCCATGTAGTGAATGATTTGCTTGCCGAAGGAATTGCCTCTGTGAGCCTTCTCTACACAAATTCTTTCAAGCTTAGCATAATCCTCAATAAATCTGAGTCGAGCAGCTGCAAACGGTTCTCCATCAAAATACCCCACGATATGTGTAGCCTGGTCCTCGAAGGCATCATGCTCGTCTTGTTCTGAAACCCCTTGTTCTTTTATAAAAACGTTACGCCTAACACGGTGGGCATCGCTAAGTTCTTCATGTTTTGTTACTTTCCGAATATCCGGATGCATTACTGTTCACCAAACCGAAAAGTTTCGTAGACGCTCCAAGCCCCATTTTCTAATTGATAGAGGAGTTGGAAACGATCAACTTTGTCTACAATATCAAAACTATCCATACTTAAACTCCCATACACATCAGAGAACTCCTCATCGGAAAGCTTCTGAGCAATCGTGATGTGAGGAACAAAAGAATACTCCTTATTATCAGGGATAATTCCTTCGTGCAGATTCTGATTGAGTTTCACAATTTCGTCAGATGGGTCGACCTTTAAGTAAATGGTGTTAGTAACAGGTGAGAAAGAACTAACTTTGGATATCTTTATGGAAAATGAAGTTGTACTTTTGGCAATTCTTTTTAATTCAGGAATAATCGTTGATTCAAGTACCTGTTCATCTGTTTCGAAGGGCTCTTTAACAGTAATATGCGGTGGAATCAGAGCGTAATGCGGGTCATAACGTTTACGATAAGAGTTTGCCTCATCCTGTACTTTTTTTGATGGAAAAATTGCTATACCATATTTCATTCGGTTGATCCCTCCTATTTCTTTCATTACACGCTACTTGCGGCATTAGCCAAATATCGTTTGTAAAGCTCGCTTTAAATCCTGCTGCCAGGATTTCCATGTGTGGTCACCGTCGAGCTCATGAAAAACATAAGATAAAGGCTGATGTGATAAGTATTCTTTTAGATTGAGATTGGGCTTTAAGAAATCTTTTGTTGCCCCATCTGTGGTGTTTACTGAAGTCTCCTTATTTCCAATCGTATGATAAATCGACAGTGAAGATAAATCCCTCACCGTTTTTACGACCTCCATAACGTGAGGGTCAACATATGGGCTTTGCATAATGACGTTACCGAATACATTTGGAAAACGAGTGGCTGTCATTAGTGCAAGTGTACCAGCTAACGAATCGCCGACCAGTGTACGTCCATTTCCCATATAAAAGCCAGGGAGCTCCTCATCTAGAAAAGGAACAACTTCTCTTACTAAAAAGTTAACATAATCACCCTGCCTTTTTCCATCAGGATGGTATTTATCCCGACGGTCAAACTTATCATGATAATGAATACCAATAAAAATCGTATTTTCAATTTCTTTATCTGCATGAAGCTGATCACTCAGCGTTGCAGCCCGTCCCATCTGAAAGTAGTCATTTCCATCCTGCATAATGCAGAAATGGTATTTATACAGTGGCGAGAAGTTTTTGGGTGTGTACACGTTTAACGTCATTTCTTCATTTAAGTATTGGCTATTGATGCTGTACTCCTGCATTGTACCGTCTCTCCCCATTTGACCACCTCCTAACATCCGAGCAAGTTTGCTAATGGAAATTACCGCATCGTAAATCATGTAAACGTATCACTTCTATTTTATCATATAATTTTGAAAAAAAGGAGAATCGATCTTTTTTGAAAGGGAAGAAATTCATCATAAAATAAAAAACAGTGAAAATCGTTGACATCGATACGATAGCCATGTATATTAGTACTTGTCCTTACAACAAAATGTTACATAATGTGATTCCGTAGCTCAGCTGGGAGAGCGCCACCTTGACAGGGTGGAGGTCGTTGGTTCGAGCCCAATCGGAATCATCCATCAAAGTGCCGAAATGGCGCGGTTTCCTAACAAAGGGGAGGCCGCGTCATTTCTTTTGTTTTGACACTAAATGATTCAGCGTGTGGAATACACAAGAAAAAGCGAATAAAAATTATTACAATATATAAAATATTCGTATTTTATTCTAATCCCTTTAAACAAACAAGGTAAGCGCTATCATAAAGAAAAGAGATAAACTGCTTGTTTTATCTCTCTTGAGAAGTTTGGTAATATGTTTTATAATCCACTTATACAAATTTTCTTGTCTTAAAAACGAACAATACAATACTTTTTATCTACTAAACTAGTCACTTAACATTTTTATAACTAAATAAGCGTTGATTGTTATGGGTCACACTATAACAGGAGCAGTTTCTGGAGAGAATGCAACTATTGCATCGCCGAAGGGTTCACAATCTCAGGCAAAAAGGACAGAAGAATAGCAAGTACTTATTGTTATTCTGACACTTAAGAGGCTGGGGAATCCCAATCTCTTTTTTTATACTATTTTGACCAAGGATTACTAGTAATTTTTAATAAATATGAATGAGGTGTTTGATTAACATGAAGCGGATTTATAATTTTTCAGCAGGACCTTCTATATTGCCACTACCAGTATTAGAAAAGGCACAAAAAGAGTTAGTTAATTATGCGGATTCGGGAATGTCTGTGATGGAGTTAAGTCATCGATCGGAGTTATTTACAGAGATTATCATGGAGGCTGAGCAGCTGCTAAGAGAACTGATGGATATTCCAGGGGATTACAAAGTTCTATTTGTCCAAGGTGGAGCCTCGCAGCAATTTGCTATGGTACCGATGAATCTCCTTGGTAAAAGTGGGAAAGCGGACTATGTCAATACAGGGTCCTGGTCGAAGAAGGCGATCAAAGAAGCTAAGAAATATGGTGACATTCGTGTGGTTGCTTCCTCAGAGGATGCCAATTTCACTAATATACCGGTAGTCGACAGCGGAATGACTGATCCGGAAGCGGATTATGTCCATATTACGACGAATAACACAATTGAGGGAACGGCATTTACTGAAGTTCCTGATACAGGGACCATCCCACTTGTAGCCGACATGTCATCGAATATTTTGTCGGAAGAAATCGATGTCTCTAAATATGGTCTGATTTATGCTGGAGCGCAAAAAAATATCGGACCTGCCGGGTTAACCGTCGTTGTGATTCGAGAAGATTTAATTGGGAAAGCATCGGAAAACTGTCCGGCCATGCTTGATTATAAAACGCACAGTGATAGCGGGTCCTTGTATAACACTCCACCGACATTTGGCATTTACATGGCGAAACTGGTTTTTGAATGGATAAAAGAGCTTGGCGGGCTTAAGGAAATGGAGCGTATCAACCGTGAAAAAGCGCAACTATTGTACGACTTTATTGATGAATCGGAGCTGTTTACTTCTCCAGTAGATAAAGACAGTCGCTCGATTATGAATATTCCTTTTGTCAGCCCGTCGGCGGAATTAGATGCCGATTTTATTAAGAAAGCAAAGGCAGAGGGACTTGAGACGTTGAAAGGCCATCGATCTGTAGGGGGCATGCGTGCAAGCCTTTACAATGCGATGCCGATAGAAGGTGTACGGTCACTGGTCACTTTTATGAAAGAATTTGAAAATAATCATGAGTAAAGGGGAGAACAAAATGAGCACATTAACACAAGACAAATTGAACACGATTAAAACATTAAATAACATTGCTGATCGTGGCTTGGATGTATTCGAAAAGGTGAATTATACAATAGATAACGATAGTGAGAATCCTGACGCCATTGTGGTGCGCAGTTATAACATGCATGACATGGAATTTGGCAAAAATCTAAAAGCAATTGCAAGGGCAGGCGCGGGCGTCAATAATATTCCGGTCGAAGATTATACAGAACGTGGAATTGTCGTGTTTAATACACCAGGTGCTAATGCGAATGCTGTAAAGGAAATAGTACTGACTTCATTGATGGCGTTATCCCGTAATCTATTTTCCGGTGTATCCTGGGCCAGGACGTTAAAAGGAAAAGGCGAAGAGATTCCGAGTCTTGTAGAAACTGGAAAGAAACAATTTATCGGAAAAGAAATAAAAGGAAAAACATTAGGGGTGATTGGATTAGGAGCGGTCGGCTCTCTAGTAGCAAATGATGCACTAGACCTCGATATGGATGTCATAGGGTTTGACCCATTTATTTCAGTTAATACTGCCTGGAACCTGTCTCGTAATGTGCAACGTGCCATGACAATGAAGGAGCTGTTTGCCTATTCTGATTACATTACAGTGCACGTTCCGTTAACAAAGGATACAAGCGGCATGTTCAATGAAGAAACATTTAACATGATGAAACCTGGTGTCAATATTCTGAACTTTTCCCGCGGTGGGCTGGTGAACGAAGAAGATATGGCGGCTGCCCTTGAAAGTGGTAAAGTTGGTAAGTATGTGACAGACTTTCCAAATGAAAACGTGCTGGAAATGGAAAATGCCATTCCACTTCCTCACCTTGGTGCCTCCACGAAAGAATCAGAGGAAAATTGTGCGATTATGGCTGCTCGCCAGGTGGAGGAGTTTCTGGAAACAGGAAACATCAAAAATTCAGTGAATTTCCCAAATGCTTCTCTTCCTTATACTGGGAGGCGCCGTGTGACAGCTTATCATCATAACGTTCCAAACATGGTTGGTCAGATCACATCAGCTTTATCAAATTACAACTTGAACATCGCTGACATGGTGAACAGAAGCCGGGAAGATTATGCCTATACCATGATTGATATTGATAATGAAGTAAACGGTAATGTCATTCCCGACTTAGAAGCGCAAATAAACCAGATCGAAGGCATCGTTTCCGTCCGCATTATTTAAAAAAAAGATTTCTACGCTTCTTCAATGCCTCACCTTGAGTTGAGCTGGATTATTGCACTTAAACTCTTATACAAGGTCTAGAATTTTTAATAAATTTTTGAAGTTAGGTCCAACAACCTTCTCGGTAGTCACAGAACTTTAATAACTATAATGATACAGACCATACATTTTGAAAGTGTATGGTCTGTTTTATTCCATTAAAGGGCCGTTTAATTTAGTAAGGCTTAAAAGAGAGGATAGGGTGAGGAACATAAGTATTTCCTAAGGAATATGGTATAGTTGGTTAGTTAGTCTAAAAATTTATTTATTAAATTGTAAGAAATATTTATTTAAGGAGCATTATGACAAACAAAAAGTTTCGGTCATCAATAAATGTAAGGGGATAACGTCTAATTAACAAAGTGGTTTAGCGTTTCCCCCAAATTTTGAAAGGGAAAAATTTATGAGTACACTTAATGTGAAACTTTTGAAATTAAATGCAGAAAATTGCTTGAATGCTGTGAATTAAAAGTATCTAGGAAACAATCAAAATATATTGACTCAAATACTATATCAGTTGCTCAATCACAATTTGAACCTACGTTTAAAACCATATGCTATTTATTTTGAAGAAAAAGTAGTTGGTCTTTTAATGTGCAATTCTGTTCAAGAAGAACTTAACGGGTTATAGAATTATGATAGATAAGAGATTTCAAGGCAAGGATATAGGTAAAGCGGCAACTAAGTTAATGATTTCAGAGATGGCTAAATTACCAAATGCGAAAAAAATTGTTGTAGGTTATCATCCAGAAAACGTTGGAGCACATAATTTATACTCGAATTTGGGGTTTGTTGACAATGGTGATTGGTTTGGTAAGGAAATGGCAGTTATTAAAAATGTAAACAGGGCTGTAGTTTAGAATCTTCTCCAAGCAGGGCGTTTTAGTGGGACAAGGTAATTATTTATGGACTGGCTTAAATCCAATACAGGTCCTTGAGTGGTTTTAGGTTGACTTTGCAAGCGCTTTCAATTATGGTGGTAAGAGGTTGAACAACATAAGTGGTTGTTAGGGTGTTCGGCGTAGGCGGTGCCGGCACCAATCTTTGTATTAATAAATTAGGTAATGAATAGAGAAGGAGAACCTATATATTAGATGTCCAGGGGAGGTCACTAATGAAAGGACTTCTGCCTTCTCTATTCTGATTATATTAGCAGAAAATCTGTTAGGGTTAAAGAAAATTGTGTGAAAAGTTCATAAATTCCGTATTTCCGCCCCTCGTATAAATGGTAGGATAAGGGTAGGGGATTGGCATACATGTAAGACAAGCTGTTGTTCTCTAACGAAGGTTTTAATTACATTACATAGGCTTTCTTACATAATAAGAAAGTCTATTTTTTTGCCCTTAGTTTCGCTAAAACGCATCTCTTATATATGGTCAATTTTCCATTTAAGGGTAGCATGTAAACAATATATTTAACGTGGGTAATATTGAAGGCTTATATTTGTTAAGTATTTTGCATCGTATATGGTGCAGTTTTTTTAACCAACTGGTCTCACCGCCAATATAAACGGACTAACCAAGAACGTAATCCAAGCTCGGAACGCGATTCTAGAACAAAGAATTGCGTTCCATCTTTTTATGTATGGACCATTTAATTGAACAAGTCTTATACTGGACGCACTCTAAAATCATTATGAAAATTTCTTTCGTCCCTGAAAATCAAATTGAACGCCTATTGGAAGAATCCTGATTTACGAACATAACCCGGTTTTATTCTACTGGACTTTTTGCGGGATGGATTTGCCATGTGGAACGATAGGCGGTATTTATGTATATTGTGACTATAAAAAAATGACAACCGTGGGGGATTACCACAGCTGTGCGATTAATAAGTCAAATCAAATGCCGCACCTATTTTAATGAAGCATAGCTTTTTAGAGAAGGAACTTTATCGAGCAAAAGGTGAAGACTAAAGTTAAAAAGAGAGGGAGCATCCTAGCCAGAAACATGCTTGGTTCCTTATGAATATGTTCCCTAACCAACGAAAAAATTAACGATCGGTTGCAAGCTCAATTGTATAAATGCCTCTATCTGTAATTAAAGAAAAACGTGAATCATCAAATTGATATAAGGTCGTATCTTCCAGTGGTATTTCGTAAAATGCTGATGGAAGAGTCTGAGGATCCGCAGCCTCCGTTTGGATTTTTCCAGCACCATTTAATTGTAAAGCATGCATCGGCTCATATTCATCCATCCGTCTGGTGTTTCTTGAATAAGAAATGGAATTTAGTTCCATCAATGTTTCATCGTGGTCGTCAAGTTCTTGTTTCGAGATTTTAATCTTTTCTCCACTCCACTTATGCAACAACTCATTAAATTCCTCTACTGATAAGTATTCATGGCTCATCATAATCCCTCCTGTCATTTAGATTTTCCCTAGAAGGAGAGAATCATACGGAAACTTTATGGATTTTAATGTCTTAGAATATAGAATGAGTTTTTCCTTAACTCTAATTAAATTTTCAGATAAATTTATTGACGGGCCCCAATTATAAGAGCTAAAGTTACAGTTAATAATCATATTGAACTTAGACTAAAAGGGGAAAGATACATGCTAGAAAAAATCACTGAAGACATACATAAACTGGTTGTCCAATTTCCATCAGGGATGGAAGAAGTAAATTCTTATCTAATGAAAGGTAAGGAAGGTTATACCGTGATTGATACAGGTACTTATTCGGATGAAGCAAAAGAAGCATGGGAAAGGGTACTGGAATCAGGGATCGTGATCGAAAAAGTGGTTTTAACACATACTCATCAGGACCACATCGGGCTAGCCAAATGGTTTCAGCAGGATATCGGTGTTCCTGTATATACATCGCTTTTAGGTTACAAAGAAATGAAGAAGCATCGCGAAACAAACGTCAGGGATAGAATGGACAGCCTGGTCAAAAAACACGGAGGACCTGGAATTCCCGAGAAAATGCAAGATGATTCTTTTATTTACGATTTCGAGCCTGATGGGCTTTTTGAGAAAAATGAAAAGATTTTCCTGGGCGAAGATCTCTTTGAGGCTATTTGGACGCCGGGTCACGCTCCAGATCACTTCTGCTTTTACAACAAAAAAGCCAAAGTCATGATTATCGGCGATCATCTATTAAAAGGGATTTCTCCGGTGATTGGGCTGTGGTCAGGTGAAGAAAGGAATGCACTAACAGAATATTATAACTCTCTAGAGCTCATAAAGAGTTATCCCTCAGATGTGGCTATGCCTGGCCACGGCGATCTGATTTACAATTTAACTGATAGAGTGAATGAAGTTAGGGAGAGGCATGATGGACGTCTTCAGGGAGTTTTAGATGCCGTTAAGAATGAGAGGAAAACAGCTAATGACATATGTCAGGAAATGTACGGGACTTTACATATTATTTTGTTTTTAAGCCCTTTTATGGCTACGCTTACACGACTGATTTATTTAGAAGCGCTTGGAAAAGTGGAGCGGGAAGTAGTCGATGGGCAGACCATGTTCCGGGCAAGTTAATCTGGTTTCCCAATTTTAGGGTATATAACCTGAAAATGTGACACCTAAAAAATAAATGGGGGAGATATAGATGGATGTTACGGAAGCAATCAGGGAGCGGCGTGAAATTACATCATACACTGATGAGCCGATTTCAGATGATATCTTAAAGAAAGTGGAGGATGCAGGAGTTTTTGCGCCTACAGGTAACAATCTTCCGTCTAAATATTTGATTGTCGTAAAGGATCGTAACACCTTGGATGAGTTAGCTGACACAACCCCTTACATGAAATGGAAGAAAGAAGCACAGGCGGCCATTGTCGTCATCGGGAAACCGGAAGTAAGTAAATATTGGCTGCAAGATGCTTCCTTTGCTTGTGCGTTCATCTGGCTTGAAGCTGTCGAGGTTGGACTTGGGTCCGCATTTGGTGCGGTTTATAACCTACAAGATGAGCAAGAGTCAGGGAGACGGGAAACGTATGTGAGAGATCTTTTAGGAATACCAGAAGAATGTCGAGTTGTTGCCGGGTTAGGACTAGGGTATCCAGGCGAACCCCCTAAACCGAAGAACCATGTGCCGAGAGATGAAGTTGTTCGCTATGAAAAATTTTAAAATATGGTTATGAAATTATCCCCTCTAAGCCAAAGAGGGGATAATTTATCGAGCGAGCTTTGACAAGACTTTTTCACTTGCATAAAAGTGGGATTTATTATCTTTTCTTGATGAACCACTCATTTCCAGTACTTGTCTTATTCCGCTACTATCACCTAATTAATAATAGTAAGGATAGTTATAGTATGGGTAAGGGAATAGTCTTCTGAAAAAACGATAGGGGAAACGACGTCGTCGGTATCGACGGTATCTTCTTCGGTAGCCACCATATCCATTATAATCGTCATCGTAATCATCATATCCATTATAGCCATCGTCATATCCATAGCCAAATTGCCTGTTGACTTGGCTCCCATCAACTTCTTCAGGAACTAACATCTCTACGTCATTCTCGTCCATATCTGTGATGATGCCCTCAACATGTGATCCGTCTCTCATTTGTCCTATAACATGGTAGTGTCTATACCTTTTACATAGTTGTTTTACATCGTCGTCCTGGTATGCTCCTTGGACCCCTGGATGCATCTGATTTCCATATTGCATTCCATGTACGTTATTTTCGTGCATGAAAATCCCTCCTTTACCTCGTTAGGATATTCACCTAAATGGAGTATGTGCATGTATAGAGAGCAGTTCTTCGTATTCCTTTTCTTGTATCATCAGTGGTGAGAAATTGATCCTTCTAAGTTGGTGAAGGATTGTCCGAAGTCCTCCCTTGAGTATAGGTATTCCCACAAGGAGGTCTTTTGTTGGAATAATTTCCAAGTATACATTCAGCTATTTCCTACATATAATAATAGGAACAAATGTTCGTTATAAGGGGTGAGGGAAGTGAATTATACAGGTTATCCACGGAATGATGTCCTATGTATTGATATAAGGTCTTTCTATGCAAGCGTGGAATGTGTTAAGCGTGGCTTGGATCCTCTGAAAGCGCTACTAGCCGTGGTCGGAGATACAAGTAGGCGTGGGAGCATAGTCTTGGCTGCATCACCTTCTCTTAAAAAGAAGCATGGAATAAGCAATGTTAGTCGATTTTTTGAACTGCCTAATGATCCTGATCTTATTATCGCCCCGGCACATATGGGAGATTATTTAGAAGTTTCGGCCGAGATATCAAAAATGATGAGGAATTTCGTGCCCCAGAAGCGATACACATCTACTCGGTAGACGAATTATGGGTAACAGTCAACGGGTTGAAAAATCTCTATGGACCTCCATATGATATCGCAAAAATGATTCAGACCCAGGTACGTGAACAATTTGGAATTGAATGTGTTATTGGTATAGGGGAAAACAAGTTTCTAGCAAAAGTAGTCATGGATATTCACGCGAAGAAGGCAAGTGACGGGATCGCTGAATGCCGCTATGAGGATGTCGAAGAAATGTTATGGCCTTGCGATATCCATGATATATGGGGAATCGGTTCGCGGATGACGAGGAACTTAAACCGTATGGGCATTTTAACTTTAGGGCAACTGGCAGGCCATCCTTTGAAATATCTCAAACAGAATTACGGTGTCATGGGGGAGCAATTATATTGGCATGCATGGGGGATTGATTTAAGTCCCGTCTATGGGAATTTTGTTAAGACGGAACAAAAATCTTATGGCCATGGGATCACTCTGTTGAGGGAGTATCAAAAAGAAGAAATATTTGCCTGCCTTCTTGATTTATGTGAGGAAGCTTGCCGGCGGGCGCGTCATGATGGTAAAGAAGGCAGGACGGTCCATTTAGGAATAGGTTACTCAATAGAAACAGGCGGGGGCTTCAGTCGCTCCATGTCTGTTCAAGTACCTACAAATATTACCATGGATGTTTATCGAATTTGTTTACGTTTATTCCAGCGGTTTTATGACGGGGAAAGCAAAATACGTCGGGCGTCCATCGCGCTCACAAGCTTAGGTGAGGAAACTGATGTTCAGCTGAGTTTATTTGATGATCGACCAAGAAGGAAGGATATAGGGGCTGTGATGGACAAAATTCGTGATCAGTATGGTTCGACGGCCTTGCTTCGAGCAAGCAGCTATACCAGTGGCGGAATTACACTCGAACGCAGCAAAAAAATCGGCGGACACTATGCATAAAGGGGTGAATAGAATGGAGGGTTTACTTAGCCGTTCGGTTGAACAGAAGCAGAAGCTAGAAATGATTTACTTGGCTACCGACGGTCAAATTTCTCAAAGGGTCATTAGAGTACTTGACATTAGGGATGAGGAAATACTTGCTTATTGTTATTCGCGGAGAAAGGTCAGAACGTTTCTAAAGGTAAATATTCTATCAATTGCAGCTGTACGGAAACAATTGGGGGCATAGTAATGAATTCATTATAAATGTCTGTAAGCGCATGTTTTTCCTGATATGAGTTACGTGAGAACATACTTTTTTCAGAATTACAGATTTGCCGCTGCATGGTGCTTTCGGTAAAATGGAATTAATCAACAGGACAGAGGTGTGCCGATGGCTTATAAACAAATCAAGACACGCAAAATATATGAAGAAGTGGCAGATGAATTATTAAATATGATCAAAAAAGGCGATTTAAAATCAGGAGATAAGCTTAATTCTGTTCAGCAGCTAGCGGAAGACTTTAGCGTAGGCAGGTCAGCTATTCGTGAAGCATTAAGTGCCTTACGAGCAAAAGGAATTGTGGAAATGCGACAGGGCGAGGGTACTTATATCCGTGAGTTTGATCCAAAAGTACTTACGACATCAATAGCAACTGCCACGGTCCTAATGAGTGAAAAAGATATCCGTGATCTATTGGAAATTAGGAGAATCCTGGAATTAGGAAGTGTCAGCTCTGCAGTAGAGAACGCCAAAGAATCGGACATTAAGGCAATTGAGAAGGCGCTTTCGGATATGCATAATGCCAAGGGGGATGAACAGCTTGGGGAGAAAGCAGACTTGCGGTTTCATATGGCTATTGCAGAAGCTTCTCACAATCGCTTTCTAATTGATTTAATGGATAGTGTGTCAGAAACGATGGTGGAAGCTATGTTTGAGACAAGACGCATCTGGCTGTATTCTCAGCAGAGGACATTAGAGAAGATTTACCAACAGCATAAACAAATTTTTGAAGCCATCCAGTCTAAAGATTCAGCGAAAGCACAAGAGTTAATGTTAAATCATTTGGCAGAGGTTGAACATACACTGCTTAAATACATTCCTCCCAAATAAAAAGTCCTCCTTTAGGTTAAATGACTCATGAAGTACAGAGCTCCTAGAATGACAAGTAAGGGGCTTTTTCGTATTTTTATAAGTCCACCAACTCACCATACTTATTTACTATATTTTTAAACTATTCAAATTCCAACTTGCTTAATGAAAACGCTTTATATTATAATGATGAATATCCGACAGGTCATCTGATGACCATATCTCTGAAGGGGGTTAACCTATGAGTATTGGGTATCTTGTATTGATTGCACTCATACCAATACTATCAGTCTTTCTATTTTTAGTTATTTTGCGGTGGCCGGCAAAGTGGGCCATGCCAATCTCTCTAGCCATCACTGTAATGACAGCAAGTTTCATATGGGAGGTGCCGACAAATCAAATTAGTGCTGCTGCCATAAAGGGAGTGTTCACGGCCCTTGAAGTTGGCTTAATTGTATTTGGGGCTTTGTTACTTTTGAACACACTGAAGGAAAGCGGGGCGATTCATACCATCCGCTCGGGTTTCACCGACATAACAGCAGATAGGCGGATTCAGGCGATTATAATCTGTTGGCTTTTTGGATCATTTCTCGAAGGGGCGGCCGGATGGGGAAGCCCAGCAACCATTGTTGCTCCACTACTTGTGGCCATTGGTTTCCCGGCAATGGGGGCAGTAATGGTTGCCTTAATGCTACAGTCCACACCTGTTTCTTATGGGGCAATAGGGACACCGATATTAATAGGTGTGAACACAGGTTTGAAAGATTCAGGAATGGTTAATCAACATCTGAGCGAAACAGGTATTGGTTTCATGGATTATATTGTCCAAATAGGTGGTCAAGTAGCAATTTTTCACGGAATTGTGGGAGTCTTTATTCCTCTGTTTATTTCAGTCATGTTAACCCGCTTTTTTGGTAAAAATAAATCTATTAAAGAAGGACTCGCTGTCTGGAAATTCGCGCTATTTGCGGGAGTCGCATTTACCATTCCTTATGCACTTGTTGCCAATTTACTTGGACCCGAATTTCCTTCATTAATCGGTGGTTTAGTTGGAATGGCTATTGTTATTCCAGCCGCTAAAAAAGGGCTCTTCATGCCTAAACAAGAGTGGGGCTTTGATGAAAAGAAAAATTGGGACGCTGATTGGGTGGGAAATCTAAAAATAAAAGAAGAAGAACCACAGCAAAAAGTCAGTACACTCGGCGCTTGGGTTCCCTACTTGCTAGTAGCTGTCCTGCTTGTGGTTACACGATTACCTTCTTTGCCGTTCAGCAGTTGGTTGAAAGCCTGGGACATTACGTTGCCCCATTTATTTGGCACGGGCATTACAGTATCTACAGAACCTTTAAATATTCCTGGCGTTGTTTTTATTGTGGTATCGATTATAGCTATTTTCCTATACCGCATGAAACTGTCTGAATACAGTGCAGCCGTTAAAGATTCCTTTAAAACGGTACTAAGTGCAATGGTGGCCCTCATATTCACGGTCCCTTTAGTACAAATATTTATTAATTCTGATGTAAATGCGGCTGACTTTAATAGTATGCCATTAGTATTAGCTGAGGGGATATCACAATTGTTTGGAGACTTTTATCCTCTCGTTGCACCGTTGATTGGAGCAATTGGTGCTTTTGTTGCGGGAAGTAACACCATAAGTAATATGATGTTTTCGCTGTTCCAATTCGGAGTAGGAAATACGATTGGAGTTTCACCGGGTACCATCGTTTCCCTTCAAGCTGTTGGTGGGGCAGCAGGGAATATGATTTGTGTACATAATGTAGTTGCCGCCTCGGCAGCTGCCGGATTAATGGGGAAAGAAGGTAAGTTGATTCGCAGGCTGCTCATTCCTATGTTTTTCTATGTAATCTTTGCTGGAACACTAGGGTACGTTTACCTAAATGGTTTCGGTTTTAATATAGGCACTATGCTTTTAATCATCTTGGGAGGTTTTATAGCTGCTGCTATCGGAAAAGGAATACACTTTAACAAAAACTCTAAGGATTTAGATATATCTGCTTAATTACTTGAAATGTAAACGTTGGTCTGAGCTAAAGGAGGAGGGGATGTAGCATGAAAGTTTCATTATTTATTACCTGTCTCGGTGATTTATTTTATGTCAATGCAGGGAAAGCCAGCGTAGAGCTCTTAGAAAGGCTCGGTTGTGAGGTGGATTTTCCTGAGACACAAACGTGTTGTGGACAGCCAGCCTACAATAGCGGCTATCATGAGAACACAAAAGCAGCAGCTAAAAATATGATTAAAACATTTGCACATTCAGAATATGTCGTCAGTCCTTCAGGATCTTGTGCCTATATGTTTCATGAGTACGATAAATTATTTGAAGGCGAGCCAGAGTGGCGGGAAAAGGCAAAATCATTAAAAAAGAAAACATTTGAGCTCACACAATTTTTGACAGAGATTTTACAAGTGACTGATGTCGGCGCTGAATTTAATCGCAAGGCCACCTATCACACATCGTGTCATATGACACGCCTTCTTGGAGTAAAAGAAGCACCATTTAAGCTGTTGAGCCATGTGAAAGGATTGGAGCTTGAGGAGCTGCCGAACCGCCAGGATTGCTGTGGGTTTGGGGGAACATTTTCTGTAAAGATGGCAGCCATTTCAGAGCAGATGGTTGATGAGAAGATTGAACACATTGAAGAAACCGATGTTGATCTATTAATTGGAGCGGATGGCGGCTGCTTAATGCAAATCGGTGGTCGTCTTGATCGGAAGAACAAGCCGGTAAAAGTCATGCACATAGCTGAAATCTTAAACAGTCGAGGTGAAGGATAATGCCAATGCACGTAGGTGATAAGAATTTTTCAAGTCGAGTAGAAAAGGGTCTGGGTAACAATTTCATGCGTGGAGCTGTTCGTTCGGCTCAGGGGAGATTGCAGTCCAAACAGACAAACGCGGCTGAGGAGCTAGGTGATTGGGAAGAATGGCGTAGTCACGGACAGGAAATTCGCCAGCATACGATGGAAAATTTGGATTACTATTTGCAGCAGTTAAGTGAAAAGATAGCTGAGCTTGGCGGGCATGTTTATTTTGCCGAAACGGCAGAAGATGCAAACAACTATGTACAAGAGGTAGTCAACAAAAAAGAAGCGAAAAAAATCGTCAAGTCTAAATCGATGGTAACCGAAGAAATCTCGTTGAATGAAGCACTGGAAGCAGAAGGGTGCGAGGTCGTCGAAACAGACCTGGGAGAATATATCTTACAGCTTGACGAAAATGACCCACCATCACATATTGTCGCGCCGGCTCTGCATAAAAATAAGGAGCAAATCCGTGATGTTTTTAGAGATCGAAGGGGATATGATAAAACGGAAAATCCAGAAGAGCTTACCTTATTCGCAAGAGAGCAGTTGAGAAAGGAATTTTTATCGGCGGATATCGGAATAACAGGCTGTAACTTTGCTGTTGCTGAGTCCGGATCATTTGCTCTCGTCACGAATGAGGGAAACGCTCGGATGGTATCTACCCTGCCTGACACCCAAATTACGGTCATGGGGATGGAACGTATTGTCCCAACCTGGGAAGAACTTGATGTGATGGTAAGCCTATTAACGAGAGCGGCTGTAGGTCAAAAACTAACAAGTTATGTTACAGCGTTAACAGGTCCGAAAGAGGAAGGTGATGTAGATGGTCCAGAAGAATTTCATCTAATCATCGTGGATAACGGCCGTTCTAAAATTTTAGGAACGGAATTCCAGGAATCTTTACACTGTATTCGTTGTGCTGCATGTGTTAATGTCTGCCCCGTTTATCGTCACGTAGGAGGCCATGCTTATGGCTCGATTTATCCGGGACCCATAGGGGCCGTGCTCACCCCACTGCTCGGCGGCTACGAAGACTATAAAGAATTACCTTATGCTTCATCATTATGCGGTGCCTGCACAGACGTTTGTCCTGTCAAGATCCCTCTTCATGAACAACTGATTATGCACCGGAAAAATATCGTGGAAGAGGAGAAGAAGTCGGACCTTGGAGAAAAGTGGGTGATGAAGGGATTCAGCATGGGAACGGGTTCTTCTTCCTTATACCGTTTAGGCACGAAATTGGCCCCTCTGCTCGTTACTCCTTTTGTAAAAGAAGGGAAAATTTCTAAAGGACCTGGTCCGCTTAAAGCTTGGACAGATGTTCGTGAATTTCCTGTACCACGAAAAGAAAGATTCAGAGATTGGTATAAAAATCGGGAGAAAGGAGGAGGAAACAAATGACAAAAGGTACGATTCAAAATAAAGAAATGTTTTTAAACAATATTGCAAGCAGCCTTGGCCGTGATCGGAAAAAGGCAGATGTAGTCAGACCTGTGTGGGAACATCAACCCCAATGGAGCGTACTTCAGGACAGCACTGAAGATGAGCTTGTTGATGTTCTTGAAAGGCAGTGCAGTAACATTCATACAGACTTTGTGCGCACAGATATGAACGGACTAGAGGAAGAGATCACGAGGGTGATAGAAAAATATCATGCTCGTTCGGCGGTGACCTGGGATGATCCGCGTTTTGACACATTTGCATTGCGAAATAACCTGGAGGAGCTTCAAACTAAACGGGGCATCGACGTTTTTACATGGGATGCCCTAAACGGGGAAGAAAGTATAAGAAGAGCGGAGCAGGCCGACGTTGGGATTACGTTTAGTGATGCTACGCTGGCAGAGTCAGGCACCGTGGTATTATTCAGTGACAATGGCAAAGGGCGTTCGGTTAGTTTGCTTCCTTCTACGTATGTAGCTATTATCCCGAAAAGTACCATCGTTCCTAGAATGTCGCAGGTTACAAGGGAGATTCATCAACGAATTGAAGGTGGGGAGCAGGTAGCCTCCTGTGTCAATTTCATTACCGGACCTAGTAACAGTGCTGATATCGAGATGAACAATGTCTATGGGGTGCATGGACCGATAAAAGCAACATACATCGTGGTAAAGGATCGGTGATTATCTTAAAGGACTGTTACGTCTTACAATAAAGAAAGAAGGCAAAACCTTTCTAACGCAGGGATTTGCCTTCTATTTTTATGGGAAAAGGCCATTTTGTTTTCAGAGCTTTTGTTATAGCTTAAAGCGTTAGATCATTACTTTATAATAAATTCCTCTGCCATTGATATAAATTCACGGACACTGAAAGGCAAGTACTTGTTCTTTTTCCATACCATCGCTAATTCCAAATTTATATTAGAATTAGTTAAAGGAATCGCTTTAATTTCTGGATTATTAATCTTATGACAAATCTTACTTGGTAATAATGCAATCCCTAACTTTGCCTCTACCATTTCGATCATGAAATCTTTTTGAGAGCTGTGGCAGACGACTTTGGGTGCGAATCCCTTCATGGAACACTCTTCCATAATCCGGTCATAAAGGGTGAAGTCCTCTCGATATAAAATAAACGGCTCTTTTTCTAATTTTGATAGATCAATTGAGTTTTGTTCCGCTAAGGGGTTTTCTTTGTGGACAATGAGCATTAAAGGGTCTTTTATAACCCTGATTAATTCAAAATTTTCTTTTTTAATAGGGATATTGCAAATCAAACCAATATCCAATGACCCATCTTCTACTCCGCGTTTAATCTCTTTTGAACCAACCTCTGTCAAGTTGATCTCAACCAAGGGGTATGCTTCTTTATAGTGGCTGATAAGATTGGAGAAAAAAGCGGCCCCAATAATGGGGGGGATTCCTATTTTAATTTCACCCTTTTTTAAATCCATGATATCTGTTAGTTCTGATGTCAGGTTAGAGAAGGCCTCAAGGACATCCTTCGCATTAGCTAAGACCGCTCTTCCAGCATCCGTTAATTCTAAGTGCTTGGATCGATAAAACAGCGGCACACCTAATTCTTCTTCTAAATTCTTGATTACTTTGCTAATGGAAGGTTGGGAAACGTGTAATGTAGAAGCAGCCTTAGTGAAGCTTAAATGTCTAGCAACTTCAGAAAAATATTCTAAATGACGAATATCCATAGTACCCCTCCTGTGATGTTGTTATCTGAAAAGTTAATTATAACTAAATAGAATAAGTGACATTCTAAATATGTATTTCTTATATCTAGGTTTTTATTATAGTATAAGAGATGAAGAACGGATAGATGTAGTTAGGAATTGCAAGAGAACTTGAAAGGGGTTTCATTTACAGGTGAACAGCAGGAATTTCGGTAAGTTCACCACCTGCAGAAACTTCTCCAGAATTAAATTCTATCATTAAAAATGTTCATTTTAAGGAGGAATTTACTTATGAAAGAATACGTACAGGTTGGTAATCTTCAAGTGTCCCCCGTATTATATGAATTTATTAATTCAGAGGCCATACCAGGAAGCGGGCTGACGGGTGAGCAGTTTTGGCATGAGTTAGGAGCTATCATACAAGATCTTGCACCTAAAAACAAGCAGTTGTTAGCCAAACGTGATGACTTACAGAACAAAATAAATGAATGGCATAAAGAACATAAGCAAAACTTTAATCACAAAACTTATAAGTCGTTTTTGCAGCAAATTAACTATTTAGAGCCTCCTGCAAAAGATGTACAGATCACTACTGAAAATGTAGATGAAGAAATTGCACATCAGGCAGGCCCTCAACTAGTCGTACCAGTGAACAATGCTCGTTATGCGATCAACGCAGCAAACGCTCGCTGGGGAGTCTGTATGATGCTCTTTACGGAACAGATGTGATCAGTGAAGAAGATGGGGCAGAAATTGGCGGATCTTATAACGCCATTCGAGGAGCAAGAGTCATTACTTATGCTAAAGAGTTTCTCGATCAATCTGTCCCTTTAGAACAAGGGTCTCATAAAGATGTAGAGGCCTATTCAGTTATAAGTGGCAGATTGTCCGCGGCTTTAGAAAGCGGAGCATCCGTTGGACTAAGTGATCATTCTCAGTTAGCCGGTTATACCAGTCAGCCGGAAAGCCCTGATACTCTATTGTTTAAAAATAACGGAATACATTTTGAAATTCAAATTGATCCGCAAGATCCGATTGGAAAAACAGATAAGGCTGGCGTAAAAGACATTCTTGTAGAATCTGCATTGACAACAATTATGGACTGTGAGGATTCCGTAGCCGCGGTTGATGCTGAAGATAAGGTGCTCGTGTATAGAAACTTGCTTGGCCTATTTAAAGGGGATTTATCTGCAACGATTACAAAAGGTGACAGGACTTTTACTAGGACATTGAACCCGGATCGCACGTATTCCTCCCCTGATGGTAAGGAATATACGTTATCTGGACGCTCACTTATGTTTGTTCGCAATGTCGGTCATTTAATGACAACCGAAGCAGTGCTTGATCAGGACGGTCAAGAGGTTCCTGAAGGGATATTAGACACAGTCATAACAGGACTGGTCGGCAAGCACGATGTTTTAGAGAATGGTCAATATCAAAATTCCACCCAAGGTTCAGTGTATATCGTTAAACCAAAAATGCATGGTTCAGAGGAAGTCGCGTTTGCAAATGAGCTGTTTAACCGTGCAGAAGACCTGCTAGGACTCAAGCGTAATACCCTGAAAATTGGGGTTATGGATGAAGAGCGCCGAACCACTTTAAACTTAAAGGCTGCGATTAATGAAGTGAAAGAACGAATCGTTTTTATTAATACAGGTTTCTTAGATCGAACTGGAGATGAAATTCACACCTCCATGGAAGCGGATGGACCTATGATACGTAAAAATGACATGAAATCATCCAAGTGGCTTCAAGGCTACGAAAAGTCGAATGTAAAAGTGGGACTGGAAAGCGGCTTACAGGGCAGGGCTCAAATTGGTAAAGGGATGTGGGCGATGCCTAATATGATGGATGCCATGATGAAACAGAAAGGCGGTCACCTTGAAGCTGGGGCCAATACAGCCTGGGTACCATCACCTACTGCAGCTACCTTGCACGCTTTGCACTACCATCAGGTTGACGTAAGAGAGGCTCAAAATAACTTGTCGCAATCCTTAAGTGACCAGCAGGATGATATTTTAGAAATTCCATTAGCAACTAACCCACAATGGAGTTCTGAAGAAATTCAAGAAGAATTGGATAACAATGCACAGGGGATTTTGGGATATGTTGTACGCTGGGTAGAGCAAGGTGTGGGTTGCTCTACAGTACCGGATATTAATAACATCGGACTAATGGAAGACCGTGCAACACTAAGGATCTCTAGTCAACATATTGCTAATTGGCTTCACCATGGAGTTTGTACGAATGATCAGGTAGTAGAAACATTAAAGCGTATGGCTAAGGTAGTAGATGAACAAAATGCTTCTGACCCTGATTATAGAAACATGTCTCCAGATTATGATAACTCTGTAGCATTTCAAGCTGCTTGTGATTTAGTGTTTAAAGGATTAGAGCAGCCAAGCGGATACACGGAGCCAATTCTGCACCGTCGACGTATTGAAGCTAAAAGTCGTGTTCACGCTAAATAATGATAGGGAGGACCATTGAACTCGAATAGAGTTAGTGGTCCTCTTAACCTAACTAATCGGAAGCCGTACATATCTATTTTTTTAGGTGTAATTTTTCGAATATTGTAACAAATTGTCGTTTTGGAAATGCTGCTCATGTACATCCTCATAAAGGCTTTTATAGGGGGCTATGATAATGGAGTTAAAAGAGTTATTGGATGAAACGGTCATCCCGAATAAGACATTCGGCAATAATGGTTTATCTGCTGTGACACCAAGAAGTGAAAAAGAGATTGCAGAAATACTTAAGCTTGCTCATGAAGAAGGCAAAAAAGCTTCCATTATTAGTGGAGGGACTAAGCGAGGCTATGGAGGGTTAATTGAGGAATACGATTATTTACTTT
Organism: Halobacillus amylolyticus; assembly: GCF_022921115.1. Classification (NCBI taxonomy): domain Bacteria; kingdom Bacillati; phylum Bacillota; class Bacilli; order Caryophanales; family Bacillaceae; genus Halobacillus; species Halobacillus amylolyticus. The sequence goes on along the minus strand of NZ_CP095075.1, from coordinate 1,182,041 downwards.
CTTTAGCAAACTATAAAGGGATTGTTGAACACACTGTTGGTGATATGACAGTCACTGTAAAGCCTGGCACGACCATTAGGGAACTACAAAGTTATCTTAAAGAGCACAATCAAATGGTTTCTATAGATCCAAACTGGCCTAATGATTCTACAATCGGAGGAGTAATCGCAGCAAATGAAAGTGGACCCAAAAGGTTAAAGTACGGTTCTGCACGGGATTTGGTTATTGGGCTACGTGTTGTCTATCCGGATGGAAGTATCATTCGTACTGGCGGTAAAGTCGTGAAAAATGTTGCCGGGTATGATATGAATAAGCTTTTTATTGGTTCAATGGGGACGTTAGGAGTCATTTCTGAAATCACACTGAAGTTACGTCCGACACCGAAGTACGAAAGCCTAGTGGTCCTCTCTATGCAAGAGGATAAGCTTGAAGAATTACGATCATTTGCTGTAGAGATTCAGGATTCCATGATAGAACCGGCCTCACTAGAGTTGCTAAATCCCGCCCTGTCGAACAAGCTGCTTAACAGAAGTGGTTATAATCTATTAATCTCGTTTGAAGATGTTGAGAATTCTGTCCATTTTCAGGAAGACTGGGTGGAGGGTCACAAGCCTAATGGAGCTAAGACCGACCTTTTAACAGGGGATGATGCGAGAGAGTTTTGGAAAGAGTTCTCTTCGCTCGCTCCGAATGGCCTGCAAGACCAGGATGTTGAGGAATATCTCGAGGCAGTTCTTAAGATAGCGAGTAAAAACTTACATGTGCTCGATATTATTGAAGAAACGCAAAGAATTCAGGGGAAATATCATGTAGAAATAGAGGCTCACGGGGGTGTGGGGCATGGAATAAGTCACCTTATTCTGAAGGGGTCACAATCTAGTGTTACATCGGCGATCTCTCATATGCAAGACTTTACAAAACTGAAAAGTGGTTATGCTACCATCAAACATCTTCCACTTAAACTCCGGTCTGAATTAAACGTGTGGGGAGAAACTCCTTCTTATTACTTCCTGCTCCAAGGCATTAAGGCTAAAGTAGATCCCAATAATACGTTGAACTATAAGCGATTCATAGGGGGGATATAAGATGTTGGTAGAAAAGGTGAAAAATAATGAACCGGCTTGTTCGACCATCAGTTTAAGTAACTATTTCCCAGAGGATCACCCTGATGAGAATAAATGGGCAGACTGTGTCCACTGCGGGATGTGCTTGGAGTCTTGTCCAACTTATTTAGAAACGGGACAGGAACAGCATTCTCCGAGAGGGCGTGTCCATTTAATTAAATCTGTTGCAGAGGGAAAGATTGGATTGAATGAACAATTCATGGATCCCGTTTTCCAATGTCTTGATTGTCGTGCATGTACCACAGCTTGTCCAGCAGATGTAGATGTAGGAGGGCTTATTGAAGAAGCAAGAGGGCAAGTTCGGCAAGCTATGCCTCTGACAGGGGTGAAAGGTGTCGTTAGCAAATTTTTCTTGCAAGGTTTATTTCCACATAAAAACCGTCTCCATACGATTAGTGGACTTTTGAAATTTTATCAAACGAGTGGTCTTCAAAAAGCTGTCCGTAAAACTGGGGCCATTCGAGTTATGCCTAGTCACCTTGCTGAAATGGAATCGATCATGCCAAAGGTAAAGAAATCAGTACAAAACAGATACAAGGATGTTGAAGTAATCCCCGCAAAAGGTGAGGCGAAATCAAGAGTAGCCATGCTAACGGGATGTATTATGGATGTTATGTTCAGCGACATCAACCAGGCAACGATTAACGTTTTGACTCATAATGGCAGTGAAGTAGCCTTGCCTAAAAAACAGACTTGTTGTGGTGCTCTACACGTTCATGCAGGGGACCGGGACACAGGTAAAAAGCTAGCCAAGCAAAATATAGAAGCATTTGGAGATGCAGACAAAGTCGTTGTCAATGCGGCTGGATGCGGCTGTGCTTTAAAAGAGTATCCTGAATTGTTCAAGGATGAGCCTGAATGGAAAGAAAAAGCGGAGGCGTTCTCGGCTAAGGTAGAGGATATTTCTAAATACCTATATGATAGCGGTTACGAAAAGCCAAGGAGTGCTTTGAACAAAAAAATCACCTATCATGATGCTTGTCATTTAGCTCACGGCCAAGGGGTGCGTCATGAGCCTCGTCAGCTTATTAATGATATACCTGGAGTAGAGTACATCGAACAGCCAAATGCAGATACATGTTGTGGCAGTGCAGGAATTTACAATATTACCAACCCTGGAATGGCGGGAGCTGTGTTAGAAAGAAAGATGGAAAATGTCCCCGAGGATGTTGAGATGATCTCGATGGGTAACCCGGGATGCATGTTGCAAATGGCTTTAGGCGTCCAAAAATATGGTAGAAAAGCAGAGATTGTTCATACTGTTCAATTGCTAGATTGGGCCTACCAGAAAGATCAAGAGAATGGATATGCGAAAAATGAGAATGAAATTTTATCTGCTAGAGAGGGGTGAACTTATTGTTCTTATTAAATAAAAAAAAGAAGACCAGTGGTGATAAGCATATTGATCAGCTGGCAAACATTGTAGGGCCAAACGAAATTCTCTATAAAAAAGAAGATCTTTTATCCTATGACTGTGATGGATTTGTGATTGAAAAGGCTCTCCCAAAAGCAGTTGTCTTTCCAAAAAATACAGAAGAAGTTGCCTCTTTAGTTAAATACTGTTCCGCAAATCAGCTCCCGTTCCTGGCAAGAGGTGCCGGCACTGGTTTAAGTGGAGGAGCCATACCCCTGAATGAAGAAGTGATTATCAGTTTGGTAAAGATGAAAAAACTGATCAGTGTAGATTATGAGAACAGGCAGGCGGTTGTTCAGCCAGGGTTTGTGAATTTAAAATTGACAAACTCAATTTCTGACAAGGGTTACTATTATGCACCGGATCCATCAAGTCAATATGTGTGCACAATCGGTGGGAATGTTGCCGAAAATGCTGGAGGAGCTCATTGCTTGAAATATGGTGTAACCACCAACCACATATTAGGACTTGAAGTAGTGCTTCCAAATGGTGAAATCATTGAGATTAGCGAAAATGGGGTCCCTGACAGTCCGGGTTATGACTTACTTGGGCTGCTAACGGGCTCGGAAGGAACACTTGGAATTGTTACAAAGATCACGGTGCGCATTTTAAAAAACCCACAGGGGAAGCAAACCGTACTCGCCTATTTTGACGATATTGAGGACGGAAGTCACGCTGTATCAGATATTGTTTCAGCAGGTATCGTTCCCGCTGCACTTGAGATGATGGACAAAGTCGCGATTGAAGGCGTAGAAGCTGGTTCCTTTCCGGTAGGCCATCCCAAGGATATCGAAGCATTATTACTCATTGAGGTTGATGGAATTAGTGCTGGTATAGAGGAGCAAATCGATGAAATATTGAAGGTTTGTCACAAAAGGAACGTAAGAGAAGTAAAGGTAGCTCAAAGTGAGGAGGAAAGAGGTGCCTGGTGGGCTAATCGAAAAACAGGTTTTGGGGCGATGGGGGCCATATCACCAGATTACCTAGTACAGGATGGGGTGATCCCTAGGAGTACATTACCTAAAGTGTTAAGCAATATTTCGGAAATCAGTCAAGAGTACGGGTTAAGAATTGCTAACATTTTTCATGCCGGGGATGGAAATCTTCACCCTTTAATATTATTTGATGCAAGGGTTCCAGGTGAAACTGAGAAAGCCTTGAAAGCCGGCACTGCTTGTTTGAAAGCCTGTGCTGATGTTGGTGGCTCTATTACGGGAGAACATGGTGTAGGCATCGAGAAGAAAGAAGAAATGCGATTTATTTTCTCCGATGAAGAATTAGATGCACAAACCCAAATTAGGGAAGTATTTAATCCGGAAAATCTACTAAATCAAGGAAAGCTGTTCCCTACACCAAGCCGTTGTATGGATGTGAAAAAAATTGTGAAAGACACGGTGGCCCATTAGCCAAATGAATAAAATGTGAGGAGTGGAAGGATGAAATTTGCAAGATTTAATTATAATCATTCAGAATATTATGGGGTTGTCACGGAGAAAGGGATAAAGGCTGTCAAAGGAAATATTTTTGCTGAATGGGAGTTTACGGAAGATACTTTTTCATCGGATGAGATTGAACTTTTAGCGCCCGTCCTCCCAAGTAAAGTCATTGGAATTGGAGCCAACTACGTGGGGCGTAAGGAGGATCTTCCTGAATCAGTACCAGATCTTCCCGTATTCTTTTTCAAGCCTGATTCTTCCGTTATAGGTCCGGGAAAGGAAGTGGTCATACCCCATTCAATCGATGAAATAAAGTTTGAATCTGAGTTAGCTGTTGTGATTGGTAAGGAAGCAAGGAATCTTTCTAAAGAGGAGGTTCTTGATCATGTTTTCGGATATACAGTAGGAAATGATATAACAGCCCCGCAATTTTTTCATGATGATGGCCATTGGACAGTAGGAAAGTCCTTTGATACATTTACACCGCTTGGCCCAGTAATCGAAACGGAACTTGATCCTTTGAATATTAATGTGAAAGCTGACATCAATGGAATAGAAAAACAAAACAGCCCTACGGAACATATGATTGTGCCATTGAAGGAAATGATTGCTTATTTGTCTACTGTAATGACTTTGAACCCTGGAGATGTCATTTTAACGGGTAGTCCACAAGGCGCCCATTTTATCAAAGACGGGGATGTTATGGAATGTAAGATTGATGAAATCGGTACTCTAAAGAATACACCGGTCAGAGCACAATCTCTAATAAATTCCTAATCAACTATAGTCTCATCAATTCTTTTGTTTACCTGCACGAATTACGATAAATAAATACCGTTATAAAAAAAGCATAGCGTCACCTTACACGCTATGCTTTTTTACAATATGTTGCCGGTCAGGCTGTTCTCAAAGAATCTAATACATATAAAGCACTCACTCAAACAATGAAAATAGCTCCGGTGGTGTATTGAAGATAGAATCAATTAGGAGGGAAATATTAAATGAGTACAGGTGTATTAGCTTTATTATCCATATTGCCGATAGTAGCTGTAGGGATTTTTCTCGTAGGCCTTAAGTGGCCAGCTAGCAAGGCCATGCCTATTTCCTACATTGTTGCCGTTGTATTAGCCTTATTTGTATGGCAAGTACCAGGTGCTGTAGTTGCTGCAGCATCAATTAACGGATTAGTCGTAGCAGCCACACTCCTATTTATTATTTTCGGTGCCATTCTATTATTAAATACATTGCAAGAGAGCGGTGGGATTAAGACAATTCGTAAAGGCTTTACTGATATTTCTCCTGATAGACGAATTCAGGTGATTATTATTGCATGGCTATTCGGATCCTTTATAGAAGGGTCAGCTGGTTTCGGTACACCTGCTGCTGTGGCTGTTCCTTTGCTTGTCGGCTTAGGTTTTCCGGCGATGGCTGCCGTAGTAGCGGGGATGGTTATTCAGAGTACACCCGTTTCATTTGGGGCAGTGGGAACTCCAGTACTCGTTGGCATTCAGTCAGGTCTGGCGGCAGATGCAAGTATAACAGACAATTTTATTACACTTGTAACAATGATAGGCGGAAGGGTAGCTATTGTTCATGCCATTGTTGGAACACTGATCCCACTATTTGTTGTCGCGTTAATGACAAGGTTTTTTGGTAAAAATAAATCATTCAGTGAAGGTATAAAAGTATGGAAATTCGCTCTATTTGCGGCCTTTTCCATGACCATTCCTTATGTTATCGTTGCAAATTTATTAGGCCCAGAATTTCCATCTATGATCGGTGGGTTAGTAGGGTTGATCATTGTGGTTTCAGCGGCTAAAAAAGGCTTTTTAATGCCTCCCAAAGGGGAACATTGGGATTTTGAAGAAAAGTCAAAATGGGACCCTGAGTGGACAGGAAGCATAGAAATAAAGGATATCTCTCATAAAAGTGGGAATATGTCGATGGTTCGAGCATGGACCCCATACATCTTGGTTGGAGTGTTTTTAGTTTTAACTAGATTGGAAGCGCTGCCATTTCTTGAATTGGTTAAAGCATGGACAGTTTCCATTCCGAACATTTTTGGAACAGATATTTCAGCTAGTTTTCAACCGCTTTATTCACCTGGATCAGTTTTTATTCTCGTTTCGCTTATAACATTTTTTATTCATCAAATGGATGTTACTCCATATAAACGTGCATGGTCGCATTCTGCCAAAACAATGATTGCCGCTTCAACAGCACTGGTCTTCACCGTTCCAATGGTTCAAGTATTTCTTAATTCAGATGGGGGAGCTGCGGGGTTTGAAGGTATGCCTATTGAATTGGCAAATGGTGTTGCAGCGTTAACAGGGGATTTCTGGCCGCTATTTTCTCCATTAGTTGGCGGAGTAGGAGCATTTATAGCTGGAAGTAATACCATTAGTAACATGATGTTTTCATTGTTCCAGTACGATGTGGGAGCACAAATTGGTGTGGATCCGTCTTGGATTGTTGCTTTACAAGCAGTTGGCGGGGCTGCGGGAAATATGATTTGTGTTCATAATGTCGTAGCTGCATCTGCTGTGGTAGGTTTAGTTGGAAAAGAAGGAGATATCATCAGAAAAACTCTTATACCATTTGTTTATTATGTAACGATGGCGGGGGCCCTCGGTTATTCTATTGTATGGACAGCTGAAAAAGGGTTGTTTAATGTTGGGACGGTCATTGTGTCGGCCATAGGCATCCTTGCAATTTATATCATTGCTACAAATCGCAAGCGAAATAATTTAGTACCTGTTGAAAAGCCATTCAAGTCTGTAAAGTAAGAGGTGTATTGAACTCACATCAAAGGGTGAATGTGCTTGACAGCTTTTTAATTAGCCAAGATTTGAAAAAAATGGGGCTGGGACATAACTAGCCTGAAATAATAAAAAAGGTTCCGATCATCGGTTTTTGATGATCGGAACCTTTTTTTATTGAATGAGGAAAGTTATTGGCCTTACTCTGCTGCCTTTGAGCGGTGTACTTTCTCAAGTTCACCGCCATGAAGGCAAATCCTAATTCATTCTTCACACTCTCCTGACCCCTTACGGACATTCGAGTGAAACGCAAATTAGCCTTCAGAAATCCAAAAAATGGTTCTACATCGACTTTACGTTTACCATAAAGTTCGCCCATTTTCTCTTCTGAAAGCAGTTCTCTGACCATATGTTTTTGTTCTTCCCATTTTTCATTGTAATAGATCTTGCGATTGTTGCCTTCTTTAGCCTTGGTACATTGACTACGGAGAGGGCAACCGGAACAGTCTTCACACTCGTACACCTTAAACTTCCGGACAAAGCCATAACGATCAGTCTTGTGGGAAAAATACCGGAACGTCAGTTGTTTTCCGTTCGGACAAATGAATGCATCATCTTCTTCGCTGTACTCCCAATTGGCTGAATGAAATGCCTTCTTTTTAAAACTTTTCTTCTTCTCTTTGCGGTACGTATTGTACGTGATCAATGGCGTGCGCTTGCGATTCTCCTGGACTTCTTCATAATTTTCTTCGCTTCCATACCCACTATCGGCGACAAGATGATCGGGTAGTTCAAAGAAGTGTTGTTCGATGTGATCCAGGAAAGGAAGGAACGTGCGCGTATCCGTTGGGTTCGGAAAAACATCATAAGCGAGCGCATATTGGCCTTCGGTCGCCACCTGTATATTATAACCGGCTTTCAGTTGCCCGTTCTTCATATAATCATCTTTCATTCGCATAAACGTGGCGTCATGGTCGGTCTTGGAATAACTGTTTCGTTCTCCAAAGATTTCCGTGTCGCTTTCGTATTTCTGCTTGCGCGCCGCAAAATCCTGAAACTGTTTATGGGATTGCTTTGGCTCTTTGCGCTCGGAACGAAGTTGTTTCCGTTCGCTCACTTCTTCGCTCTCTTCGATTTTCTGGCTCCATTCTTCGACCTTTTCTTCCAACCTTTCAGCTATATCTGTAAGCTCTTTGACCGATAATTCTTCCGGATTTTCCCGTACGATTTCTGGGATGATTTCCTTTTCAACCAATTCATCATACATGCGGTTGGACTTTTCGATCAGATTGGCGTTGTAATTTTCCACAGCCTTACGCCAGACAAATGTAAACTTATTGGCATTGGCTTCAATCTTGGTTCCATCGATGAAAATCGCTTCGTCATCAATCAACTCTTCCTGAACAAGTTGGCAACGGAACTGGACAAAGCACTCACGGAGGAGGGCTTGCACGTCGGGGTGGACACGGAATCGATTAATGGTTCGATAGCTCGGTTCATAACCTTGAGCTAACCACATCATGCGGACACTATCTTGGAGAAGCGCTTCGATTTTCCTTCCGGAGAAAACCGATTGCGTGTAGGCGCATACAATGATTTTCATCATCATTCGGGGATGGTAAGCCGGACAGCCCGTCTTCCGTAAGAAAGCAGCGAAGGCTTCGTTTGGAATCTGTTCGACTAGATCGTGGACGGCATAGGCGATATCATTTTCTTGGAGTTTCATTTCTAAATCCAGGGGCAAAATCACTTGATTCATGTTATACTGTTTAAACATAAGGACACCTCCGATGGTTATTGTGTGGTAACTATAATTTTATCAGAGTGTGTCCTTATTTTGTTTTCAAAATAGAATTTATTTAGATTAAAATAAAAGAGTAGCCCGCCGAACAAAAACTTTGTTCGGCGGGCTACTCTTCGTTTAGGAGACTGGGTTTTGTCCCACCCTCATTTTTTGAATGAAATAAGAAGTTTACCTTAGCACAGTCTGATCAAGTTTCAATAAACAGAGCTTTACTAATAAGTCTGTACAAAAAGACCGTCATCTTCCAGCCACTCGGCTAAAAAAATAACCTTGTAATCAGAAATACCTTGGGAGAAGAGTTGTGATTTTAACCAGGACTCATCGAAACTTAAGTCTTTCAGTTCATCCCATAGCACTTCACCGTCTCGTATAAGAGTGACAGGCACATAGACGGGTTTGAGGGGAAGGTTGAAATCTTCTTGAGTCGTTTTTTGGTACTTTGTCTTTTTCAGGATGCTAATCGCCCCGTTCGCCTCTAAATAGCAAAAAGCAACCTCCCGAATCGAAAAGGTTTCACTTTGCCTGAGTAAGCTTTGCAGCTGGTTGATATTCATTCGATTTTTTCTTAATTCTTCCCGATCAACTGTCCCATTTTTTATAAGTGCAGACGGCTTCCCTTCAAAAATACCTCGAAACAGGAGAAATTTTTGGCCAAGATATTCAACTGCAAACAGTAAGACGGTCCATAATAGCATGGAATATACAATATAAAAGACACCGATTTTGTGATCGTATAACGCGTTTCCTAGTAATTCTCCTAGTACGATAGAGGCAATAAAAGTGAAGGGGTAATTTGGTTGATAATTTTCTTTCCAACGAACTTAATGATTATAAAAAGCAGGAAAAAACCAATGATAAGTTCAAAGGTTAGATAGATGACTTTCATTTAGGATACTCCAATCTAATCTAAGATAACTATTGATGCAGAAGGGCGATTAACTGAGTCATTTGGCAATATCAATTATGGGAATCCAGTTAATGTTTCTAAAGCAAAACAAATCTAGGGAAAGATAAAATGGACTGACTGAATAAATCCACCTGTTTCTTGATGAAATGCTTTTGCAAGATGGGTATGTAAAGAGGGTTTGCTCCCCTCTTGTAAATCTGAATGCATTTTAGGTGTTTGGTGAATTAGGGGCGTCCTCGTAAGGCTGTTCAGTATCCTTGCCTTTTTCATCATGGGTTGGATGCGCGCCAGGAACTTGTCTTGGCATATCCTGGTGAAGATTTCGGTTCTCATAGGCAGAATTACTATAATACTGTTGATCTTCATCCCATGGTGTTTCTTTATTTTCCACGGGTTCTGTTTCCCCTACAGGAGATCCATAGGGTCCTTCAGCAAACTCTTCTGCTGTAAGGAAGTTATGCTGGGTTTCTACATTCGAAAAATCAGTATATTGTCTTTTCTTACGCGCCATTGTAACACCTCAAATCATTCGATTTACTGTATAGTGTTGCCATGATTGATGATTTTATTATGGTTATAATGTACTGCAAATAGGGCGAATCGATGTACATATGGCAAAGTCTCAGAATAAGATATGAATGATAGGTATGAAGCAGTTTAACATGAACTGCTAAAGCCTTTTCATCTTTACTATGTTATGAGAGGGAGCTAATTGTGGAAAATGAACTGATGCAGCAGGTTCTTCTGTTTGCTACCGTCATTAGTCCATTTGTATTTGGGGTTATAGAAGTCGTAAAAAAGGCATTTCGGATCCCTAAAAATTATATTCCACTAATAAGCATGGGAATTGGATTATTGGCAGGTGTTGCCGCGTTCCCATTCACGGATATGGAAATTATGCTTAGAGCGTGGGCCGGTGTTGGAGCCGGATTGTCTGGAACTGGCTTGTTTGAAATCGTAAATAAACGAGAAGGTTTTTCAAAGCAAGAAAATAGCGAGGAGTAACTACGATCACCCGCAAAGATGCGAGTGATTTTTTTCTGGAAAAAATAAATTATAGTCCGAATTATGCAAAGTTTAAGTCAAATAACAGCTGGTTAGGTAAGAATCTCTGAAAGTTTTGACAGAATGTGTCAGAAATTTGTCAGAATCATTCAAAGTACGGGTAGAATACATAGCAAAAAAATTAGAATTCATAACAACGAAAAAAACCTTACAAGACTGGGCCTTAGAGATAAATAAGAAAAAAACTAAAGAGATAAATATGTCGGAATCCTTTTCATAGCTTGGATGTAAACGCTTCCCATTATAATTGAATAATCAAATAAGTCAGAAAACTTTCCGAAAACCTGTTGACCTTCTTCGAAAATGGAGTTAAAGTAGTCCTCAATCAACTTCATCGCTTTCTTTACTAACCAAATGAGTGCGTCTAGTTGATCATGTAGAAGACCGACCTTTGGACCCTGAAAATTGTAGTATTTTTCCTTACACAGGGTCCCCCATAATATTTTGAATCTTTATTAATTTTAAACATGACTATGTTAAAGAAAGGAGTGCTTAGAATGAGCAGCCAGTGGATTTATTTAAGTGGCGAATATGTCGATAAAAGTGAAGCCGTTGTTTCCGTTTACGATCATGGTTTCCTTTATGGAGATGGGGTGTTCGAAGGTATTCGTGTTTACGGCGGCAACATTTTTAAACTGGAAGAACATTTAAATCGTCTCTATGATTCAGCAAAGTCCATCATGCTTCACATTCCATATGAAAAGGAGGAGCTTGAGCAGATTATTGCTGAAACAGTCCGCAAAAACCAGCTTGAAACTGCCTACATTCGTGTAGTTGTTTCAAGAGGCGCAGGCAACCTTGGCTTAGATCCAGCCAGTTGTTCAGAGCCGCGTGTGGTTGTCATTGCTGAAGCACTTGCTTTATTTCCTAAAGAACTATATGAACGAGGAGTACGGCTGGCATCCGCATCAAGCAGGAGAAACAGACCCGATATACTTCCTCCCCAAGTGAAATCATTAAATTATTTAAACAATATTTTAGTAAAAATGGAAGCCAATCAAGCAGGTGTGGATGAGGCGTTGATGCTTAACGATCAGGGATATGTAACTGAGGGATCAGCAGATAACATTTTTATCGTAAAAAACGGAACGATTTATACTCCTCCGGTTTATCTCGGTGCCCTAGAAGGAATTACCCGCAATGCGATTATCGATCTTGCGAAGGAAAAAGGGTATGAAATGAAACAGGAACCGTTCACAAGACACGATGTGTATGTGGCAGATGAAGTCTTTTTAACAGGAACAGCAGCTGAAGTGATTGCTGTAGTTGAAGTCGATCAGCGGCAGGTTGGAGATGGAAAGCCTGGAGTCGTTACGAGTCACTTACTTTCAGAGTTTAGAAAAATTACAACAACGGATGGAATGCAAGTGTATCCATCTAAAGACAAAGTGCAAGTAAGTTAGAATTTGTTGAATGACAATTAAATCATATAACTCTAAGACAGGAATAAAGGAATAAGAGAATGCCTTTCCAGAGAGCCGGGGTTGCTGGAAGCCCGGAATTGCAGCTTATTCCGACATCATCCTTGAGTGTCCCAACTGAACGATTCGCTTTCAAGTAGGTGGGATCAGGTGTACCAAAGCACCTGTTATCAAAATGCGAGCCTAAATTTTTATGGCTCACTGAGGCGTACTTATGTACGTAAATGAGGGTGGTACCGTGGAACAATGAAGACCTTTTCGCCCCTCTTTCTTTCTACAAGCATGTGTAGAAGATACGAGGGATGAAAAGGTCTTTTTATATGTCAATTTAGGAGGGATAAAAATTTATGAAGGCTGAAGCAACTCAAAAAATGAAGACAGCACCACGCACGGGGGCGGATTTGTTGGTGGATTCATTGATTGATCAAGGTGTTGACACATTATTTGGATATCCAGGAGGAGCGGTACTCCCGATTTATGACGCGATTTACCGAGCAGGAGAATCATTTGATCATATTTTGCCGCGGCATGAGCAAGGTGCGATTCATGCAGCTGAAGGTTACGCGAGAGTATCGGGGAGACCAGGCGTCGTGATCGGCACCTCAGGGCCCGGGGCAACAAACTTAATTACAGGTATTGCAGACGCAATGATGGACTCCTTGCCTGTAGTCATTTTCACCGGGCAAGTAGCAAAGGGAGTCATCGGCACAGATGCTTTTCAAGAGTCAGATGTGATGGGAATCACGACACCGATTACGAAGCACAACTATCAGGTCCAGCAAATTGAAGACCTTCCTAGGGTCGTAAAGGAAGCCTTTCATATAGCAACAACGGGGCGGCCGGGTCCAGTAGTTGTCGATATCCCAAAAGATATTTCATCAACCGTACACGAATCAGAAGTGGATTCAAGTTTTCATTTACCGGGCTACCAGCCGACGGTGAAGCCTAATCCGCTTCAAATTAAGAAGTTGCATGAGGCGCTATTACAAGCGAAGAAACCGGTTGTATTAGCCGGTGCGGGTGTGATCCATGCAAAAGGATCGAAAGAACTTAAACAGTTTGTTCAAACCTATGAATTACCTGTGGCAACAACATTACTGGGATTAGGAAGCTTCCCGGGCAGTGACCGTCTCTCGATAGGTATGGCAGGGATGCATGGAACATATACAGCAAATATGGCGCTGTATGAAAGTGATCTCCTAATTAATATTGGAGCACGGTTTGACGACAGACTGACAGGAAACCTGCAGCATTTTGCCCCGAAAGCGAAAATAGCTCATGTGGATATTGATCCGGCAGAAATCGGTAAGAATGTTTCAACAGATATTCCGATCGTTTCAGATGCAAAAGCGGCTTTAGAAGCATTAAATCAATTTGCTTCAGATCAGCTTGATCACCGTGAATGGCTTGAAACCACTCAAAAAAATAAAGGGGAATTTCCTTTATGGCATGTTGATTACGAGGCGGAAATTTCACCACAGTGGTTAATGAAGAAAGTTCATGAATATACAAACGGTGATTCGATTGTGACGACCGATGTCGGACAGCATCAAATGTGGGCAGCTCAGTACTATAGCTTTCACCAGCCCAATCGCTGGGTAACTTCAGGGGGCTTGGAACGATGGGCTTTGGCTTCCCGGCGGCGATTGGCGCACAGATAGCTGATCCCGAGGCAAAGGTAATAGCTATTGTTGGTGATGGTGGGTTTCAGATGACGATGCAGGAACTTTCCCTTCTTCAGGAAAGGAAGCTGCCAGTAAAAGTTGTCATCGTTAATAATCAAGCTTTAGGTATGGTAAGGCAATGGCAGGAAAGTTTTTATGATAAACGCTATTCTCATTCCTTGATCGAAACACAGCCGGATTTCGTAAAGCTTGCTGAAAGTTATCAAATTCCAGGCTATCGATTTGATTCTACAGCACAACTGGAGGAGCTCCTCCCAACCGTTTTAAACGATCCTCATCCAGCAGTGATTGACTGTCGAGTGATGCAGGAAGAAAACGTCTATCCAATGATTGCACCAGGAAAAGGGCTGCATGAAATGATCGGGGTGAAACGATGAAACGTATTGTCACAGCAATCGTTCACAATCGAAGCGGTGTACTAAATCGAGTGACAGGGTTGCTTGCGAAGCGGCAATTTAATATCGAAAGCATTTCCGTTGGGCGCACCGAGACAGAAGGCGTATCAAAAATGACCTTCGTTGTAGATGTTGAAGATGAACGAAAACTTGAACAGCTGACGAAACAACTTAACAAACAAGTCGATGTATTAAAAGTTTCGGATATTTCGGAAAAAGCAATCGTGGCTCGAGAGTTAGCGATGGTGAAAGTTATTAGCAACCCGCAGATTCGAAGTGAAATTCAAAGTATTATTGAGCCGTTTCGAGCTACAGTCATTGATGTAAGCAGAGAAAGTATGACCATCCAAGTCACTGGAAACTCAGATAAAGTCGATGCACTGATTGATTTGCTCCGGCCTTATGGCATTAAGGAGCTGGCAAGAACAGGATTAACAGCCTTTACAAGAGGCCATCAAAAACAAGTAGCAGAGATTAAGTCTTACTCTTTACTAAAATAAAAATTGGAAGGATGATTAAAAATGGCAGAAGTTTACTATCACAATGATATCAAAGATGAGGTACTGAAAAACAAAAAGGTTGCGGTTATAGGTTATGGTTCTCAAGGTCACGCTCACGCACGAAACCTGAAGGACAGCGGTTATAACGTTGTAGTTGGATTGAGAAAAGGGAAGTCTTGGGATCAAGCAGTAGACGATGGAGTCGATGTTAAAAATGTTGCCGATGCAGTTGCTGAGGCAGATGTGGTCATGGTATTGCTTCCAGATGAACATCAACCAAAAGTTTATCAGGAACACATCAAACCGAACCTTAAAGCGGGAGCAGCACTTGCTTTTGCTCATGGATTCAATGTTCATTTTAATCAAGTAGTAGCACCAGACAATGTGGATGTATTTCTTGTAGCTCCAAAGGGTCCAGGACATCTAGTACGACGCACATTTGAAGAAGGTGCTGGCGTACCATCCCTGTTCGGTGTTGAGCAGGATGTAACAGGCTCAGCCCGTGAAGTGGCTCTAGCTTATGCAAAAGGAATTGGCAGTGGCCGTGCGGGTGTGCTTGAAACCACTTTCCAAGAAGAAACAGAAACAGATCTGTTCGGTGAGCAAGCTGTTCTATGTGGAGGTCTTACAAGTCTCGTCAAGTCCGGCTTTGAAACACTTACAGAAGCGGGGTATCAGCCAGAAGTTGCTTACTTCGAATGCATGCACGAGCTGAAGCTGATCGTTGACCTTATGTATGAAGGCGGACTCGAAGGCATGCGTTATTCTATCTCTGACACAGCTCAATGGGGTGATTTCGTATCTGGACCACGCGTTGTAAACGAAGATACGAAGGCACGTATGAAAGAGGTGCTGTCAGATATCCAAACAGGGAAGTTTGCTAAAGGATGGATCCTAGAGAACCAGGCGAATCGTCCAGAATTTAATGCTATAAATGCCCGTGAAAACAAACATCAGATCGAGGAGGTAGGGAAAGAGTTACGAGAATTAATGCCATTTGTTAAGAAATCTCAATCTAAAGAAAAGGAAGTGGTCACACATGGCTCACGTTAACGTATTCGATACAACGCTAAGAGATGGGGAACAATCTGCTGGCGTCAATTTGAATCGTTTAGAAAAGGTTGAGATTGCCAAACAATTGGAACGCTTAGGTGTAGATATTATGGAAGCGGGATTTCCCGCTTCCTCACAAGAAGATTTTGAAGCGGTTAAGGAAATTGCCAACACTGTCCGTAACTGCTCCGTAACTGCACTGGCCCGAACATTTAAAAGTGATATTGATACAGCCTGGGAAGCGTTAAAAGGTGGCGCAGAGCCGAGGCTGCACATTTTTCTGGCGACTTCACCGATTCATATGACCCACAAGTTGAGAAAGACACCAGAGGAAGTGGTGGCAACAGCAGTAGAAATGGTTGCTTATGCTAAAGAAAAGTTCCCGTATGTACAATGGTCGGCTGAAGATGCCACTCGGTCTGATTATGATTTTCTCGCTCATATCATTGAAAAGGTAATTGATGCAGGTGCTGACGTAATCAACCTTCCAGATACAGTGGGCTATGCAACGCCCGAGGAATACGCTGAACTTTTTAAATACGTGAAACAGAATGTAAGGAATATCGATCAAGTTACGCTTTCGGCTCATTGTCATGATGATCTGGGAATGGCGGTCAGTAACTCGCTAGCTGCAATCAAAGCTGGGGTTGGCCAAATCGAAGGTACCATCAATGGAATTGGTGAACGTGCCGGTAATGCGTCACTCGAGGAAATTGCCGTGGCTCTTGAGATCCGAAAAGACCGATACACTTATCAAACAGGAATGGTCTTAAATGAAATTAAAAGAACGAGTGATCTCGTTAGCAAATTGACTGGGATGCAAGTACCGGGTAATAAAGCGGTTGTTGGGCGAAATGCATTTGCCCATGAGTCTGGCATTCATCAGGATGGGGTTTTGAAGGAAGCGACCACTTACGAAATCATTACACCGAAAATGGTTGGTATCGATTCCAACAACCTCGTACTAGGGAAACATTCCGGACGTCACGCCTTTATGCAAAAAGCAGAATCGTTCGGCTTTCAATTATCTGAATCTAAACTAAAAGAAGCGTTTCACACTTTTAAAGATTTGACTGGTAAGAAAAAAGAAGTGACAGATGCTGATTTGTTTGCCATTCTTACCGATAAGCAAACCGAAAATGAAGAAGTTTCGAAATACGAATTAAAAGCATTTCAAGTCCAGTATGGAAGTGTCAATCGCCCAACTGCTACGATTTTGCTTACACGACCTGATGGGAAAGAAGCTGAGAAGGCGAGTACTGGCCAAGGAAGTGTCGAAGCCATTTATAATACGCTTGATGAGCTGTTAGATGAGGAAGTTCATTTGCAAGATTATCAGTTGAGTTCAATTGGTAAGGGGAGAGATGCTCTCGCCGAAGTTTATGTACAATTGACTGTTAACGGGCATAAGGCTTCAGGCCGCGGGTCGGCTCAAGATGTGTTGGAAGCTTCAGCGCATGCGTTTTTAAACGCAGTAAACCGAACACTGTATAGTCATCAAGTTGAGCGAGTGAAAAAAGTCCAATAAATAGGAGGGGATTTGTATGAAAAAGCATATCGTACTGCTGCCTGGGGACGGAATTGGCCCTGAAGTAACGAAAGCTGCTAAAGGTGTTCTTGAAACAACTGCAGAACAGTTTGGTCATAGCTTCACATTTGAAACTCATGATATTGGCGGGGCAGCTATTGACAACCAGGGCACCCCTCTTCCGGAAGATACAGTTGCAGCTTGTAAGAAAGCGGATGGGATCTTACTCGGAGCCGTTGGTGGTCCAAAGTGGGATCAACTTCCCAGTCATATGCGCCCTGAAAAAGGGTTGCTAGGGATTCGTAAACAGCTCGGATTGTTCGCAAATCTTAGACCTGTAAAAGGTTTTAAACCTCTATTACATGCATCTCCTTTGAAGGAGGAGGTTGTCGCTGGCAGTGATTTGCTTATTGTTAGGGAACTGACAGGCGGACTTTATTTCGGTGAACCTCGTGAACGAAGAAACAACGGGGCTGAAGTAGTCGATACACTGGCCTATACGCGAGCTGAAATGGAACGAATCATCGACAAGGCTTTTCAAAGTGCTCAAGTTCGACGTAACCATCTGACTTCAGTTGATAAAGCCAATGTGCTTGAATCAAGTCGTATGTGGAGAGAAGTGGTCGAGGAAAAGAAACAAGATTATCCTGATGTCCATGTTGAGCACATGCTTGTTGATGCTGCAGCGATGAAGCTTGTCACTAATCCGGCTTATTTTGATGTCATTGTTACAGAGAATATGTTCGGTGATATTTTAAGTGACGAGGCTTCTGTTCTAACTGGTTCGCTTGGGATGCTGCCTTCAGCAAGTATCCGCCAAGATGGGCTTGGTTTATATGAGCCAGTTCATGGATCGGCCCCAGATATTGCAGGTCAGGATAAAGCAAACCCACTTGCCGCCATTTTATCAGCGGCAATGATGCTTCGACATTCTTTCCAAATGAACAACGAAGCGGAACTGATTGAGTCTGCCGTTAACAAAGTATTAGAAGAGAAGTATCATACAGCGGATCTGAAACTGACAGATGGGGTGAAAGTCAGTGGCAGTACGCTTGCGAAAAAAGTATCTGAACAAATGAGTTCACATGATACTACTGAAAACATCATGTGGTGCTATGCATAAGTAGGGGAAGGAGAGAGACGCATATGGGGCAACCGAAGACAATTATTGAAAAAATATGGGATCAGCATGTGGTGCATCAGGAACATGGAAAGCCGGACTTAATCTATATTGATTTGCATTTGGTTCATGAAGTGACTTCTCCCCAAGCATTTGAAGGTCTGCGAATGAGTGATCGTAAGGTCCGCAGACCAGATCGAACGTATGCCACGATGGATCATAATGTGCCTACGGTTCATCGTAACGTCATTAAAGATGCCGTGGCGCAAAAACAAATGGAAACATTGAGAGAAAACTGTGAGGAATTTGATATCCGTCTAGCGGATATCAATCATCCTGATCAAGGAATTGTTCACGTGATTGGACCGGAGCTTGGGCTAACCCAGCCTGGTAAAACGATCGTATGCGGCGACAGCCATACATCTACACATGGGGCTTTTGGAGCGCTAGCATTTGGGATCGGCACGAGTGAGGTGGAACATGTTTTGGCTACCCAATCCCTTTGGCAAGCCTCCCCTAAAACATTAGAGGTGAAGGTGGACGGCGTTCTTGGAACTGGGGTGACAGCGAAGGATCTCATTCTGTCGATTATAGCCAAATTTGGTGTTCGCTTCGGTACAGGATATGTTATTGAATATACAGGTGAGGCCATTCACAATTTGTCAATGGAAGAACGGATGACGATTTGTAACATGTCCATTGAAGCTGGAGCCAGGGCAGGTTTGATCAGTCCAGATGAAACTACAGTAGATTATTTAAAAGGGAAACGTTATGTACCTGAAGATGAGGAGTTTGAAGCTCTTGCTGAGGAATGGAGAGCATTGGCCTCTGATCCGGATGCAACGTATGACGCGTCTGTTGAGATTAATGCATCAGAGGTAGAACCTCAAGTCACTTGGGGGACGAATCCCTCTCAGTGTGTTCCTGTCGGGGCCTCTACTCCTGATCCATCTGTAATTGACGATGCTCAGGAACAGGACAGTATAGATCGGGCTCTTGATTACATGGGACTCGAGGCTAATCAGGCTATCCAGTCGATCCCAGTTGAGCATGTATTCATAGGGTCTTGCACCAATTCAAGATTGAGTGATTTAAGAAAAGCTGCACAGATTGTCAAGGGTGGCAAAGTGAACGAAAATGTTAGAGCAATGGTTGTACCCGGATCGAAAACAGTGAAGGATCAAGCCGAAGCGGAAGGACTTGATACCATTTTCCTCACCGCTGGATTTGAGTGGCGGGATGCGGGATGCAGTATGTGTCTGGCAATGAATGACGATATTGTACCACCTGGTGAGCGCTGTGCATCGACTTCAAACCGTAACTTTGAAGGGCGGCAAGGAAATGGGGCACGCACACACCTTGTTAGTCCCGAAATGGCGGCAGCCGCTGCGCTTGAAGGCTATTTTGTCGATGTAAGAAAATATGCTGCAACGGTAGGAGGGTAATCTATGGAACCATTTCAGCAACACGAAGGATTAGTCTATCCTCTCGATCGGTCCAATGTGGATACAGACCAAATCATTCCAAAGCAATTTTTGAAGAGAATTGAACGGCAGGGATTTGGACAGTTCCTTTTCTACAACTGGCGTTTTAATGATGATGGAACATTGCGCGAAGACTTTTCGATGAATGATCCAATGTATAAAGAAGCGACGGTGCTGGTAGGCGGCGAAAATTTCGGCTGTGGTTCCTCAAGAGAACACGCGCCATGGGCAATTCAAGATTACGGATTCAAAGTCGTTATCGCACCGAGTTTTGCTGATATTTTTTATAACAACTGTTTTAAAAATGGGATTCTGCCTATTGTATTGCCGAAGAAAAAAGTGAATGAACTGTTAGACCAGGCAAAAGAGGAAAAGCTTAGAGTACATGTTGATTTAGAGAATCAGCAAGTAAAAAGTGACAATGGTTTAGAAGCAACCTTTGATATTCAACCTTACCACAAAAATATGTTGCTCAACGGCTGGGACGAAATATCTGTAACGCTTAATTATGCTGAAGCCATTGCACGCTATGAAACACAGCAGGCTAAATAATTCATCTTAAGGAGTGAAGACGTTGGGAATTTCTTAACCCTACCTAAAGTTTTTGAAGCTAAAGAACACTTATATGATGTGGTCCACCAAACACCGTTTAAAACCTCTGAAACATTTAATCAATTGACGAGAAGCCAAGTGTTCATGAAGTTAGAGAACCAACAAAAGACGGGGGCATTTAAAGTTAGAGGTGCATCCTTTAAAGTTTCCCAGTTGACGGACCAAGAAGCACGGTGTGGAGTCATAGCCGCATCAGCTGGAAATCACGCGCAGGGCGTAGCACTAGCAGCAGCCAAACGTGGAATACCTGCGAAAATATTTATGCCAGAGGCTACGCCTAAAGCAAAGGTGCAGGCAACTGAGGCATATGGAGCTAAACCGGTTCTAACAGGTGAATCTTTTCAGGAAGCGTATGCAGCTGCAATGGAAGAACAGAAAATTTGCGGGGCAATATTTATCCATCCGTTTGACGATGTGGATGTAATGGCTGGTCAAGCAACTGTGGCTATTGAAATGCTTCAAGAGCAACCGGATCTTGATACACTTGTTGTACCCATTGGTGGAGGTGGACTAATTGCAGGGATTGCCTATGCAGCTAAGCAATTAAAACCTGCGATTAAAGTGGTAGGCGTACAATCTGCCCAAGCACCGGCAACCTACAATGCATTTTATAAGCGTGGGCCCAAAAAACTCACTTCCGTATCCACGATTGCGGATGGGATCGCTGTGAAGCAGCATGGAAAATTAACCTTCCATTATATCAGGAAATATGTAGATGGAATCGTAACTGTAGACGAACAGCAAATTGCCAGCACCATACTCCAACTGCTTGAAAGGGAAAAGACATTAGTTGAAGGAGCAGGTGCGACGGCCCTTGCAGCCATCTTGGCGGAAAAATTAGCTTTGGCTGGGAAGAAATGTGGTGTTGTGATCAGCGGAGGAAATATGGATGTCTCCCGATTACCACATGTACAACGACTGGCTTTGGCAAAAAAAATGGCAATGGTCTAAGTTATAAGGCGCCACTCGAAGCAGATCAGCTTTGAGTGGCGTTCTTTTAAATGCCTGTATAGTTAAATATCTCATTAAAAAGCTGCCTCAACTAAGGTTGAGACAGCGATCTAATACTATTACTTATCCATTTTTTTAGCTTTAATTTGCTCTGGATTTAATCCATTCCCAAGCGAACCGTAAAGATTTCCCCGTGATGGGTCGATGAGTTCCCTGTTGTCAAAGTAAGGCCGAGGTGTTTTCCAGAGAGCAACAAGTGCTTTACCCATTGCCATTTCGTGATAACGGTCAGGCCACAACCTTTTAATATGATGTTTAACTAGGGGATAATGTTTAGAACTCATACCAGGAAACAGGTGGTGTTCCGTATGATAGGAAAAATTAAAGTGGATATAATCCACCCATTTTGGAACGGTAACACTTAAGCTATTGGCCAGCGGATCATTTACGGGTACGAGAGGGTTCAGACGGTGATTCGTTGAAATATACCCCATAACAATTAAATTAGCAATCAGTAGAGGGATGAAAAAGGCAAATATCCATTTTTCCCAGCCAATTAGTAAAAGCAAGCCAAGCCAGCTAGCCCATGGAAGAATCATCTGCAGCCAAACCTCCGGCTGTTTCTTTGGCTTAAAGTCTTTAATATAGGCGAAAAACATTTTAAGTGAGTGGGCTGTGAACTGGATTGTAAGGGAAGCAAATGCGAAAAAGGCTCTGATAAATAGTGGGAGCTTATAGATCCAGCGAATCATCTTAGATCGGCTGAGTCGTTCTAATGTAGGCCATGAATCCGGATCATTTTCTTCGTGCTGTGTATGGATGTGGTGATTCAAGTTATGCCATTTTCTCCAAAGTTTAGGTCCTGTACTAAGCGGCCAAAATGCGATTGCACCTAGGAGATCGCGTATCCAAGCCTTTTTAACAACAGTGCCGTGTAATATTTCATGTCCAAGAAATCCCATTCCAGCAAAGCTTGCACCTAAAATGAGAGAAATAGGCAAGTAAAGGAAAGGATACCAGTCAAATAAACTAATCGACAATACTCCAGCAATGACGATAGCTAAATAGGCTAATCCACCCCATAATCGTTTAGGGACAGGTTTGAAAACGCCTTTAGGCATATATTTCGCAACTCGTTTTGCATACCAGCCATATGAATGTAAGTCCTCCATAGAATTCTCCTTTTCACGAAAGCGGGACACGGTAACACTTACCGGAATCCTTAGTTACTTAAGAGTAGCAATTTGAATGACCGTCTGTCAATCATTATATATTACCAGGTACTAATATTAAGTCTTATTTCAAAATTAAATAAACGATGATCAAATTGTCATTGACACAGATGTGAGTCTTAGGTATTATAATGACTAGTGATAATGATAATCTTTATCATTTAGGGAGATCATATGAAAAGATTTATCGTGAACAGGTAGAGGTAGTAAGACTATAGGATATTTGATACATAAGTTTACTTATTACGCTCATGATAAATCCATACTTTTCAATATCACAAACGTAAAAAATAGAGGAAGGATGAAGAGTGATGAAGAAATACTTGTTGGCATTTTTACTATTAATACTGACGGTGTTAACAGCGTGCAGTGGGGGAAATGAAAACACTAATGAAGAGGGGAGCACTGAATCTCAATCGAGTGAAGGTACTCGTTCTGTAACGATAGAAGATGCTATGGGAGATCAAACGATTGAAGGAACACCTAAGAAAGTGGTAGTTTTAGAGTGGACCTATGCAGAAGATCTTCAAGCCTTAGGTATGGAACCTGTTGGTGTGGCAGGTCTTGATCAATATGGAGAGTGGGTTGACGTAGGCATTCCTTTTAGTGATAAGGTGGAAAATGTAGGGACTCGTGCTGAACCAAATCTTGAAGCTATTGCAAGGTTGGATCCAGATTTAATTATTGGCGTAAAATTCCGTCATGAACAAATCGCCGATCAGTTAAAAGAGATTGCACCGACAGTCATGTTTGCTCCTTATTCAGAGGAAAGTGCTCAAAACCAATATCAAAGTATGATCGACGAGTTTAATAAAGTAGCAAAAATTGTTGGGAAAGAAGCAAAAGCTGAAGAAGTATTAACCAACATGAAACAAACATTTAAAGACCAGCAAGCACGTCTTGAAGAAGCCGGTTATACAGACATTAATTATGTTATTACACAGGCGTTTACTTCTCAAAACACACCGACATTGAGGCTGTTTACAGATAATTCCATGGTCTCGCATGTTATGAAAAATATAGGGATGACCAATGCCTTTGAGTCAGATAAACTTGAGGTCTATGGATATACTCAGACGACAGTAGAAACATTACAGAACTATCAAGATGCTCATTTCTTCTATATTGTTCAAGAGGAGGATAACATCTTTAGTAAGCAGCTAGCAGGAAATCCTGTATGGGAAGATTTAGCTTTCGTTAAAGAAGACCGAACGTACCAACTTCCTGGTAGCACGTGGACATTCGGTGGTCCACTGTCCGCACAAGTTTTGGCAGAGCAAATTGTAACATCAATGGTAGAGAGATAGAAGTTGGCCTTACTATTAACATCTGTTATGTAAGTGAAATCCCGTCCTGACCTCTCATGGTTCATGTACGGGTTTTTGCTTATGCAGTCGCCTCTAACCGCCTTGATCCGCTTTTAATAGAGAGTAGTGATTTTATGAATCGTTTTTTGCAGCATACATTGATTGGAGCTCTTACGTTTGGTGGTGGGGCTGCTTTATTATGTGTTTTAACCTTTATACATATTAATCAAGGAAATGTATCTATACCGTTTGGGACGGTTATGGAGGCTGTGTTTAGCCCCAAGGATACATTAGAACATCATACTGTACGTATACTGCGGCTGCCCCGTGCTGTTATGGGGATCCTTGCAGGAGGAGCACTGGCGGTGTCAGGTGTCGTTCTGCAAACCGTAACGAAAAACCCCCTCTCCTCAGCCAGTACACTCGGAATACATTCAGGTACGTATTTTGCAGTTATTGTGACAACCATTTTTTTTCCGTTTGCTATGTTTGCTAACGGTATTGTTACAGCTTTCCTTGGTGGTGTCTTTACATTTTTAATTGTTTACTTATTATCTGGTGCAGGGAATGCAACACCTGTACGAATGGTATTAGCAGGGATGATTGTAACCTTCTTATTTTCTTCATTAACATCAGTCCTGCAAATTTTCTATGAAAATGAAGTACAAGGTCTATTTCTATGGGGATCTGGGACACTCGTTCAAAATAATTGGAGTGGTGTTCAATTTTCTTTACCGTTTATCTTACTATCGGTGCTCCTTTTACTTGTTTTTGCCAGTAAGCTTGATACCCTAACACTCGGGGATGATGTGGCTATAGCGTTAGGTCAAAATGTTCGTACAGTAAAGTTAATCACGATTCTCGCTGCTGTATTGCTAACGTCTGTGACAGTGAGCATTGTCGGTCCAATCGGATTTGTAGGTCTTGTAGCCCCGCATATTATAAAATTGATAGGATATCGCTCACATATTCCATTAATCATTGGTTCATTTATATGGGGAGGAAATGTGCTGTTGTTGGCTGACGTAATGGCTAGAGTGATCGATCCTTCCTTTGCAGAATTACCGGTAGGTGCGATTACAGCACTTGTGGGATCACCGTGGTTAATCTGGCTTGTCCTTCGTATGAAAAATGACAGTAATACCGAGGAAAACGGGACAATTATGGCAGGGAAATCTGCAACAAATGTACCTTTAGCAAAATTAATTCCTGTATTAAGTGTGGTTATCCTAATTACTATATTTGTTAGTATGTCTTCAGGCAATTATGGGTTTGAACCGTTATTGACGATGAATGCTTTGTTTGGAGACGCCAATGAGTTTATTCGTAATTTTATCCTTGAGTTAAGGTTACCACGGTCCATGGTCGCATTATTAAGTGGAGCTATTCTTGCTGCCAGTGGTTTAATTTTCCAAGGAGTACTGAGAAATCCTTTGGCTGATCCATCGGTAATTGGGATTACTTCGGGCGCAGGAGTGGGTGCACTGACAACGATGTATGTGTTTAGTGTGTCTGCTGCTTGGATCCCTGTTGGTGCAATGGCCGGCGCTTTTGTTTTTTTTCTTCTTGTTATGGGGCTTGGAGCAAAAGCCAATTTTCACCCAACTACGTTAGCTTTATTAGGGATTGGGATCTCGGCATTTGGATCAGCTATTATTCAGATTTTAGTCGTTCAAGCTGATATGGGAGTAGCTTCGGCATTAACGTGGTTATCTGGCACCACATATGCTAGAGGATGGCCGGAACTGCTGCAATTTCTTATTTGGCCGGTAATCTTATTTATTCCTATTTTGGCTTTTCATATTAAAACGTTGGATGTTCTTTCCTTAGGGGACGAAACAGCCAAAGGGTTAGGTCTTGGCGTTTCATCTGTGCGCTTCCAAATGGCTTTACTGGCCACATTACTAGCTGCTTGTAGTGTGGCGGCGGTGGGGTCGATTGGTTTTGTCGGATTAATTGCTCCCCATTTTGCCAGGTTGCTAGTTGGTAGTGCCAACCAAAAACTGTTGCCTGTAACGATGCTTATCGGCGGCTTTCTACTTGTGATAGCCGATTTATTCAGCCGAACACTACTCGCACCGAACGAAATTCCTTCAGGGATCTTAGTTGCATTAATTGGCGCCCCATATTTCTTATGGCTAATGAAGCGCCGTTCAACGTAGGGGTCCGTAACTATGCTATTATGGAGAAAAGATTAAAGGGAGTCTAGATATGATTGAATTTATAAAATGTCATGGGTCAGGAAATGACTTTATTTTGATTGATGAACGTACGCATTCCTATGCATTTTCTGAACAGGAACGGTATGATCTTTCGATTTTATTGTGTAACCGGATTGACGGAATTGGTTCTGACGGGATCCTGTTTGTCATGGAAAGCAGTAAAGCTGAGGCACGAATGAGAATGTTTAATTCTGACGGCACAGAGGCTGAAATGTGTGGAAATGGTTTGCGTTGTGTCGCACGTTATATTATAGAAGAAACCGGCAAAGAAGCAGTTGAGATCGAGACGGATAAGGCCGTACTTGCAGTCAGTCAAGTTAAACCGATTTTTTCAGGAATTGATACTTTCTCCGTAGCGATTGAGCCTGTTTCCTTTGAGGTAGAATCATTACCGATGCAATATAAGGCAAGTGAAGCGATTAACGTTCAAATTCCGGAACTTTCGAAAGTCTATACATTTACAGCCTTGAGTGTACCGAACCCACATATTGTCTCTATTGTAGAGGATTATGAAGAAGATGAATTAGCTGCTATCGGGGAGAAAGCGAACCAGCTCGCGGACGTTTTTCCAAATGGAGTGAATGTCAGTTTTATAAAAAGGATAGATCAAAATAAAATCTTTGTTCAGACATTTGAACG
Organism: Halobacillus amylolyticus; assembly: GCF_022921115.1. Classification (NCBI taxonomy): domain Bacteria; kingdom Bacillati; phylum Bacillota; class Bacilli; order Caryophanales; family Bacillaceae; genus Halobacillus; species Halobacillus amylolyticus. The sequence goes on along the minus strand of NZ_CP095075.1, from coordinate 1,155,383 downwards.
CGGAGTTGGATTAACCAATGCCTGTGGAACAGCCATGTCTGCTTCAGCCCTCGTCTCAACGCTGATTGGGTCGAATGACTTAAATGTCCCAATCGTCGTGATCAATAAAGGCGGGCTAGTGAACTGTGTCGTTTCAAAAGAAAATGGACGTTATTCTATATCGCTTCAAGGGAATGCTACAAATGTGTACCGTGCCACAGTTGAAGTAGACTTAAAGGAATTGTCCTGGGGAATAGTTGATTCTGAAACATTTCACGAGGAAGCTGATATGTACAAGAAGCTCGAGGGTTATGCAAAGTCACAAATCTAATCTTAGTGAGGTGAACTCATGTGATCAAAACGTTTCCGGTAAAGACCGAATATCATGATCAAATGATTGATATCACACAAGATATTGCCAATTGGATAGAAGAAGAAGGGATTAAAGCAGGCGCTGTGATTGTTTCTTCCATGCATACAACAGCAGGCATTACCATAAATGAAAATGCTGACCCTGATGTAAAAACAGACATGCTCCGGAGATGGAGTGAAGTTTTTCCGTGGGAGGATCGAAAAGACAAGCATATGGAAGGCAATACAGCTGCTCATATGAAGACAAGTTATATTGGACATGCTCAAACAATCATTATTGAGAATGGTAAGCTGGTATTAGGAACATGGCAGGGCATATACTTTTGTGAGTTTGATGGTCCAAGATCCAGGAAAGTAATCGCGAAGGTATTGAAATAAGAAAAAAGCGTTAGGAACCTGTATTTCGAGGTCCTAACGCTTTTTTTACAGCTGAAAAGTCATACTAACAAATCGAATCTTTCGGACTCGGGTTACTAAGTCCAAATAGTGGTCGGATAAATAACGCTAAAAATGTTCCAGCAAGAGCCATAATCATCCATACCCATCCGTGCAGACTAAATGAAGCTATTCCGCCAAAGTAAGCACCGATGTTACATCCAAACGCTAAGCGAGCACCATAACCCATGAGTACACCACCTAGAATAGAAGCAGTTGCAATTCCTGGTTTAATTTTTCTCGGTTTAAAATTCCCTTGAAAGCTCGCCGCGATAAAGGCGCCAAGAATAATACCGAAGTTCATAACACTTGTGGAATCGGCCAATACGGTTTGATTTAATGGTTCCGTATTCCCTTGCCAATATCCCCAACTAGCTACATCTACGCCAAAGGTCTGAAGAAACTTAGAACCCCAAAGGGCAAAGGCTGATGTGATTCCCCACGGATTGCCTCGAACAGAAAGGGTGATCGCATTAAGGACAGCTAATACAACTGCTGCAACTAGCAGGGGCCAAGCTCCCCGCCAAAGTTTTTTCCAACCGGATGTCGTTTTAAGCGGAGCCATCTGAGGCGGATTCTTTTTACGTGCGATTTTTACAGTAATGGCATAAATACCTAGGAAGATCGCAATTTGTAAGACCCAGCCTCCGAAATAACCAAAACCTGTCGATTCTGCAAGAGAAATAGCCGGGAGGGCGGGGAGATCTCGCCAGAATACAATATGGTAAGCCCCTAAGACCGAGCCGCCTATAAATCCTAGTAATGTTAGGACCATAGAAGATTGTCCTCCACCGACTGTATAGAGTGTACCAGAAGCACAGCCAGATCCCATTTGCATTCCTACTCCAAACATGAAGGCACCGGCGATTACACTTATACCTACAGGTGAAACGTAACCAGTGGGTGTGACCCCTGTGAAACTGAATCCAGTTGATAGAATAATAGCAAAAAGTGTTGTAGCAACAGCCAGCATGACCATATGGGCTTGAAGGCCCTGCACATTTCCAACTGAGAGCAGACGCCTAAACGCTGAAGTGAACCCAAATCGAGCATACAAAAGAGAAAGGCCAAAAGCGATCCCAATGATAAACAGGATCCCTTGTGTAACCGTTGTGACGGAAACGATTGTTATGAATAAAAGAATTGCTGCTGCAATCCCTAATAAGACTAATGGTTTTTGAACAGGATTCAATGGAGCAATCATAGTTGTTGCCCGTTTATCCCATTGATCTAGTTGGGTAGCCATTCTTAACCTCCTTATTCCTACTTGTTTACTTTGTGTTTAGAACGTAACTTATCATAAGATAATTTATTTAGTATGTAAAATGATTGAATCACTGACACCCGCTATCTGACGAGTAAAAATGAAGAATATTTTTTAATTTTAAGGTTAAATTAACTAAAGAGCGGGAACCGAATAGGTAAGATACATAAAGGATGGTGAGATAATTGGCAACAGGTAAAAAATCATGGCACGTTATCTTCTTATTAAACAGTGAAAGAATAGTTGCACATGATCTTGATTTAAGTGAAGAAATGACAGAGAGAGAAGCTTCAGAATTTATTGTCAAACAGCTGGATAAGGGTGATTGGTGGTTCTTAGAAGATGGTGTGGCGATTCACACGAATAGTGTGCAAAGCTTCTATTTAGATAAAGCTGCCAGAAAAACTCGCTTCTCCCGTGAATAACGGGGCTTAATTAGTCGTTTTATGATTTGGCAGGCGACAGAGTTAATGGAAAAGGGTCAGCTCTTAATTAATGAGCTGACCCTCTTTATTTGTTAAGATTCCAATATTTCTACTTTGATATCTTGGCGTCCAAACTCTATGGCTTGACTATACTGATCCATAAAGATATCGATACGATTGCCTTCAATCGCTCCACCAATATCACCCGCGATAGCCACCCCGTAACCGGGAACCCAGACTTTCGAACCTAATGGAATAACATTTGGATCGACAGCGATAACCTTTTTATTTGGGTTTGCATGAAGATCAATTCCGGTATAGGTTGTCCCACTGCAGCCTTCACAGTTAGCAGTGTAGGCTGTTGCCTCAACACTTACCACACGTTTAACTTCTTTATTCTCATCCGTTTTGTTAAAACGTTCGTGACCAAGCGGCTTTTTATCCAGATTAAGCGATTTTGTTTGGGCTTTTTCCGGGGCTTGTTGTTCACTAGCAACTTCATCTGCATAGATATGAGCTGCTCCAATATCAGGTAAACCTACTATATAAATAAATAGAAATGATAACGATACAATCAATGTTCTCATGACTTTTTACTCCTTTCTCTTACAATCACTTGAGCATTATAACAACTTGGTTAGAGCATCACAAATAAAAAAGTCCTACAATTCTATAACGTTTCTGTTACAAAGTTACCATGGATTTCTACCCTATAAATGCTATGCCAACTTATCCTTTTACTGGATAAACAGGTTTACACAGACGATGAAGGGGCAGAGGCAACTGAGAACCGACTCATTGATCAGAGACTATACACAAGGGCTTGGACAATCCGAGTTCTCTTCATGTAATCTCCATACTGTTAACCTCAATTGAGTTCAGTGAATGTTTGCTATATCGGCTATTTTTCCCAAAATCTATGTAGGCAGACAGGGATAAATGATGGGGAGTGTTTACAGGTAATTCAATGAGTATATGGTCGATGATCAGCCTTCGATTTCTTTTTAAAAATGTGTTTTCCTCGAAAGATTTTATGATGATTTGATTTTCTTGCCCCTTGTCGCTTATCCATGAATGTCGACCGGATTGAATGGTGGTCTTGGGATCTTCTTCTAATAAGCAGCCTTTAAAAATGGCATTGGTTGATGTATGGACATGAAGCTTTATCACTGGAGTTTCTAAGTCTTTCTGTGTGAAGTTATCTAAAATAAACCTGCCGCTTATTTTTAGCTTTTCTAGTTTGTGGTCGGTTAGCAGGTTATGAGTGAAGTATCCGAACACGAGACTAGGGCGGTTTAATGTTTTATCTAGGTGTTGAATACGACTGTTAATTTTATTTGTAAGTGAGTCTTCGTTCATTATAATTTTCCCCCTTATCATGGATTAACTTGACCTAGTAATAACTATATGAATAGTAGAGAAAAATATTTCTTTAAAAACTCAAAAAGACCGCGCATCTATATGCAACGGTCTATTTGTATTGGGGCCTGTTTATTTGTTCTTTAGGCGCTTTTTGCCGCAACAAGAAGTACGTTTCTTTGGTGTCTTTTTTGTTGGACGAGTTTGATTAGGACGTTCTCTCATCATAACACTCCTTTCAAAGAAGGTGTTCTTATTGATAAACTGTTACTGGTAGAAGGGAATATCATATTCTATGCAACCTACTGGAACGTGGCAGTGTGTTTATCTAATTTGTTGATAAACCGCATCAAATATATGCTGGAAAAGCTCAATTTCAAGGTCGGTTTTTGAAAAATCATGATATAATGTAGATTAAATGATTTGAAGATAAAGGAGGACGGGCCCATCAAATATTGTGAAGAATGTGGAAGTGAAAATAGTCCGGGCTCGCGTTTTTGTTCCCAATGTGGTGAAAAGATAGATAAAGAGCCATATGTCCAGGAAGAGCAGGTAAGCTCTATGGATTCATTCGAACAACCTTCCGACACCAAAAGAGGGTGGGCAATCTTTTTGCCTGTCTTTACATTGATTCTTGCTTTAGGCATTATAGGTTTTACATATATGTACGAGGAGAACATAAATGAGGAAATAGCATCAATAAAAAAAGAAGCTGAACAAGCCGCTTTAGAAGGTGAATACGAAAAAGCTGAATCGATGTTATCTGAGGCTGCGAAAAAGCGTCCTGGGTTTGAAGCCCTTCAACGTGATTTGACGAGTGTTCGTTCTGTATTAGTGATGAATAATGACCTCAATAAAGTTGTGGAATACGTTAAAGACAATCGCCTCGAAGAAGCACAAACAAGTTTATCGACGATACAAAAGCAAATTTCTAATGATCAAAACCGTCTTTCAGCCACACTCATTCCAAAAGCTGAAAACTTAGCCACTAAGATCACAATAGGTGAGATTAATAATCAAATTACACAGCTGACCAATATAGATGAGTTAGCGGACAAGTTGAGTACATTATCTAGGTTAGACTTAAAAGAGGCGGCTAAAGCACGTAATAAAATTAACGAAAAAATTGTAGCCATTTCTACTAAAAAAGCAGAAGCGGCAATGAAAGAAAAACAATTTAATGAAGCCATAGCAACAGTAGATGAGGGCCTGCAGTATGTAGTAAACAATGAAAAACTCATCAAATTAAAGAATCGAGTTGAACAAGAGCAGCAGGCTTTTGAGCAGCGACAACAAGAACGTATAAAACATGCTATGGAGAAAGCTGCGGAAGAAGATCTTAAGAATCAAAAAAACGCGGTAAAAGTACTTGAGATTAAGGCAACTAAAGATGAGTATGATGATGTGAAAATAACCGGGGAAGTGGGTAGTGAAGCTACAAAAATCGTAAGTTCAATTGAAGTGACGTTTGAATTAAAAGATAAAGAAAATGAAGTATTGAAGAAAGACACGGCGCAAATATATCCCATGTATTTAAGCCCGGGGGATAAAGGGAAGTTTGAAAAAAACTATTACGATCTTGAAGGTGACGTCACAGTCAAAGTGACCAATATCGAGTGGTATGTAGAATAGGAGGATGGCGGTGAACCGAACATGGATCATAAGCCTGATTTTGACATTCGCATTTATTTGTATTGGGGTTACAGGAACCTTATACGTAATAAATCATGTTCCAAAACAGCTTGAAGCAAGTTCGCTATTAGATCAGCCTGTTTCAGAAGAAGAAAGCCAAACGGTAGCTAAGAGTACACAGGATATTATCTATCAATCACAAAAACTAGTTGTTCAGATTGAACTGCAAAATGGTTCATTAGGTTCTGGGTTTCTTTATAATAAGAAGGGTGATGTCATTACTAATGCCCATGTGGTTGCGAATACAAAAGATGTGACCATTGTAACAGCGGATTCCAAGGAAATGTCAGGAGAAGTGATCGGGATTAGCAGAAGTACAGATGTGGCCGTTGTACGAGTTCCCGGACTTAAAGGAATGGACCCTCTCCCAATCCACGAGAAGGATGATGTCGAGCTTTTAACAGAAGTACTTGCGTTAGGGAGTCCGCTTGGTCTTCAGAATACAGTAACTACCGGCGAAATTAGCGGATTGGATCGCAACTTCGAACTACCTCCGTTCACTTATGAAAATGTCTATCAAATATCTGCACCGATTTCACCAGGGAATAGTGGTGGGCCGTTATTGAATGGAAAAACGGGAGAGGTAATTGGGATAAATTCGGCTAAACTGGGCCAAGAAACCATCGGCTTTAGTATTCCTATTTTGGATATTCTTCCAATGGTCAAGCAATGGTCAAAATCCCCGATGAAGGAAATTCCTGAATTTCAGGAATTAAAGGCAAACTCAGGAGAGGAACCACCTGTTCACACAACTGATGCCGATCAAGCGACTTATATTGTTCAATACTTTTACGATAGTATCAATCAAGGTGACTTCGTAACGGCGTACTCCTTGTTAGGAAGTGATTGGCAAGGCAGCACTTCTTATGAAGAATTTCGTAAAGGCTATAACCACAAACTATCTGTATCAATTGATAATATTGTAGCTGATCCAGTCGAGGACAATGAAGTACAGGTGACTGCTTTTCTCACAACGGAAGAGACGAAAAATGGTGAAGTTGTAATGAAAAAATATAAATGTCATTTTTTGGTTAGTTATGAGAACGATCAAATGAAGCTGATCTCCGAGACTGGAGAACAATTATAATATATAACTAGGAATGAGGCTGAGACAAAACTGAATAAGGCATGAAATAATCCGAACGATTTCTAGTGAAATCTGTTCGGATTATTTGTGTGCCAAGGAAGGATTTCTGCCATCGCTTCGTCAAAACAGTTCGCTTTCCGCGGGCACGGCCTCAGCTTCCTCGGAAAGCAAAGGACGCTTTCCTGCAGGGTCTTTGGCTCGCGCTGTTCCCGCAGGAGTCTACGTATTTTGACTATGCTAATGATCTGCGTTTATACTATTCATTTTTTACCGTTCGTTCTTTGACATCATTGCTTTACTTATGTCCCAGCCTCATTTTTTTTGGGAAAATAACCGTCATTCACTTGAGGGAAAAATTAAAAAATTCTGTAGCGAAACTTTAACTGATACATAAAATGTAACTACAACTAAAAAAGTTGCATTGAGGAAAGAAATGAACTACACTATGACTAAGTAAGCTAAAGGGGAGAAAAGCTGTATGGAAAATCTGTTACTTGCTTTTGGATTGACATTAATGGCAGGATTAGCTACAGGAATCGGCAGTGTGCTGGCCTTTTTTACATCAACAACGAACACAAGATTCCTGTCGTTTATCTTAGGTTTCTCTGCAGGGGTCATGATCTATGTGTCGATGGTTGAAATTTTCTTTAAAGCAAAAGAATCACTTGTTAGTGCTATGGGTGTGCAACTGGGAAGTTGGATAACAGTAGCTAGTTTTTTCGGGGGGATGCTTGTTATTGCAATTATTGACAAAGCCATTCCGAAACAGGGGAACCCCCATGAACCAAAAAGTGTAGAAGACATGTCTAAGCCTCGTACAGAGGTTAAAAATACCCAATTGTTAAAAATGGGAACCTTCACAGCACTGGCTATCGCTATTCACAATTTTCCTGAAGGAATTGCAACATTTACATCGGCTTTGCAAGATCCTTCCCTGGGGATTGCTATTGCCATTGCTATTGCTATTCATAACATTCCAGAAGGGATTGCTGTGTCTGTACCAATCTATTTCGCAACAGGTGATCGGAAGAAAGCTTTTAAACTATCGTTTCTGTCCGGCTTGTCAGAGCCAGTAGGGGCCTTAGCTGCATACTTAGTACTCATGCCATTCTTGAGCGACGCATTGTTCGGAATTTTATTTGCCGGGGTCGCGGGCATTATGGTCTTTATTTCATTAGACGAATTACTGCCGGCTTCCAGGCAATATGGGGAATCCCATTTATCCATCTATGGTGTAGTAGCAGGAATGGCTGTTATGGCGGTAAGTTTATTATTATTTATTTGAGATATAAAAATAGGAACTTCCTCATTAAGGAAGTTCCTTCTCTCATTCCATTAAAACCCTTGTTCCATTGTTAAAGAATTCACCTAAAATAGCTCTAAAACTTAACGGCCTTTTCCCATTGCTTCAAATAACGCACCACCATTGTGATAGATGACCCTTGTAACTTTCCCATCATCATTCACATTGACTCTCCCGGTTACTACAATAGCTTCCCCTTCTTTTTTGTATCCTACATTAACTGTGAAATCGTAAGCAGTCTCGGTGCTCTCACCTTGCTCAATATTAATGTCTTTAATTTCCATTTGATAGCCGTTTCTGTACGCCGTTCGGTGAAACGTTGATGCTTTATTCGTATTAACGAATTTGGTGTAATACTGTCCTGTAAAGTAGGATTTGAGGTTTTCTTCATAATATATCCTTAAGTCTTTTGAGGCAGCTTTTATTATTTCCATACTGTCATTTTCAAGTTCCGCGTAAATTGTAGTTAATTCTCCATGAGGACCCGTAAATGTTTCTTCTAAAACGGCTTCTATATGAACGATGTTCTCATCTTTAATGGGTGACGCAGAAGAAGAACAGCCAGCAATTAAAAACAAAATTCCGAACAGGATGATACAATTAAGTACGTGATTTCTCATTGGATCATACCCCCACTTATAATTTAAATCCTCGTTATCCTTTCTACGTATGCAAGCCAATTAGGTTTCAATAACTTTTCTAAACCAATAAACCAAGTAATAAGAAAAAAGCTGTGCGGAGTTTTACATTCCGCACAGCCACTAAAATTCTCTTTCATCAATTAAATCATCAATGACAGTTGTAATTTTTTGCTTTGAACGTTTAATTAAACGCCAATTTAAATAAATGGTTTGATTCTTTTTGTAACCTAAACGCAGAGAGTCCTGCTCAGGTAATACGGTCCACTTATGAATGCTTTTAAACTTCTCTTCAGCTTTCTCCCTAAACCACTGATCACGAAGTCGTTCAAACTCCTCTTGTTTCTCCTCCTCAGATGATCCTTTAAGGGAGGTGAAATGAAATTTACCTTTGTTAAAAGAGAAGCTTGATTCGTTTGCTTCGGACATGATTGTCTTATATGCCTTGCCTAAATATGTAATCCGTGGGGTTTCCTGAGTGTTTAGTGACACTTCCTGATATAAGTCTTCATGGATTTTCTGCCACTTTTGATTCATCCATTGAATCTTCTTATGTAAAAAATCCTCTACCTTGCTTTGTGATTTAGACGTTGAAGCTGTCACATGAACGCCATTTAAATCGTCTAGATAAATTTTAATAAAGTGGATATCGGACAACGTTGTCAGCTTGTACGTAATCGTATGGTGCTCGTCTTTGATGGTGGGCATAATGATCCCCTTTCAATGTATTCTTTTACTTATTTTAATGGAGAGAGCAAGTACCGTCAAAAAGGCAACCTATATTATAGGGAGAGCTTCCGGTTAGAAGATTTCCCTGCTTGAAAATTATTTGCCAACTGCTGCACCGATAATAATTAGTAAAATGAATAGCACGACAATGAGGGCGAATCCATCGCCGCCGCAACGTCTTCCACAACCGCATCCACCATAGTCACTCATTTTATGTTCATATTATAATATATGAAGATGCTAATTCTTAGTAAAGTCGAATGTCTATGTGGTGGTGTGAAGTTTGTAACTATGGAAATTCCAGTCGAGGGCTATGTCGGAAAAGGTGACTGTCATTCTGTATGTTAGAAAGTTGACCTTGAAAGTTGTTAAAAAAGCAGGGAATAGGCAGCTTTCATGGAACTTATAGTGGAGGGGGATAAAAAGCGATGCAACGAACAATTATTATTACGGGGGCTTCGAGTGGATTTGGTTTTCATACGGCTTTAAAATGTGCAGAGAAAGGCTTCCACGTCATTGCAACAATGAGAAATATGAGTAAAGCCGAAGTGTTTAAGACAGACCGGATCTCTTCTGTTATCCGAGAACGTATTGAAATTTGGCCGCTTGACGTCACTGATGACAATTCTATAGAAGATTTTAAGCAAAAGCTGAAGCAATTGAATCGCGTGGATGTTTTAGTGAACAATGCGGGCTTTGCTATAGGAGGATTTTTGGAACAGGTGCCGATCGAAGCTTACAGACGACAATTTGAAACGAATGTATTCGGAGTAATTAGAACGACTCAAGCCGTACTTCCGATCATGCGTAAACAAGGACAAGGCAAGATTATAAATGTCAGCAGTATTAGCGGACGGATTGGCTTTCCTGGTTTGTCGGCTTATGTATCTTCAAAACATGCCCTAGAAGGGTTGACGGAAAGCTTACGTTTTGAAGTGAAGCCGTTTGGGATTGATGTGGCTTTAATTGAACCAGGTTCTTATCAAACCAACATCTGGACAAGCGGAATGGAACTTCCAAAGGCTGTGCATGATCCTGATTCACCTTATGCTCACTATGTAAGGGGATTATGGAAAGCATTAAACAGTGAATCTCACGGAGCTCCAGCAAAGGTTGCTGATCTAATGACGAGGATGGCCGGCAAATCTCAAATTAGAAAACTCCGTTATCCCATTGGCGCTGGTGTTAGGCTGAATTTATTTTTGAAAAAAGTAGTGCCATGGTCTTTTCTTGAAAAGACGGTGTTGAAGAAACTGCTTGGGTAAGGGTTTTCTTACAGCCTTAGATAGGGTAATGTGTAGAAAAGAAATGGGGAGAGATGTGTAATGATGAATGGGGCTGAACCAATTTTTGTTGAAGGAAACGAAGTAGGCATTCTTGTAAGTCATGGATTTACTGGAACACCGCAAAGTATGAAACCTCTCGCTGACGCTTACTTAAAAACAGGCTATACAGTCGCTTGTCCGAGACTTGAGGGACATGGAACGACTCCTGAGGATATGGAGGTTTCGAACAAGGATGATTGGATTCAATCGGTCGAAACTGCCTATCAATGGCTGAATGAACGGTGTTCCATCATTTTCGTTGTAGGATTATCGATGGGAGGGACACTGGCGTTATACCTTGCTGAAAAATATAAGAAGATCAATGGGGTTATTTCCATAAATGGAGCGGTTGATATTCCTGATATGGAAAATGTGATGGAATCAACGAAAGATCGTTTTGTTGCAGCGATTGGTTCTGACATCAAAAAAGAAGATGTGGAGGAGCTGGCTTATGATAAAACACCTATCAATGCGATTCGCTCTTTAATGGCATTGATGAAAGAGGTTCATGAAGGACTCGCGGATATCCACTGCCCGGCACTAATCTTTGTCTCTGAGGAAGACCATGTTGTTCCCCCGGATAACTCTGAAACGATCTTTGACTCAGTCTTCTCCGAGCATAAAGAGCTTGTCCGCTTGGAAAACAGTTACCATGTTGCTACATTAGACAACGATCAAGATTTGATTATCGAGCGAAGTCTTGAATTTTTTCAAATGTATGCTAAAACCTTATAAGCTCTTTACAAAAGGCTGTTTTCTAAAAGATTGTTGTTTTTGACACAAAAACTATAAACTGCGTCATAACATACGGCTTTGGAAATACACTACTCTTTCCGCGGGGGCGCGCTGAGCCTCCTCGCTCGCAAAGGCCGCTCACTGTGGGGTCTCATCGTCTTCGCTTTCGCGCAGGAGTCTTCGTATTTCCTTCGCTGATATGGCGGTTGATTGGAGCGTAGGGCCGTCGACTCCTGCGGGAAAAGCAACAGCTGAAGATCCCGCAGGAAGCGATTTTTGCTTCTGAGGAAGCTGAAGCGTTGCCCGCGGAAAGCGACGGCCCGAAGTGGAAATCAATCTTGCTGTCGTGACGAAGGTTTATATCTGCGGGGGATAAAGAGCAACAAAATTTACGAAAAGAGCCTTACAAAAAGCATTGATGGTATGTAAATAAACCTTAGAACTCCTATGAGCTCCTAAGGTTTTTCTGTGTGTCTTTTTTCTAACGGGCGCTTGCGCTTTTGTTCTTACCAGCTGGCTTTCCTGACTCCGGGAAGCTGTCCTTTGTGAGCGAGTTCGCGAAATTTAATTCTTGAAAGCCCAAACTTTCTCATATAGCCGTGAGGTCTTCCAGTTGACTCACAGCGATTATGAAGCCGTGTAGGTGAGGCATCTCTTGGCAACTTTCTAAGTGCTTCATAATTGCCTTCCGCCTTTAATTGCTTTCGCAAATCTTTATATTTTTCATACGTCGCTTGACGTTTGCGTTCTTTTTCTATCATTGCTTGTTTAGCCATTGCAGTTCTCCTTTTCATAAATAGTAATTGTTACGAATTATATTATATTAACTCAAGGCACCTTTGTCAAACCAGGTGGCAGGTTAGTCGTTTCCGTACCGGCTTTGCATTGAATGCAGAGGATGATTGATTTATAATAGATTCATAGCAAAAAGAGCAAACGTATATAGCCTTCAAGGGGAGCTTTTATAGCTGAGAGTGAACAATTTTTGTTCAGACCCTTCGAACCTGTCAGTTAGTACTGGCGTAGGGATGGTGGCTTTTTTGATGGCGATGTAAGGGATTCCTCCATCAGGAAGCTTCCCTTTGGCATCGCTTTTTTTGTGTGTGAAAAAAGGAGGTTGTTGGTTATGCAAAGTAAACGTGTATTGTTCATGGTAGAAGTGGCTATTTTCTCGGCATTAGCGATCTTGCTTGATATTATTCCATTTCTATCATTTAAGCTCTGGGCTCAAGGGGGATCGGTTTCCTTTGCAATGGTTCCCGTGTTTATTATGGCATTTAGATGGGGGCTTCGTGGTGGTTTATTGACAGGGCTTCTGCTAGGATTCTATCAAATATTAATGGGTGCTTATATGATAACACCATTGCAAACATTCCTTGACTATATTGTCGCGTTCACCGTCATTGGACTTGCGGGGATTTTCGCCAAGCCGGTTTGGGAAGCTGCCCAAGCAAGGCATATGAAGCGCTTAGTTGTATGGATAATTGCAGGGGCGTTTGTAGGCAGTCTCTTTCGATTTGTAGCCCACTTCTTTGCTGGAATTGCCTTCTATGGCGCCGCTGCCCCACCAGGCCAGCCAGTTTGGTTATATTCATTGCTTTACAATGGTGGTTATATGCTGCCAACATTTATTTTAAGTGCGATCATATTATGCTTGTTGTTTTCACAGCGTCCAGCTTTATTGATAAATCATTCATAGCAAGAAAAACCTATTTTCTAAAAGTTTTTAATGCTGCGAAAATAGGTTCTTTTTTGTAAAATAGAAAGGTGAATAATATGAAAGAGTCGAATCATGTATATAGGAAAGGGGTAGAAAAACAATGAAACATTCTAAAGTAATTGCAACCTATTCAATTGTCGGATTTGATCCACAAACAGGAGAGCTCGGGGTTGCTGTCCAATCAAAATTCCTCGGTGTAGGCGCAGTAGTGCCTTGGGCGAAAGCGGGTGTCGGAGCAATTGCCACACAAGCATTTGCTAATCCTGCTTACGGTCCTGATGGCCTGCAATTGTTAAGTGAAGGATTAAGTGCCCAGGAAACCGTGGATAGACTGATAGAGAATGATCCTGAGGCTGCAGATCGCCAAGTGGGAATTATTGATGCCGAGGGAAGAGCAGCTACATTCACTGGTGAACGCTGCTATGACTGGGCTGGAGGCGTAACAGGAAAACACTACACAGCACAAGGAAATATTTTAGTAAATAAAGAAACGGTGACAGAAATGGGGCGTGCTTTTGAGTCAAGTGAAGGGACGTTAGCGGACCGCTTGTTAGCAGGACTTGAAGCTGCTGAAAAAGCGGGCGGAGACAGCAGGGGGAGACAATCTGCAGCGATTTACGTTGTAAAGGAAAAAGGAGGCTATGGCGGGCTTAGTGATGTCTTTGTCGATTTGCGGGTGGATGATCATCCTGAACCCATTCAAGAATTATCACGAATTTACAAGCTTCAACAGCTATATTTCGGGGAATCCAAGCAGGGAAATATTAAACGTTTAGAAGGTGAGCTTGAGGAGAGCGTTGTTCATCATTTGTACAGAACAGGGTTTTTGGCAAGCGAGCAACCGGATTCTGACGATTTCTACGAAGCCCTCACGACATTTCTACACAGAGAAAATTTCGAAGGGCGTGAACAGGACAAGGGCTGGTTGGATTTAGAAGTGTATCATTTTCTTGAGCGAATGGATTCAGAAAGGTAAAAAAGAGGGGGAATAGTCATGTTTAAAAAACTAATGGCGCGTGCAGGCATTGGCGCAGCCAAAGTTGATACGCAGCTTGAGAAGCTAGAGTTCCAACCTGGCGAAACTGTAGCAGGCAAGGTAGTTGTTCAAGGTGGTGAAGTAGAACAGGAGATTGAGCAGATCACTATTTTCTTAATGACTGAAGCATTAAGAGAAGTCGATGATAAGAAAGTGAAAGAAACGGTAAAGCTGGAACAATATCGTGTGTCAGGTGAATTTGTCATTGCTGCGAAGGAGACGAAGGAAATTCCTTTTTCCATCGATATCCCCACCCACACACCAGCTACACTAAACAGGCTTCCTTTATGGTTTGAAACAGGACTTGACATTCCAATGGCCCTTGATGCTGAGGATCGAGATTATATTAAAGTATCTGTCCATCCACATATTGATACTGTACTTCAAGCGGTGGAAAGAGAGCTTGGCTTTCGTTTGAAAAAGGTGGAAATGGAGCATTCAAGAAGGCACGGCTATGTCCAGGAATTTGAATTTCTCCCTGGTGGTGAATTCAGAGGATACTTAGATGAGTTGGAACTGATTTTCTTTTTAGATCATCAAGGTTTACGTGTATTGTTACAAGTCGACCGAAAAGCAAGAGGATTGGGCGGTTTGTTTGCAGAAGCCCTCGAAATGGATGAAACGAATATTCAGCTGTATTTTTCAAAAGAAGATTTACAGTCGGGGTCGGCAACGGTTGCGAGAGAGCTTGGGAGAACTATACGAGAACATGCAAAATAATCAAAAAGCTGCTAGAGTTTTTAACTCTGGCAGCTTTTTTTGACTTTTCCCCACAATTAGATTAACATCTAATTAGATGAATCACGAATAATGGAGGCTGATTATGCAATTAAATAAAATGATTGCCTTTCACAAGGCTGTAGGAGATCCAACGAGATTAAGAATTGTATCGCTTTTACTTACAGGCCCAATGCATGGTCAGTTGATCGCTGAGAAACTTGGTCTGAGGCCGCCAACCATTACCCACCACTTAAAAAAGTTAAGAGACACAGGGATGGTTTATTCGAGAAGAGATAAAAATACAATTTACTTTTACTTGGATAAAAAGAAACTAGAATTCATGGCTACGGCGATCTTGAGGATAGGAGATGAGGAAGTGAAGAAAGAAGAACTGCATGTAAATGAAGCGGAACAACGTAAGATTATCAACAGTTTTATCACGGGGGATGGCAGGTTGAAGCAGATGCCGAGTCAACTGAAGAAGAAGCTTGTAATTTTATCTTATTATGTACAGGAATTTCAGCCTGGTAAAGTGTATGAGGAATCCGAGGTAAATGAATATATTCAACGGTTCTATGAGGATTATGCAACGATGAGACGAGAATGGATTATGCAGCAATTTATGTATCGGGAAAATAATAGATACGAGTTAAATCCTATGGAGATGTGGCCAGTTGTTGTGAAAAGGTGAATGGTCTATCACCTTTTTTTTGAACTCTAATTAGATATATATCTAATTAAAGGGGGGTAGAATATGTCAGATTGTTTCCATAAGCATCCTTACAGCTATTTATTCTGTTCAGGGATTGTTAACGGGATAGGAGACCGATTTAGTCAAGTTGCTGTGCTGGCACTGTTATTGGAGCTAACAGATTCAGGATTAGCAGTTGGGATTGTGATGGGGATGCGCGTTCTTCCTTATTTAGTATTATCCCCGATTGCCGGAAAGCTTGCAGATGTCTGGGATCGGCGGAAGATTATGATCGTAACAGATGTGGTAAGAGTTCCATTTGCCCTATCCTTTTTATTCGTGCAATCAGTTGAAGATCTGTGGATTATCTACGTTAGCATGTTTGTACTTGCTTGTGGAGAAGCCATCTATCAACCTGTTAGAAAAAGTAGCATCGGAGTGATCGTTGACCAGCAACACTACACTAAAGTAAATGGATTAGAGCAGGTTGTGATAGGGATTGTGCTAGTGGCCGGTTCCGTAACAGGCGGTGTCGTAGCATTTTTTGTAGGGAAGGATGTGGCTTTTGCTCTTAATGCGTGTACATTCATTGCTGCTGCGCTTATTATAAAACATCTCGTGATAAAAAAAGAAGTGAATCAGGACCAACCTATAATGATTAAAAGGCCGCACCTTAACAGAACGTTTGGTCCAATTGTTATGTTTATAGTGGTCATCCAATCTGTGTCTGCGATGCTGGATGGCTTCTTTAATGTATTAATCAGCTATTATGGGGCGGAGACATTTTCAATGGCAGATTTAGGTGTTGGAATCCTGTATGGTGCTCTAGGAATTGGGCTAGTGATCAGTTTTTTTGTTTCGAAAAAGGTTACCGGAAATTTACTTTTGATAGGAATCATATCAGTTGGTCTTGAAGGGGTGTTGCAAATCATTGCCAGCCAGGCACCAACGCTATGGTACATAGCTATAACCTTTACAGGAATTTCTTTGATTGGCGGAGTTGGTGCTGCTTGCTTTGATAGTATTGTGATGAGAAGGACACCTAAATCTCAGCAAGGTGAAGTGTTTGGGGTGATTGAATCAATATCGAACGTAGTGATAGGTATAGCGATGTTTAGTGCAGGTTGGCTTCTGGAGTTGTTCTCCCCCAGAATTATAGGCCTTGTAGGTGGTTCTGCAGCTATCTTTGTTATGTTTCTATTCATACTAGTTTTTACTTTTTCATTTTCATCCAAAAATTTAACAGAAAAATAGAAGAAGATGTCTCCTTATCCATTGACCCTGTAGGCTTGTGATTCTACAATGAGTCACAGGTCTTTTTCATTGATTTTTGAGAGGATGTTTGATTATTTAATAAGTAGGGTATAAATCAATATATTGAAAAGAAGGGGTCATATGAGGAAAGGTACAACAGAGAAGGACATGATTAAATATGATCATGGGCTAATTATAGAAGAGTCCGATGAAGTTGCTGAAGAATATCCGCTGACAATTGTTTTAAATGATGAAGAATTTGCTACAATGGTGTGCACGCCAATGCATTTAGAAGAACTGGTTATAGGGTTTTTAGCATCAGAAGGAGCAATCAGAACAATAGCAGATGTTGATTCCATTTCAATTGATGAAGAACGAGGATTTGCTTACATAAAGACAAATGTCACATTTGAAAAAGTAGATACGACGAAGCGGTGGATTGGTTCCTGCTGTGGTAAAAGCCGGGCATTCTATTTTCAAAATGATGCGAAGATTGCTAAGACGGTTATGAATGAAATGAAAATTGAGCCGGAGCTTTGTTTAACATTGATGGAAGCGTTTCAAAAAGAAGCAGATATGTTCAAAAAAACAGGTGGTGTCCATCAGGCAGCCATTGCATCTGAACAGGGTGTGGAGATTGTCTTCAATGATATAGGAAGACACAATGCCTTAGACAAATTAAATGGTCATCTATTAAAGCAGCGTCTCTCAAGAAAAAATAAAATTATTATTTTTAGTGGACGTATTTCTTCAGAAGTATTATTGAAGGTATCTAAAATGGGGATTGGTTTTCTTTTATCAAAATCGGCCCCGACAGATCTTGCTCTGAAGCTTGCGGAAGATTTAAATATCACTGCGGTTGGTTTTGTAAGAGGGAAGAGAATGAATATTTACACGCATGCTAAAAGGTTAGCTATTCAACCAAAGGAATAGTAGATCTTAACTAAGGAGGAACTTCAATTGTTAGAACGCGAACATACAGTTGTGACGATTAATGGTAATGAATACTTAGCAGACCCTGGACAAAATCTCCTGGATCTATTAAATACGACGGATGAAAATGTCCCCCAGATTTGCTACAACGAGTCACTCGGACCCATTGAGACATGTGATACTTGTATCGTTCAAGTGAATGGTGAGCTTACTCGTGCTTGTGGTATGAAAGTTGAAGCAGGAATGAGTGTGCAAACACAATTGCCGCATGTCCATAAAGCACAAAAAGAATCACTAGACCGCATTTTAGAGAATCATGAACTCTACTGCACTGTTTGTGATTACAATAATGGAGCTTGTGAGATTCATAACACAATGGCTGAGTTTGGTTTGGAACATCAATCAAGACCATTTGAACCTAAGCCATACAACCGTGATGATTCAGGATCTTTTTATCGTTATGATCCGGATCAGTGTATTCTTTGTGGCAGATGTGTTGAAGTATGTCAGGATATCCAAGTAAATGAGACGTTAACAATTGACTGGGAGCGTCAAAAACCCCGAGTGATTTGGGATAATGATGTTCCTATCGATCAGTCCTCCTGTGTTAACTGTGGACAGTGCTCAACCGTTTGTCCTTGTAATGCAATGATGGAGACTGGCATGGAAGGTGAGGCAGGATTTCTTACTGACCAACAACCAGGTATCCTAAAATCAATGATTGAGTTGACGAAAAAAGCGGAAACAGGCTATGGTCCTCTTTTTACTGTATCTGACACAGAAGCGGCAATGCGAGAAGACCGCATTAAGAAAACGAAAACAGTTTGCACATACTGTGGAGTTGGCTGTTCGTTCGATGTTTGGACAAAGGACCGTAAAGTACTTAAAGTAGAACCGAGTGCACAGTCACCCGCAAATGGAATCTCAACGTGTGTGAAAGGGAAGTTTGGATGGGACTACGTGAATAGTGATGAACGTCTAACCAAACCACTTATACGTAAGGGTGATCTGTTTGAAGAGGTAGAATGGGATGAAGCGATTTCCTACGTAGCTAAACGATTTAATGAGATCAAAGCTGAGAAGGGCGCAGACGATTTAGGCTTTATTTCTTCTTCTAAGGCAACAAATGAAGAGTCTTTCCTTATGCAGAAGTTAGCCCGTCAAATCATTGGAACAAATAACATTGATAACTGCTCACGTTATTGCCAGACACCGGCAACAATGGGCTTGTTCAGAACAGTAGGTTACGGCGGGGATTCTGGATCAATTGATGATATTGCTAATTCTAATTTGGTTATAACGATTGGCTCAAATACTGCTGAATCTCATCCCGTGCTGGCATCAAGAATCAAACGGTCTCATAAGCTGTTCGATCAGAAGCTTTTCGTTTTTGATTTACGAAAACATGAAATGGGGAAACGGGCCGACCGCTTTTATTCACCGAAGTCCGGATCGGATTTAGCCTGGCTTTCGGCTGTAACAAAATATATTTTAGATGAAGGACTAGAAGATAAACAATTCCTAGAAGAGTGGGTTAATGGTTTTGACGAATACCGAGAAAGTCTTGAGCCCTTTACAATGGAGTATGCTTCAGAACTGACAGGCATTCCTAAGAGTGAACTTATTGAAGTAGCTGAAGAAATTGCACACTCTAATAGTGTAGCGATTTGCTGGGCTATGGGTGTCACACAGCATATGCGTGGAAGTGATACAAGTACAGCGATCTCTAATTTACTGTTGATCACAGGTAACTATCGAAAACCTGGTGCAGGAGCGTATCCTCTTCGTGGTCACAATAATGTGCAAGGCTGCAGTGACTTTGGCAGTATGCCGAATTTCTTCCCTGGTTATGAAGCAACAACAGATGACGAAGTTCGTAATCGTTATGAAGACAAATGGGGAGTAGAGCTTCCAGCAGAATTTGGTAAAGATAATCACCAAATGATTGAAGCCATCCACGCTGGTAACCTTAGCGCCATGTATGTTATTGGTGAAGATACAGGTATTGTAGATGCGAACATTAATTATGTGACAGCCGCTTTTGAGAAGCTTGATTTCTTTGTTGTTCAAGATCTCTTTTTAACAAAGACGGCAGAGTATGCAGATGTGGTTCTTCCGGCTGCACCAAGCCTTGAGAAGGATGGAACGTTCACAAATACGGAGCGTCGTATTCAGCGCTTGTATAAATCACTTGATCCCCTGCCAGGTTCTAAGCCAGACTGGGAGATTCTTTCACTAATCGCTAAAGAGATGGGATACGATTGGGGTTATGAACATCCCGCAGAAATTATGGAAGAGGCAGCCAGTTTAGCTCCTCTTTTCGCAGGTGTGTCATATGATCGTCTGGAAGGGTACAATTCCTTGCAGTGGCCTGTAGCAGAGGATGGGACAGATCAGCCGCTTCTATTTCTCGATGGCTTTCCTTTTGAAGATAAAAAAGCTCAACTTTATCCACTACAATTTGAACTAGAGTACGACACAACAGAAGAATATGATCTTCATGTAAATAATGGGCGTCTTTTAGAGCATTTCCATGAAGGGAATATGACGTATAAATCAAAAGGAATTACAAGAAAAACACCTACTGCGTGGATAGAAGTTTCAGAAGAATTAGCGGAAGAACGCGGACTTAACGAAGGTGGTACTGTGAAGCTAATTTCAGAAGCAGGTGAAGCTACAGGTGTAGTGACGATAACTGATCGTGTCAAAGGAAAAGAACTTTTCCTTCCATTGAATGATAACGGGAAATCCGCGGTTAACTTCTTGACAGATAATCGTGTTGACAAAGACAGTAACACACCGGCTTACAAAGAGATTGCCGTAAGAATGGAAGTAGTGAAAAAAGAAGGAAAATCACCTATTCGCTCAAATAATCACCGCAGAGGAAATCCTGTCCCTCAAATCAGTGTGCAAGTGGAGAAAAAATGGGAGCGGGACGATTATGTATTCCCAGGAAATCAGGTGAATAAAAATGGCTAAAGCGATTAGAAATATTAAACGCCTGGAGGTTTCTCGCGAGGAACAAATAGAAAAAGATGTGTCAGAGGTGAAAGAGGCGGTAGCAGATAATAAGGATGCCATATTAAAAGGTATTAAACTGCTGCAAGCACTAGACGAAGGTGGGACACTCGATTCTGCTTATGCTTTTACAAGGTCGAAGAAGCAGGCCCTGGGTTATGTGGCGAATGAGTTAAATAAGGACCAATATACATCATTGATTGAAAATCTTCCTGAAATGATTTTCCTTCTCGGAGAATTAGATATGAAATCTCTCCGGGAGGTTACAGGTCGTGTAAACCAAGGCATTGGACAAATGAATTCAGATGATCACGCTAAAAAAACATCTGTATTTGAGTTAGCCAAGGCCTTAAAGGATCCGGAAATCAACAGAAGTATCACGATGATGATGCAGTTTCTTAAAGGAATGGGACGTAAATAATAAAAAGGGGTTGCTCGAGTTTATATCGAGCAACCCCTTCTTTTCGGGTGGGAAATCTTCAAATTAATTGTTCAATAGTCTAATGTGGTTGTAAATCGTATATATTATTAGAGCCAGATTTCAACGAAGAACCAAATGATCATAACAAGTTGGATAACCACTTTGGCTAGTGAACCACTTAGAAAGCCAAATAAAGAGCCTAGTGACGCTTTAAAAGCTTCGTTTGCTGTCCGTTTCTGGACAAGTTCTACAATGAGAACAAGTATGAAAGGGAGAAGGATGATACCAAAAGGCGGTACAATAAATGATCCAATAATTACGCCAATGGCTGCAGAACGCTCCCCCCACTTACTGCCTCCATACCTTTTGACAAAATAACTGTTAGCAATAATATCAGAGACGATCAGGACAATTGTTAAAACGATCATTCCAATCCAAAACAAAATGGAGAACTCATTCCCACTGATAAAGAAAAAGTAAGCCAGGAAGCCAATCCAAAGAACGAGCGGACCGGGGATAATAGGGAATATGATACTAGCAAAGCTGGCTATAAAACACGCAATAATGATAATCCAAATAAGTATATCCATTTAAAAGACGTCCTCCTATTATTTCAATAAAAAACTTAACTACGATTCAACATGTGCCACCCTTTTTATACGTTGCATCTTCTATTAGGTTTCGAATTATTAATTATATTATAGTCGCAGTAACTTTTCTAGAATAAACATAAGGAAAACCGGACTCAATATAAGTGAGCCCGGTTTCTTCGTCTTATTTCATTCCTAAATCTTGACGATCAGGAGGTGCCATGAATTCAGGCCCCACCGGATCCTTAACATGTTTTAACAGAATTTCGTCAATATCATGCATGCTCTCGTCATCGATGGTAAAGTTGCTTACTTCATCAATTGAATCGAACTGGTCCGGGCGCCGCCCACCCATAAGAGCGATCCCCGAACCTGGTTGCTGCAGTACCCATTTTAGAGCCAAGTGAAGCACACGTTTTCCGAATCTCTCTTGGGCGAGCTTATCTAACTCCTCAACAGCTTTTAGATATTGGTTGAAGCGGGGTTGTTGGAATTTGGGGTCATTATTTCTTAAATCGTCTCCCTTAAATTCCCGATCTGCTGACATTTTGCCTGACAACAATCCTCTGCATAAAGAGCCATAGGAGACTGTCGTTATGTTATGTTCCATTGTGTAAGGCAGAGTATTTTTTTCAATATCCCGCTCAAATAGGTTATACGGCGGTTGTAAGGTGTGAATAGGGGCTGCTTCTCTGAAAATATCCATTTGCTCTGGTGAGAAGTTACTGACACCGATGGCACGAATTTTCCCTTGTTTATACAAATAGTGCAAGGCCTCTGCCGTTTCGTGTAAAGGAGTCATCGGGTCAGGCCAATGCAATTGATAAAGATCGATATAATCGGTTTGCAGTCGGTCTAGCGAATCCTCCACTTCTTTATGAATACGTTCCTTGCTGCCGTTACGAAATAGCTCGTTGTTTTGCCACTCTAATCCCGCTTTTGTTGCTAGGAGTATGTTGTCACGGTTTCCATATTCCTTCACCGCTTTCCCAATAATCTCCTCAGAACGTCCGAACCCATAAGCAGGTGCGGTATCAATCAAACTAATTCCTTTATCTAGTGCAGCATGAATGGTTTGGATCGATTGCTTCTCATCCGTTCCGCCCCACATCAAACCGCCAATCGCCCATGTACCTAAGCCAATTCGGCTCGCCTCTAAATTTGTATTACTTATTTTTATGGTTTCCATCATTACACCTCCAAAGGCTTGTAAAAACTCTCTGAGTGAGTGTACCCGGATTTATCTGTGTCTAATCACAAGTGTGTTTATGTGAACAGCGGAAAGTCTAGACACTGGCGAAATAAATGATAGAATTTTTAGAATATATTTAATTACTCAAGGATGATGTGTATAATGTTTGTAATACTGACTGGTTGGTATGTTAACCGATCAGGGAGGATGCACGCAAATATGACAACGTTTTCGTCTGGAACAAACATTTAAGGGGGAATAACAAATGTTAACTGAGAAGCGGCAAAATGTTCACACCAACTCTATGCAGGCTGAAACTCCTGGTCACAAAGAAATGTTGAATTATGGAACGGGGTTCTTTGGTGTTATCTTAGTTTGGACATTAGTAGGTACATTTCTAACATTCTATTACACCGACGTCGCTGGTATATCTGCAGGTGTTGTAGGTACACTTATGCTTGTGGCTCGTCTTTTTGATGGAGTGACAGATATCGGGATGGGAACGTTAGTTGATCGCACGAAATCGAAACATGGTAAAGCTCGTCCATGGATCCTTTGGATGGGAATCCCACTTGGTGTTATGACAATTCTACTTTTTTCTGTTCCTGATATCGGGAATACGGGGAAGATCATATATGTCTATGTTACGTATATTATGTTAATTTTGGTCTATACAGGAGTATCCATTCCTTATAAGACTCTACTAGGATTGATGACTCAAGAGCCATATGGACGATCTGTACTTAATATTTACACTGGTGTTTTCACGATGTTAAGTACCCTGGTGATTACGATATTGGCCCAACCAGTAGCAAGTGCAATTGGTGGAAGGTTAGGGTGGACAAGTGTGGCAGCTTTTAGTGGATTTATCATCATTGTGACAAGTTTTCTAGCTTTTCACTCAACTAAAGAAAGAGTTGGTGGAACCGTCAATAAAACTAAAGAAAATGTTCCTCTTAGAACGGGTGTAAAAGCGTTATTTACTAACAAGTATTGGTTAATCATTACCCTTTATTGTGTGATCGCCTATACCCTTAATGCCCTTTTAGCGGGAGCGGGGCTGTACTATACAACTTATATACTTGGTAACGCTGCCTACTTTTCACTCGTTGGCTTACTATTATTTTTGCCAACCATGATCGGTTTCTTCTTTGTTGCAAAATTAGTGAGGAAATTCGGCAAACGCAATATAGCCTTATTCGTCTCAATACTAGGTATTTTCGGCCCGATTGTTAAGTTGATTGACCCCTCTAGTCTTTCTGTATTTTTAGTTGGGACGGTCATTCAAGGATTTGGTTTGGTGCCTATCATTATGTTTTTATATGCAATGATTAATGATACTGCTGAATATGGGGAGTGGAAATTTGGGATTAGAACGGAAGGCTTGGTCAATAGCGCTGCAAGTTTTGGTATGAAAGTAGGGGCAGGTCTAGGAGGCGCCTTAATAGGGTGGTTATTAGCATTTGGAGGTTATGTAGGAGGTATAGAGGAACAAACGTCACTGGCTGTAACAATGATCTTAGCACTTAATATTTATATTCCTTTCTTTTTAGCTGTTTTGCAGACTGTTCTCATGTGGATGTACAAACTTGATAAGCAATATCCACAAATCTTGGCTGATTTGAATCGGCGAAAATCGTAAGTTAAATATTTACAATTGAACGGTAAAACAGAGATGTTAATTTATCTTTATAGGCTGTTGAGAGTCTGACAGCCTAATTTTGTGTGTGATTCTAAGGAGGCGCCACGTTCATTTGATATCACATAAGGAAATCCTTAGAGTTGGCGATCTATTTTAAAGCATTATAATGAGTTAAGGAAAAGTGAGGGGAAGTTAATAAAAGCATATATAAAAGTGGGGGATTGTTATGCTGAAAGAAAATGCTGGGTTAAATAATATTGTAGAAGAAATTAGGAAGCGTGTAGGCTATCAGGAGTGGTGTACATAAAACGTGGAAATGATGTCGTCTCTGAAGAAGCTTATGGTTATGCTAATAGAACTGAGGAGCTATCAAATACAGTAAATACCCGATTTGGCATTGCATCTGGCTGCAAGTTATTTACAGCCATCGGTATTTCCCAACTAGTTGAAAAAGGAGTAATCTCTTTTGAAACTAAGCTAAGGGATTGTTTGGATACTGAATTCCCCAACTTTGATGAGAACATATCCATCCATCACCTTTTGACCCATACATCCGGAGTAGCAGATTACTTTGATGAAGAAGTTATGGATGACTTTGAAGATCTTTGGAAGGACCGACCAGTGTATCAAATGACGTCTTTACATGATTTTTTACCGTTGTTTCAAACAAACCACATGATGTTCCAACCAGGAGATAGGTTTCATTATAATAATGCCGGCTATATCATTTTAGGTTTAATAATTGAACAACAAACAGGTATCCGATTTACTGATTATATCGAATCAGAAGTGTTTCATAGATGTGGCATGAACGATTCAGGGTATTTTTCATTAGATCATCTCCCTAAAAACACAGCATTGGGGTGTATTGATAATCAAGAAGATGGAACCTGGAAAACAAATATATACTCTATACCTGTTAAGGGGGAGCTGACGGCGGGCATTCATTACCGCACCTGATATGGCAAAATTGTGGGAGTCCTTATTCGATCATAAGCTGTTAAGTGAAGAATTTACAAACTCGCTACTTCAGCCTTACGTAAATGTAAAAGGAGATATAAACTACGGCTATGGTTTATGGATTAACAAAAGGAATGATAACATCATCAAGTATCATGTAATGGGATATGATCCAGGTGTGAGCTTTCATTCATCTGTTTATCCTAGTCATGATATCAAAATAGTTGTCCCTTCAAATAAGAATTCTGGTCCATTTGATGTAACTAAGGTTATAGAAGATTACTTAGAAGTATCTAGATAATGATCTTACTGATAAGCACCTTCTTAAATAGGTGCAAGATTTGATATCATGAATTGCTCCATTATTGGACTACCTGGCTCTGGTTGTGGGAAATTTGTAGGTGATAATCTTCAAAATTTTACAAACATAGCGATATTATAAATGATAAAATTCAGGTATAATGAATGAGAATTCAGTAAAGGGGATGTCTTAGTGGAAGCTGTTCAAACGACGAATGAAGAGAATAAAAAAATGAAGCGATGGAAAAAGATCAGCCTGATTTCTACGATTATTGTGCTAGTACTAGGAATTGGTTTGACTGTTTTTGTAAACGTTTACATTAACCGCAGTCTTCCACAGGTTTCAGGCGAGATCAAGCTTGAAGGCTTAAAAGATCCTGTAACAATTACAAGGGATGAGCATGGTATCCCACACATATCTGCAAATAATGCCCACGATCTGTTTATGGCGCAAGGGTATGTGCAGGCGCAAGATCGCTTACTTCAAATGGAGCTTGCGAGAAGGCAAGCGTCAGGAACTTTAAGTGAAGTCGTTGGTGAAGCAGCTATTGAACAAGATAAATACTTTCGAACCCTTGGGCTTAGAAGGGCGGCAGAAGCGTCACTGTCTTTGTATTCAGATGAGGCGATTCAGAGCCTAGAGGCTTTTTCTCAAGGGGTTAATATGTATATTGATAAAGTGATTGAAGAAAATCGTCTCCCGCCCGGGTTTAAGTTAATGGGCATTGAACCAGGTACCTGGCAACCTGTTGATTCGTTAACGATTGGGAAGTACATGGCATTCGATTTAGGAGGGCACTGGGAGCGGCAAGCGTTTAATTATTATGCTTTGAACAAATTTCCTAAAGCTAAAGCACTCGAATTATTTCCAGTCTATCCGAAAGATGCCCCTACTATTATCAATGAAACTGAAGTGGTTGATGTTGCAACGAGTTTTCAAGATGCAGTGATCCCACCTGAATTCAATGGAAGTAACAACTGGGTATTAAGTGGGGAGCGTACTGCATCGGGCTTTCCTTTACTGGCTGATGACCCACACTTAGGTTTAGCCACACCATCCATTTGGTATCAAATGCACTTGGATTCACCTGAATACCAGGTGTCTGGTGTAATTTTTGCTGGAATTCCCGGGATCATCCTTGGTCATAACGAGGACATAGCCTGGGGAGTAACCAATGTCGGGCCGGATGTACAACAGCTTTATATTGAAAAAAGAAACCCAGATCAATCCGACCAATTTATGTTTGAAGGGAAATGGGAGCAGGCAGAGGTCATTTCAGAACCTATTCAGGTAAAAGGGGGGAAACTATTGATTACAAGGTTGTCGAGACCCGTCATGGTCCGGTCATTAGTGAGTTCGCTGGGGATAGTGGTAAAGATACTGTACTTTCATTACGCTGGACTGCACTTGATCCAACAACCGAGCTTGAAGCTGTGTTAGAAATCAACCGGGCCAGCAATTGGCAGGAGTTTGAAGAAGGATTAGAAAAGTTTTTAGCCCCTGCTCAAAATTTTGTGTTTGCTTCAAAGGACGGAACCATTGCTTATAAGGCCAATGGGCGTATACCTATCTATGAAAATGGAGACAATGCATTGCTTCCTTTAAGAGGCTGGGAGGAAGAGGACGAGTGGAATGGGTACATCCCATTTGATGAGCTTCCCACTTCGATTAATCCTGAGAAGGGGTATATTGCGACTGCAAATAATAAGGTTGTTAGTGACTCTTATCCCTATCATATTAGTCACAACTGGGCACAGCCCTATCGTTATCAACGCATTGCTGAAATGATAGAGGAAAAGGAGACACATACAATTGAAAGTATGAAGGAAATGCAGTTGGATGTGAAGAATTTGCAAGCTGAAGAGTTTTTGCCATTCATGGTTACTAAGCTTGACGAAGGGTCTGATAAGGTGGAAAAGGCGGCGATGAACTTAATGGAAGAATGGACATACGAAGATGACCGTCAACTGCCGCAGCCTCTTATTTATCATACATGGAATGCTAAACTCCAAGAAATGTTATACAATGACTCGATTCCTAAGGAGGTGCGTGATCTTTTTCACGGAGCTGGGCAGACAACAGATGAAATACTTAGAGCTGTTATGAATGGAGAAAAGTCGATCTGGATGGAAGAGGCGGGAGGCATTGACCATGTCTTGAGGGAGTCTTTTTCTAAAACAGTTGACGATCTATCGGAACAATATGGGGATGCTCCTAATAATTGGAGGTGGGGTGATGGTCATGCTGTCGAGTTCACTCATCCCCTTTCAAGTATTAGTATTCTAGAACGTTTTTTTAACCCAGGTGATCCTGTTGCTGTTAGCGGCAGCAGGGTAACAGTCAGAGCTGCTGGTTACAATGACAATGGATTGGTGAATCATGGGGCCTCGTGGCGATATGTTATTGACTTAGCTGAGTCTAGCCAGGCAGATCACGTTGTAGGACCCGGGCAATCAGGGCACTTTCGTAGCGAATGGTATCATGACCAATTCGATGATTGGGTAGAAGGTGGCTACCATACAACAGATATGAACGATTTTACTGGAGAAGATTTACGTTTAACTCCTTAGTTTAGACGAAAATAGAGGGTACTCCCATCTTGGAGACACCCTCTTCTCTTTAAGGATTACCTTTTATTAAAGCCTTTCTTCTGAACTAACTGTGTTACATCCATGCGCATCGGCTCAGAAAAGCGACGAATCATCTGCTCTGACCAAGTATCCTTGCGATTGTTTGAGGAACGAGATTGGTAATAGGCTGCGATTTCCTCATCAAACTGCTTCACATCGTTTTCATAACAAGGATATTCATTTTCATAATAAATGGCTGATTGTGGTAAGCGAGGTTTTGTCTCGGGCTTGTGATCAGGAACACCAAGGGCCATACCGAATAACGGGATTACATGCTGAGGCAATCCAAGTATTTCGTCAGTTCGGTCCAAGTTGTTACGAATGCTGCCAAGGTAGCACATACCAAGCCCCATTGATTCGGCAGCAATCGCGGCATTTTGGGCAGCTAATGCAGCATCTATCGCTGAAACAAGGAAATGTTCGCTATTCTCTAGATTCGGCAGCATTTGTTGATATTGCTCATTTGTCGCTTGCTGGATCGGTCTTTTTAGATCAGCACAGAAAATAAGTAAATGCCCATTTTGTGTGACGTGCGGGTGCCCGCTGACTTCAGCAAGAGCTGCTTTTTTCTCTGGGTCCGTTATGCCGATAATCGTATAGGCCATCATGTAGCTGGATGTTGAAGCTTGCTGGGCAGCACTTATGATGGTGTGAATTTGGTCATCTGTCAACTTAGTATCTTTGAATTTACGAATACTGCGGTGATTTAAAATGGTTTCAATTGTTGAATTCATTACGTTCCCTCCACATAACATAATCCATCAAAAGAATAACATAGAGATCTTTGAAAATCTTTTCATATGCACTAGGAGAGTAAATAAGGAAGAAGGTTACGAAGGGGATAAAGGAATCTCTCCTACTCATGTAGAATTATTATTTATACACAGTTGGGTGGGTGAGTTCTTTTGGTAAATGTTTATGATTTTAATTATTTTAAGACTAGAAAAGAAGTGAAAGAAACGACCAATAAAAGAAATCATATTTACGAGGTTTATTTAACTACGGTGAAATATGTTCATAAACATAGCCAGATGACATACGATAACCCTGTAGAATACTTAACGACAAATGTGGAATTAAAGAAATTATTTAATGGGGATGAAGTACAGTTTTCGAAGGCATTTGATGATTTAATGAATTACTGGGAGATAAACATGGGGTGGAAAGAGGAAACACTCGTGAATGAGGCATTTAATAAATTTCCCACTATTGGGCACTTATGCAGTTTTATTGATGAAAAAATAAAAGATTCGTAAGACTATACAATTATAGTCTTACAGCTTTTGCTTTCTTTTTATTAATTGCTCCCATATAAAGCTCAATGATCCCAATTGCAAACATAAATGGTCCAAGACTATAAGCAAAGAACGGACTGATTACGAGATGGAGCATGCCCGCGATGATGATCATTGGGTATGCTTTCTGTTTAAATGCACGAAAGGACCAGAGCAAGCTTAGTGCAAAGATAATCAATAGAAGTGGGGAAATCCATGCGAATTGTTGAATCCATGCCATTTAGAGCACCTCCAATACTGTAATAAAATAGGATAGTTTCATAATGGTATCACTCTGTAGAAGGAACATTCAACAGCGAAAAACGTCTAGTTTTGCCGCTATGGAAAGAGGACCGAAGTTCGTTCAATAACCCAAGCCTCCATTCTTTTTATTTAGAAGAATTTTGATATAATGATCCTGTAAAATATTGTAGAATGGTGCTGGCTATCTGTGTCATTCGTCATATAATAACTAGCTAAATAAGACGGAATTTATAGGGGGAGAACATGAAAAAAGCATTATTATTATTATTTTCTATTGTATTCACTTTACTGGCAGGTTGTTCCGACCAACCAAATCCTGAAACGACCTTCAAGAATTACATGAAAGCATGGGAAAACCAGGAATATGAAAAGATGTATCAACTGCTTGGGGAGTCATCTCAGAAACAGATTACAAAAGATAAATTTGTCGAGCGATACCAGTCCATTTATCAAGGTATTCAGATGGATAAACTGTCCATTACATATAATTTACCTGATGAAGAGACCGAATATGAAAAGGGGGATACACCAAGCTTTGACTTTGATGTGAGTATGGAAACGCTGGCAGGGCCGATCGAGTTTTCGCATCAAGCCAATCTTACGTTTGAAGAAAATGATGAGTCGAAAGCGTGGGTGATGTACTGGGACCCTTCGATGATTTTCGCAGGAATGGAACAAGGGGATATCATTTCAGCTCAAGTCATCAAACCCGAACGAGGGGAAATATTTGATGTCAATGGTCAAGGACTTGCGGTTAACGGCACAGTAATAAGTGTTGGACTCGTTCCTGATTGGATGGAAGATGATCGTGAACAAGTAAAAGAGAAACTGGCCGAGCTGCTTAACCTATCTGTTGAACTTATCGACGAGAAGCTTAATCAGTCATGGGTGCAAGCAACTTCCTTCGTCCCACTCGTCTCTATTCCGAGAGATAACCAGGAGTTAATCGAAAAAATTCGTCCGTTGAAAGGTACGAAATTTCAGGAGAAAAGTGCCAGAGTATATCCTTTAGGAAAGGCAGCCGCCCACTTAACTGGCTATGTAGGATCCATTCAAGCTGATCAACTAAAAAAGCTAAAGGATAAAGGATATATTTCTACAAGTAAAATTGGTCATACTGGCCTTGAAAGTGTTCTTGAGGAAAAATTAAGAGGCACAGCTGGCGGGAAAGTTTCCATCGTTGACGCAGAAGGAAATCAGCGCGAAGTACTAGCTGAACAGGGAGCCGTAGACGGAGAAGATGTGAACCTTACGATCAATGCGGACGTGCAACAGTCCATTTATAATCAATTAAAGGGGGATGCTGGTTCATCAGCCGCCATTCACCCGCAAACAGGCCAGGTAAAAGCATTGGTTAGTACACCTGCCTATGACCCGAATGAATTTATTTTAGGGATGACATCGGAACGCTATTCTGAGCTTAAGAATAATCCACAAAAACCATTAACAAATCGATTTAATAGTACTTATGCTCCCGGATCAACGTTTAAGCCGATTACAGCAGCAATTGGTTTAGAAACAGGCACCATCGACCCATCGGAGGAAATGTCTATCCCTGAGCGCTCATTCAGTAAAGAAGGCTGGGGCGATTATTCTGTAACGCGAGTAGAAAGTGCCAATATCGATAAGAAAGTGACTCTTCGTGATGCACTGGTTCGTTCAGACAATATTTACTTTGCTCGTACCATTCTCGAAATTGGCGGGGAAGCCTTTTTGGAAGAAGCAAGTGATTTTGGATTTTCCGAAGACATTCCATTTACGTATCCAATCACTGCCTCCCAAATAACAGGTGAAGATGGATTTGGGAAAGAGATCGCATTGGCTGATACCGGATATGGTCAGGGCGAGGTTGAGATGAGTACATTGCATTTAGCTCTTACCTATACTCCGTTTATTACAAATGGAAAGCTTCTTGACCCGGTTATGATTAAGGGAGAAGAAGCAAGTGTTGCTTGGCAAGAAAATGTGGTGAGTGAAGACACAGCTACCATTCTTCGTGAGAATCTAACGGAAGTCGTGAATAACCCTGAAGGTTCAGGGTATGAGCCACAAATTGAAGGGTTAAGCCTTGCGGGTAAAACTGGGACAGCTGAGTTGAAGAAATCACAAGATGTTGAGGGGCAGGAGAATGGCTGGTTTATCGCATGGAACACTAATGATCCACGTCTACTCGTTTCGATGATGATTGAAGACGTAGAGGGCGGGAGTTCTTATGTTGTTCCAAAAGTGAAAAATGTATTTAAAGAACAGCTTCAGTAATTGATAAAACACCTGGTTTTACACTTTTATTAAGGAAATAAAACTAGGTGTTTTTCTTGAGGAAAAATCTGCTATAATAAAAGTACTAAACGTAAGGAGTTGATGTGTTATGGCAAATCTATTTGCAGGTATTCATAATTTAGTCCAATCATCAAATGGAGGACACAGCAACTCGTAATGTCCTCCCATCTACTAGGAGGAATTCGGTGAATCAATTTTTTATTCATGATTACTTTAAGAATCAAGTAGGGGAAACAGCTCTGATCGGGAGAATTACTCGTGCGGCTCAAGATATTTACACGGTTCGTACAGAAACGGACTCATATACTTCAACTGTTTCAGGTAAATTCCGTCATGATGCAGAGGTTTCCCATATATGGCCGGCTATTGGCGATTGGGTTGTGTATGAGCCGTATGATCAAGACAAAGCAAGAATCCACAAAGTGTTAAATAGACGTACGGTCTTATCCCGCAAAGCGGCTGGTACGGGAAATGATGAACAAATTATTGCTGCCAACGTTGATGCAGTATTCATTGTTACTTCCCTTGTTAAGGAATTTAATGTGCAACGAATTGAACGTTATGTGATGCAAGTGTATGAAAGTGGTGCGAGGCCAGCAATTGTCTGTACGAAACAGGATTTATGTGACGATGTCGTATCTAAGCTCGCCCAAATCGAACGTCATGCTCCAGGTATACCGGTTTACACTGTTAACAGTCTTGATGGAAGCGGAATAGATAAGTTGGAACAGGAACTGATTGCCGGGGAAACGATTTCCTTGATTGGGTCTTCAGGAGTAGGTAAATCAACACTTATCAATCGACTGTTAGGTGAGACAGTTCAGCAAACAGAACAAATAAGGGAAGAGGATGGACGCGGGCGTCACACGACAACACATCGAGAACTATTTTCGCTTCCCAATGGTACAGTCATTATCGATACCCCAGGCATGAGAGAGTTGCAGCTTTGGGGAGAAAGTACGAATGTCGATGCAGCCTTTTCGGATATTGAACAGTTAAGTTTGCAATGCAAGTTTCGTGATTGTTCCCATGACAAGGAGCCGGGCTGCGCTGTAATGAAAGCGATAGAAGCAGATGAACTAACACCCGATCGCTTAAAAAACTACAATAAAATGATCCGTGAAGTTGAACGATTAAACTTAAAGGATAAGTATGGAACACATCGAACCAATCGAATTCTTCACGGCCCCAATGCTAAAAAGATATGAATGCCAAAAGATATCAGCGCTTAATGCTGATATTTTTTTTTATACATGTTAAAGATTTAGACAGCCAGTATATATAATACTCAGACATTTATTATCTTGAGTATTTTTCTAAAGCAAAAGAAGGGAGTATTTATGATTGTAGGAATTATTATAAAGAATTTCATTCAAAATATGAGGAGGACTTCGGTTCCTTTTGTTTTTTTAATAACTTGAAATTTTTGTAAGAATAGATGCCCATCGCCTAGGTCATAATAAACGTTACAATGCTTAAAAGTTAGACAGACAAAGATGAATGTAAGCGGAGGAACTTATATGAATGAAAAAAAATGGGATCTTATTGCTTTAGCGTCTATACCATTAGTTATGACATTGGGTAATTCCATGTTGCTTCCCGTACTGCCTATGATCGAAAAGGAAATAGGAATTTCAGCTTTCCAGTCCAGTTTAATCATTACAGTGTACTCAGTTGTTGCTATATTACTGATCCCTATAGCTGGTTATTTGTCAGATAAAATCGGCAGAAAGAAAGTAATCATACCTAGTTTAATTATCACAGGGGCTGGTGGAATCGTTTCAGCTTATGCTGCATGGAAGATGGAAAATCCCTATATTATGATTTTAGTGGGCAGGTTTTTACAGGGGATTGGAGCATCTGGAGCTTTTCCTGTAGTTATCCCTACTGTAGGTGATATGTTCGACGATGAAAAACAAGTCAGTGAAGGATTAGGGCTGATTGAAACTTCAAATACTTTTGGTAAGGTTCTAAGCCCAGTATTTGGGGCGTTATTAGCTGTTATCATTTGGTTTATTCCGTTCGCCTCCATTCCTGTGTTATCCTTACTGTCAATCTTATTAGTATGGAAGTTTGTGAAGGTGCCAAAGAACGAAGACGAACAGAAGAAAACTCGTTTTTCAGATTTTAAGAAATCAATAAAAAAAGTATTCCATGATAACGGTCGATGGGTGATATCGATCTTTGTTATTGGATGCATAAATATGTTTGTGTTATTTGGATTTTTATTTCACCTATCTTCCTTACTAGAGGATGAATATAATGTGACAGGTGTTTACAAGGGATTGCTGTTAGGGATTCCATTATTGTTCCTTTGCATTGCTTCTTATATTAGCGGTAAGAAAATTGGTGAAAATAAAGTTGTCATGAAATGGGCCATCGTCATCGGGAATGCGGCCGCTGCCGCCTCGCTATTTTTCATAAAACATGACGCGAATTTGGTCATGCTGATTGTGTTATTATCAGTTGCTGGAATTGGGATTGGCTTATCCTTGCCTGGACTAGATGCGTTAATTACCGAGGGTGTAGAAAAAGAGGTTAGAGGAACAGTCACTTCACTCTATAGCAGTATGAGGTTTCTAGGAGTTGCGACTGGTCCTCCGGTGATTGCCATTTTAATGGAAAGGTATCCCGACGTGTTATATATAAGTTTAGCTTGTTTAAGTATTCTAGCTGTGTTAGTAACACTATTTGCGGTACGACCTTCTTCTGAAAAAAAATCTCAAGTGTCAGTTGAACATTAAAAAAGCTTACGTTTAAGGAAAGTGGAACCGATCATTTTATGTATATTAGGAAGATCATAGCGATATTGATATTAAACGACATGCACTCAGTTTAGCTAGTAAAGAACGATTAGGAAAGGACATCGTCCCCATAGACGGTGTCTTTTTATTGGATAATAAATGGTAGTTTAGTCGCACAATGTCGACTACAATCACAAATTTCTGACTATTAAAATGGTTCATACTATTCTTTTATTTATTACTAGAATCCTCTAAAATAGAAACAGACTATATTAAGGAGGAGTTTATTTGAAGAAAAAGAATGTATTACCAGTGGCTGTTCTATCATCTGCTCTGTTCGTAGGCGCTTTTGCCCCAATGCAGGCTCATGCTGTACAACCTGAGGGCACCCCTCAAGTTTCAACTCAATCGATGGCAGAAAAGTTTCAGAAGTCTAAGGGAAACAAACCGATATTTGTCGTAGAAAAACAAGCTGAAAAGCAAAACGCTAGTAACGCTGCTGCTGCGGTCAGTCATCTGAAAAAGAATCAGGAAAAATATAAGATTAAAAATCCAAAGTCAAGCTTCAAACCGGGTCAAGTCAAGAAAGATGATCTAGGTATGACGCATGTGAACCTTCAGCAGACAAAAAATGGTGTTCCTGTCGAAGGTAGTGAAGTTATCGTTCATTATGACGAGGAAAATACTGTTCAATCGGTGAGTGGTCATTTCAACCACTCCGTTGAGGAAGCAAGCATCTCTACTGAACCAACCCTTTCTAAAACAGAAGCCCTTAATAAAGCGAAGAATGTGGTGGATGCTCCGGAGAACTTGAGTTACACTCCTTCAAGTGAGCTTGTTATTTATCCATATAATGATACCAACCAGCTCGCTTATAAGGTGAATGTTAATTTCCTTGGCAAGAATCCTGGTAACTGGTTTGTCTTTGTAGATGCTAAAAGTGGACAAGTGATTGATAAATATAATGCTTTGATGCATGCGAATGGATTTAGGTCTGCAACCGCTTCTGGCATAGGTGTATTGGGTGACCATAGAAAACTACATATCACCCATAAGAATGATAAGACAGATAACCTTAAAGGGACACAATTTTATTTATATGACAATTCCCATGAGGATCTAGACGGAATCTATACGTATGATATGAAAAACCAATGGGGAGGAGATTTACAGCTTCCTGGAGTGCTCTACTCTAATAAAAGCGCTTCTTTCAAAGATGATTATGATCGAGCCGCTGTAGATGCTCATTATAATTCAGAGCAAGTATATGAGTATTTTCTCGAGGAGCATGATAGAAACTCGTTAGATGATAAAGGAATGGCGATTAAATCATCTGTCCACTACGGACAAGATTACAATAATGCCTTTTGGAATGGTGAGCAAATGACATATGGGGATGGAGACGGTGACTTTTTCATCTCGCTTTCAGCCGGTCTTGACGTGGCTGCCCATGAAATGACCCATGGAGTGACAACTCACACTGCGAATTTAAGATATCGCTTCCAATCAGGTGCACTTAATGAAGCCTTCTCAGACATATTTGGTGCCCTAGTCGATGAAGAGGATTGGGAAATTGGGGAAGACATTATGGGTGAAGAAGCAAGGCAATCGGGCAGAACTTCCCTCCGTAGTTTAAGTAATCCCGACAAGTACGCTGTAGGAGCAGAATATGTGCCATATGGAGATGGCAGTGGCATGTATCCAACACATATGGATGAATATTATGACCTTCCACTTAGCTTGGATAATGGTGGTGTTCATATCAACTCCTCCATTATCAACCACGCTGCTTACCTTACAGGTGAGCAGATTGGTAAGGACAAGCTTGGGCAAATTTATTACCGTGCACTTACGGTGTACTTGACACCGACTTCTGATTTCAGTCATGCAAGAAAAGCCCTGATTCAATCGGCTGTCGACATCTATGGTGAAGGCAGTGCCGAAGCAGAAGCAACAGAAAGTGGACTAAATCAAGTGGGAATAACAGAATAACTATAAAAAGCAACTTCCGTAATAAGGAGGTTGCTTTTTTCAGGTTTAGCTAATAAACGTATAAACCTCAAAGACACTTTTTTCATAATGTACGATGAGGTGAGAAATATGAAAAAAGTAATTTTATTTGCTGATACAGGTATCGATGACGCTATTGCTTTAATTTACGCGCTGAATAATCCCCAAATAGATCTTCTGGGAGTGGTTAGCGGATATGGAAATATAGAAAGGGAAAAGGCGTACCGAAATGTAGAATATTTATTAGAACTAGCCGGTTGGACAGATATTCCAGTCATCTCAGGTGCTACAAGGCCTCTTAATGGGGAGGATCCAGTTTTTTTCCCTAATATTCATGGTGTTGAAGGATTAGGTCCAATTCAGCCACCTATCCCTGAAGAACGATATGCCAACCGCACAAATTTCAGAAAGCTGTTCCGTTTAATAAAAAAGAATCCAGGAGAAATAACAATCGTGAACGTTGGCCGTTGTACATCCCTGGCTATGGCCTGGTATTTGAGCCCTGAAGTAATGGGGGATGTGAAGGAAACTTTCGTGATGGGTGGTGCTTTTCTCGTTCCCGGAAATGCTACGGAGGTCGCTGAGGCGAACTTTTTCGGTGATGCCACTGCGGCAAATTTCATTTGTCAAAATGTCGCTAGTTTAACGATTATTCCGTTAAACGTGACAAGAGAAGCCTTATTAACCCCAAATGAAGTTGATTTCATTGCGGCCCGTGCCAATACCCGTTTAGAAAAAATAATCGACCCTATCCTTGACTTTTACTATGAAGTGTATCAAGAACAAGAGCCAGGTATCGAGGGGACTCCTCAGCATGATTTGGCTGCTTTGATGGCCGCTTTAGATCTCCCTGGGTTGTTTACGTATAAAAAAAGAAAGGTTCGTGTCCAGCATGAAGAAAGCTATGCAAATGGTTTAAGTATCGCCGACTTCCGTCCAGGGACAACGAATTGTTCCGGAGAAGGCTGTTCCCGAATAGCTATGGAACTTGATCGGACCGAGTTTGTGAAACAAGTAATGAAAGTTCTAGCTAAGAAAAGATAGATCGGAAATAATGCAAAAAAAATAACACACCCTTTGTGGTGTATCATTGTTGAATGTTTAATTTATTAAGTGGTTGCCTAACCTGGAGGATAGTATTAAATTTAGACTAAGTATTTTCAACTAGAAAAAAACTGTCGATTTCTAAGTGGAAAATAAAGGAATAGTTATTTTTCACCAATACAAATTTATCAATTTTCGAAAAATTGGAAAAATATCGCATCTCTTTTCATTCTTGTGATATACTCAAATCGCAAGTCCTATCTCAGAATGAGTTCATCCTCTTATAGGGAGGTGGTAACTGTGAGTCCGTTTGAAGCGATAAGCCTCATGTTGAGCTTTGGAATGCTGATAGCGGTAGTGGTACACAAAAAGCAGTAATATTTGTAACGAACTCATTCTGCACTCATCCAAGGTGCCCCAACACCTTGGATTTTTTTATTTCCATTTACGATTATATCGTTAAATTCTCTCGAGAGCAAGATAATGATTTTTTTAATGCTAAGACTGTTGATTTAGACACATATCTTTAGGTTATTTCTTATGTGTTCGATGTATACTTTTTATTTTTAAATAAATGAAAAAGTTTTTATCCTTGTTTGGTTTGATCTTGAATAGAATCACTTCGTGGAAGTAATGATGATACTGTTGAAACATTCAGTAACTATTTCGTAATGAAAACTTAAGTTTAACAAGTTCACACAAGGTAATTATAGTAGTAGCAAAATATTTCCATGTTGTTCCTAAATACCTTGAAGGATGGTGGTTTGATGAAAGGAATCATACTGGCAGGGGGAAGTGGAACAAGGCTGTCTCCAAGTACGAATTGCATAAATAAACATTTGTTAGCTGTTTATGACAAGCCTATGATTTATTACCCTTTATCAATTTTAATGCTTTCGGGGATTAAAGAGATCATGATTATAAGCACGCCAGAAGATATTTCGAGGTTTGAAAAATTACTAGGTGACGGGTCTTCACTCGGGATCTCGCTTCATTACAAATCGCAAGAGGAGCCAAATGGTATTCCAGAGGCGTTCATCGTCGGGGAAGAGTTTATTGGGAAGGATAATGTCACGTTAATACTTGGCGACAACATTTTTTACGGGCAAGGATTAACAAATATCCTAAGAAAAGCTGTCCGGAATCATAAGGGCGCCACTATTTTTGGGTACAGGGTAAAGGATCCAAGCAGGTTCGGTGTCGTGGAATTCGATGAAGAACGAAAGGTAGTTTCGATCGAGGAGAAGCCAGAAGATCCGAAGTCTGATTTTGC
The DNA here is from genome assembly GCF_022921115.1 of Halobacillus amylolyticus. Lineage (NCBI taxonomy): Bacteria > Bacillati > Bacillota > Bacilli > Caryophanales > Bacillaceae > Halobacillus > Halobacillus amylolyticus. The sequence goes on along the minus strand of NZ_CP095075.1, from coordinate 1,116,043 downwards.
GGTAACTGGTTTATATGTCTATGACAATCGTGTAGTCAAAATCGCAAAGAAACTCAATTTCTCTGCCCGGGGGGAACTTGAAATTACTGATGTGAACAAAAAATATCTAGAAGACGGTCAGCTGGGTGTCGAGCTGCTGGGAAGAGGGTTTGCATGGCTTGATGCAGGTACACATGAATCGTTGTTCGAGTCCTCAGAGTTCATCAAGAATATTGAACAGCGTCAAGGCTTTAAAATTGCCTGTATTGAGGAAATAGCTTTTTACATGGGCTATATTTCGAAGCATCAATTGTATGAAGCGGGTGAATCGATGAAAAAGAATGATTATGGTCAATATTTGATGGAAATAGCCAATCGGAAGCATGTTCAGCAGTACTGGGACAAAATCGACCAGAACCCAGGGTTAGGATTGATAGAAAATGAGTAAGAATCCAGCACTCTTAATAACTGGAGGGGCCGGATTCATCGGCTCCAACTTTATCACTTATTATTTGAAAAAATATCCAGGTCGTCAGCTTGTCAATATAGATAAGCTGACATATGCGGGAAGCCGAGAAAACCTGATGGAAGTTGAAAATATGGACACATACCACTTCGTCCATGGAGATGTCTCAGACGAAGCTTTAGTAAGGAATGTTTTTAATGAATTCGATATTGAAGGTGTTGTCCATTTCGCCGCTGAATCACATGTAGACAAATCCATTGCTGATTCCAAACCCTTTATCTTAACAAATGTACTAGGAACGGGTGTGTTACTGGAAGCTGCTAGGAAGGATTGGGAGAAAAAAGGGCTTCTGTCTAAGCGCCGGTTTCATCACATTTCGACTGATGAAGTCTATGGCTCATTAGGAGGTAAGGGGAAGTTCACCGAACATACTCCTTACAATCCTAGTAACCCGTATAGTGCTTCTAAGGCAGGAGCAAATATGCTCGTTAAGAGTTATTACACCACATATGGGATGAATGTGGTCCTATCGAGCAGTTCGAATAACTATGGGCCAAGGCAGCATGATGAAAAACTGCTTCCCACAATCATCCGAAAAGCTCTGTCACTTGAACCTATTCCCATTTATGGTGACGGAATGAATGTTAGGGATTGGTTGTATGTGGGGGATCATTGTGAAGCGATTGACATGGTCTTTCATAAAGGAAAAGCTGGTGAGAGTTATAATGTCGGGGTGGGAATGAAAAAACGAACATTGAACTCACCAAATTTATTTGTGAACAACTTAATCAAATGAAACCGCAACTTTTAAGTGGAACAGACATACAGAGCTACGAGGAATTAATAACTTTTGTGGATGACCGACTGGGACACGATAAGAGGTATGCAGTGGATGATTCGAAGATCCGGAACCAAATCGGCTGGATGTCTAGGATCTCCTTTGGTGAAGGCCTGAAGAAAACACTAGATTGGTATGTGCATAAATGGGAGGAAGTCGTGCAATGATTTCTGTCGTTGTCCCTGTCTATGGGTGTCAAACGTGCCTGTACGAACTGTGCAGGCGTATCAATCAAACAATGGAAAGTATATCTTCAGATTATGAAATCCTACTTATTAATGATTGCAGTCCAGACCAATCGTGGGAGACGATTCAAAAATTAAGTGAAGAGGACAACCATATCAGAGGCTTTGATATGGCCAGGAATTTTGGTCAACACCGGGCTATTACAGCTGGGCTTGACCACACGCAGGGTGATTTCATCGTTGTGATGGATTGCGACTTGCAGGATCAGCCCGAGGAAATCGAGAAATTGTATGAGAAAGCTTTAGAGGGTTATGAGGTTGTTTTCGGCACACGCGTAGTTCGACAGGATGGTTTCTTTAAACGTCTGTCTTCTAAATTATTTTATAAAGTCTATGATTATCTTACTGATCGTTCCTCCGATTATACGATTGCTAATTTTAGTATTTGTTCAAGGAATGTCATTGACAGTTATAGAAAGATGAGAGAACAGACCCGTTTCTTTCCGTTATTCATCAAATGGATGGGGTTTAAAACGACCAGTATCCCTGTAGATCATGGAAAAAGGGTTGAAGGCAAATCATCATACAATCTAAAGAAGATGGTCAGGTTAGCAACAGATGTGATTATCTCTCAGTCTAACAAACCGTTAAGATTGTCGATTCAATTTGGCTTTTTAGTCTCTTTTGTTTCATTCATTTATGGAATCTATTTGATACTCAGATACTTTTTCTTATCCCAGCCTGTCCCTGGATGGACAAGTGTGATGGTTTCTCTCTATTTTATAGCAGGGTTGATTTTTTTTAATTTTGGAGTGTTGGGATTATATCTCGGAAAGGTATTTAATGAAACGAAAGGACGTCCGTTATACATCATTAGGGACGTAACTGATAAGAAACGAGATGAGGTGATAGGATGACATATTACTTGAAAGAGACACCCTGGGATAAACGTACACTTAACATAGATACTTATGAGCTAACTTCCTTAGATGTGGAAGCATTCCAGGAGACGATGGATAGAGACGGTCATTTTACAGTGAAAGTGGATCCTTTTTTCGATAAAAAAGTGTTAAGAGAGTACGGATTTTATTACGCTGACACTTTGCTTGAGCCGAGATGCAGATCGGGTGAGCTGAAGGTGTTTGAAAAGGAAGGAGTCACACTTGATTCGAATGGAGATAAGCAAGTGATTCTAGATATTGCTGAACATGCTTTTGTTCATGGCCGCTTCCATAGAGATTTTCATATCCCGAACGAGCTGGCTGATTTAAGGTATGTACGATGGCTTGAGGACTTATATGATCAAAACCAGGTTTATTTCCTGTATTATCAAGGCGATCTGACTGGCTTCTTCGGTTTTGACAGCAATAAGGTCTTGTTGTTAGGGATAGGCAAGGAGTTTACAGGTTTGGGACTAGCTAAACCGTTTCTGAGCAGTGGTTGTCTAAAGATGTTGTCATTAGGATATGAAGAGCTAACTACTTCTATTTCGGCAATTAACTTGTCTTCACTGAATCTTTTCCAGTCTCTCGGCTTTAAGTTGAAACGTTCAGTGGATGTCTATCACAAATTGAATGGGAAAGCATTGACGGAGTGACATAATGGGCTATTTATATATTTTCGGCACGATATTATTTACTGTTTACGGACAACTTATCCTGAAATGGCGGATTGAGAAGTACGGTAGCCTTCCACCATTAGTAAAGGATAAAATACTATTCTTACTGCAGTTGTTAGTAGACCCTTTGATCTTATCAGGGTTTCTTTCTGCTTTTGTAGCCTCAATATTTTGGATGGGGGCTATGACAAAATTTGATATTAGTTATGCTTATCCGTTCATGAGTCTCTCATTTGTTCTTGTATTTATACTTTCTGTGTTTCTTTTTCAAGAGCCTGTTACATTATATAAAGTGATCGGACTATCGTTCATCGTAGTAGGAATTATGATAACAAGCCAATCAGTGTGAGGTGATTTCCTGTGATTCCATTTAATAAACCGTGTGTCATTGGTAAGGAAATAGACTATATTCAAGAAGCGATTCATCACAATCGAAAGCTTTCGGGGAATGGACCGTTTGGGGAAAAGTGTAAAGCCTGGCTTGAAGAGCATTTATTATGCCAGAAAGCCTTACTAACCCCATCATGTACACATGCTCTTGAGATGGCTGCCTTATTACTTAACATAAAAGAGGGGGATGAAATCATCATGCCCTCGTACACATTCGTTTCAACAGCGAATGCCTTTGTGTTACGAGGGGCGCACATCACATTTGTAGATGTCGATCCGACTGTGATGAATATAGACCCTGAATTGATCGAAGATGCGATTACTCCTAGGACAAAGGCTATTGTAGTCGTACATTATGCTGGTGTTGCCTGTGACATGGAACAGATTATGGAGATGGCAGAACGTCATCAATTATTTGTCATAGAAGATGCTGCTCAGGCCCTATTGAGCACATATAAAGGAAAACCGCTTGGAACCTTTGGGCACTTCGGTACGTTAAGTTTTCATGAAACGAAGAATTATACTTGTGGGGAAGGCGGCGCCTTGCTGATCAATGATCCAAAATATGTTGAGCGTGCTGAAATCCTTCAAGAAAAAGGAACGAATCGGTCACAATTTAAAAGGGGGCAGGTTGATAAGTATACGTGGCATGATGTCGGCTCCTCCTTTCTGTTAAGTGAATTGAATGCTGCTTATTTATATGCCCAGCTTGAGGAAGCTTGGACTATTTTTGAAGATCGCATCGAGACATGGAATCGGTATAGTGAAAAACTTTCCTCTCTTGTGGAAGAAGACTTGGTTAGTACACAACACATACCAGAGGGTTGTCAGCATAATGCCCACATGTTTTATATAAAGTTGAGAACAGAGTCTGTGCGTTCTGATATAATTTCTTACTTAAAGGAACAGGACATTATGGCGGTGCCTCATTATGAACCATTACACTCTTCTCAAGCTGGGAGAGTCTATGGCGGCTTATCGGGAATCGATCATTTTACGACATCAGAAGCGGAGCGGTTATTACGGTTACCTTTATACTTTGGGATGGAGAAAGAGGTCGTCAATCATGTGGTCCACCATATTGAGAACTTTTTCAAAAAATAAATGGATTGTCCTTGGCTGCTTAATCATCGTAGCGTACCTCATGCCTTATTACATTCTTGGTAAAGACACTCACATTCGGGTTCACGACAATTTGGACTCAAACATTGTCTGGTACAAGATATTAGCAGAAAGCGGACAGATCTTTGCCCCCCCGGGAACGACATTGCCCTATGCCATCAATGGCCTGCCTCGCAGTGCTCTATCGTCAAGTTTGGATGTAATGGTATGGCTTTACGTATGGTTTGAACCATTCACGGCCTACACAATAAATCAAACCATTATGCGGTTTGTAGGCTTTTTTGGTATGTATGGGTTACTCCGTTTCTTTTTCCAAGCAAGAGAGGGGGTAGAAAAACTTCAGTTCATAGCTATAGGTGTATCAGTCGGCTTTGCACTTTTGCCTTTTTGGCCTTCTGGAGCACTATCAATAGCAGGGTTGCCTTTAGCCTTATTAGCGTTTCTGAACATCCGCAAGTTCGGGAGAAATACACCCAAGTTATACTGGATTATTATCGTATTACTTCCGTTTCACTCAAGTTTAATATTAAGCTTTGTATTCTTTCTAGCATTGATGGGTTTATTGTGGATGGTCGACTGGTTCAGAACAAAACGTATCAACATTGCTTTTTTAGTGGCGCTCGTCCTGATGGGATCGATTTACCTAATTAAGAACTACCTCATCATTGTATCCATGTTCTTCAGTGAAGGATTTACCTCTCACCGTGAAGAATTTGACTTAGGACATAACAGCCTAGCTGGTACAATTCGTCTGTTTAATGAAAATTTCATTTTTGCTCATACCCATGACATGAGTTTGCATCAGCAAGTGATCCTTCCAGCAGTAATCCTGGCAGTGTTTATTGCTATTTATAAAAAAATTAAACCTAACCAGCTTGCTTTTGCTATGACGATGAATTTCCTTTTGTCGCTCTGGTATGCTTTTTGGTACTGGGAAGGATTTAGAGTACTAAAAGATGAGTCAATGCTTCTCAATACATTTAATTTCAGCCGTATCCATTTTCTACATCCTTTGTTCTGGTACATGGCGTTTGGTTTTGCATTGGCGATTATTTGGAAACACTTAAAACTTGGTAAACCGCTTGCCATCGTACTTATGGTCATTCAAATCGCAATCGTATTTGATTTGAATGAAGAGGAAAAATACAGTGAAATCGGCACACCGACGTTCGAAGAATTTTATTCGCAAGATCTTTTCAATAATATAAAGGAATACATCGGTTTAGACACTTCTGAATATCAAGTGGTAAGTGTGGCTATGCATCCGACCATCGCCCAATATAATGGCATGCATACATTAGATACCTATAATACTACCTATCCATTATCCTATAAGCATAAATTCCGCAAGATCATCGCACCAGAACTAGAAAAAAATCAAACCCTTGAATCCTACTTTGATACGTGGGGCGGTAGGCTTTATATGTATGTTTCCGAGTTAGGGAAGGATTATTTATTCAGCAAGAATAGTGATGAGGTAATTGAGCAGCTTGACATCAATACTGCACAATTGCAACAAATGGGTGGAGATTATGTATTATCAGCCCTCCCCATTGAGAATCATGAAAATATAGGTCTCGAATTTGAAAAAGCATTCCAAAATGCATCCTCTCCTTGGAAGATTTATTTGTATAAAGTTGAGATCTAAGGGAGAAAGTTCAGGGGAGGGGTAGGATACCTGTTATAATGAGGGGGAAACATTGACGAAGGAGGATATTATGGAAGATTTATTACAATTAAGAGGTAAATACATTGTCATAATGGGAGTAGCCAATCAAAGAAGTATTGCGTGGGGTGTGGCTAAATCATTAGATAAAGCAGGGGCAAAATTAATTTTTACATATAGGAAGGAACGGTCTTATAAGAAGTTAGTGAAGCTGTTAGAAGACAATAACTTAGAAGCAGAGTTTGTCCTGCAATGTGATGTAAATGAGGATGAGAGTATTCAGCAGGCTTTTGCGCAAATCGGTGAGAAAGCAGGGGTGATTCATGGTCTTGTACATTCTGTCGCTTCTGCACCTACAGAGGATTTAAAGGGGGCCTTTATTGATACATCGAGAAGTGGATTTGCTGCTGCGCAAGACTCAAGCTCCTATTCTTTAGTTGCTGTTACAAAGGCTGCTCGCCCGTTAATGAGAGAAGGGGGCGCGATTATTGCGATGAGCTACTTAGGTGCGGAGCGAGTCGTTGGTGGTTACAATGTAATGGGTGTAGCGAAAGCTTCTCTCGAGGCATCTGTGAAGTATCTAGCTTCAGAAGTGGGAGCAGACCAAATTCGAGTGAATGCCATTTCTGCAGGTGCGATTCGAACCATTTCTGCAAAAGGTGTTCCCTCTTTCAATCAAATTCTTCATCAAATTGAGGAAACCTCTCCGTTAAAAAGAAACGTCACTCAAGAAGATATTGGTGATATGAGTGTGGCCATGCTCAGTGCCTTGTCAAGAGGTGTAACAGGTGAAATCGTCTATGTCGATTCAGGGTACAATATATTAGGATAATGAAAGAAAGACGCCCTCCTCTAATGGAATTGGCGTCTTTTAACATTCTGAATAAGAGGCTATTTCATATGGTTCGTTTATCCACCTTCTTTCCGGGATCTTTCATTTATTTCATAGGCTGCCCTTATCCCTGATTCTATTGCACCTTCCACCCAGCCATGAAAGGAAGAGGTATGTTCTCCGGCAAAATGAAGCCGCCCTTCAGGTGTGCTTATGTAATCACCAAAATTTACGACCTGATGTGGGGAGAACAAGGTAAAGCATCCTGCTGAAAAAGGATTTTGAGCCCAATCAAAAGCAAACGCTTGATAATATTCTTGATAAACGATGTTGCCATAAATTTTAGCTAAGTCTTTAAGAACATAGGAAATCAAACTTGATTCTGTTAAACTGGTCCACAATGAAGCGTTGTTACCCCAACTGTAACTGCCAAGCAATACTGCAGGACCGAAGCGCCCCTTATTGTGGCTTGGGATGTAGGTGAACATTGTGGGAAGGTCCGTTATGATGTTGCCTACTTTCATCCGCTCCCAAAAGCGATGTTTAAATTCAATGGCGATTTTCACTGCGGGAATATTGGGCAGGGTTCTAATCGCTTGCCACTTCTTAAAGGAGATAGAATCATAGGGTTCTACATCAACAAATTGGAAGACTGAAAAAGGCATAGTAATAATACTGTAATCACCCGAAAAAAACTTTGGCTCCTGTGTCAAAGGGTTCACTGTACTTAGTGTAACACCGGACGTCGTTTGCTTAATCTTTCTCACTTTGTGGTTGTAAAGAATGTCAGAGTGAAGTTCAGAAAGGAAAGATAAGGGAAGCTGATCATTCCCGCCTGTGATTTCATAGAAGTTCGTGTCCTTATTAAAGATTGGATAAATGATATCCGTTAAAATATCAACAAAGGAGAACTCGGGGAACCCTTCAATCCCGAGAAGAACCATAATCATTCGAATAGCATTAGATGAAAGGGAAGGGCCTAATGGATTATTTTCTAGATAGTCCCTCATAGAGTAAGAGGCATACTGTTTTTTTAACCGTCCCTGCTCTTCAGGGGAACTGCTTTGATACCTTTCAATAAAAGGATTGACGGCAGATAAAAATAACTCCGATGCGGTTTTGCCCTTTTCCCATTCTTCTAAAGGAAATTGTAAGACCTCAGGATATTGTTCATAGTGTTTACGTGTAGTAAGTATGTTGTTTACAAAAATCAAATCAAGTGGAGAGCTATTTATAAAAGGATTAATTGGAAGCCTAAAACGTTTGATATATTCACATACAAGAGCATGTGTGCCAGGAATGCGCATAGCGCCAAGCTCAATGTAATTCCCTTGGGTGAATGGCTGTCTTAAGGTAAATACTCTACCGCCTATCCGGTCATTCCCCTCAAGCACAGTTACATGATGACCGGCCCTCTTGAGTAAGGAAGCAGAGACTAGCCCAGACATTCCTGCTCCGGCTATTATTACCTTTTTAGGTGTTTTAGCCAACTGTAATCCATCTCTAATAATGTTTACCATTCCTTCAGGATATGTAAGTTGTTCCTCGCTTCTACTGTTCATATAACTTCCTCCTTTTCCCATATTACGTGGTTTTATGGAGGCATATGTCTGTATAAGAGGTTATTCAAAAAATGACCAAATGATAAGAGGCGAATCTCTTCGTTAGCTTGCTTTTGAAGAGCGTGTGCCCCTGCGTCTACGAGCCTATTCAAAGAAGTAAATTCCTTTGTGATATTCGAATTAATGGAAAATTCCCTTCGTGCTCAAAGCTACGCCGCCTCCACCTTCTTTGTTCTAATTTGGCAACTTTTTGAACACTCACTATAATGAACAAGCAAGGGATTTTAATCATGATAGAAATCGAGGTGCAAGAAGCAATGGAAAATTGGCTGCTCTCCATTATTAATGAGTATGGTTACATAGGCATCTTTGTATTAATAGCATTAGAAAATATTTTCCCGCCGATTCCCTCTGAAGTCATTTTAACGTTCAGTGGTTTTGTGACGACCTCCACACATTTATCGATCTTTGGTGTGGTGATCTGCTCAACTTTAGGTTCGATTACAGGTGCTGTTGCATTATACAGGGTTGGATTGTTGCTTGATGTGGAACGGATGGAAAAGATAGTTGATAAATGGGGCAAAGTTCTTCGTCTGACCCGTAGAGATATTCATAAAGCGGATGCCTGGTTTGATAAATATGGTCCTTGGACAGTGTTTTTATGTAGATTTGTTCCATTAATTAGAAGTCTCATTTCAATTCCTGCAGGGATGTCGAATATGAATTTTACTGCTTTCTTTGTTCTTACGACATTAGGTACATTAATTTGGAATACTGTCCTTATTTGGATCGGAGCCTCTGTTGGAGATTCTTGGCATAGCATTCTTACATACATGGATATATACTCATCCGTTGTTTATATCATTTTAGCAGTCGCAGTGGCGACGACCGTATATTGGTACTTCAAAAAAATAAGCAACAGATAAACAGAGAGGATGGCATCGTAAAAGTGTCTCCTTCTATGTTTACTTACCAAAACTCTATACTGATACCGTCCTCTAGTCACTTGATGAATTTTCCTGTTTACGTTCGGTTACGTATGCATAGACGAATACAGTGATATGTCTTATAATCGGTACGGAAGCTTTTATACATATTAAAATATAAAAGGAGAGAAGTCACGTGAGTAAAACATTAATATTTGGCCACAAGAATCCAGATACAGATACGATTAGTTCAGCGATCGTATATGCTGACTTGAAAAATAAGCTTGGTTTAGAAGTTGAAGCAGTCCGTTTAGGGGAAGTGGGCGGTGAAACCCAATTTGCACTAGATAAGTTCAATGTGGATGCCCCCCGCTTAGTAGAAACCGTTTCAGATGAAGTGGAGCATGTTATCCTGGTGGACCATAACGAGCGCCAACAAAGTGTTGCGGACATTGATGAGGTACAGGTTCTTGAAGTCATTGACCATCATCGAATTGCTAACTTCGAAACAAAAGGACCTCTTTATTACCGTGCAGAGCCTGTCGGGTGTACGGCAACAATTCTTAATAAATTGTATAAAGAAAACAATCAAGAAGTCAGCCAGCAGATGGCTGGGTTAATGCTATCCGCCATCATTTCTGACTCCTTGCTTTTTAAATCGCCTACGTGTACAGAGCAAGATGTACAAGCAGCGAGGGAATTGGCGGAAATCGCTCATGTGGATGCAGAAGAGTATGGCCTTGAAATGCTTAAAGCCGGAGCGGATATTAGTGATAAATCTGCCGATCAGTTGATTTCACTTGATGCGAAAGAGTTTGCGATGGGTGAGGCTAAAGTAGAGATCGCGCAAGTAAATACAGTTGATACGGATGAAGTTCTCGCGCGTAAAGCTGACATTGAACAAGCAATTGAAGCTGTTGTTTCTGAAAAAGAACTTGACCTATTCTTATTTGTGATTACTGATATCCTCACAAATAATTCAACCGTTATGGCTATCGGAGAAAAAATGGGTGTTGTTGCCGAAGCATTTGAAGTTCCCTTGGAAGGAAACCAGGCTGTTCTTGAAGGCGTTGTTTCACGCAAAAAACAAATCGTACCACCGCTTAATCAAAAATTTCTATAAAACAAAAAAAGATCCGCATTTCATTTAATGTGGATCTTTTTTGTTAACATATAGCTCACCTGAGTCATTCAATGCAAAAACTGTGACATTTTTTTAGTTTAATAATTGCCATTCTTCCCGAAGAACCCCCATTCGAATGGAGTCATAATAATTACCTTCATAAATACGGCACTTTCTCATGCGGCCTTCGAGCTTCATTCCTAACTTTTCCCCAACACGCATCATTCTTTGATTTTTCGACCATGTCGTTAACCCGATACGGGCTAATGGAAGGTTGTTGAATAAATGATCAATCCATAGGGTAAGGGATTCCGTTCCATAACCGCCACTCCAATACGCAGACGAATAGATCCCGATTCCAACTTCAAGCCAAAGGGATGGTTTATGTTCCCAATAATAGGTGACCGTACCAATAATGGTTCCTTTTACTTCAATGATTAGTCGTGAATCAGGCTCATTTTGTTTTAGTCTTTCTTTCCTGGCATTTTCATGACTTCGGTAGCTTTCTAATGTATGTGGTTCTAAAGGATAGTAAGGAGCATCCCATTTTTTCCATTCAGGCTCTTCTTCACCATAGATCAACTCCCAAAGAATAGGGATATCTGCATCAGTGATACTTCTTAGTGTGACAAGTTTACCTTCTATATGTACATTTGTAACAGTCATTTTGCAAGCCACCTTTCTTACATAGCTTCTTCTATCCTATCACAGCTAGTTAGGGGAACGAAGGTTTTAGGATTAAATGGAAGGGGAAGGCTTACTAATAGCTGATCTACATAATAGAGGATGATTTTATGTTAAAGGTTTATGGTTATTCAAATAAAAATGGGTGGCAGATTGGGAGCTCACTTGATACAATCATGCAAGATGAATTGGACTGGTATTGGGTGGATTTTGCATCTCCATCAGAGGAGGAAATAAAACTTCTGCATACATTCTTTCATTTTCACCCCTTGGCGATTGAAGATTGTATGCATGATTTGCAACGACCGAAATTGGATTACTATGAGGATCATACCTTTTTTGTTATTCATTCAGTGGAGAGCAACGATCTAGACAAGCATGAAATCGATGTATTTCTTGGCGGTGAGTTTATTGTTACCTACCATAAGCAACCATCTAAAGTTGTTCAGACAGTAGAGGGTATGATACAGCAGAATAAAAACCAACAGCAGTCACTGGATGAATACTATGTGCTTTATCAGTTACTGGATAAAGCGGTAGACAATTATTTTCCAATTGTTTATGAGATAGAAGATCATATTAATGAGATAGAAGATAATACGAAAAGCCTATCAATGGAACAATTGTTAGAAGAGTTATTTGATCGTCGGGGCGAACTAATGCAACTAAGACAAACGGTTCACCCAATGAGGGATTTGCTCTATCGGATGTTAAATACTCATCATTTAGACGGAGTTCATGAAAGAAAAGAATACTTTACTGATATTTATGACCATCTGCTAAAAGTCGCAGAAATGGTGGCATCTAATCGGGAAATGACGCAGGATATTAGGGACAGCTACTTATCATTAAATTCACATCAAACCAACCGTACTATGCAGATTTTAACCGTTATCTCAGTTATATTTATGCCCCTGACCTTTATCGTCGGCGTTTACGGAATGAATTTTGTTTACATGCCTGAGCTCAATGCCAAATATGGCTACTTTGTTGTCTGGGCGGTAATGATTACCATGGCAGTCGGAATGTTTATTTGGTTCAAGAAAAAGGGCTGGTTTGACTAATTCAAGGGATAAAGAACTCACGTGAGAGACAAAAACACGAGTTTAGTCACTATGGTGAAGGAAGATAATGTCCTATTTGAGGAATCTCAGATAACGTAAGGAAAGTGAGCAAAAAGGCAGCCTGTTTTGGCGCTTTTTTGCTTATTTTCGCTACAGCTGAAACTTTCACGGGTTATATTTCGTATGAAGGGGACGAGATTTTAACAAGGGACTAGAGGAGAGTAACCCAATGGATATTAAAACTCGCTCAGGAGAATTTCTGTTATTTTTAATGGTTGGAATGGCTTTGTTAATCGAAAGCCAAGTTTCAATGTTGTTTGAATATCATTGGCTTTTCAGCATTTGTATAAGTGTTCCTGTGGTTATACTACTAACTAAAACTTATAACTATTTAAATAAAAAAGATCAAACCTCTCCAAGGAGATAAAAGTGTTCTATAAAAATGTGTCTCCTAGCGTTTTTTCTATAAATGGATGTCGAACATTAATTGGAGGGAAATTGAGAGAAGGAGGTAATGACTCTGTTTGAGACAAACATATTGGATTCTTATGCCACCTTTTTTAATTGTTGCTCTGGCATTATTCACCTATCTCCCAGATGATTACAGGTATTATTCGTTCTTCGTAATTATTATGTTTTGGATTGTGTACCATGTTTTGAACTATTATCATGTCAAAAAAATTAGTTATTGATTCATTCAATTACAAATTATCTTTCTTTTAAGACATTCTGTAGCAATAATAAGTCGTTTGCTTTCGTTGTGTTTGTTTAAATTGGAAATGGGGTGGATTTTATGTCTAAGCATAACGAGGCTCGAACCCAGCCGTATAATGATGTAATGGAACACAAGCAAAGGGTGGAAGGTTATCCAAATGGAACAGGTGGACGAATGCCGCTACTGATAAGGTTAATAGGTTATCTCATATTTGGAGGTATCTTCCTCATGATGATCATTGCTGTTTTTGCGGCGATTTTCCTTGATTAATCGTTTCTTTCCTCAAAAGAATGTTTTAAAACAAAAGTACCTCAAAGAGAGATTGGAGGTTGGAGTATGTCAACAAGTGTTTGGATACTATTAGGCATCGTAGCACTTTTTGCATTACCAATTTTGTTCGGGATGGTACGTGATTATCTTGGTTTCAATAGCAATAAATTCTATGGTGATGAAGCGAATAAGAATAAGGTGGGCTCAAGAGGTGAGACTTACGAAAAAAGTTCCCTTCGTGCTGAGGTAACTAGAAATCAGGTTAATGGGGGAAGCGGTGACAACGGAGGTGATCAGTAGTATTTTTTAATCCGGGTTCTTTTTAGAGTCTCGGACTTTTTTCAGTCTAAAGACGTAGAAATATTCACTCTGATGGCCGTTATGGAAAGGTATAACTCTTTTTATAATTGAGGTATCAATAATAAAGGAGTGGATATCGATGTTGAATGAATTCGAGATTTCTATCCTGATAGACGAACGCCGTCCAAGATAGTCGGTAATGATTACTCCTCTCGTGAACTTAGTACGGGGGAGCTTTTGAAATCACCTACGTATTTTAGGGTGTGTATTCTTTGGCATAGCTCAATTTTTAAATAACTGTGGTTATTGTTGTTCTAGAAGCTTAAGGCTAGACAGAAGACTGTTAAATACACACAGGTGAAGGGAAAAAGGTGCCGATAATCGGCACCTTTTCTGATAGAATTATTTGAGTATATCGTGGTCAACGTAACGTTCACCGTTTAATTCACTGATTACATTTATGGCGACTCTTGCGCCGTCACCTGCAGTAACGATTGTATGTACACTGACACCAGCAACCGTTCCTGCTGCCCATACCTTAGGTTTTCCTGTATGACCACGCTCGTCAACTTTAATAACTTTCGCTACTCTAGGCTCTTTGCCGTCGTTAATCGTTAAACCGAATTGTTCGGCAGCTTTAGCAGACATGCCTGTTGCAAAAATGATATGGTCGGCATTATAAGCATTTTGATCTGTGTTCAGAGTGTAAAGTTCGGCTTCCTGTTTAATGGACTCAACCTCTGCGGTCACAATCTCTGCTCCAAATTTAGCTGCCTGATCTTGACCAGTCTTAAGTAGCTGAGGTCCTTCTACTTCATTGACTCCATAATGGTTTTCGACCCAGGCTTTGGCCGTAATGCTTTTTCCACTATCGAACATAATTACTTTCTTGCCGGCTTTAGCGGCAAATAATGCTGCACTTGCACCCGCTGGACCTGCACCAATTATAGCGATATCATACATGCAATCTACTCTCCTTTTGTTTAAGTGTTTTAAGAGGAAGTTCAAAAATGATAAAGTGAAACTTCCATCAGTGGGGTTTTCCCTGAGGTTCGTTGAGGCCTACACGACGTGGGTCACACAGACGTTGCCGCAGGACGTGGCGCTTAGTCTGTGTTCCTTAATAATCGGACATTTACGGACAGTTAACCCCTCGATTAGCTTTTTATTTTCACGATGATATCTTTGGGGTTTAACTGACCGTTAATGAGGGTAAAACGGCGAATTTCTTCGTTGCTAGGTTTTTCCGGTCCTCACGTATGAAAGACATACGGCTTGCGGTCCTCAAAACTTTCGCACCTCGAACTTCTAGCGACGCACAGGGCGTGCTAGAGGCGACTTTGTCACAGGAGGTGACAATCTTTGTTGACGTTCTCATTCGTCAACTTTTTGAACACACACTTTAAGTATAACCAAAAGTTCTTTTCACGAATATCTTATAGAAATATACGATGATTATGTGCCAGAAATTCCTGTATCAAACCTCTTAAACGGTTATCGATGCACAATGATTAATTTGAGAAGATGTATAGTTTGTCCGACAGCTAATCTCATTAACAGACTCCTGACATTCTTTTTGAATAGCTTCAAATGCCTTGTTCACATCTTCGCCATCTATAATCAACAATGCGGGTTTATCGATATCAAACAATAGGAAAAAGGACAATAACTTCGGCAAATGTCCTGCGTCTGCGATGTAGTTGTTTTGGCGTAAATAAACAGTATAATCATGTTTCGTAGCTTGTTTGTATAGATTCATAATCTGGCTAGTATTCAGTGAACGATTAAAATGAATATCGTATGAGGATAAATGGTTCATACTATTCACCTCCAGGTATTCTGTGGTGTTATAACATTACCCTCGCTGAGTAGTTATAAACATTTAGTGGGAGGAACTGTTAGTTTCTAGTGTTCATAAATCATTTTACGAGTCATTCCACCATCAACTATAATATTTTCTCCCGTAACAAAATCGTTGGCTTCATCTGTTAAATAGAAGCAGGCTTTAGCTATATCATCTGGTGTGCCGACACGTCCTGCTAAGTGTTGATTATGATCGACTGGTCTAAGCTGATCGTAATGGTCTGTCTGGATCCAGCCGGGGCTAATTGAGTTTACACGTATACTTGTTTCCGCAAGTGAGGCAGCTAGTGCGTGTGTAATAGCTGTAATGCCGCCTTTACTAGCCGCATAGCCTTCAGAATTCGGTTCAGACATGAAGGCTCTCGTAGAAGCCATATTAACAATTCGACCGGGGATCTGGTTTGCTTTCCATCTTTCGGCAGTATATTTAGAGAAAAGGAACACACTGCGTAAATTTGTGTTGATAAGCTGATCCCATTCTTTTACTTCCAAGTCGAACAATGACTTAAACTCGCTGGCCCCTGCATTATTTATAAGTATAGTAATTTCTAAAGATTTCTCATCAAGTTGTTGGAACAAATGTTCAATATCAGTGACTTGAGACACATCACATTTAAAAAAGTAGCCCTGTTGTCCTTTTTCACGTATTTCTCCGAGCAATTGTCTGCCATGTTCTTCATCGATATCACACATGACTACCGTTGCACCTTCGTCTGCATAGGATAATGCTAAGCCTCTTCCTATCCCATTGCTTGCTCCCGTTATAAGAATTGTTTCTTTATTAAAATTCATCGCTTTGCCTCCTCTGTGTAGTAATTTCCTCTTTTATTGTTTGCCTAAACCCCTGTTTCATATGTTTCCTATGGATCCGTACTTGAGATGCAGGGTAAGTCATGCTATATTAATTTTTAATATTGGAGGCGGATATCATGGCAAGAGTTACTCTAGTAGAAGTGTTTAATCATCGAATTACTCAAAAATATTTGCAGCGATCCGGCATCCACCATGCTGTTACGGTAGCCGAAAACGCTCTGCAACTGGCTGTGAAAGCAGATGTATCGCAAGATCTTGCAACGAAATCGGCTCTCCTTCACGATATGGGTCATTATGAATGGTATCGGGATGGGAAGTGGGATTATGAAGAATATAGAAAGCACGACATACACGCGATTAAAGGGGCAGAAAGAGCTCATAAATTATTAATTAGGCTAGGGGAAGATCGTTTGGTGGCTAAGAAAGTTTCCCTGGCTGTTTTGCTTCATACAGATAGCTATTTACCTTTCGAATTAAATGACAAGAGAACGGATTTGCAGGATGTCGTTGCCGAGGCGGATGCATTAGACGAACAGCCTGGAGGAAAGCATCATTATAAGGAAATGGATCCTAGTGAAGCGGTTAGACGTCTTCACGTACTAGACGCGGAAATAGGGCGAATAAGCTATAAAGCGGATCATTAAATCAAAACAAGATAATTAATGTAACATTTTTCAGAAAAGTGCTTTACTTTTGGTAGAACTTTCTATATAATTTCCAGTGTAAGAAAAAATTCTCAGAAAGCGAGGTCGATTCCAATGAAAACCATGATTCTAGTACAACTTCAATTCAATTGTATACGGTCGACCTGCGCTAACAAACTATTGTAGTCTTTTTATGTAAAAATGTGTTCATACATGCTACAGGTTGCGCATATGGTAACCCTGTGGCTTTTTTTGTGGGGATCATTCTTTTTTATGGAATGGTTTTCTAATAGCTTTGTTTAAAGCCACAGGACCCCTGTGGCTATTTTTTATGTAAAAAAACTGCACAATTCTTTAAGGAGGTGATGAAATGAGCATACACTTTTTAATATTTAGGATTAGTATTACAAAGAGGCAAAAGAAGCGGAACTGCCCAAATTATCCGATCTATAAACCATCGGCCAAAGAAGAGTTTCTTGATCGCAAGGCACGCATGATTAATCATTTCTAAAAAATGGGGTGTATAAAATGGCAATTATGAGAAGAATTGTATTTATGGCTTGGTTGAATGTAGAGAAGGATACCGCATAGACGATTAGTGAGAAAGAGGAGGATTCCGATGAGAATTAATATGATTATTTTCACAATCAGCATCGAAAAGCTGTCTAATGAATGGCGTGATGCGACACGTAAGAAGTATTTGCACATTCATAAGAAAATTGAAGAAAACAAAAATAAACATATGTATATGTAATAAAAATCCCCGCTGATAGGAAAGCGGGGATTTCTGCTTTATGTCTATTAGGAGCTCATGTCACTGACGATGAGTAGACGCGCTCATGACTAGATTTTAGCTTTATCTATCAAATGTCTCTTGTTAAAAGAAGCTAGGGATATCACTTTCTGTGGTAGGGTAACCCCAGAGCATATTCCTTAAATCCGATTTAGTCATCTTTTTTTCAATCGCAGCAGTAAATAGATTTACAAGATGATCAGCATGACTAGAGAGGACATGTGCACCTATGAGCTCATCTGTAAACGGGTTCATTAGTAGTTTGACATAGGCGCCTTCATCATTCATTCGTTTATATGTGAAAAAGGAATGGACCGTTCTAGACTGCACTTCATAAGGGATTCGCTTCGCCTTAGCTTCCTGTTGCGTAATTCCTACAGATCCTAAGATAGGGTAAGTGAATACAAGAGATGGAATAGCTGAAGTGATAAGTGGTTGCTCCTTTTTATCTACTAAATGCTGCATCAACCGTTCTGCCTCTTCGCCAGCCACTGGGGTTAGCGGTTTTAATCCTGAATCGGCTGCATCACCTGCAGCATAAATGTGGGGCAGGGAGACGGATTGGAAGTTGTGGTTAACTTTTACTCCATGCTTTGTTGCTTCAATCCCTGCAGTCTCAAGATTTAACTTTTCTACATTTGCACTACGGCCGGCGCCGTGGATAATAAGGTCACCTTTTATTTCATGCTCATGGTCAAACTTTTTCACACGTAAGCTGTAGCCACCGCTGTTGAGCATCTCTATTTCTTTCACTTCTGTACTTGTATGAATATCGACACCAAGATCCTTTGTGTGTTCGATGAGTTTATTCGTTATTTCATTGTCAAAGGATTCAAGTACGTGTTTTCCTCGATGAAGAATGACGACTTCTTTTCCTAAACGGGCACATAGATGGGCAAATTCGAAGGAAATATAGCCGCCCCCAACGAATATCACTCGATCAGGAATGTCCTCTAATTCAAAGAAGTCATCACTCGTTATCATATGGTTAAACCCTTGGATTGGTAAAGGGGTTGGACGCGCACCTGTTGCAATCACAAACTTATCGGCAGTTATCTTTTCTCCGCCAATTTCGATGGTATGAGGATCTAAAAAGGAAGCTGTACCGTGGTAGGTTTGGATCCCTTTTTCTTTGAACGAATCTTCTACAGATTTAGCTACAGGTTCTGTAAATGAATCTTTAAATGACTTTAAGTCTTCCCAGTTTAGCTGGAAATCACCTGTTATCCCTTTTCCTTTTAAACGTTTAGCATCTTCAAAAGCTTCGGTCACACCAGTCAGCACTCTTTTTGGGTCACAGCCTCTCTGGGGACAGGTACCTCCGTATGGCCTTGAATCGACAATGGCTGTTGAAAGTCCTCTTCTCTTAGCTATGGAAGCAACCGTGCCTCCTGCAACTCCTGTTCCGATCACGATTACATCATATGTACTCATAAACTGATTTCCTCCTTTTTTCATCCTATAGATTTATACCCCTCTTACTATAATAAGAAACAAGATTTTAACCAAGACATAAATTTTGAAATTGCAGCTTAATTTCGTTATGTTCATTAAAACACTACTTTTTATAGAGGATGAATAAAATGAACTTACATAGAACTCCAATTCCAGTTGAAAAAGCGATACAGCATGTCATGCAGCATAAGCCCGCCGCAAGAGTCGAAGAAATTGGCTTGAATCAGAGCCATGGCCGAATTCTTGCTGATGATATTCAGGCAACACATGCGATTCCACCTTTTCCTAAATCTCCTTATGATGGGTTTGCTATCCTAGCTGCAGATACGGTGAGGGCCAGCAGAGAAGCGCCTGTCAGTTTTCTTGTTACAGAAAAAGTGGGGGCGGGGCAGCGAGCGTGCCGGCCGTTAAGAAGCGGGGAAGCTGTCCGAATTATGACAGGGGCAGAAATTCCTGAAGGTGCGACATGTGTTGCTATGTTCGAAATCTGTCAAACAGATGAGAGAGCTGGTAAAACTTATATGACCATTAAGCGGAAGATGGAGGATGGTCAAAATATCATAGCCAGAGGCTCTGAAACAGAAGAAGGAGAGGTTCTTGTTCGTTCTGGTGAAAGGATTAATCCTGGAATCCAAGCACTGCTTGCCACCTTTGGCTATGCAAACGTTCGTGTATATAGAAAGCCGCGTGTAGGTGTGTATGCAACAGGAACAGAATTGCTTGATGTAGATCAGCCGCTCGAACCGGGGAAAATCAGAAACTCAAATGCTTATATGGTACTGGCTCAAATTGAGAGAAGCGGAGGAGCCCCAGTTTATTTTGGGAAGCTTGCGGATGATTTTGATACATGCTATCAGGCCGTTAAACAGTCTTTATCAGATGTCGATATCCTAATTACAACAGGTGGGGTGTCAGTCGGTGATTATGATTTAATGCCTGACATTTACGAAAAACTAGGTGCTGAAGTTTTATTTAATAAAATTGCGATGAGGCCTGGGAGTGTGACAACCGTTGCTTCATTAGACAATCAGCTATTATTTGGCTTGTCAGGGAACCCTTCTGCCTGTTATGTTGGCTTTGAGCTTTATACGCATCCGTTTATTCAAAGTTATTTAGGCAATACAAATCCCTATCATAAAGTGATTGATGCTGAGCTTGGATCAGACTTCCCTAAACCGAACCCATTTACCCGTTTTGTTAGAGGGTTTATGGTTTACGAGGAAGGAAAGGTTTGTGTGTATCCAGCAGGAATGGATAAATCTGCTGTGGTAACATCTCTAGCTTATTCAAATGTACTTATTGTTCTAAGCGGAGGGACTAGAGGCTATAAGCAAGGCGATGGTGTTTATGCTATATTATTAGAGGATAATCAAGGCGCGCAGGAATTTCATCTATAGATTAACTTATCCAAGGGAGCGAGAAATTAGAATGGTCAACTATGTTTTAGACAAGTACGATCGCCCAATGAAAGATTTAAGAATTTCTGTAATAGATCAGTGTAATTTTAGGTGTACATATTGTATGCCTGCGGAGATTTTTGGTGATGATTTCCGGTTTATGCCTGCTAAGGAATTACTGAGTTTCGATGAAATTGTACGACTGGTGGAGATTTTTGCTAAATTTGGAACAGAAAAGGTTCGGTTAACTGGCGGTGAACCGTTAATGAGAAAGAATATGGATCAGTTAGTGTCTCGACTCAAGCAAATCGATGGGATAAATGATATAGCCATTACGACGAATGCTATATTTTTAGTTAAGCAAGCACAGAAATTGAAGGAGGCGGGGCTTGACCGTGTAAATGTTAGTTTAGACGCCATTGAAGATGAAGTGTTTAAACAAACGAACGGCCGCGGTATCAAGACCAGTCCGGTACTAAAAGGAATTGAAGCTGCTCGTAAAGCAGGGCTTGCGATTAAGATAAATATGGTTGTGAAAAAAGGGATGAATGAGAGTCAAATCCTGCCGATGGCGAGGTATTTCAAAGAGACGGGGGACACCTTAAGGTTCATTGAATTTATGGATGTCGGCAATCACAATGGCTGGAATCTGGATACAGTTGTTTCGAAAAAAGAGATCGTGGATGAAATTAATCAAGAAATGCCGCTTGAACCATTAGATGCTAATTATTTTGGCGAGGTGGCAACGAGATACAAGTATAAAGATAGTGATGCCGAAATTGGAATTATTTCTTCTGTATCAGACGCATTCTGCAGTAGTTGTACACGTGTAAGATTATCAGCAGATGGTAAACTATATACATGTTTATTTGCTAGTGAAGGCTATGATATTAGACAGATGTTAAGAAGCCATATGAGTGATCATGAAATTATCTTGTATCTAATTAAAATATGGACGAAACGTGATGATCAATATTCCGTAGAAAGGGCAGAAGGAAAACCTCAAAAGGAAAAGATTGAAATGTCTTATATTGGCGGTTAGGCGGTTCATTCAAAGCGGGTGCAGTTCTATCTTGCACTCGCTTTTCTATTGCCAAAAACTTTTGACTATATTCTAAATTGCATGTCCACTTTACTCAGTTGAGCTTCGTGCTCTATAATAATAAAGATAGAAAGCTAACCTGGAGGTGCCAGATTGTGAAAACGTTTAAGCTTGTGTCGCTTGATATCGTGGAGGAAAAAAATGAAGATCTAACCCAACGGAGAATCAAGTTATACGACGGGCTAATCATTAACCGTGAAGATGATAAGGGGCGCTGGGTCGTTGAAGCCTATGTCGATCGTGATTACGATGAATATTTTCAAACGATTCTTGAACATGAGGAAGAATTAATGATTCAAGTGAAGATAACTAAGAGCAGTAATCGTTTGGCGACCTTTCTCGTGAAGGTTATTGATACTAATATAATTGGAGATCATATGAATGTTATCTTTATGGGGAGCATTGTCGATCGTCAAAGAGAACAAATAGAAAAAGTGTTAAAGATTCTTATGGATGAAGGATTTCAAGGTGACGAATTACTCGAAGAATTCAAACGTCGTGGCGATAAACAGAGAGAATAACTCTCTCATTACATAAGATCAAAAGTTGTTGTTAAAAGGAGTACATGCTTTATGATGTGGGTGCGAAAACGTAGCCTGCGGTGGCTTAACAAGCTTTCACCATTTCAGTTGATAGCGTTGTTCTATCTATTTGCAGTGACGATTTCATCAATTTTAATAGCTCTGCCTGTCGCACATGAACCTGGTGTTAATCTTGCGTTTATTGATATTTTATTTACTGCAGTAAGTGCGGTGAGTGTAACCGGTCTCACAACAGTCTCTACGGTAGAGACATTTAATACGACTGGTATTTTTATTTTGGCTTTTGTGCTGCAATTTGGCGGCATAGGCGTTATGACCCTTGGGACAATGATTTGGCTTGTCTTAGGGAAAAAAATAGGAATGAAAGAAAGACGGCTCATCATGGCTGATCAAAACCAGACTTCCTTCCAGGGAATGGTCCGAATGGTTAAACAGATCGTCATTGTTGTGTTAATTATTGAATTAATAGGTTTTCTAATATTAGGAACGTATTATTTACAATATTATGAGCCTGCAGAAGCTTATTTACACGGGTTTTTCAGTTCGATTAGCGCTACAACAAATGGTGGTTTTGATATTACAGGACAGTCATTAATTCCCTTTAAAAATGATTATTTTGTTCAATTTATCCATATGGTGTTAATCATTGCAGGAGCTATTGGATTCCCTGTTCTTATTGAAGTGAAGCAGTATCTTTTTAAGCCGACCACTAAAAGGGTACAATTTTCTTTATTTGCTAAGCTTACATCCTTCACGTTTTTTGCATTAGTTGTGTTTGGTGCCTTAATGATTGCTATCTTAGAATTCAATCATTTTTTTGCCGACAAAGATTGGCATGAGATTTTATTTTTTTCCCTTTTTCAATCCGTTACCACAAGGAGCGGTGGCTTGGCGACTATGGACATCAACGAATTTGCAGAGCATACCCAACTATTCATGTCTGCATTAATGTTTATCGGGGCTTCCCCAAGTAGTGTCGGGGGAGGAATTCGAACAACGACCTTCGCTTTAGTTATTATCTTTGTACTAACCTTTGCAAGGGGTGAGAGTACCATTAAGATTTTTAAAAGAGAGGTCCATAACGAGGATTTAAACCGTGCAGTTGCCGTTACAATTATGGCGGTTCTAACCTGCTTTGTTGCTGTTCTTGTGTTAACGATTAGTGAACCTTACTCTTTAAAGGCAATCATTTTTGAAGTGTGTTCGGCATTCGGAACAACGGGGTTATCGCTTGGGATTACGGCAGGGCTGTCTCCGTTTGGTAAAGTCGTCCTCATGCTGTTGATGTTTATAGGGCGTATTGGGATACTAACCTTTTTGTTCACCTTGAAAAAAGATAGAAAGGCAAGTAATTATCACTATCCAAAAGAGAGAATTATTATTGGATAGCGGATTACTTTCCATATGGTGATGGTAAGAAAAATGTACACAGCTCATAGCTGTGTACATAATCAACAATAAATTGCCGCACCTACAATGATTAATAGGATAAAGAGGACTACGATAAGGGTGAAGTTATTGCCTTGACCTCTGCCGCCACAGCCACCACATCTACATTGATAAAGGTTGCTTCCGTACATAAGTACACCTCCAGTTAAATACAATGTCAGCCTATGCGGAAAAAATGTGGTTGTATGGTCATTCACCCATTTTTAGTTAAGTTTCGTTTATGAATGAATGTTTAGATACTGTCATGATTTTGGATTGTTGGTTATTAAGCTTCTGAACATTACTAAATGAATTTTCTTCTTCCAGCTCATTACACCAATGATTGACATGATCATTTTTCATTTCATTAATTAGGAGCGGTACAGCCAGATTATTTGGACTTGAAAGACGCTGGTTTGCATTCATATGATCGCCTCCTCTTATTCATTATGCCCTTAGTACTTCTGTTCTATTTACTGTTTGTGATAAGCTCGTCTGGAACTTTTTGTGGCTGTCCGAGCTACTTATGATGTAATAAATAGATAAAAATTTGAAAACATTTCCCGGGGAATGAAGCAGGCTAAGTGAAGCAAAATAGTGTACAATAGAGTAAAATTAGCTGGATTTTGTTGAAATCACGAAGCTAAGGTTGCTTTTAATGGATTAATGGTAACCTAAAGATAGAAAAAGGGAAGCGAGGGTGTTGATTTTTTGATAAAATATAATGAATGAGGGGGTGAGTGTATGGGAGAGATCATTATGTTTCTCGTCTGTCTTGTTATATTATTTGCACTAATGGGTTTTTGTATTTTTGATCGAGGATAAAACCAATCACATAAGTCTTTTTCGAGCATACACAGGAAGTAAAGAGCAAGCATCTGGATAAAAGGATGCTTGCTCTTTTTTATAAGGAAATCACCAAGAGAGCAGAGATATACATACATGTTTTGATTCATCAGCTTGTCTATCTAAGGTCTTTGTTATACAAAAATCATCCGGCCATTCCATACATAAAAAATACCAAATACACATAGACACCTCCCATGGGGTCACCTTCGATTATAAGAGTGAAGGGAGGTGATCACCATGGCGGTAACAGCGGATAAGGTAAACACTCAGCTACAACTTGTATTTGAAAACGGGACAGACGAGAAGGGTAATGTTAAATTCCGTACAAAGTCTTTCAATAACGTCAAGATGGAGGCAACATCAGAGCAGTTGTATAAAGTGGCAACTGCATTAGCTCCTCTGCAACAACGTTTGCTATCAACAATTGAACGCAACGATTCATCCATTTTAGTTGATCTATAAAGAGTAAAGGGGAGGAACAAGGATGAAAAAGCTTGAACTCAAATTTCTTAATGAAGAGGGAAGTACTGTAACGATTTCGCTTGATGAACCAGTTGAACCAACTGACCAGATAGCTATTCATGCTGCAATGGATGCGATAATCGCTGAAAGCTGCTTTTACTCAAGCGGTGGCAATTTAGTAGAGAAAAAGCAGGCACGAATTGTAGAGCGTAACGTATTCGATATTGAATTATAGAAGCTTCTGACACACGAAAGCCACTATGAAGATTGCTTCATAGTGGCTTTTCTATCATTGTCGCCAGGGTGGTTACAAGCGGCTTTTTTCCTAAGAGGAGGTGTGAAAAACGTGGACACATGGCTTCCGTTCTTGACAGATGTCGGGTTCCCAATAGCGGTAACTTTTTATTTATTGCACCGTATAGAAGGGAAACTTGATGATCTGATTGAAACGATCCACCATCTTCCTGATAAAGTGAAAGGATAACAAGAAGCGCCCACTATCAATCCTGTCAAGCTAAGAACGTCTAAATATCCCTTTTAGCTTTACTTTGAAAGTGGGCGTCTTCCATTATTAAGTTAAACTGATTTCATCAAATGGGTAAATAATAAGTTCTGTTCTGCCGATAATTTCTTCTTCCTTAATAAATCCCAGTCCATTACGGCTGTCTTTACTGATTGAACGATTATCACCCATTACGAAATAAGTGTCGTCGGGAACTTTAACAGGGCCGAAATCTCTTGTCGCCATAATGGCTTCTTGACTTAAAAAATTCTGTTCTTTTTTTTGACCGTCAATATATAACTGGTGGTTTCGAACTTCTATTGTATCATTTGGTTTTCCAATGACCCTTTTTACATAATTCTTCATAGGCCGTTCAATGATTACAACATCTCCATAGGCGGGCTCATCAACGTAATAAATAATCTTATTAAACATCACTCGTTCACCGCTCTCAAGTGTAGGATCCATGCTGGAACCTTCAACGATGGAAGTGGCGAAAAAGAAAGTACGTAAAATAAAGGCAAGAACAATAGCGATGGCTATCGCTTTAATCCATTCTAACCATTCTTTTTTAGCTTGTTCAGACAATCTGAATCTTCCTCTCTTAAACATGCTCTAGACAACTTTTATTTTATCATAAGGGTATAAAAATGAAACAATGATGAGATTTGTAATCTAATTTTAATATGATACATACTAAAACCTGAAAAATTTGTGAATATTTTGATTTTATTCTTTTTCTTCTTTGGGGGTGTGTTAGAGTATGGTAAAATATAGTTTATATTCGCATACGATAGGAGGTACGATGATGAAAATAGATCAGCAAGATCAACTCACATTAAGAATAGAAGAGTTACGTAATCGTATGACAGAGACAGCTATAAAAGAAGGATTTTCAAGTGCTAAATCGGTGCGAATGAGTCAAGAACTAGATCATTTACTGAATCAAATACAACAAAAAAAGGATGCATAAAAAAGAGCGAAGATCCCTTCGCTCTTTTCTTATACTAAGAATTGTTCTAAGCGTGCAAGTCCTTTCTGCAGCGTCTCCATACTGTAAGCATAAGAGAGCCTCATATATCCATTTCCATATTGGGAAAAAGCATCTCCTGGAACTAGGGCAACTCCCGCTTCTTCAACAAGCTGTACCGCTTTTTCAAAAGATGACATGTCCCCTAGCGGGAATTTAGGAAAGACATAAAACGCGCCATCAGGTATTTGATAGCTTAACCCCATTTTATCAAGGCGTTCCATTACATAAGATCTTCTTTGATCATATTCTTTTTTCATATAAACGGAGTCGGTTTTGCCATTGTCTATGGCTTCTAAGGCTGCGTACTGACTAATGGATGTCGCACAGGAGACATTATATTGATGTACTTTGAGTATATGTGCAGCTAACCACGCAGGAGCTAACAAGTAGCCGATTCTAAAGCCAGTCATAGAGTGTGATTTGGATACACCATTTATAACAATAACCTGATCACGTATAGTGGGAAAGACAGCAATAGATGTGTGTTCCTTACCATAAGTAAGCTCACTATAAATTTCATCCGCTATCATAAATAGGTTATGTTTTTTGATTACGGCCGCAATTTCTTTTAACTCTTCTTTTGATAAAGATACGCCTGTAGGGTTTGATGGGTAAGGCAAAATGATACATTTCGTCTTTGGTGTGATTGCTTGCTCAAGTAATTCAGCAGTAAGTTTAAACCCGTGCTGTCTTGTGTCTACGTGTTTAGCTGAAGCCCCTGCTAATTTGATGAGAGGCTCATAACCAGGATAGACTGGGCCAGGTAAAAGAACTTCATCCCCCTTTTCTAAAATGGTCCGAAGGGTAATATCGATCGCCTGTGAGGCACCAACGGTAACAATAATTTCATCCTCGGCATGATAAGATAGGTTGTACCGCTGAGCAACGTGCCGGCTGATCGCTTCTCGCAGCTGAAGCAGTCCAGCATTGTGGGTATAATTCGTATGATTGTCATGAAGTGCTTGAATCGCAGCATCCTTCACGTGATCTGGGGTTAGCATGTCTGGCTGGCCGATTGTTAAGGAAACCACGTCATCATAGTGGCTGACCATATTAAAGAATTGTCGAATACCGGATATTTGAATAGTTGATAGGTTTTTATTAATTAAATGTTCCATGTAGTCACCCTCCGATTAAATGTTAACAAAATGTTCAAACAATTTAGATTTATCCCTTTTCATATTTGTTATAATGAATATGTACCATGTAAATGTGAGAAAGGAGTTTGAGTCATGAGGCCAAATCGAATCTCTTTTGAAGAGCTAGTGAACCAAAATAAGGAACAGCTCTTGAATGATCAGCAAGCTTTGGAAAAAATCGACAAACAAATCGATGAGAAAAGAGCAAAAACGGTAGATAAAACTAAAATTGTAAATTGATCATATCATAGAGTAAAAGCAGCCGCATAGCGTGGCTGCTTTACTTTTTTACGTAAGGAAAACTCTGCCACTTGTTTTATAAGTAAAAAAGCTTTTGGGACATAAATCAGAAACTCCTCATTATCTGCAAAATAATCAGCATACAAGGCTGTCATTGCTGTAAATAAGATACGATTGTTCCACCTTAGGCAGGATGATTCGGTTTACTTCAAAGAGACGGAAAAGAGCGTTATAATTCTACTATAAAAAAGGAGGTAGACGTTTGTGGATCAAACTGGTTTAGTTTTAGAAGGAGGAGGAATGCGCGGAGCTTATACAGCAGGGGTCTTGGATTTCTTCCTAGATGAAGATATTCATTTTCCTTATGTTGTAGGAGCATCGGCAGGAGCCTGTAACGGCAGTTCTTATGTGGCCGGTCAGCGTGGAAGAAATTATGAAGTAATGGTCGAATACGGGGATCATCCCGAATACATATCCTTCAAGCGTATGTTTACAAACCGTCAGCTGTTTGGAATGGACTTTATTTTTGATAAACTGCCGAATCAACTAGTCCCTTTCGATTATGATTCATTTTTAGCAAGAACGACAGAATTTGTAGTAGGCACAACAAATATGCGAACGGGTGAGCCGCAATTCTTTGATCATTTTCCTGATCGGATAAGCTTGCTTAAGGTGATGAGAGCCTCAAGTTCATTACCATTAATTGCTCCTAGTATATCGTATTTAGGGGAAGAGCTAATGGATGGCGGTATAGCTGATCCGATTCCACTACAGCCTTCTGTTGAAGCAGGTAATCGTAAACATGTGGTTGTGTTGACGCGTAATGACGGTCATATAAAAAAGAAGCTAAAACTGAACTGGTATTTTAATCGTAAATACAAAAACTTTCCGAAGTTTGCACAAGCCTTAAGAAATCGTCATCAAAAATACAATAACACAATGTCACAAATTAAAAAGATGGAAGAGGATCAACAAGTCTTTATTTTACGCCCTTTACGCCCTTTACAAGTTAGCCGAATTGAGAAAAATAGGGACCGCTTGCATCAGTTATATATGCAAGGCTATCAAGAAGCAGAGCAGCAAAGTGATGAATTAGCAAAATTCGTTCAAAGTTAACGGAGGAAGATATGAATCGTAGTGATGTTATAAAAAACTCGATTGTAAAGGAATTAAGTGCAAATAGAGATACGACTCAGAATGAAGCTATGGAGAAATATATGAAAAACCAATTTCCTTTCTATGGAATCAAAACGCCTGAGCGTTCGAAGCTTGTGAAGAAGTGGTTGAAATCATTTACTCCTATGACATTTTCAGAGCGGGTAGAGACGGCGTACTTACTTTTTCAAGAGGAGGAAAGAGAGTGCCATTATGCCGCATTAGCTTTGTTAGATATAGATTCCAAGCAGCCACCTGAGGAAGCTATTGATGTATATAAAGAGTTCCTAACGAGTAAGCCGTGGTGGGATACCGTTGATTCGATCTCTGCAAACTTATGTGGCAGCTATTTACTCCGTTATAGCGATAAATTATCGGAGATTACCGTCAACTGGTCAAACTCCGAACATATGTGGGTGCGAAGAGCTAGTTTGCTCAATCAGTTGAAGTTTAAAGAGAAGACGAATGAGCAGCTGTTATTTCAGACGATTAATAAATTGAAGCATGAAAAAGAGTTTTTTATAGAGAAATCCATTGGCTGGATCTTGCGAGAATATAGTAAAACGGCGCCACAAACTGTGATATCATTCATAGAATCTACGGAATTAAGACCTCTCAGCCAAAGAGAAGGATTAAAATGGATGAAGAATAAAGGGATGTATCCTGTCTGAAAGGTATAGAATGGAAAACCATCGATCATAATGGGGATAAACACCTGAAAGTGAGGGATCCTCTATGAATCAATGGTTTAATGTTTCATTTCTTGATCGGGTGATTCAGTGGCTGGATCAAGATATCCTGCAAATATTTGGTTTAAACGGTTTACACATTCAATTTCTGCTCGTCTTTCTGCTTATAGCCAGTATTATGTTTGTCATGAAACCTATAATGGAATGGCTGCTCGTCAAGCAATGGTTCACCCTGCTTGGTTACGGTATTAGTTCTATATTGGCCATTTCTTTTCTACAAATGGTAGATCGCTATGCTATGGGGACAGAATCTACTTTTTTACCTTCCTACTATTGGTCGATCAGTTTACTTGCGATAAGCAGTTACGGTGCCGTCCGTGTTTTAACCGGCATAGGCAGAATGATCATGACACGAGTGAAGATTCGCTCGAAGAAACGGGCGGCCTAGCCTATAATGCGACAAAACTCCTCAAACTTATGTACGATCATCCTGTAAATTATGGTATGGTTTAAGTAAAAGAATGATTATAGAGAGGGTTGAAGCATTATATGCAAAAGGATAAAGGGATTTTACTGGAAAGCGGTACAAATGAGCTCGAGATTGTTGAATTTAGTGTTGCTGAAAATCGTTTTGGGATTAATGTTATTAAGGTAAAGGAGATTTTGAACCCTGTACCTGTAACAAAAATTCCTCACTCACATCCGGCAGTTGAGGGGATTGTAGATATTCGGGGAGAGGTTGTTCCTGTCGTTGATGTGGCACATGCACTAGGATTTGAAGCTTCTGCTAACCCTAAACAGGACAAATTTATTTTAACAGAGTTTAATCAGACCAAAATTGTATTCCACGTACATACAGTAACGCAAATCCACCGTATTTCCTGGGAATCCATTGAAAAACCAGGGAAAATGTATCAAGGACTGGAAACTGAAATCACAGGTGTCATTAAAAAAGATGATGAGATGCTACTCTTGCTTGATTTTGAAAAAATAGTCTCAGATATTAGCCCAGAATCAAGTTTGAACAAAAGTGAGATCCATACCCTTGGTGAACGGGAACGTTCGAATAAGAAGATCCTGGTGGTAGAAGATTCGGGTCTATTGCGTGGCTTGCTACAAGAAACATTGGAAGAAGCGGGCTATATTCATACCGTGCTATTTGAAGATGGCAAAGATGCTCATGATCACCTTCGATCCATAGCAGCTGAGGGAAGGGAAGTTGCAGAAGAGTACCAGTTGGTGATTACAGATGTTGAGATGCCTAGAATGGACGGTCACCATTTAACGAAGACAATCAAGGAGGATAAGGAACTCAATATCTTACCTGTGATTATTTTTTCTTCATTAATAACCGAAGACCTTAGACACAAAGGTGAAAAAGTTGGTGCCGACGCTCAAATTTCAAAACCGGAAATTGTTGAACTTATTCAAGTTATTGACCAGCATATTCTCTGAAAAAGCCGCTCCTTATGAGCGGCTTTTTTCATTTTCGACTTTTTTAAATAAAACATCATGCCAATCATAGGCTTGTTTCGTAACCGTTAAAGGGTCTGAACCGGTCGGGTGTGAGTCGCGGATAATATTTTTTTCATGTTCTGTTAAATGTTCAAAAGAAGATCTTAATTCAGTTGAATACTCTACATACTTATTCAACTGATACAAGAAGTCGTCCAGTGGATTCATTGTCATTCTATCACCCTCCTGCTAAAGGCTATTCCTTTTTTTCGAAGAGTCAAAACATGAAAAACAAAGAAGCCGAACATTTTATTTGGCTTCTTTGCTTACTTATCGCTTTGGACGTTGGTTCCAAGGAGTGATATGTTGTTGTCCCAGCATGGACGTGTGGGAGCGGTATGAAAGCGAGTGGGGGGCGGGGGACTTACGCTGGTCCCATCCTAAATATTTGTAAAGTGTCCGTTTGGCTTTGGCCAGGGATAGTTTCGGTTTGGGGTTTCGATAAGAGTGATCAACCTTCCCTAAGTGTTTCAGTTGGTTAAAATCTTTTTTTTCAGCAGGGATATGAAAATAGTAACCGCCAACTTCAATGAGAAGGGTAGAATGTTGTTTGCTAAGTTTCGGATGATCAGAAAAATGCAGACCGATTTTTTTAGCTTTACGTTCCTGAAGTAATTTGGTGATAGTAGATTTTTTAATTTCATATAAGTGCTTGGGCTCTGGAGCTGTTTTCGCATGTCGGTTAACGATAAACAGTGATTCGGCGAGTTCTCGACTCGATGTCTGATTTTCTCTCATACGGGTTCTCCTTTCCAAGTAGTCATTCTATCGTATGATAATTAGCAAAAATTTGCAAAAGCAAGCCGCTCATAACTACATTAATTTTTTTAAATCTGAAATGATTTGATCCATCTCTGCTGCCTTAATTCCACTATACCGCTTGATGACGTCGCCTTCAGGGGTAACTAAATAAAAGCTTGTTCCATGTGCGACTTGGTTTGAGTCTTCCATTTTGGAAAGAGGGGATTGAAATGATTTGATTGACAACTCTTTAACTTCTTGGAAGGTGTAACCCGTTAGAAAACTCCACTGCTCATAATCAGGTTGATAGGCATCAGCAAATTCTTTTAGCTTCTCTTTCGTATCTTGTTTAGGATCAACAGAAAAGGAGACTAGTTCAACATCCATATTTTCTTCCTTTAACTGCTGTTGGAGACGAGACATATTCCCTGTCATTGGCGGACAAACGGTTTCACAACTGGTGAAAATAAAGTCAGCGATCCAATACTCCCCTTTTAAGTCTTCAGGCAAGTTCACTTTTTCACCGCTTTGGGTTGTTGCTGTAAATTCTTTTACTTCGCGCGACATATTTTCTTCAATAGGAGAGCCGCATGCTGTAAGCAACAATAAGATAAGTAGATTGACCAATGTGAAATATTTCATGCTTCATCCTCCAAACAAGGTAGTTCTTCTATTCTAACATGTGCTTCCATTTCTGACGGCACAAGATCATCATGTCACAAAAATGTTAATCCTTTGTATTGAGATGAAAAACAGAGTATTCTGGGCGGCACATAAACCGATAAGGGAGACGAGTTGTACCAATTCCCTTACTTACATAGAGAGTCAACTGCTCACTAATCGTATGTTTTCCTTCGATATATGTTTCAGCATAGGGTGGAGTGACAATTGCCCCAATAAAGGGCAATTGGATTTGACCACCATGACTGTGCCCTGAAAGCTGTACATGTATTCCGTGGTTTTTCATCTGATCTGCCACATCTGGTTCGTGAACGAGCAGGATTGTAAAGGGTTCTCCTTTAATCTGTTTAGCCGTTGCTGTGATATCTGGTGACCCAAGCATGACATCATCTAACCCCGCTAAAGCAAAGTTGTCTTGTCCATTATCTATCAGCGCAACACTGTTTTGCAGTAGTTTAAATCCTCCAGCCTCCATTACAGCTTTCACCGTTTCTGTCCCATACCCGCCGTGGTCATGATTACCGTAAATCCAATACTTCCCAAGGGGCGCCTTCAGCTTTTTAAGCAATTGAGGAATGCTTTGGTCGAATCGATACGTATGAGGTGCGTCGACGAGATCTCCAGTGAAAACGATCAGATCAGGCTCTTCCTGGTTAATTGTCTGTATTAATTGTGTGAACTGTTCAAGATTATAGTTAAAACCTATATGGGTATCAGAAAATTGGACAACCTTACTGCCGTCAAATGAGTGCGGTATTTTGTCATTAGAAAGGGTATATTCCTGCCTTTGCAGCATGTGGGGCTCAATATAACGGGCGTAATAATAACCACCGCCACTGATTCCTACTAGGCCAAGGCCGCTTAGTAGAAATTTTTTTATAAAACCACGTCGCGTTAATATCATGACACGGATCCTTTCTTCTTGAATACTTTCGTCATTATACCACTTTTACCCTAGAACCTTCATGAATAATTGGATGTGAAAAAAAGAAAAGTGAACAGGAATTCAATTTGGTTGTATGGAATGTTTAAGTATGAGGATAGGAGGATGAAGTCATAATTGTCACAGGTGGTTCAAGTGGTATGGGGCTGCACATGGCCAAGAGGTTTATTGAAGAAGGAGCAAGTGCAGCGATCACCGGCAGGAATATTGAGCGCAGGTAAGAGAGCAGATCGCTAGTGATAAAGAGGAGAACGTACTTTTAATAGAAATGGATGTTCGTGAAAGATCGTGATAAGTGACTCCTGGACACCCTTGTTATAAGTCTTCCATTTCCGCAATCATTGGTGTGCATTTTCACGTGTACATCCTTAACGTTTAGCTAAACGTTCTTAGCTGTTATACGCACGACTTATAGTAGTGACGGCTTATAACATGTACGTCCCCTACTAGTTACGGTTTCGTTCCTATCAATGATGGTGAGTCGTTCCACTGACCCCTGTCACCGTTCTTAACCTTTATTCCAGATAACGACTTTTAATTCGATAACCACATTCCCATTATTCCTGCACTTAGTATTCCAGTATATAGTGAGTTTACTTAAATCAGTATTATAGTTTGTTTCGATTATAGATGGGGCAAACACAAGTGCCCAGGACGGTACCCCATTGTCGTGTCTATCAGGTTTCCTTAGATAATATAGAAAAACACGGTGAAGAAATGAAGGATCGATCCGCTGAGAACAAGTAAATGCCAAACCATATGGTGATAAGTAAAGCCTCTCCAAACATAAAATATCGCACCTACAGAATACAAAATTCCACCGAAAACTAAAAAGAGGATGCCTGCCGTTTGCATTTCCATTGTTAAGGGTTCCCAGGCAAGAACGATCAACCACCCCATGAGAACGTAAAAAACAGTGGATAACACAACAAATCGCTTTACGAAGAAGATTTTAAAAATAATCCCCAAAATCGCGGTTCCCCAGACAATTCCGAACAACGTCCATCCAAGGGTACCTCGTAATGGGACTAGCAGAAGAGGCGTATAAGTTCCTGCTATAAATAAGTAAATAGCTGAGTGGTCAAAGATTTCGAAAAGATCTTTAAATTTACCCGGTGGGAAACTATGGACAAGTGTTGAGGAGACATATAAAGTTAGCATCGTAACCCCATAAATGGTCACCGAAACAATCTCCCACGCATTCCCACCTAAGCTTGCAAATACAATTAATAAAACGAGCATAGCAACACTTAGTATCGCACCAATCCCATGAGTAACAGCATTAGCAATTTCTTCACGTTTTGAAAAAGTGTGTGTGTCCATAAATTTATTCAGTCCTATCTATGGTCATTTCTCTTAGTATAAGTCTTTCAATCCATTTTATAAAGGAAATCATGTTATCGGGTTATGCTTAGATCAATTAGGTGTATTATAGGCTGAAACGAGTCATCATCTATGGTTGGTGAATGTCGAAAATTGCGATTCGTTTGCGGTGTGAATCTATGTTAAACTAACATTAAATGCGTGTCAGCGTTTCTTTTTTGCTCCTTCAATTGTATGTTAGAGAGGAGTGTTGATGATGGTAAGTGTACAAAGTAAAAAACTTGAAATCCCGCTGGTTGAAGAACTAATGATCCCAGCAGAAAAAGTAGCCCATGTACAAATTGGAAATCCTTTAGACCACGCTTTACTGGTATTAGTCAAAAGCGGTTACTCTGCCGTACCCGTCGTAGACCCAATGTATAAATTTCAGGGGGTTATTAGCAAAACAATCATTCTTGAAGAGACTCTTGGGATGGAACAATTTGAATTGAATCGATTAAATGATATGTCAGTAGGTGAAGTTGTCGACACGGATGTTCCTTGCCTGAAGCAAACCCATACAATGATTGATGCGTTACACAAACTCATCGATCATCCATTTGTTTGCGTGACTAACGACGACGATGAATTTGATGGGATTGTAACGAGAAGAACTATTTTAAAACAGTTTAGCAAACACTATCATGAAACATTGAAGCGAGTATAAACGAAACGACAGAAATATAGTGAATGAAAGGTGGCGCCTCTTGAAGGCGTCTTCTCTTTGCAAAAAGGGTGATAGCTTATCGAGTCGGTTCAGAAACTTTATAAAAGGCAAAAACGTGGGCTTGTATTAGCATCAATTATGCTTGCCATGTTTCTGGCGGCTATCGAAGCAACGATCGTTTCCACCGCAATGCCCAGCATTGTAGCTGATTTAGGTGGATTTAGTCTTTATAGCTGGGTGTTCTCCGCTTATTTATTAACCAACGCCGCTACGGTTCTGTTGTTTGGCAGGCTGGCTGATATTGTTGGTCGAAAGCCAATCTTTTTAATTGGCATCAGTTTATTTCTAGTCGGGTCCACCATGGCTGCTTTGTCGCAAACGATGTTATTTTTAATTGCAGCACGATTAATTCAGGGAATTGGTGCTGGGGCACTGATGCCGATTGCAACGACCATTGTTGGGGATATTTATACTAAAGAAGAACGTGCTAAAATTCAAGGCTATTTGTCGAGTGTTTGGGGGATCTCAGCTGTATCAGGTCCGCTATTAGGTGGTTTTTTTGTTGATGTATTAAGTTGGCCTTATGTATTCTGGATGAATATTCCTCTGGGACTACTCGCGATTATAGGAATTGTTCTATTTTTTAAAGAAGAGAGTTCTAATGAAAAACAAGCGGTTGATTTAAAAGGGTCTCTGTTAGTCACGATTGCTGTAAGTTTATTTATGTTTATTTTAGTTGAAGGCGGTGTCGGTGTATCCTGGATATCGTGGGAAATGGGCATACTGATCAGCTTAACTATGTTCAGTTTTGTCACCTTTTTGATGCATGAACGGGGCGCTGCCTCCCCGATGATGCCTTTTAAAATATGGCGGATACGTTCGATTAAATATGCGAACTTAACTTCTTTAACTTCAGGTATGATCTTAATGGGGGTATCGAGTTATTTACCGACCTTTGTTCAAGGGGTGATGGAAAGGTCAGCAACAGTTGCTGGTTTTACTTTAACGACGATGTCGATAGGCTGGCCGATCGCTTCCACACTAGCGGGAAGACTCATATTGACAATCGGATTTAGAACGACTTCCATTCTCGGTGGCTTATCATTAATTATGGGTGGCGGGATTTTCTCACTGTTATCACCCGAACGCGGTCCTGTCTTTGCTGCAACAGGATCGTTATTCATCGGTATTGGCATGGGGCTTTCAACCACATCGTTTATTGTATCGATTCAAAATGCTGTGAACTGGGAGATGCGTGGAATAGCCACAGCTACCAATATGTTTATGAGGACACTAGGAAGCGCAGTGGGAGCTGCCCTCTTAGGCGGGTTGCTGAACAATAGAATACAAACAGCCCTTTCTGAATCTAATTTAGATCATAAGTTTTCCGTTGATTCGACCAATTTACTATTGAATGAAGAAGGAAGAGAACAGTTGGGGGAGCAGGCTCTTCATGTGCTAAAGGATGGACTGACATCAGGTCTGCAGCTTGTTTATACCGGATTGCTGATACTTGCAATCATAAGCTTTTTCCTTATTTTACGGTTACCTAAAGGAAAACAAACGTAAAATTCTTGTCACGGGTAAAGTGCTTTGATAAAGTAAAGAGTGAGATATGCAACTACGTTTTAAGGAGGATACATATGAAACAAATGGATGCAAATGAGATTATCTCATTTATTTCAAATAGTGAAAAATCTACACCTGTTAAAGTATATGTAAAAGGTAAGGACCTTTCCAGCATTGACTTTGGTCAGGATGTAAAGGATTTTATTATGGGAGAGTTGGGCGTTCTTTTCGGTGAATGGAAGGTAATTGAACCTCTCCTTGAAAAGTACAACTCACAAATTGAAGATTATGTGCTTGAAAGTGATCGCCGAAATTCAGCGATTCCGTTGCTCGACACGAAAAAGGTTAACGCCCGCATTGAGCCCGGTGCAGTTATCCGCGACCAGGTAGAAATCGGTGATGGCGCTATTATTATGATTGGTGCATCCATCAACATTGGTTCTGTTGTTGGGGAAGGCACGATGATCGATATGAACGTTGTACTAGGTGGACGAGCTACAGTAGGAAAGGATTGCCACATCGGTGCTGGGGCTGTACTGGCTGGTGTGATTGAACCGCCTTCTGCAAAGCCTGTAGTTATTGAGGACGAAGTAGTCATTGGGGCAAATGCAGTTGTGCTTGAAGGGGTAACAGTCGGAAAAGGTTCTGTTGTTGCTGCAGGTGCAATCGTGACAGAAGACGTGCCACCGAATACGGTTGTGGCAGGAACTCCAGCTAAAGTTATTAAGAAAATCGATGATCAAACAAAATCTAAGACAGAGATTAAGAAAGAACTCAGAAAACTAGATAATTAATTTTTCTTAAGACCTTGCTTATCGAGCAAGGTCTTTCTTATCAATAGGAGGAAGAAATTATGTTGGAAGAAAAAGAACTGATTCACATACGCAGAGACCTGCACCGAATTCCGGAGCTTGGATTTGAGGAGTATAAAACTCATAGCTATTTATTAGAATTTATAAAAGAATTGCCACAGGATCATTTAACTGTGGAAACGTGGAAGACTGGTATATTTGTAAAGGTGGAAGGTAGAGCGCCGAAGAAAACGATAGGGTATCGGGCAGATATCGATGGACTCCCTTTAACCGAAGCAACAGGCTATGAGTACGCTTCTACTCATGAGGGTCAAATGCATGCATGCGGACATGATTTCCATATGACGATAGCCCTTGCTGCCTTAGAATCCTTAGCTAATGAGCCTGCAAGCAATCACGTAGTATTTATTTTTCAACCAGCTGAAGAAGGGCCGGGCGGTGCGGAGCCGATGCTTCGCTCTGAAGCTATGTACCGTTTTAAACCAGATTGTATTTTTGCCCTTCATATTGCTCCGGAGCTTCCTGTCGGTGTTGTCTCATCAAGGGCGGGCTTGCTTTTTGCGAATACAAGCGAATTATTTATTGATCTAACGGGAAAAGGTGGCCATGCTGCCTATCCGCACCTAACGAAAGATATGGTCGTTGCGGCAAGTTTCCTCGTGACCCAACTTCAACAAATTGTTGCAAGAAGAGTAGATCCGCTCGATAGTGCTGTGATTACCGTTGGAAAAATTGCCGGCGGCACTGTGCAAAATATTGTGGCTGAACAAGCAAGGCTCGAGGGGACGATTCGAACGATGTCACCAGAAGCCATGGATCGAGTGAAAGCAGAAATAGAGAAAATTGTCCAAGGCATTGAGCTGGCGCATGATTGCAGCGCATCGATTGATTATGGTTCAAACTACTATCAAGTAAACAATCATGCTGACTACGTACAGAAATTTGCTAATCTGACTAAGGGCTTAAATGTTACCTATCAAGAAGCATCTGCAGCGATGACGGGAGAAGATTTTGGCTATATGCTAAAAGAAATTCCCGGATTTATGTTTTGGCTTGGTGTAGACTCACAATCGGGGCTTCATACTTCACGTTTATCGCCAAAGGAAGAAGCCCTATCTATCGGGGCCAAACTTGTTGTGAAAGGTCTGCGGGAACTCTAATTCATATGCATACTTGAGGCTTTTCTGGCAATAATAACCACGTGAATCTTAAACGAGGAGGACTTCACGTGAAAAAAGTAGCGATTGAGGAAAATTTGAGCGATATTCGTTCAGCACTTCAACAAAAAGGATATGACCTTGTCACATTGCAAAACAATCAGGATGCACAAGGTTGTGACTGTTGTGTCATTTCTGGACAGGACCGTGATGTAATGGGGATGCAGGACGCAGTTACAAACGGAGTGGTTATCAACGCTCACGGAAGGACCGCAGATGAGGTTTGCCAGGAAGTCGATAATTGTTTTTCTTGATTATCGACTGAGAAGCTTATTATTGTGTTTCCTTAGTATAAGAAAATCCCGGACTGCTAAACAGTCCGGGATTTTCTTTAATTTGCTTTTTGTTTATCAACGTTTACTTGATGAGGATATGGTATGTCGATGCCTGCTGTATCTAGTGCTTCCTTAATTGCTTTTCTCATATCACGCTCGACACCCCACTGTTCCATGTTTGCCGTCTTACCGAGAATTCGGATGACAATATCAGAAGCTCCAATGCTTTGTACACCAAGAACGCTTGGCCCTTCTTTAAAGCGTGGGTCTTCAGCGAAATCCTCAGCTACTTTTGTAAGAACTTCGAGGGCTTCATCAATGTTGTCTTCATAACCGATACCAATATCAACGAGTGCGCGCATGTTTCCTCGTGAATGGTTACTTACTCCAGCGATATTACGGTTTGGTATATAGTGAAGTGTGCCATCAAAGCCTCTAAGTTTAGTCGTGCGAATACCTACTTCTTCAACAATACCGTCATAACCTCCAGCGGTCACATAATCATCCACTTCAATTTGACGCTCAAGTAAAATGAAAAAACCTGTGACGATATCTGAGACTAGCCCTTGAGCCCCAAATCCAATTGCAAGGCCTACAATACCCGCTCCAGCGAGAAGCGGTCCAATATTAATGTTGATGGCGCTTAATAACATAACGATTAAAACAAACAGTAATACGTAGCCAAATAAATTGACGGAAATTTTCTCCAAAGTTTTCGTGCGTGGTTCAGATAGCTTGCGTTGTTTACCCATTCGGTTAATGGCAACACTAATTGCTTTTTTCCCAAGTGGACTCAGGATCGCAAATGCGATTAAAATAATAAGTATTTTCAATCCGCCTGTGATTAGCCATTCGACAACCACAGAAGGGTTGAATTCAAATCCCTCTTCGAACAAATTCATAAATTGACTCCTTTCCTTTCATACATGTTCCCCATTATAATAGCCGAAAATACTAAGTCTTTTCAATGATTAAATGTTATTTTGAAGAATATTGTCGAAGTGATGACAAGCATATTAGTTTACTTCCCTCAACAAATCATGTTTAATGAGAATCGGTATAGTACATATTATTAGTACATGTGCATTTTTAAGAGAATTAAACTAGTTTACACTCATTATTAGTTTAGATTGACTCTAATAGACTAACTAGTTATACTATAATGTGTGCTCAAAAGTATGAAGCATAACGAACCGATGTATAAAATATTTGGAGGGATTTTTAAATGGCAGAACGCATGGTAGCAAAACAAGCACCTCGCTTCGAAATGGATGCAGTGCTTCCAAACAAAGAATTTGGTAAAGTTTCACTTGAAGAAAATATGAAGAACGATAAATGGACAGTCCTTTTCTTCTATCCAATGGACTTTACCTTCGTATGCCCAACTGAAATCACTTCTCTATCAGATCGTTTTGACGAATTCGAAGATCTTGATGCAGAGGTAGTGGGTGTTTCTACAGATACGATCCACACACACTTGGCATGGATCAATACTTCTCGTGATGAGAATGGTCTAGGTGATCTTGAATATTCACTAGCTGCTGATACAAATCACCAAGTTGCTAAAGACTACGGTGTTTTAATAGAAGAAGAAGGTGTTGCCCTGCGCGGTCTATTCATCATCAGCCCTGAAGGTGAACTTCAGTATCAAGTAGTTAACCATAATAATATCGGCCGTGACGTAGAAGAAACACTTCGCGTCCTGCAAGCACTACAAACTGGTGGACTTTGCCCGGCAAACTGGAAGCCAGGTCAAGAAACACTTTAAGTTGTAAATGGAACAATGAAGGTCTAACCGTAGTGTTAGACCTTTTTCTTTAAAAGAGGTTGTTCAAAAAGTCACCAAATGATAAGAGGCGAATCTCTTCGTTGGCTTGTTTTTCCGCTACTCACGTATCATTAAGCATACGTTCCGTTGCTCAAAACTACGCCGCCTCGATCTTCTTGCTTCTAATTTGGCAACTTTTTGAAAACACACTAAAAATGTGAGATCGTTATCAAGGAGGAGTCATGAATGCGTTTAAGAACACCGATGCCAGAGCTTCCTGAAGCTACACAATGGTTAAACAGTGATGCTTTAACGAAAGAAAACTTAACTGGCGATAAACCCACACTTATTCACTTTTGGTCTGTGAGCTGCGGTTTATGTAAAGAAGCCATGCCAAATGTGAACGAGTTTAGGGATGAATATAGTGATGATTTAAATGTCGTTGCTGTTCACATGCCACGTTCAGAGAAAGATTTAGATCTTGAACAAATTAAAGAGGTGGCTGAGGAGCACGGCATCACACAGCCTATTTATGTAGATAACCAGCATGCCCTAACAGATGCGTTTGAAAACCAATATGTACCAGCTTATTACGTATTTGATGAAGAAGGCAATCTGCGGCACTTCCAAGCAGGCGGAGGCGGCATGAAAATGCTTCGCAAACGTGTGAACCGCGTGCTGGGTGTTAACCAAAAATAACAGTCATAGAGAGCAACTCCCTTAGTAAAATAGGGGGGTTGCTTTTTTTATCGCTAATTGTCCAAGTCACACCAGCTGTAAGAAGGCGCATAAGTAAGTAGTCTAGGAATCCCCTTGGAAAGATTTGTGCCGAGCTTCAGAGTTGGTATAGGACATTCTTAGTCGAACAATATCCATTAAGGTTTTTCGTAAAAGGTCAACTCACTTGAGTTTTCAAGTGACATGTACTTATCTAAAAAATAGGAAATTTTGAAAAAGTTAGCCAAATAGGTGGAAATTTATTTCGTTTCCCGATATATTATTAATTACGTGAAAAATAAAGGGAGGGAGACACCATGGAGACGTTTAAAAAACTGAAGCAATTTTATTGGCCATTCAAGTCTTTCTTTTTATGGTCACTATTTGCCCTGCTTTTTGTGACAGGAATTACCGTTATTTATCCTATTGTGCTTCAAATTACGATCGATGAGGTAGTAAGAGGTGAAAGGTACAATTTGATTCCTTATATTGGAACTGCCTTTGTTCTGCTTATGGTAGTCAAGGGAGCGGCTACATATTTTCACCAGTACCTTGGCGATTACTTCGGAATCAGATCCGTGTACACACTGAGAGATGCCCTTTATAAAAAGTTACAAAGGCTGCCGTTTAAGTATTACGACAACGCGAAGACGGGTGACATCATGTCACGACTGACAGCCGATGTAGAAGGGTTTCGCTTTTTTTTATCTGTCGGTTTTTCTGAACTTATTCGAATTGTTTTATTGATCGTAATTAGTCTCAGTGTTATGTTTTATTATTCTGTTCCATTAGCTCTCGTTACGATGGCAGCGATGCCTTTCTTAGCCATAGTCGTTTATCGATTCGATAAACAAGTTCATCCAGCTTTTCGCAAAATCAGAAAGTCATTTGGTAAGCTAAACACGCGTGTTCAGGAAAATATAAGTGGAATGAACACGGTGAAATCACTTTCGAGAGAGGATTTCGAGGTGGGCCGCTTCTTAAATCGTAGTGAGGATTACAAGAAGACATACATTAATACGTCGAATATCTGGTCACGATATTTCCCTTTAATGGAGTTTATCGGGAATGTGAGTGTCGTTGCCTTACTCGCTTACGGGGGTTCTCTTGTCATTAGTGGTTCCCTACAATTAGGGGAGCTGGTTGCCTTCTTCAGCCTTGTGTGGTACATCTTAGGTCCTCTAATGAACTTTGGCTTTGTCATTAATTTATTTTCTCAATCAAAAGCTTCTGGGGAACGTTTGCTTGAAATTTTAGAAGCAAATGAAGATATTAGTGAAAAAGAAAACCCGATTGTTCTAGATCGACTTGCGGGGCATGTAACCTTTGATGGCGTAACGCTTACGTATATAAAGGATGACGATTCAGCTTTGAAAAACATCAGCTTTGATGCTCCACCAGGTAAAACGATCGGCCTCATTGGTGCAACGGGCTCTGGAAAAACGAGTATTACCCAGTTGATTACTCGTTTCTATGAGCCTGAGAAGGGCCAAGTCCTTATTGATGGGAAACCTGTGGCCGATTACGGATTGAAAACGTTACGTAAAAATATTGGCTTTGTGCTGCAAGAATCCTTTTTATTCTCGACTTCCATTAAAGAAAATATCTCGTATGGAAATCCTGACGCAACAATAGAAGATGTCGTATCTGCTGCAAAAAGAGCGCAGGCTCATGACTTCATTATGGATATGCCTGAGGGATATGACACTTTACTAGGAGAGCGTGGAATGGGCTTGTCCGGCGGCCAGAAGCAACGGATTGCCATAGCTCGAGCGATTCTGATTGACCCAGCTATTCTTGTTCTCGACGACGCAACATCAGCGGTAGATATGGAAACTGAATTTAAGATACAAAAAGCGTTGCGTGAAGTGATGACAGGTCGAACAACATTTATTATCGCTCACCGGATTTCTTCTCTTAAACATGCAGATGAAATTCTTGTGCTTGAAGATGGGGCGGTTAAAGAACGCGGAGTCCATGATGATCTTTTAAAAAATGGCGGACCGTACCAACGTATCTATGATATTCAATATCAGGATAAGGAAAAAATATTAAATTCCTCAAAAATATCCTGAATAAAATATTCGAAAGGGGGAGAACAGATGGCTCGTAAACCTAAGCACAGACCTGAGACGAATAAACATTTGAACCGGTTTAAATACACGCAGGATCAAGCTATTGAAAAGCCGTTTAATTGGGCCCAAATGGTTCGTTTGCTCAAATATGTAAAACCATATACGAGACGCCTTTTGCCCATATCTATAATCGCTATGCTCGTATCAACAATCGTCCGACTCGTAGTACCTATTCTGATTGGTAAAGTCGCGATTGATATCGCGATAGCTGAAAATAATACGAATCTACTCATTCAGCTCGTAGTGGGTATTGCTATCCTGTATGTATTAAGTTATATAGGTAACGCTTTGCGTATCAAGTATGTCAATATACTAGGTCAAAATGTCATATACGATTTGCGTCAACACTTGTTTTCTCATG
The DNA here is from genome assembly GCF_022921115.1 of Halobacillus amylolyticus. NCBI lineage: Bacteria > Bacillati > Bacillota > Bacilli > Caryophanales > Bacillaceae > Halobacillus > Halobacillus amylolyticus. The sequence continues at coordinate 1,071,434 of NZ_CP095075.1, read as the reverse complement.
TGCAAAGACTTTCACATAAATTCTTTGATTCAAGGTCAGCGGGATCGATCTTAGTTCGAATTATGAATGATATTAATTCATTGCAGGAGCTCTTTACGAATGGAATTATCAATCTGTTAATGGATATTGTCATGTTGACAGGGATTGTGGTTATTTTATTCGCATTAAGTCCTAAGCTGGCTCTTGCTATCTTGGTAATTATGCCGCTCATGTTCTATATTTCTACGAAACTGCGCAGGAACATACGCCGCTCTTGGCAGGATGTCCGAATTCAACAATCAAGATTGAACTCTCATTTAAATGAGAGTCTTCAGGGAGTGCGTATTACACAGTCTTTTTCACAGGAAACGGAGAATGCCGAATACTTTAATGGAATAAACACGGATAATTTCCAATCATGGAATACCGCCACGAGGAAAAGTGCGATGTTTCGTCCGTTTGTTGAAATGAGTAACGCGGTCGGAACCGTAATCTTGATCTCATATGGTGCGTTTCTTATTTTACAAGGTGACATTGAAATCGGAACCTTTGTGTCGTTTGCCTTTTTCCTCGGCATGTTCTGGGAGCCGATTTCAAGACTTGGTCAAGTGTATAACCAGCTTCTCATGGCGATGGCCGCCTCTGAGCGAATCTTTGAGTTTCTTGACGAACAACCAAACGTTCAAGAGAAAGTAAATGCTCAGGACCTTTCAGATATGAAGGGGCACATAGAATTTGATCAAGTACAATTTGCCTATGATGAGAAGCGGATCGCTTTGCATAATATATCACTTGAAATGAAACAAGGGGAAACTGTCGCATTAGTCGGTCACACAGGTTCTGGTAAATCAACGATTGCTAACTTAATCAGTCGTTTTTATGACCCGACAAAAGGGGCAGTTAAGATTGATGGGACAGATCTTCAGGATGCTACGATTGATAGTGTCAGGCAGCAAATTAGTGTCGTTTTACAAGATACATTTATTTTCTCCGGTACGATTATGGAAAATGTCCGTTTCGGCCGGCCGACAGCTTCTGATGAAGAAGTGATTGAAGCGGCTAAGGTGGTTGGAGCAGATGATTTTATTAGTCGTTTAAATAGTGGTTATGAAACCGAGGTAGAAGAGAGGGGGAGTATTTTATCCGCCGGCGAGCGGCAGCTTCTATCCTTCGCGAGAGCGTTACTTGCTGACCCAAGAATCTTAATTTTAGATGAAGCAACAGCAAGTATTGATACAGAAACCGAAATGAAAATTCAGCAGGCGCTGAGAAGACTGTTGAAAGGCAGAACAGCTATTATCATTGCACACAGACTGTCAACGATCAGGGAAGCTGACAGCATTTATGTACTCGAACATGGCAAGATCCTCGAGCACGGCTCCCACGACCAGTTGATGGATCAAGAAGGCGAATATTTCGAATTAATTAAAGCGCAATTTCAAATGCTTGATGCTATTTAAAAAAATGTCCTCGTTCTCTATTTTGAGCGAGGGCATTTTTCTCTTTTCTCTAGGCTGTTTTCGAAAATTTGTTGCTCATTTATGGTGATTTTTCCCTCTGAGGTCTTCCTATACATAAAGGCAACAATCTTTACTAAAAGAGCCTTTATTTATTAAGATTCCGAAGAATAAATTGGATTTTTGATACAATTAAGGATTTTTTCATCAACTATAGGGTAATGTGTTGTAGAGTGAATAGCAGTCAAAAATGTAGACATTAGACTTACAATGAGATACGATAGATTCAGAGTTTGTGAAGTTTGTCACAAAATAGTCAACGATCATGTAAACATGTATCGCTTTTATGTTTTATACTTTAGATAGTAATGAATAGCGCAGGGGGATAGCAAATGTTTTTTGAAGATAGTGTGCTAATGAGTCGACTGCTTACCTTCTTAACTCTGGGGTTTCATATTATATTTGCAACTGTTGGGGTCGGCATACCTATCATGATATCAATGGCTGAGTTCATCGGGATTAAGAAGAAGGACCCGCATTATACATTGTTAGCACGAAGATGGACGAGAGGATTTACGATCACAGTCGCTGTCGGTGTGGTCACAGGTACAGCTATTGGACTGCAACTCTCTTTATTATGGCCGAGCTTTATGCAGTTCGCAGGAAATATTATTAGTTTGCCGTTATTCTTGGAAGTATTTGCTTTCTTTTTTGAAGCTATTTTTCTAGGGGCCTATCTTTATACGTGGGATCGTTTTAAGAATCCGATCTTTCACTGGTTATTATCAATCCCTATTGTTATAGGTTCAACCCTGTCCGCTTTCTTTATTACAACTGTCAATGCGTTTATGAATTCACCGCGAGGATTCGATGTTGAGGAAGGTAAACTAACCGCAGTAGAGCCTTTTGCGGCCATGTTTAACCCGGCAACACCGTCAAAAGTGTTTCATGTAATTACATCTTCTTATTTAACATCTGCAGCGATCTTAGCAACCATTGCCGCATTTATAATTTTGATAAAAAAAGGGACGACTTATCATAAGAAAGCTTTAAAGATGACGGTTACCGCCACGTTTATCTTCGCGATTGCTACGGCTGTAGCTGGTGATTCTTCAGCGAAATATTTAGCTGAATATCAGCCTGACAAGCTGGCTGCTGGGGAATGGCATTTTGAAACAGAGAAAAGCGCGGACTTGGTGATCTTTGGCACATTAAACGAAAACAATGAAGTGGAGAACGAAATCCGCATTCCGGGTGCACTCAGCTTCCTGGCTCATGGTGATTTCGATGCAGAGGTCGAAGGTTTATATGAAACACCTAAAGATGAGCGACCGCCGCTATGGATCCATTATATGTTCGACTTGATGGTTTCTATAGGTTTCTATTTAGTGGGTATATCCATGCTCTTCCTCATTTTCTGGAAGGTGAAAAAGTGGAATGAGTATAATAAATGGCTGTTAACAGGGTTAGCTGTAATCGGACCACTAGCCATGCTTGCTATTGAATTTGGCTGGATTTATGCAGAAGTCGGACGGCAGCCATGGATTATAAGAGGTTTCATGACAGTGGCAGAAGGAGCTACAACATCACCATACGTTGGATTAATGTTTCTGCTGTTCTTAGGGCTGTACATGGTTTTAGGAATTGGGTGTATTGTTGTGCTGCGTAAGATATTTAAAAATAATCCAGCAGAACTAGAGCTTGAAAGTCGCTACCCTAATGTAAAGGAGAGTGACAAAGAATGAGTTATGAATATATTGGCATCACGGTCCTTTGGTTTTTTCTATATGGCTATTTAATTGTTGCATCAGTCGATTTTGGAGCTGGATTCTTTGCTTACTATGCCAAACTGACGAAAAAGGATCACATTATTAATAAGCTGATATCCAGATACCTGTCACCTGTTTGGGAGGTAACGAACGTATTTTTTGTCTTTTTCTTTGTTGGTCTTGTAGGATTTTTCCCTGATACGGCCTATTATTTAGGACAATCACTGCTCATTCCAGGAAGTATCGCTATCGTTCTGTTAGCGATACGAGGGTCGTTTTATGCATTTGAAAGTTATGGGTCGAAGGATAACTCTGTGTACATGTTTCTTTACGGTGCCACTGGTTTACTGATCCCAGCTGCACTGGCAACAGCGATGACGATTTCTGAAGGAGGCTTTATTGAAGAAACTGCTAATGGAGTCCATCTTATGATCGGAAAGTTACTTTCAAGCCCATATTCATGGAGTGTTGTCCTGCTTGCCATCGTCTCTGTTTTGTATATAAGTTCGATGTTCCTGACTTACTATGCACATCGTGCAGATGATGGACCGGCACTTGAGATCGTCCGGAAATACGCCCTATTTTGGAGTTCACCGACGATTATAGCGAGTTTGACTACCTTTATTGCGCTAAGCCAGCACAATCCTGAGCATTACCAAAAAGCGATCGACCTTTGGTGGATGTTTGGAATTTCAGTTGCCTTCTTTATGATAGGTCTGTTTCTTGCTTATCAAGGTAAATATTATGGGTGGGCATTTATAGCTGTGATGTTTCAGTTTTTCTTCGCCTTCTTTGGTTACGGGGCCTCGCATCTTCCGTATATTTTGCAACCCTTTGTCACAATCACAAGTGGGGCTACAAATGAAACAATGGGGGTTACACTTATTATTGCCTTTGTAGCTGGCTTGTTTTTGCTTATCCCCTCATTGGTTATGCTCATGCGTATGTTTTTATTCGATGCCGACTATGTGAAAGGGAAAAAATAAAGGGTCTAGGAAAATTTTTCGTAAAAATGGATCTGATCTGCTGTACACGTACCTTTTCATTTTTCCTATGTATCGTTTGAAAAACTATGATAAAATATGGATACATTTGAGACTATGGAGGATGAAGCATGAAAAAGGAATATGCAGTCGTCGGTCTAGGCCGCTTCGGAGGAAGTATATGCCGGGAGTTAAATAAAGAAGGCATGGAAGTCTTGGCATTAGATATGGATGAAGATAAAGTTAATGAATATAGAGATATTGCAGCACATGCAGTGATTGCAGATTCAACAGATGAAAGTGTACTTAAAGAACTAGGGCTTAGTAACTTCGATCATGTTATTGTTGCTATTGGTGACAACATCTTGTCTAGTATCTTAACAACAGTTATCCTAAAAGAATTAGGAATTAAAACGATTACTGTAAAAGCACAAAATGATTACCATGAAAAAATTCTAAGAAAAATTGGTGCTGATCACGTCGTTCACCCCGAACGCGATATGGGTAAACGGATCGCCCATAACATTATTTCCAATAACATACTAGACTATATCGAGTTATCAGATGATCATAGTGTTGTTGAGGTGAAAGCTGGCGATAAAATGAGTGGACAAACTCTTGTTGATTTAGATATCCGCGCTGAATACGGTTGTAACATTGTTGCTATAAAGAGAGATAAAGATATTATTGTATCCCCTATGGCTACAGAGGAAATACAGGAGAGAGATGTATTGATTGTTATAGGGGCTGATAAAGACATCAGCCGTTTTGAGAAAAACTTAGTTGTAGAACAAGGTTAGATTGAAAACACCCTTCCTATCGGGTGTTTTTTGTTTATATTCAATCATTTAAGGATAAAAGGGAGGTACACTTTTTATAAGAAAGGATGAGCGGTTCATGTTTGCTAAATTTGCTGAAGCATGCGGGGGGAGAGGGGTATAGAATTGAATCTTATATGAGCTGTCAACCCGTATACAACAGGCATTTTTGTCTGATAGGCCGGCAATTATGGATGTAGTGATAAAAGAGCAGGCTCCGCTCCCAGGCCGCATTGATTATCAGTCAGCTTTCAATTATTCAAAATATATCATTAAGAATTTTTTTGAGTCAGGTGACATTGACTTACTTGACATGGGTAAATCATTGAAAAGGTTAAAGTAAAGAATAAAGAATAAAGAAGACCCCGCTAGGTCATATTAGCGGGGTCTTCTACGTCTTAGCCAGCTTCTCGTCATCAAACTTCCATAATGATAGGAAGGATCATTGGACGACGTTTTGTTTTTTCAAATAGGAAAGGTGCAATGGTGTCAGTAATTTCATTTTTAATTTCAGACCACTGAGTTGTACGACGGTCCATTACTTTTTCAACATGAGTGCTTACAAGCTTTTGGGCCTCTTTAATTAAGTCTTCTGATTCTCTCATGTAAACGAAGCCACGAGAAATAATATCGGGACCTGAGGCAATCTTGAATTCCTTCATGTTTATACTAACGACAACGATAACTAGTCCTTCTTCTGATAGGATACGGCGGTCTCGAAGTACGATGTTGCCAATATCACCGATTCCACTTCCGTCAACGTAGACGGCACCAGAAGGAACTTTACCTGCAATCATTGCTTCGTCTTTGCCAAGAGCCAGAACATCGCCATTGTCCATTACAAAACAGTTGTCTGGATCAATGTCACATTCTTCACTTAGCTTCACATGTTCTTTAAGCATACGATATTCACCGTGAATCGGCATAAAGAATTTAGGCTGGATTAAACGCAGCATCAACTTCATTTCATCTTGGCTGCCGTGCCCAGAAGTGTGAATATCATTTAAAGGTCCGTGAATAACATCGGCACCTGCACGATAAAGCTTATTAATTGTACGACTTACACTAATCGTGTTACCAGGGATTGGGGAAGAGGAAAACACGACTGTATCTTTGGGCATAATCTGGATCTGACGGTGAGTTCCGTTAGCAATACGAGATAGTGCTGCCATTGGTTCACCTTGAGATCCTGTACATAAAATAACCACTTCATGAGCAGGCAGACGATTGAGTTGCTGAGTGTCAATAAATGTCTCCTTAGGTGCGCGGATATACCCAAGCTCTTGCCCAATTCTGATAGAAGATTCCATACTTCGGCCAAACACAGCAACTTTACGATTATTTCTAACAGCGGACTCAACAACCTGCTGTAGGCGGTATATATTTGATGCGAATGTTGCAAATATTAGCCTGCCATCCACACGCGTAAATATATCTTGGATGCTCTGTCCGACTACTCGTTCTGACTTAGTAAATCCAGGTACTTCACTATTCGTGCTATCGGATAATAGTGCGAGTACACCTTCCTTACCAATCTCAGCCATTCTTGCAAGGTTAGCCGGTTCACCAACAGGGGTGAAATCAAATTTAAAATCTCCCGTATGGACGATGTTACCAGGAGGAGTTTTTACTACAATTCCATACGAGTCAGGGATACTATGTGTCGTACGGAAAAAGGAAACGGATGTTTTGCGGAATTTAATCACATCGTCCTCTTGGATCGTGTGCATTTTGGTATTTCGAAGTAATCCATGTTCATCTAATTTGTTACGTAAAAGTCCTGCTGCAAGCTTTCCAGCATAAATGGGGATGTTAATTTCACGCAACAGATAAGGGATACCACCAATATGGTCCTCGTGACCGTGAGTAATAAATAACCCTTTTATTTTGTCCTGGTTTTGAACTAAATAGGTGTAATCAGGGATTACGTAATCAATTCCTAAAAGCTCGTCTTCAGGAAATTTGATTCCAGCATCAATGAGGATGATTTCGTCCTGGAATTGAACAGCGTATGTGTTTTTACCAATCTCACCGAGTCCACCTAAGGCGAACACAGCTGTTTGGTCATTTTTAACAAACTTCATGTGTTACACATTCTCCACTTGGAAATCTTCAGACTGCTTTTCATAAGCCAAGTGGTCCTCATTAAGCACCTGGATATATTCAATGTTTACATTCTTTTCAGCCAATTTTTTGCGTACTTCTCTCTCTGTCTTCGCTTCTACGTACATGGATTGTGTACGCTCGCGAACAGGAACTTCACTTGCAAATTCCTGATACAATACTTTAAAAATCATTTATTATCGCTCCTTACTAGATATAATTTCCACATAATTGTTCTGTTGATAATGATAGCACGTTTGTTTTGAAGATGGGAATACATTTCATAATTGAATGGGTCATACTCCGCCATATGACATTCGGTTGTTTACGCGTATGTTTTTCGTTCCATAAGTTTTTTCCAACGTTTTCTAAGCTTTCTTCTTAGACGCTTCATCACGTGAGCCATCTCCTTTCGATGATGAAGAAAGTTGCCAAAAACGTTAAACCGCCCAATCCCTGTTATCTCTAGTATAATACGGTTTCGTTCAGAATGAAACATATACGTATAATCATTTATGAATATCTTTCGTTTTTCTTCTCAAATATATCCATGCATGCTAAAGTATAGCCAGCATACAAAGTGGATAAAAGTAATTTCACAAACACAGCACCCTTACCATCAAAGGAGGAATGAAGATGACCAAAAAGATTGCTTTATTTGATATAGACGGAACATTGCTCAATCATAGTAAAGAATTATCTCAGGCTACGATCGAAGCAGTGAAGAGTTTGCAGAAGAGCGGAGTTTATTGCGCGATTGCAACAGGACGTGCTCCGTTTATGTATGAAGATTTAAGAAAAACTCTCGGAATAAATTCATTTGTAAGCTTTAATGGACAATATGTCGTTTTTGAAGGAAAACCTGTTTACAAAAATCCTTTACCAAAAACACAGTTAGAAAAACTATATTTGGAGGCTGAGGAGAATAATCATCCAATGGTATTTATGAATCAAAGTGAAATGAAAGCCTCTGACCGTGAGCAAGTGTACATAAAAGAAAGTCTTGCTTCTTTACACTTTGAGTACCCGGCTATTGATGCGACTTTCTATCATAATACAGAAATTTATCAGTCGTTGCTATTTTGTGAAGGGAAAGAAATCGAGTACTATGACAAAAAATATGACTCGTTTGATTTTATCCGATGGCATCCTTACTCCTGCGATGTTTTGCCTGCAGGGGGGTCTAAGGCTAAAGGAATTAAAAAGTTAATTGAGGCAGCTGGTTTAAAGATGGAAGATACCTATGCATTTGGTGATGGCCTCAATGATGTGGAAATGATTCGTGAAGCAGGCACAGGTGTAGCTATGGGCAACGCGGTAGAGGAAACGAAAGCTGTCAGTGATCATATAACCACTGATGTTGATGATGGAGGGCTCGTTAAAGCGATTTATGATTTAAAGCTATTGTCTTAAGATAAGGCTCTTTTAGTAACGCTTGTTGTATTTGTATAGGAAGACCACAGAGGGAAAATATACTTGCTTTCCGCAGCAACGCGCGAGTGGGGGAGTACGATGTTGGCACAGGACATGCCGAACTTGGCCGAACTTCCTCGTCTATGTTCTCAATCCTCCCCGTTCGTCCCACACTGTGGAGCCTCGTATATTTCCCTTTGCTACATGTAATCCGACCTTTTCTATACGTCAAAAAATCACTCTGAATAGCAACAAGAAAACATCCTAAGATAAAAACGCCTGCAATTATTTTGCGGGCGTTTTGGTATCTAGTAGTGATTTTTCGTTGTCTAGCTCCGGCGTCTAAACTCTCGAGACATAAGCAGTTCGCCTCCGTGGGGAAAGATCACCCCACTGCGCCACTCTGCTTATGCTTGGCCCCACACGACGTGGGGTCGTTCGGCGTTGAACCAGGACGTTTCGGTTTTAGCCGAACTTCCCCTGCCCAAGACGCCTCCGCTTTTCTTAAGCATCAGCGGGTTTTGCGTTTTCTGGTTCTTTGAATGGTTGATCTGAATCAATGTGGTCATAAAACATGATGCCGTGCAAGTGGTCGATTTCATGCTGGAAAACAATGGAAGCATAATCTTTCAAACGCAGCTTTACTTCTTTTCCTTCTAGATCTGTCGCCTTAACGGTAACCCTTCGATATCTTGGCACATAACCAGGGACTTCCCGATCTACGGATAAACAGCCTTCTCCAGATGACAAATAGGTTCGCTCCACTGAATGACTAACAATTCTTGGATTTAATAATCCATAACTGTAAAACTTATCATTTAAATCCGTGAAATGAACGGCAACCATCCGTTTGTTCACATTTATTTGTGGTGCAGCTAATCCAACACCAGGACGGAGCCCATATCGTTCGCAGACCTGTTCATCTTGGCTGTTTTTTAAGTAGTCAAGCATCTCTTCCAGAATCTTTTTGTCTTCTTCCGCAGGCGGAATTTCCACCTCTTCTGTTACTTTCCTAAGTGCGGGGTGCCCTTCACGTATAATATCATTCATTGTAATCATGAGATTCATCCTTTCCTATCCACCAACATAAATTCCGAATTCTATTTTAGCATAAAATGATCCATTTTAATGATCCTTGAAAAATGGAAACATATGAAAAAGAAACCTTTCAAATTAATATTATTTATTATACTATTGTACATATGATCAAAAAATAATAAAGTCATTGAACATATGGGAGGGGAAGAAGAAGTGCGTTTTAGAAGAATTGTTTCGTTGCTTTTAGCAACGGCTTTTATTTTGTCTGCATGCTCAAATCAATCTGCGCAGGAGAAAATATATAATCACTTGGAAAAAGCTGTATCGCTTGAAGATGGGTTTCGTAAACAGCAAGAGCCGTTAATGGAGTTAGAGGAAAAAGAAGAGAACCTGTACAATCAGATTATTGATTTAAGTATGGAGGAATTTGACAAAATAAAGGAACTTTCAAAGGAAGCAGCTTCTATCGTGAAGGAACGTGAAGAGAAGCTTAAGTTAGAAAAAGAAAGTATTGACGCAGCTAAAGAGGAATTTGATAAGATTAAGCCTTTGATCGAGGATCTGACTGAAGAGCAAAGTGAAGCAAAAAAATTGGCTAACCAACTTGTAGAAACAATGGAAAATCGCTACGGAGCTTATCAAGATTTGTACAAGGCTTATCAGAATGCGCTAGATTTAGACTTGGAATTATATGAAATGCTTCAACAAAAGGATTTGACGCAAGAAGAGCTTCAAAAACAAGTGGAAAGTATTAATGCAAGCTACAATAAGGTGATTGAAGCGAATAAGCAGTTTAATACTTATACAAATGAATACAATGAGCTTAAGAAACAGTTTTACGATGCTTCTGGACTAAATGTCACCTATGAAGATTCTGCTGAGAGTGAAGCAAAAGAAAGTAACGATCAATCTGAAGAAACCAAATAAAAAACGACCTTTTTGGTCGTTTTTTTAGTTAGTAAACTTATTGAGTTACGCGGTAGAATTTGTAGAAGGATACCCATATAGCTACCTAGACAGAGAGATAGAGACTTTTTAGCTAAAGTTATGAGAAGCGTGCGTGAATCACTTATAAATTATTTGCATCCCTTTTATAAAAGTCGTAAAATTAATACAGGCTTAAAAAAATTATGGTACAGTCATAATCTGATTATCTATTGTTTTTTGAAATGGTCTACCATAATGTAGGCTCCACTTATCAATAATAGTCATTTCATTGCAGAGTGTTTGACGAATCCTGTAGTATTGAGCTAAACTACATATGGAAATATCATTGTACCAGTAAATATTGCTTTTAAAATGTAACAGTTTTAACTATATTCGCACCTATGATTAGCAAAGATGTGTACAGGGAAAACGTATAAGAGCAAATCGGTACAGTTTTTTTCGGAGTTTTGGGAATGCTACTCAACAGCATCTATTTTAAAAGAAGAAAGGAAGAGGTGAGTGACTTTGAAACGAGTTCTCGAGAATATCGAAAATCAGTTCGAAATGTTTCAAATCCTTAACGAGAAGGGCGAAATCGTCAATGAAGATGCGATGCCTGATCTTTCAGACGATGATTTAAAAGAAATTATGCGTCGTATGGTTTATACAAGAATTTTAGACCAGCGTTCTATTGCACTAAACAGACAAGGACGTTTAGGCTTTTATGCTCCAACAGCTGGTCAAGAAGCTTCACAACTAGGAAGCCATTTTGCTCTTGAAAAAGAAGACTTTATTTTGCCAGGATATCGTGATGTTCCGCAATTGATTTGGCATGGTCTTCCGCTGACTCAGGCGTTCCTATTTTCCCGCGGTCATTATAAAGGGAACCAAATGCCTGAAGGGGTCAATGCTGTCAGCCCGCAAATTATCATTGGTGCTCAGATTACTCAAGCTGCAGGCGTGGGTCTTGGATTTAAAAAGCGTGGTAAAGATGCAGTAGCCATTACTTATACAGGTGACGGCGGTGCTTCACAAGGTGATTTCTACGAGGGAATGAACTTTGCTGGTGCATTTGGCGCTCAAACTATTTTTGTTGTCCAAAACAACCGTTTCGCTATTTCAGTACCTGTGGAAAAACAATCTGCGGCTGAAACGATCGCACAGAAAGCTGTAGGAGTCGGCATTGAAGGAATTCAGGTTGACGGAATGGATGTTTTAGCTGTTTATGCAGCTACAAAAGAGGCCCGTAAGCGTGCTGTTGATGGAGAAGGTCCAACATTGATCGAGACGTTAACGTACCGCTATGGTCCACACACAATGGCTGGTGACGATCCAACAAGGTATCGTACCGAGGACATGGATAGCGAATGGGAGAAACAAGATCCTATCGTCCGTTTCCGTACTTTCCTTGAAGGCAAGGATCTTTGGTCTGAAGAGGAAGAGAACAAGGTCATTGAAAAGGCAAAAGAGGAAATTAAAGCTGCCATTAAAGAAGCAGACAATACTCCAAAACAAAAAGTAACCGATCTTATCGGTAACATGTATGAAGAACTTCCATCCAACCTTCAAGAACAAATGGAAGAATATAAAGAAAAGGAGTCGAAGTAGATCATGGCACAAATGACAATGATTCAAGCCATCACTGATGCGATGCGCACAGAACTTAAGAACGATGAAAACGTGCTCATTTTTGGTGAAGACGTAGGCCAAAATGGCGGTGTATTCCGTGCAACAGAAGGTCTTCAGGATGAATTCGGAGAAGACCGTGTATTTGATACACCACTTGCCGAGTCAGGAATCGGTGGTTTGTCCATCGGTCTTGCTTTAACTGACTTCCGTCCGGTTCCAGAAATCCAATTCTTTGGATTCGTTTACGAGACAATGGATGCGATTAGTGGTCAAATGGCTCGTTACCGTTATCGTACTGGGAACACGAGGAATATGCCGATTACCATCCGCTCACCATTTGGCGGGGGTGTTCACACACCTGAGCTTCACGCTGACAGTTTGGAAGGTTTAATGGCTCAGCAGCCAGGTCTTAAAGTCGTCATTCCTTCTAACCCTTATGACGCAAAAGGTCTTCTTATCCAATCGATCCGTGATAACGACCCTGTTATTTTCCTTGAGCATATGAAACTTTATCGTTCATTCCGTGAAGAAGTTCCAGAGGAAGAATATACAGTTGAACTTGGAAAAGCCGAAGTGAAGCGGGAAGGTACAGATGTTACTTTGATTGCTTATGGAGCTATGGTACATTCTTGTCTAAAAGCAGCTGAGGAGCTTGAGGAAAACGGTGTTAGTGCTGAAGTGATCGATCTTCGTACAGTAAGTCCTGTCGATTACGAGACTATTTTAGCTTCAGTTGAGAAAACTAATCGTGCCGTAATGGTTCAAGAAGCTCAGAAACAAGCAGGAATTGCTGCGAGTGTTGCTGCTGAAATTCAAGAAAAAGCTATTCTTCACCTTGAAGCACCTGTTCTGCGTGTAACAGCGCCGGATACAGTCTATGCCTTCACACAAGCTGAAGAAATATGGCTGCCTGACCATAACGATATTGTTGAAAAAGCAAATAAAGTAGTTAATTTTTAATCATCTCTACTAATAGGAGGTAATAACCGTGGCGTTCGAATTTAAACTGCCTGATATCGGTGAAGGTATCCACGAGGGTGAAATCGCAAAGTGGTTTGTTAAACCTGGTGATGAAGTAAAAGAAGATGACGTACTTTGTGAAGTGCAAAACGACAAAGCAGTTGTTGAGATCCCTTCCCAAGTCGACGGTACAGTCAAAGAGATTCACGTTGATGAAGGTGAAACGACAACAGTAGGTACAGTCATTATTACGATTGACGACGGTTCTGAGGATTCTGGTGAGGAATCAAAAGAAGAACCTAAAGAAGAACCTAAAGAAGAGTCAAAAGATGAAGCAAAAGAAGAAAAACAAGAAGCTTCAAAAGAAGAAAAATCAACAGAACAGCCTGCAGCTCAATCCGATGATAGTGATGTTGATGAAGATAAACGTGTCATCGCTATGCCGTCAGTAAGAAAGTATGCACGTGATAACGATGTTGATATCCGTAAAGTGCAGGGCTCAGGAAAGAATGGCCGAATCCTTAAAGAAGATGTAAACAGCTTCTTAGATGGTGGACAAGCCAAAGCTGAGGACAGCCAAGAAGACGCGGCTAAAGAAGAAAAGGCAGAAACCTCTACTAAAGCAACAGCGGAACCAGCTGGCGAAGCTTATCCTGAAACTCGTGAGAAGATGAGCGGCATGCGTAAAGCGATTGCTAAGGCAATGGTTAACTCTAAACACACGGCCCCACATGTTACACTTATGGATGAAGTGGATGTATCAGAGCTCGTAGCTCATCGTAAGAAATTTAAGGCCGTTGCAGCAGAACAAGATATTAAGCTGACCTATCTTCCTTATGTAGTGAAAGCACTCGTTTCAACTCTTAAGAAGTATCCTGTTCTAAATACATCACTGGATGATGAAACGGATGAAATTATTCAAAAACACTACTATAATATTGGTATTGCAGCTGATACGGATAAAGGATTACTTGTACCTGTTGTAAAAGATGCTGATCGCAAGTCAATCTTCTCTATTTCAAGTGAAGTGAATGAATTGGCTGTTAAAGCACGTGACGGGAAACTTTCTTCAGAAGAAATGAAGGGTGCTTCAACAACAATCACAAATATCGGTTCAGCTGGTGGACAATGGTTCACTCCCGTTATTAATCACCCAGAAGTAGCGATTCTAGGAATTGGACGTATTGCCGAGAAACCAGTTGTACTTGACGGGGAAGTAGTCGTTGCTCCGGTACTTGCTATTTCATTAAGCTTTGACCACCGTATGATCGATGGTGCCACAGCTCAGCATGCAATGAATAACATCAAGCGTTTACTGAACGATCCACAACTAATTATGATGGAGGCGTAAAGTATGGTAGTAGGAGATTTCCCAATTGAATTAGATACGTTGGTAATAGGGGCGGGTCCTGGCGGCTATGTGGCTGCCATCCGCGCCGCCCAAACAGGTCAAAAGGTAACAATTGTAGACAAAGGTACTCTAGGCGGTGTTTGTCTAAACGTTGGTTGTATCCCTTCTAAAGCACTTATTCAAGCGAGTCATCGCTTTGACCATGCAAAAGGTGCAGAGGACATGGGGATTCAGTCTGAAAAAACAACCGTTGACTTTTCCAAGGTTCAAGAATGGAAAGGCGGCGTGGTTGACAAGCTGACTGGCGGTGTTGAAGGACTACTTAAAGGGAACAAAGTCGACATCGTTAAAGGGGAAGTGTATTTTGTAGATAAAAATACAGTACGCGTAATGGACGAGAAAAACTCTCAAACTTACACATTCAATAACTGTATTATTGCTACAGGATCTCGCCCAATCGAGCTTCCTTCCTTTAAATTTTCTGACCGTGTACTAGATTCTACAGGAGCTCTTGATCTAAAAGAAGTTCCTAAGAAACTAGTTGTCATCGGTGGAGGTTACATTGGTACAGAGCTAGGGACTGCTTATGCTAATTTCGATACAGAAGTAACCATCCTTGAAGGCGCGAAAGATATTCTTGGCGGTTTCGAGAAGCAAATGTCGACTCTCGTTAAACGTCGTCTGAAGAAAAAAGGTGTAGAAGTAGTTACAAACGCCATGGCTCAAGGTGTTGAGGAAACAAAAGATGGTGTTACTGTTAAATATGAAGTAAAAGGCGAGGAGAAATCAATTGAAGCTGATTACGTTCTTGTAACAGTCGGTCGTCGCCCTAACACAGATGAAATTGGCTTAGAGGAATTAGGAATTGAAATGAATGATAAAGGTGTCATTCAAACTGATAAACAATCCCGTACAAGCATTGATAACATCTTTGCAATCGGTGATATTGTGGAAGGCTTGCCACTTGCTCACAAAGCTTCTTATGAGGGTAAAATTGCCGCTGAAGCAATTTCTGGTGAGAAATCTGAAATTGACTACCTAGGAATCCCTGAAGTTGTATTCTCAGAGCCAGAACTAGCTTCTGTAGGTTATAGAGAGCAGGAAGCGAAAGACGCAGGGTATGAAGTAAAAGCTTCTAAATTCCCATTCGCGGCCAATGGACGTGCGCTATCCCTTAACGACAGTGACGGCTTCCTGAAGCTGATCACTCGTAAAGATGATGGACTAGTTATTGGTGCTCAAATCGCTGGGCCGAATGCTAGTGACATGATTGCTGAGCTTGGCCTTGCCATCGAATCAGGCATGACAGCTGAAGACTTGGCTCTAACCATCCATGCTCATCCAACATTAGGTGAGATTACGATGGAAGCAGCAGAAGTTGCGATGGGACAACCTATTCATATCGTTAAATAATAAGTGAAATTTAAAAAGCTCCTAACTCTTAAAATGAGTTAGGAGCTTTTATTATTGTCATAGAGGTGAGATTAACTTCTACATAGCGTCTAAGGATATGCCGCCCAGCCAAAATATTTAATTAAAAACAAAAGGGCACCTTTATTGAAAGGCGCCCTTTTTGTTTGCTTATTTTTTCTTTTTAAGATCAACTACTTTTGCTTCGGCTTTAAATTCTTTAAATAGGGAGAAACACATCAGAATCATGATAATGGTGAATGGGAAAGCGGCGATAATGGCTGCTGTTTGCAACGCCGTCAGTCCACCTGTCCAAAGTAATACAGCTGCTGCACTTGCCTGAATAATCCCCCATACAAACTTAACTTGGTTTTTCGGGTTAAGACTTCCGTGTGTCGTCTGCATGCCTAATACAAAGGTGGCAGAGTCAGCAGATGTAATAAAGAATGTACTAATCAACAGCAGGGCAACAACAGTCATGATACCACCAAGTGGAACATGCTCAAGCATGGAGAAGAGCGCAACTTCTGTACCAAGGTTTGATACATCTGAGAATATGTCTACACCGTTAAAGAATTCTAGTGAAATGGCTGTTCCGCCAAATACTGAGAACCATAATGCGCCGAAAACCGTTGGTACTAACAAAACACCTAAAATAAATTCTCGAATGGTACGTCCCTTGGATACACGCGCAATAAATGTTCCTACAAACGGTGCCCAGGAAATCCACCAAGCCCAATAGAAAATCGTCCAATCTTTAATCCATGTGTACTCTTCATCGGCAAATGGATTCAGTCTGAAACTCATATATGGCAGATCGCGTACGTACGAACCAAACGTCGTAGTAAAGTAATCCATAATGAAGCCTGTAGGACCTAAGAATAAAACCATAAGCATGAGCAGTAAAGCCAGCACAATGTTAGCATTACTTAAATATTTAATTCCTTTATTCAGCCCTGTCATGGCAGATGTCATAAACAAAACAGTAACAATTGCAATAATGATTAATTGTAATCCGAAGGTATCTTCCAGTCCATCTATAGAGTAGGAAAGCCCGCTCGAAATCTGCAAGGCACCTAAGCCAAGAGAAGTGGCTACACCAAAAATAGTGGCAAATACAGCAATAAAGTCGATAAGAGTACCTAATCCGCCTTTAATTCGCTTTTCACCTAATAGTGGGATAAGAGCGGCACTAATAACACCAGGGGCTCCTTTTCTAAATTTGAAATAAGCAAGCGCTAAGGCTAGTACAGCGTATATTCCCCATGGGTGTAAACCCCAATGGAAGAAGCTATATTTCATGGCTTCTCTTGCAGCACCTTGAGACATTGGTTCCTGGCCGATGGTAGGTGTATTGTGAAAGTGAGATAGTGGCTCAGCCGCACCCCAAAATACAAGCCCGATTCCCATACCTGCACTAAACAACATGGCGAACCAAGTGATATAAGGATATTCTGGCTCATCATCTGGCTTTCCTAATTTAAGTTTTCCATACTTAGAAAAAATTAAATAAATAGCAAAAATTAAAAAGCCAGTAGCTGACAGTAAGTAAAACCATCCAAACTTTTCTGTTATAAATCCTTGAACAGTTGTTGTCACATTAGATAAACTTGCTGTACCTAGTATATCTTCAGGGATTACTCCCCAAATGATAAATAATACAGCTGCAACTAATGAAATGTAAAACACTTTTGATACCTGTTTCACAATTATCATCCTTTCTTCTTTTTTATATCTTACAGTAGATCTACTCGCTATAGTATTGCAGTACGGTTTTCATATGTGCGGCGGAGATTTTAATTCCCCAGGACCTCATGAAAACAGAGCAGCTCGTACATAAGAATCGTTTGTGGAGGCAGCTGATGTTTATAATAATTGGAATGTACTACATGCAACTCCTTCCACCTCCAAAATAGGTAATCGAACTTTTCAACTTTTTGTAGGTGTACTTTGTCAATTCCGTGTGCAGGACCTCTAATGCTCTCGCAAAGGATTGCACGAGCTTGTTAAGTAACTGCTTATCCTCCGCACTAAAATCATTTGGTGCGATACGTACATACTGTAGATTACCTATGTGATAGGTGATTTGCTGCAGGGCGCGAAGTTTTTTTGGCCAATTGAAAAGCCTGCATTTGCTCAATTGTATCGTGTAAAACTTCCATTCTCCCCTTTGAAACTGCGACAGTTGAAAGGTTCTTTCTAGGCGTACAGTCAATTCGCGATAGGCCCCGAAATCCTGGTATTCTTCTTTCCGTTAGATTCTCCTTTACCATCCGATATTATGCGAATGATCAATTGTGAGGCATGGACGAACAGTTCGTTAATGCATTTGTAAATACACGGAGAATAATTAGGCGGCAATAAGAAAAATTAACAAAAGTTGAAATGACGATACCAATAGATGTAGTACCCAATCTTGTGATAAACGAAACAAAATAATCATCTTGAAAGTCGGGAATCATGGCAGTTGCTGTTATTGTCGCAACTAAAATTCTATCATCAAGTTTAAACAGCATGGTGACCATAGCGGCTAAAGCATATGTTAATGCCCTTTATCAACAAGAGCATAGAAGCCTGTCACTGATGACGCTCCAATGGCTGAAGCAGGAAAGCGGATCATTGCTTTTTTTATCGAATCAGCAGCTGTGTGCCCGATAGTAACAATCGCTGTAATGACTGCAAAAATGATAGGAAAATTAAAAAAACCACAGAAAAGTGCGGTTAGAAACACGGAAATACCTATTTTAATTGTACGCCCACCGAATAAATAAAAACCTTTTAAAGAGTTAAGCACGTTTATCACCTAAATGAGTTCAAGTGGTTACTAAACAACAATTTCTAATTATAACTTAAATTTTGTCAAAACGATAGTAATAATGGAAAACATTATACTATAATAGAGGATGTGGAATTACATAACAGGGGAAGGAACATGAAAAAAATGACCGGTATGCTATTGTTAGTTTTATTGCTCACAGCTTGTGCAGGGGAGCAGGCTGCAGTGGAAAAGGAACCGGAACAGCCAGAGCAAGCAATGGACGAGCAATCATCAGCTGAGCAGATTGAGAAAGAGAAGAATAATGAGGCAGAATCGAATGAAGCTGATAAGCAAGAGGATACAAAGGAAGAAAAGGATGAAACAGTAGTAGCAAGTGCCTTAGAACCAGAATACGAGCTAACGGATGTATGGTCATTTAAACCTATTAACGATGCTAATGAACAAGTTGCATTACTAACTTTTGATGACGCTCCAGATGAACACGCATTAGATATAGCTAAGAAGCTTAAAGAGCTGGATGCTCCTGCAATATTTTTTGTGAATGGTCATTTTATAAGTAGTCCAGAAGAGCAAGAAGTATTGAAGCAAATTCATGAGCTCGGTTTCCCTATAGGCAACCATACAGCTACACATGCCTCATTGAGGGATATTTCAAAAGAGCAGCAGAGAGAGGAAATCGTTGGCCTGAATGATAAGATAGAAGAAATTATTGGAGAGCGTCCAAAGTTCTTTAGAGCTCCGTTTGGTCAAAACACGGATTTCTCTATGCGACTTGCAGAAGAGGAAGGTATGCTAGTCATGAACTGGACGTACGGATATGACTGGAATGCTGAATATCAAAATGCTGGGGCGCTTGCTGACATTATGGTAAATACCGAGCTTTTAGCGCCTGGAGCCAATTTGCTTATGCATGATCGCGAGTGGACAGCACAAGCTATCCCCGCTATAGTCAAAGGAATAAGAGATAAAGGATTTGAATTATTAGATCCATCGTTAATCAAAACTCCATAATAAATTCAGTTGAATCGAAAACCACCGAGGTTTTCGGTTCTTTTTTTAGTTATAAACCCGTAAAATTAAAAGAAGGCCATTTAGTATGTCACATTTTTTAAAGAGTTATACTTTTGGGGTTGATTTATTTAATGTGACATATTAAAATGAAAGTACATTGAAACCGATTACAAATAAAGGTGGGGTGTACAACATGGGTACAATAGTATGTCAAAACTGTCAAAAGGTTATCGAACACTTTGAAAATGAAAAAGTATCAACCCTTTACAGCAAATGTCCATCTTGCAATAAGTCAAAGAAAAAATAAAGATATAAAAAATCCACTGTTCACTTAAGGACAGTGGATTTTTTATGTTAAACGGCTAATGAGGGCGTTAGGTGTGAGCGATAGCATTGGATGCCTCGTCTTATCTCCAGAACCTATTTAAATGCACGATGTTCTTTTATGACATGTAGAGTTTTTAAGGAATCATCCTCTGGGCCTTGGACAGGTAGACCAGCCTCAATATTTTCACGAATATAATTAATGTTTTCAACTGTTATAATTTCACCAGGAATAAAGATTGGAATGCCTGGAGGATAAACCATGATGAATTCCGCACTAATCCTTCCAACTGATTCATTAAATGGAACAACTTCTGTTGCTGCATAAAAGGCATCACGCGGAGAAAGTGCAAGTGAAGGAATATCAGGCACTTGAACCGTGATTTGTTTTTGCATAAGAGAAGGCTTATTTTCTAAAACAAGTTCTTGTAACGCTTCTAAAAGGAGTTGTACATCTTGCTCCCGGTCTCCAGGAGTAATGATGCACAGGATATTGTATAAATCTGATAATTCAACTTCAATTTTATATCTTTCTCTAAGCCATACTTCCACATCATACCCGGACAATCCGAGGTTCTTCACTGAAACGATCAGCTTGGTTGGATCATAATCAAACGTGGCATCACTTCCTAGTAACTCATTTCCTGGGCAATAGAGTGGTGCTAATTTGTTTATCTCACTTCTAGCGTAATCCGCCAATATTAAAGACTGTTCAAGTAGATCTCTCCCTTTAACTGCTAACTGCCTTCTTGCTGTATCCAAGGAGGCAAGTAAAAGATAAGAGGTAGAGGTTGTCGTCAACATCGAAAGAATAGCTTGAACCCGTTCGTGTGACACAAGACCTTCTTTTAAATTTAAAACCGAACTTTGCGTGAGTGCTCCACCTAACTTATGGACACTCGTTGCTGCTAAATCGGCACCAGCTTGCATAGCAGAAGCCGGGAGTCGTTCATGGAAATGAATGTGCACACCGTGAGCTTCATCAACGAGTACCGGTATAGTAAATGAGTGGGCAATGTTTACAATTTGCTTAAGATCCGCTGATATGCCAAAGTAGGTTGGGTTAATAACGAGTAATGCTTTGGCATCAGGGTGAGCCTGACAAGCTTTTTGAACAGCCTCAGGTGTAATACCGTGAGAGATACCTAATCGATCATCAAGCTCAGGGTGAATGAAGATTGGGGTTGCCCCTGAAAAAATAATCGCCGATGTAACAGACTTATGCACATTTCTAGGTACAATAATTTTATCGCCAGGCTGGCAGACACTCATAACCATAGTCATAATTGCTCCGGAAGTACCTTGTACAGAGAAAAAAGTATAATCCGCACCGAAGGCTTCTGCAGCCAAGTCCTGCGCTTGCTTGATCATTCCATGGGGGTGATGTAAGTCATCTAAAGGTTCAATATTTATTAAATCGATGGATAGCGCATTTTCACCGATAAATTCAGCGAATTCTCTGTCCATTCCTTTTCCTTTTTTATGTCCGGGAATATGGAATTGTGTTGGATTTTTTTCAGTGTGCTCTTTTACCCCTGTGTACAAGGGGGTTTGGTTTTGATTCATAATTGACCACCTCTTCATTAAGCGTGAGAGCAAATGAATTATAGCAAAGGATAGCATTTGTGGCTAGCCTTATTATTCAGTAAAAAAGGACGCGCTGGCGCGGAACTTTTTTACTGAGCGCCGGTAAAGTTAGACTGAGCGCCGGTAAAGTTAGACTGAGCGCCGGTAAAGTTAGACTGAGCGCCGGTAAAGTTAGACTGAGCGCCGGTAAAGTTAGACTGAGCGCCGATAAAGTTAGGCTGAGCGCTGATAAAATCAGTCTGAGCGTCGATAAATCAGAGGCAGGTGGCTAGTAAGACTGTTTTGTTACATGGTAGTATTAGAGAAGGAGGGATGTATGATGGAATGGAAAAATCGTGTAACGGAAACGTTGAAGATTACCTACCCTATTATTCAAGGAGGCCTTGCGCATTTAGCTTACGCTGAATTAGCTGCAGCTGTTTCAAATGCGGGAGGACTTGGGCAAATTACAGCGATGAGTATGGAGAATGCACCAGAACTTCGTGAAGAAATACATAAACTTAGAACCATGACGAACCAATCATTTGGGGTCAATTTTGCTATCGGTCAGCATGGAAGACCTTTTGAAGAAATGGTTCAGGTAGCAATCGATGAGGAGGTGCCGGTTATATCAATTACAGGTGGAAATCCTAAACCTGTCATTGATATGGTGAAGAACAAACCGATTAAAATATTAGTATTAGTAGCGGCAAAGAGACAGGCAGAAAAGGCTGAGGAGCTTGGTGCAGATGCTGTGATGGTGGTGGGCCACGAGGGTGGCGGTCATTTGGGCAGAGCGGATACGAGTACATTAATCTTGACCCCTCAAGTCGCTGAATCAGTATCGATCCCTGTCATTGCTTCAGGGGGAATTGGTGATGGGAAAGGGTTAATGGCTGCTCTAGCCTTAGGTGCTGAGGGAATTGAAATGGGCACCCGTTTTATTGCAACAAAAGAGTGTGTACATGCCAATGACGTGTATAAACGGACTTTAATTGAATCCGATGAAAATTCAACGGTAGTCATTAAACGCTCTCTTGGAGCACCTGCGCGTGCATTGAAAAATTCATGGACAGATCAGATTCTTGAGTTAGAAAAGGACCAGCCTGGATATGACGTGTTAAAATCCTATATTAGTGGAGAAGCGAATAAGCGGTTTATTCATAATGGGGAAGGGAATGGCTTTGCCTGGGCTGGTCAAGTCACGGCTCGTATTAAAGACGTCCCATCAGTAGCGGAATTAATGAATCGAATCATAACAGAGGCGGATACTATCCGGACAGCTTGGTCTAAATAAAAGGAGTGGAATACAGTGAGTTATAGTTATCCGATTGATGAGACTTACTGGTCAAAGGAAGAGATTATTGATGTGGTCAACTTTTACTCAATGGTAGAGCAAGCTTATGAGTCTGGTGTGAAACAGGATGAGCTGTTGCTTGCTTACACGAGGTTTAAACAAATCGTTCCATCAAAAAGTGAAGAGAAACAGCTTTGTAGCCAATTTGAAAAAGAATCAGGTTATTCCTGTTATCGTACTGTTAATCAGGCTAAGTCAGCTGCTTCAGGTGAAAAAATTAGTATGAAATAGATAAATAATCCCCGAGATCCGCCTTATGAGGACCTCGGGGATTATTTAAATTGATTTCGCGTAACGATATAACGGTTCTAGGGTTTGGAAAGTTTCCCGGCATAATTCTAAAAAGGAATCAGGATCCTTTAAACGCTCGTCATTCCTGCTTAGGTTTAAACCACAGAGGATTTCAGCTTTCTTAACATTCTGCAGTCGTTCAAACATTTCGGTAAATGATTGATCAGATATTTCCTCCTGTATGAAAGCTTCAGGTTTTGTGTGATCAATCGACCAAACGAAGTGATCTGGGATCATCGACCGGATTTCTTTCTTATTTTTTAACAATTTTTGTGCAAATGATTCTTTTATTGGACTTTCATAAATAACGGCAAACCAAATAAAGATATGGCTTTCCCACAATCCTATCTGGAAGTGGGGCAGTTTCTTATACCCCCGTTTACTTGAAGCTAGTGCGGCCCACGTATCATTGGGAGGATTAGTCGTCCTTCTAGCATGTTTCGCTACATGAACGAACATTTCATCTCCTGTCATCGCTGTGAGGTCAGGGGCTAATTCACAAGCAATGGCATCAAGCTTAGGGGATAGTTGTTCTCTTAACACCTCCATCCTTGCTTCAAGTCCTGATATAGCAAATACATCAAAGTCCTCTTGTGTAAATCCTGTAAAATCACTCATGTTCTCACTCCTCTATTTTCTAATGAAAGTTTATCATAATGGGCAGTGATCTCTAAGTAATGTGTTTAGATGGTTTGGATTATATGAAAATGGGTTATTAATAAGTAAACTTTAGAAGGTTTTGGACATATATATAAATAAGGATTGGAAGGGGAGGAAAGGCAGTGAAACATGTAATGGAAACGTTGCGTAAAAGAGAAGCTGAAGAAAGGCTCCCAGTCATCCGTCTTGAGATTGATTATGAATTAGTCACACTGCATGATGCAATACTGGCTCAAGATAAGGAGCAGATCAAGGCAAGTAAAGTTCGGCTTACCGAACTTAGAAAACAATTAATTGAATGGTCATCTTAGAAAAGAGCAACGGAGCGGTTGCTCTTTTTTTGGCCGCACTTGTTTTTCACCTGAAGTCAGTTAATTATGTGCAGTTTGTGAATCGATCTGGTACGATATAGGAATACTACCGATTGAAGGAGCTTTCCACCATGGATAAAATTCACAGAAACCAACTATATACACAGGCCAAGGAATGGGTCCTGGAAGCAGGTCAGCGAATTAGAAGTAAAATAGATGATCCGAGAACAATTGAAACGAAATCCAATGCGAACGACTTAGTCACAGAGATGGACCAGGAAACAGAACAATTTTTTGCCGAGAAAATTAGAGAAACATATGAGGACCATCTCGTTTTCGGTGAAGAGGGCTTTGGTGATGAAATTAAGAGTCTTGATGGGACCATATGGATTATTGATCCTATAGACGGGACAATGAATTTCGTTCATCAAAAGAGGAATTTTGCTATTTCAGTTGGAATATATCAGGACGGAATTGGCGAAATAGGCATCATTTATAATGTGATGGAAGATACAATCTATACCGCTAAAAGAGGCGAGGGAGCATACAAAAATAATCGTCAGCTGGCTCAGCTTCCTGAGGAAAGTTTGTTAAAACAAGCTATATTTGCTTTAAATACGACGTGGATGCTGCCTGAGAACCCTTACGTATCACATCAAGGTATTCATGAACTTGTGAAAACATTAAGAAGTACACGTACTTACGGTTCAGCAGCCTTAGAATTCGCTTTTGTTGCTGAAGGAGTTATAGATGGCTATTTGACGATGACACTGATGCCATGGGATATTGCGGCGGGCATGGTTATCCTTAAAGAAGTTGGGGGCACGGTCACAACTGCGGGTGGTCAAGATGTAGATATGCTCAACAAGACAACGATATTAGCATGCCATCCTATGCTCCATGATGAAGTCCTTGAAACTTTTGTCGATTTGAAGAAATAAGAAAGCTGCCTGGTGAGGCAGCTTTTCCTATGCATTTTGTTGTTTTCTTTTCTTTGTTAAACCAAAGCCCATAATGGCAAAGCCTGCAATTAAAAATAAACCGGCAAGCCAGAAGAGCTGCTGGCCAAGTGCAAAGCCGACAAAGGAAAACGATAAAATCACGCAAAAAGCAAGTAAAAACATATTCCAGCTAAAATTTTTCAAAAGGTTCACCCCATTCTCTACTATTATAATCGATAACGACTGGATTTGAAAACGGGTAACTAAGGATACATAAGCAAATACTAGTGGCATTGAATTCTATGATTTAGTATGATGAATAAGGAAGAGAAAGATGTAAGGGGGATCCTTATGACAGATATGTCTACATTAGCTGTGCCTACAGATTTATGGCCGATTGCTGATTTCTTTTTTAGAGGGCTTGGAAGTGAAGTAAATATGAATAACGAAGCGGAAGTAGCGGTATTGTTTCGTTCGTTTTTTCTATTATATCTAACCACAGTTATTCTGGCGATTATTACGTTTAAACTTGGTTTTGCTAAGAAGCTGCCGATTGCTAAAGCGGCTGTTGTTTACGCCGTTCTTGTTATAGGTACATTTATCCTTACACTAATCTTAGGTTTAAATTTGCCGATCGCCGAAAGTTTACTTGTAGCTGCACTAATATTGGCAGTATACCGTGTCCGTTTACATAAAGAACGGGAAGGCCGTCAAGAAAGTTAACAATATACGAAAAGCCCTGACGTAAAGAGCAGGGCTTTTCGTATAGAAAGGAACCTTGTACATCATTAAGGTAATCTTAGTCTTCTTTATGATAAATGCTTTTCGCGCTTTCTCTCCCGATTAAAACGGAAATGACCCGTATTTAGACGTTTTTTGGTATTTTCCCCAATCCGATCATGACAGGATGGACACATGTACGTGTGGATCCTGCGGTTTCTTAATCTTTTCGCTTGTAAACAATAGCTGTCTATTTTTTCAATTGCATCGCACAGCACGCACTTTACACGCATAGTAATCACCTCTACCTTTTCATGCTTATATGATAACATGTTTAGAGAAAGTGCGCATTTTCTACTGTGATTTATGTTTTAATAAAAATAATTGGGGAACATTAGTGCTAGAAGTGAGTGTTCAAAAAGTTGCCAAATTAGAGCAAGCCAAAGAAGAGATTCGCCTCTTATCATTTGGTGACTTTTTGAACATCCTCTAGAAGAAAGGAAAGGGTGATTTTGTGAAGAAGCGTTGGATTTTTACTGCAGTAGGTGCAGCAGCTGGGGGAACATTAGCCTATTTTATGAAGGATGAAGACAACCGTAAGCGTGTGACAGATAAGGCCAAGTCCTTTCAAGCAAACTTGACGCAAGATAGTGAACAAGGCGATATGCCAATTGAAGAGGCTGGTCAGCCAGAGGCTTCAAATCCGGAAAACTCAAAAATGGTTTCCGAAGGTTCACAGTTTGGTGTTCAATACTACAATGAGCTCACAGAAAAGGAACGGGAAATTCTAGAAAGAAGTAACAGCTAAATCCTCATAGGATTTAGCTGTTTTTTGCACTGAACGTTTAATTGAACTAATTTTCCTTGGATTGTTTTTCTTCAATCTGTTCTAGTTTTTCTTTTTCTTCTTTAGGAATAGTCTGTTTGTTTGTGTCAGGCGGTGCAGGTTGATCTTCGATTGGAGCTTCTGGCATATAACGACCAACAATTTCGCTTAGTTCCTCTGTAATGGCTTTTACAGGATGTCCTTGTGCTGCCTTTTCTCCAATTCCCCTGAGGCGTTCTACACCATCTGCATCTGCAATGACAACGGCCTCCTTGCCATAAGGATCATGCTTTAAAGCCTCGGCTACCGAGAACTTAATGACACCAACTCGTGATCTGTCCAGGTCTTTATCTACATCAATCCCGACGGCTACGTAAGATCCGAGCACAACAGCGGTTGCGTCGTGAACTCCAGGAACTTCTACAGCTAGCTTGGCTAAATGTCTGGCTGTCTGTTGGTTTGACTTGTCAGGTTCTTCGACTGGATCAGAGTCGGTTACATACTGCATATGAGAGTTGCTGCCTTCGCGCTCTTGAAGTAACTGTTTCTCACCTGTTTGCTGACATGCAGACAACAGGATCAAACCTATAATTAACATTGTCATTTTCATACGGAACACTCACTTTTTTTTATAGCTTGTGGCAAATACGGGTGTTTTATACACAAAAAAGGACAGCTTGTTTGCTGTCCTCTCCAACTATTCGAATATAATTTTTTTAATTCCTGTAATCGGTGCTTCTTTGTTGGATCCGTCTTCAAAATACAGGTGAACAGGACCATTTTCTTTTAATGGTTTTCCTTCTATTGAAAATAATAATAAAGCATTGGATAAATCATCGGTATCGATGGAATGATCTCCATTATCTGTAACTAAAACAGCCTTTTTAACCATGGGATCAGGTTCACTGGTGTGAATAAAAGGTTGTAAAGGCATTAAGAAAGTTTCTGTCTTAATGCGTTCCTTTTCTGCTCGGGTTAGACTTTTGTTAACTGGAGGATTTATTTTTTGTTGATATACTTCCCGGTCAAATCGAAGGGACTTTCTTTTCAGTTCGTCTTCAACTTCTTCTTGTTCAGGAGCTTCTGAACCATTGAAAACCTCGTCGTAAGTAAGTTTACGGTCATCAAAAATCCACACGGTTGGATCGAGGGTGATAGGAAATTTTACTTGACCTGACAATTGTACTATCAAGTGATGCGCCACCTTTCAAATTAAAATCTTTCCGTATAAAGCATAGCAAAAAATGAAAATGATTTCATACAAGGAGGATTTTGAGATGAGAAAAAAATTAACGAAAGAAATCCTTGAAGAATGGCTTGAGAACGTTAGACCCTTTGCTTATGATGGTCAAGTTGCTGATTACATCCCAGCTTTGTCTAAGCAGGACCCTGAAGATTTGGCTGTCTCGATATACTATCTAGACGGAGAGTGTATCCATGCCGGAAAGGTGGAGAACTGCTTTACACTACAGAGTATTTCAAAGGTTATTGCCCTTGCATTAGCACTGATTGATAATGGAGAGGATTATGTTTTCGGCCGTGTAGGAATGGAGCCGACAGGTGACCCATTTCATTCGATCTACCGTTTGGAGCAGCACCGTCCGTCCAAACCTTTAAACCCGATGATTAATGCTGGTGCTCTTGCCGTGTCGAATATGATTCGTGGAGTTACACCTGACGAGAAGGTGGGCAGGTTATTGAGTTTCATCCATGAGATGACGGACGATCATTCGATCAGTTTTAGTCGAGAGGTAGCCTCTTCAGAGTTTGAAACAGCTTTTTTAAACCGTTCTTTGCTTTATTATTTGAAGCAACACAAAGTTGTAACAGGAAGTGTTGAAGAAACGTTAGATGCCTATACAAAACAGTGTTCGATCGAATTAAATGTAAGGCATCTCTCAAAAATTGGTGCACTGTTTGCTAATGAGGGGAAGGACTTACATTCGGGCAGGCAAATTATACCTAAGCATTTTGCGAGAATTTGTAAGACATTTATGGTTACATGTGGAATGTATGATGCCTCAGGTGCTTTCGCAATTAAAGTTGGAATTCCAGCGAAAAGCGGTGTCTCAGGCGGAGTCTTGGGTTCGGTGAATGGGTTTGGCGGGATTGCAGTTTATGGTCCCGCACTTGACACTAAAGGAAATAGTGTGGTCGGATTGAAGTTAATTGAGATGCTGTCGAACCGTTACGATCTTTCGATTTTTTAGTAGAATCTCCATTAGTTAGTTGCATTTTTTAAAATGAAACGATACTATTAATAAAAGATAGTTTGTAACTGGAGGGGATCTTAATGTTGTCTGATGTGGCTGTGGATCATCGTGAAAAGGCCTATGCCCTTCTAAAAGCTGATGCTGATAAAATTTTACGTTTAATAAAAGTACAAATGGACAACTTGACTATGCCTCAGTGTCCTTTATATGAGGAAGTTCTAGATACACAAATGTTTGGGTTGTCACGCGAGATACATTTTGCTGTGCGCTTGCACTTAATCAGTGAAGAGGAAGGCAAAGCAATACTAGATAACTTAGAAAAACAACTTAATGTCTTACATGAAGCCGCTCAAAATTCGTGACGGACGAACTCAAATTGCGACGTATTTGTTGTGATTTGAGTTTTTTTGTACAGGTAGCGCTTACATTTATTTTTTTGCAAGTAAATAATCAGAATTGTCTTATTTGCAGGAATTGTGACAACTTTTAGAGAAAATATACATAGTAGGGATGAATGATATGCTACAACGTTTAAAAACCTATGACTTCACACTGCTGTTTGCACCTATTGCACTTGTCTCTTTCGGTACAGTCATGGTTTATAGTGCAAGTATGGTTTACGGTCCAGTCGTCCTTAATGTGCCAAGCAATTATTATTTAATTAAGCAGTTGCAGTGGATGGTGCTGGGAATCATCGTTTTGTTCCTGATATCGATGTTTCCGTATCGGCACTTGAAGCGGCTCTCTAAGCTGTCCGTGTTACTGATGGTCATTTCATTAGTTGGACTATTTTTCTTTGGAATTAAGGTGAATAACGCTCAATCCTGGTATGATTTAGGCCCGATGAATTTTCAACCAGCTGAATTTGTTAAAATCGGAATTATTATTTATTTAGCCTCTGTATATGCAAACAAACGAAAGTATATAGGAGATTTTGCCAAGGCGGTGCTCCCACCTTTGGTGATCATTTCGCTTATATTAGGTTTGATCATTATGCAGCCGGATATTGGCTCAGCTGCCATTATTGGTTTACTTGCAAGTGTCATGATTATGAGCTCGGGGATAAAGGGGAAGCACATAGTACTTCTGGTCGTCGTTACGGGCGGAATCCTATTGATGGCGGGTTCACAACTTGTTACTGATGAAAGGCTCAACAGGTTTTCAGGTGCTTATCAACCGTTTGAGTCCCCACAAAGTGATGGCTATCATTTAATTCAATCTTACGTGGCTATTGCTACAGGTGGGTTAACGGGGGAAGGGTTAGGACAAGGTGTTCAGAAATTAGGTTATTTACCTGAACCCCATACAGATTTTATTATGGCAGTTATTGCAGAGGAGCTAGGTTTTATAGGTGTAGTTATTACAGTAGGGTTGTTAGCGACCATTGTTTTAAGAGGATTGTACATATCCTGGCGCTGTAAAGATGCATTTGGTTCCTTGCTGGCATTAGGAATATCATCATTATTTGCTATTCAGGCCTTCATTAATTTAGGAGCCATGAGTGGATTATTACCCATTACCGGGGTCACTCTGCCACTCGTTAGTTATGGAGGCTCATCATTATTAATCATGATGGCATCCTTGGGCATCCTTAACAATATTGCAAGAACCGTAAAGGTAAAAGAAGAAGTAAGGCAAGAAACTTATGAACCATTAAGAGAACAACCAGTCCACCGTACAAAACAACAAGGAGTGAGAAGATGGCAAAGTTAAAGAAAATTAACAAAGTTCTAGTAGCCAATCGTGGGGAGATTGCGATTCGCGTCTTCCGAGCTTGTACAGAGTTGAACATTCGTACAGTAGCTGTATATTCTAAAGAGGATTCAGGGTCTTACCATAGGTATAAAGCCGATGAAGCCTATCTTGTAGGTGAGGGGAAGAAACCGATTGATGCCTATTTAGATATCGAGGCAATGATTGAAACAGCCAAGAGCGTTGGAGTGGATGCCATCCATCCTGGTTATGGATTTTTATCAGAAAATATCCACTTTGCTAGGCGATGTGAAGAAGAAGGAATTATTTTCATCGGGCCAACGAGTGAGCACTTAAATATGTTCGGTGATAAAGTAAAAGCGAGAGACCAGGCTGTAAGAGCTGATATCCCAGTCATTCCAGGTACGGATGGTCCTGTTGATGGATTAGAAGCTGTGCGTGAATTTGGTGAAGAAAACGGCTATCCGTTGATGATTAAAGCCTCAATGGGAGGCGGCGGTCGTGGAATGCGGATTGTCCGAAATGCGGAAACGCTTGAGGATGCGTATGACCGAGCCCGTTCTGAAGCAAAAGCAGCCTTTGGCAGTGAAGAAGTCTACGTTGAAAAACTTATCGAAGAACCTAAGCATATTGAGGTGCAAATACTTGGTGATTTTGATGGGCAAATTGTCCATTTATATGAAAGAGATTGTTCTGTTCAGCGCCGACATCAAAAAGTGGTTGAGGTTGCACCTAGTGTATCTGTTAGTAATGAGATAAGAGAGAAAATATGTGATGCAGCTGTTAAACTAATGAATAATGTGAACTATGTAAATGCTGGTACTGTGGAGTTTCTAGTTACCGGCGAAGAATTTTATTTTATTGAAGTGAATCCGCGTGTTCAAGTAGAGCATACCATTACTGAAATGATCACGGGTGTCGATATTGTTCAGACACAGATTTTAATTGCAGAAGGTCATGCCCTACATAGTGAGCAAGTCGGTGTGCCTGTGCAAGAGAAAATCCGTACGCACGGGTATGCGATACAGTCACGTGTAACTACAGAGGATCCGCTTAACAATTTCATGCCTGATACTGGGAAAATAATGGCCTATCGTACAGGCGGTGGATTTGGTGTTCGTCTTGATGCTGGAAATGGATACCAGGGTGCTGTCATTTCTCCCTACTATGATTCCTTGCTTGTGAAACTATCAACATGGGCATTAACCTTTGATCAAGCAGCACATAAAATGGTACGTAATTTAAAAGAATTTCGTATTCGTGGAATTAAAACAAACATTCCTTTCCTAGAAAATGTGATTCAGCATAATCAGTTTCAATCAGGTGAATATAATACAACATTTATTGATCGCTCACCGGAATTATTTGTATTTCCTAAGCGGAAAGACCGTGGAACAAAAATGCTCACTTATATTGCTGACCGCACTGTAAATGGGTTTGAAGGTCAGGGGAGCAGGAAGAAGCCTACGATCCCTAAACCTCGGATTCCGCGAGTAAAGTATTCAGAAGAGATACCTAAGGGTACAAAGCAAATTTTAGATGAAAGAGGCCCTGAAGGCTTGGCAGAATGGCTGAAGCAGCAGAATGAAGTCCTTTTAACAGATACAACTTTCCGTGATGCTCATCAGTCGTTACTTGCAACTAGAGTAAGAACGAAGGATCTGCAAACAATCGCAGAGCCGACTTCACGATTATTGCCTAATCTATTCTCCCTTGAAATGTGGGGAGGGGCAACCTTTGATGTTTCCTACCGCTTCCTTAATGAAGATCCTTGGGAAAGATTGCTTAAACTTAGAGAAAAATCTCCTAATGTCCTTTTCCAAATGTTGTTGCGTGCCTCTAATGCTGTAGGATATAAAAACTATCCAGATAACCTCATTCGTGAGTTTGTGGAAAAGAGCTCACATGCAGGAATTGATGTATTTAGAATTTTCGATAGTTTAAACTGGGTCGAAGGCATGAAATTGACAATTAATGCTGTACGTGAAAATAATAAGGTGGCAGAGGCGGCCATGTGCTATACAGGAGATATTATGGATGCTTCTAGACCAAAGTATGACCTTAAATATTATCAAAACTTAGCAAAAGAACTGCAAGATGCAGGTGCTCATATTCTTGGAATTAAAGATATGGCAGGGCTGCTTAAACCTGAGGCAGCTTACCAGCTCATTTCCAGCTTGAAGGATACAGTTGATATACCTATTCATTTGCACACACATGATACAAGCGGTAATGGGATCTTTACGTACGCAAAAGCGATTGAGGCTGGTGTGGATGTTGTCGATGTCGCAACCGGCTCTATGGCAGGTCTTACCTCTCAACCAAGTGCAAACAGCCTCTACTACGCGCTAGAAGGTAATGAGCGTAAGCCGAATGTAAATATATCCGCCTATGAACAGTTAGGCCATTACTGGGAAGATACGAGGAAGTTTTACAAAGACTTCGAGAGTGGCATGATGGCTCCGCATACAGAGGTTTACCATCATGAAATGCCTGGTGGACAATATAGTAATTTACAGCAGCAAGCACGTGCTGTGGGCTTAGCCGATCGTTGGGATGAAGTAAAGAATATGTATCGTAGAGTAAACGATATGTTTGGTGATCTCGTAAAAGTTACGCCGTCCTCAAAAGTTGTCGGGGACATGGCCTTGTTTATGGTACAAAATGACCTAAATGAAGATGACGTATATGAGCAAGGGGAATCCTTGGCATTCCCTGATAGTGTTGTTGAACTTTTCCAAGGTCATTTAGGTCAACCACATGAAGGGTTCCCATCCGAACTGCAAGGAATTATCTTAAAAGGAAGACAGCCGATAAAAGTTCGTCCTGGTGAACTACTAGATCCTGTAGATTTCAAAGAACTAAAAGAAACTTTGTTCCACACCTTAGACAGACAAGTGACGAGTTTTGATTTGATCAGTCATGCTTTGTATCCAAAAGTCTTTATGGATCACCAGAAGTTTACAGAGCAGTATGGAGATATGTCAGTTCTCGATACTCCAACGTTCTTTTATGGGATGCGTCTGGGTGAAGAGATTGAAGTTGAAATTGAACAAGGAAAAACATTGATCGTGAAACTTGTTTCTATTGGAGAGGCACAAGTTGATGGAACGAGAACGATCTATTTTGAGTTGAATGGTCAGCCTCGTGAAGTGGTCATTAAAGACTTAAATGTGAAAGCTACGGTTCAGGAACGGCCGAAAGCTGATAAATCCAACACCAAGCATATTGGAGCGAGCATGCCTGGAACAGTGGTTAAAGTAATTTCTGAGAAAGGTGAGAAAGTCAAAAAAGGTGACCATCTCATGATTACAGAGGCAATGAAGATGGAAACAACGGTCCAAGCACCTTTCGATGGTGAAATTAAAGATATTTATGTAGAAAACAATGAAGCGATCCATGTCGGAGATTTACTCATTGAATTTAAATAAAACTAATAAAAACCTGGCTCCGAAAATGAGCCGGGTTTTTAAATTAAATTTTATCCCAAAAAAACTTGCATTGTTTCCATTAATTTGCTAGAAATATAAAGGTGTGTAATTTTAGCTTTATTATATAAATAGCTGTAAAGCCCCTTCAGAGGTGGTTCACATAATTGTCACATTTTAATAAAATTGTGATATAGAAATAGATAGAACTTAAATTCCATGATACAATTATTTTGATGTTTCTCATGAAATGTTTACTAATATGGGGAATCATGACTTTTTTATAGCTTTTTTGACTATGCTATAAAAGGTAGAAGGAGGGAAGATATTTCGATGGATAATCCAAGAACAGTTGATTCTGCAGCTTCACAGATGATAAATAAGTCGACTGTCCGTGAAACTTCTATGATAGCTGATATAAAAAGCTTAATTAAAGTCGGAATTATAAACTCCAATTTAATTACAACTTTTACAGGTTTTTGGCTTGCGATGTATTTTACAGGAGCAAGCTTTACTGAACACTGGCTGACATTTATTTTGACAATGTTCGGAACCGCTTTCCTAATTGCTGGTGGATGTATCATAAATAACTGGTATGATAGAGATATTGATCACTTAATGTCCCGTACAGTTACTCGTCCAACCGTTACTGGAACTATTCCGTTAAACGTAATTAAATGGATGGGGATTAGTGTCACAAGCCTTGGTTTTATTATTCTGTTATTCACAACTGTCGAAGCCGCGCTATTCGGGGCATTCGGCTGGTTTGTCTATGTTGTCCTTTATACAATGTGGTCCAAAAGGAAGTACACTATTAACACAGTTATCGGTAGCTTTTCTGGTGCTGTTCCGCCTCTAATTGGCTGGGCTGCTATTGAACCGGGACTGCGATTAGAAGCTATCATTTTATTTTTGATCATGTTTATTTGGCAGACACCGCACTTTTTAGCTTTAGCTATGAGAAAGAAAGATGACTACAAAGCAGCGGGAATTCCAATGCTGCCTGTTGTACATGGCTTCAAAATGACGAAACGGCAAATGGTCGTTTACGTGGCGTGCCTCTTGCCATTGCCAATTTACTTAGTTTCATTAGGAAGTATATTTTTAGGTGTGGCCTTTGCACTGTCTTTTGGTTGGTTAGTTTTAGGAATGGCCGGCTTCATAATGAAAGACGACTATAAGTGGGCAAAATGGATGTTTGTTTATTCTTTAAACTATTTGACAATCCTATTCTTAACGATGGTGCTAGTCACATTATCATTTCCTTTTTAATGTAACTATCTCCTATAGGAGTTAGTTCCAAAATATAAGATTGATTTCAAAAGAGAAAGAGAGGTATCACTCAATGAGAGGTTGGATGCGAAATTTTCGTTCTTTAATCTTTTTCGGTGCATTAACTCTCATCCTATCAGGATGTGGAGTTGATAACATTAGTGCACTTAAGCCAGAAGGATACGGATCGGAATTAATATTTGATCTAATGATGATCAGTATTGCGATCATGCTTTTTGTATTCGTTATCGTTATGGCGATTTACACGTTTGTACTTATTCGGTATCGTCGAAAGAAGGGACAGGAAGATTTCATTCCTAAACAAACAGAAGGAAATAAAGCCTTAGAAATAATTTGGACAGTTATACCGATTATTTTACTTCTAGTCTTGGCTGTTCCTACTGTTCAGGCGACATTTGATTTAGCAGACAAATCTGGTCAGAGTAATGAAGATGCTTTGACTATTGAAGTAACTGGAAATCAATACTGGTGGCATTTTAATTATGCTGATCAGGAAATAGCTACAAGCCAGGACCTTTATATACCAACTGGTGAACGTGTGTACTTAGACATGAAATCGAGTGATGTTATTCACTCATTCTGGGTTCCATCCATAGCTGGGAAAATGGATACTAACCCGGGTGAGAACGTAAACACGATGTACTTAGAAGCCTTTGAGGAAGGCGTATACTGGGGGCAATGTGCTGAACTTTGCGGACCTTCCCACTCATTAATGGACTTCAAAGTAATAGCGGTAAGTCCAGAAGAATTTGAACAGTGGAAGGAAGATATGCAAAATATCGATCCTGAAGCACAACCTGAAACGGCTTCTGCTCAAGAAGGTCAAGAATTGTTCCAAAACAACTGTATGAGCTGTCATGCGATTGGAAACGCGGCTGCCGGTGTAGGTCCCAATTTAAGTAATTTTGGGAACCGTACGATGATTGCAGGCATTCTTGATCCTACAAAAGAAAACTTAGTGGATTGGATTACTAACCCACATGAAATTAAACCTGGTAACCAAATGCCGGCAAACTTAGTTTCTGAAGAGGAAGCAAGTAAAATCGCAGACTATCTGCTGCAATTAGACCATTCTGAAATTACTCCTGAATCTGCAGGGGGAAGTAACAACGAAGGTAGTAACGAATAATGACTTTAAATGGTGAGAAAGAGGTTTTAAGGGAGGTTAAAGCGTGAGTACTGCTGTTGCACAAAATCGTGGGCTCGGCGCTGCTATTTGGGATTACTTAACTACGGTGGACCATAAAAAGATTGCACATCTTTACTTGGTCTCAGGTGGTTTCTTCTTCCTAATCGGTGGGCTTGAAGCGATGATAATTCGAATTCAACTTATGGAGCCTAGTAATGACTTCATATCTGCTGGACTTTATAATGAAATGATAACAATGCATGGTACGACAATGATTTTCTTAGCAGCCATGCCACTTATATTTGCTTTTATGAATGCCGTTGTTCCATTACAAATCGGAGCACGTGATGTTGCATTTCCTTTTTTAAACTCACTAGGATTTTGGTTGTTTTTATTTGGTGGGTTAATTCTTAACGTTTCCTGGTTCACTGGAGGAGCTCCAGATGCAGGATGGACCAACTATGCACCACTTTCGACGACCTCGCCGGGTCATGGTGTAGATTACTATGTAATGGGTCTTCAAATATCAGGGGCGGGGACGCTTATTGGTGGTATCAACTTTCTTGTTACGATCGTTAACATGCGTGCTCCTGGTATGACCTTTATGCGTATGCCGTTATTTACATGGACAGTATTTGTAACAAGTACACTTATCTTATTTGCATTTCCAGCACTAACTGTCGGGCTTTTCCTAATGATGTTTGACCGTATGTTTGGCTCTGCATTCTTCGACGTCGCTCTAGGCGGTAATGCTATTATTTGGGAGCACTTATTCTGGATCTTTGGACACCCAGAAGTATATATCTTGATACTGCCAGCATTTGGGGCATTTAGTGAAATTTTCTCTACATTCTCTAAAAAGCGTTTATTCGGATATTCAGCCATGGTATTTGCAACTGTCCTGATTGGATTCTTAGGATTCATGGTATGGGCACACCATATGTTTACCGTTGGAATGGGACCGATAGCTAACTCCATTTTTGCTGTAGCAACAATGGCGATCGCAGTCCCTACCGGAATAAAGATTTTTAACTGGATGTTTACGATGTGGGGCGGAAGTATTCGCATGACCACATCAATGCTGTGGTCGGTAGCTTTTATTCCTACCTTTACCATTGGTGGTATGACGGGGGTTATGCTGGCAGCAGCTGCTGCTGACTACCAGTACCATGATACCTATTTTGTTGTAGCTCACTTTCATTACGTAATCGTTGGTGGTTTAGTCTTTGGAATCTTTGCCTCCCTTCATTACTGGTGGCCGAAGATGTTTGGCAAAGTACTAAATGAAAAATTAGGTAAATGGACATTCTGGCTATTCTTCATCGGCTTCCATCTAACATTTTTTATTCAGCATTTCTTAGGTTTAATGGGAATGCCACGCCGTTATTGGACTTTCCAAACAAATCAGGGGCTGGACACAGGAAACTTAGTGAGTACATTAGGAGCCTTTTTAATGGCGATCGGTACACTCGTTTTCTTAATTAATATTGTTTACACTGCCGTAAAGGAAAAACAGGCAAGTGGGGACCCATGGGATGGGCGTACATTAGAATGGTCGATTCCTTCACCACCACCACATTATAATTTCAAACAAACCCCACTCGTTCGTGGGCTCGATGCATTATGGGTGGAAAAAAGCGAAGGTAAGAAGGGTATGACACCAGCTGAACCACTTGGTGATATTCATATGCCAAATCCATCCATTCTGCCGTTCATGATGTCACTAGGTCTGTTTATAGCAGGTTTTGGGTTCATCTACCAAGTTGACAATAAAATGTG
Source organism: Halobacillus amylolyticus (assembly GCF_022921115.1). Taxonomy (NCBI): domain Bacteria; kingdom Bacillati; phylum Bacillota; class Bacilli; order Caryophanales; family Bacillaceae; genus Halobacillus; species Halobacillus amylolyticus. The sequence continues at coordinate 1,033,256 of NZ_CP095075.1, read as the reverse complement.
GCTGATTGCCGTGTTTATTGGAATGGGGATCACCCTTGGATCTATGCTTACACGTTCAGTGAAAGATGACATTGGACACCATATTCATAAAGAAGATCTTGAGAAGGGGGCTGGCGAATAATGAGTAATGAGGATGTATTGAATCCTAAACAAATGCCACATGAGCCGGAAAAAGCCACCCTTGAAGGAAAAAATAAATTTATTGGCTTTTGGTTCTTCTTAGGCGGTGAAACCGTACTTTTTGCAAGTTTATTTGGTACGTATCTTGCATTAAATGGTTCAACAATGGGAGAGAATACACCTGAGAACTTATTTGGACTTGAGCTCGTATTTATTATGACGATGCTCCTGTTAACGAGTTCTCTAACTAGTGTGTATGCAATGTACCACATGAAAAATAACGACTTTGGTAAGATGCAGCTGTGGCTCGGCATTACCGTACTATTGGGCTTAGCTTTCTTAGGCTTCGAAATTTATGAGTTCATGCATTATGTACACGAGTATGAATTTACATTTCAATCCTCAGCCTTCGGATCTGCCTTCTATACTTTAGTTGGCTTCCATGGTGGCCACGTACTATTTGGGTTATCTTGGATTGTTGCACTGATGATCCGTAATTCAAAGCGTGGACTTAACCTTTACAATGCTCCAAAGTTTTATATTGCCAGTCTTTATTGGCACTTCATTGATGTTGTTTGGGTTTTTATCTTTACTGTCGTATATCTGATGGGAAAGGTGGGTTAAATGATGGCAAATCACTCAAAATCCCCTAGTCAACAAATGGACTTTGAAAAAAAGCAGAATAAAGAAGAAATGAAACAGCAAGTGATTAGTTTTATTATGATGATTCTGTTCACATTCGTTGCTTTTGGTATGGTTCTGTTGGAAGTTAACTCCTATTTCCTTATTCCTACACTGCTCTTACTAGCCGTGGTGCAGGTGCTTTTCCAGTTGTACTATTTCATGCATATGAAGAATAAAGGACATGATATGGTTGCTGTAATGATGTATGGCGGTATTGGTGTTGCAACGTTAACGATTATTACTTTTACCACTATTATTTGGTGGTAAATGAGAAAAAAAGACCGGATTTTCCGGTCTTTTTCTTATGTTAGAAGGTGTGAGAAAAGATGAATTTCCTCCTATTTGTCATTACTTCCAGAGTGTGTGCTTACACCTTTCCAGCGTTTAGTTATGTCTAAATTATGAACAATAAAAAAGATAGCAGACAAGACTCGTGTTTTAGGCGAAAGTTAGATAAAATGGAAGAGTATCAAGTATATACTTAATCTGAGGTGAGATACCTATGTGGTTAGAACTTCAAATATTCGGGTTTCGAGCTTTGTGGAGTCCCTATTATTTGCTATTTGTTTTAGTACTTTCTATCGTTTACTTCATAATCACTGGTCCAAAACGGAAGCAAGGAGAATCAAAGCCTACCACTTTTCAACAGGTTATGTTTTATAGTGGCATGGTTCTGTTATACATTATAAAAGGAGCTCCAATAGATTTAATGGCCCATATCATGTTTACAGCACACATGATTCAAATGGCACTATATTACTTACTATTCCCACTCCTAGTCATTAAAGGTATTCCTGTGTGGATTTGGAAAAAGGTTTTTGATGTTCCAGTACTCAGTTCCGTTTTACGACTGTTAACAAGGCCGTTAATCTCTTTATTATTATTTAATGGATTGTTTTCCATCTATCATATGCCAGATATATTCGATTACGCTAAATCAAGCGAAATTGCCCATGCGGTGATTACTACGGTTATATTGTTTACGGCCTTTTGTATGTGGTTGGCTGTCTATCCTCCTATTGAAGAAACTGATCGGATGAGCCCGATTTTAAAAATTGGTTTTATTTTTGCTAATGGAGTATTAATTACGCCAGCCTGTGGTTTAATTATTTTCTCCGGGACACCACTCTATGATACTTATTCACAATCAGGTGCCTGGCTCCAAGCGATGAGCTTATGTGTACCGACAGATGTACTGGCTGGTTTATCAAATCAATTAAGTGGTCCTGAATACTTTACCTCAATGCCGATAACTCAAGATCAGCAGCTTGGTGGAATCATTATGAAGGTTACACAAGAGATTATTTTTGGTGCTATTATTGCCCATATCTTTTTCAGCTGGTTTAATCGTGAAAGGGATACAATTGATCCATTGCCAACTCATGTCCAAACCGATACATGATGCCGGTAGCAGTCTTATAAAATGATTATATCCAGTCATTAGAGATTTACTGTAAAAGGAGAAAGCACATGCCATTATTACCAACATTAAGTACGTTCTTCATCGTACTAAGTGCCATTTTAGTAGCTATTGGATGGCGATTAATTGCTATAAATAGGCCTCAGGCACATCGAGCTACAATGATTGCCGCCTCTATTAGTGCATTAACATTTTTTGTTATTTATGTAAGCCGAACGATCTTGGTAGGAAATACGAGCTTTGGCGGTCCAGATGATTTAAAAATTTTCTATACGATTTTTCTGATTTTCCATATTATCCTGGCAACTGTAGGAGCAGTATTTGGAATCGTTTCGCTAACGTTAGGCTTCAAAAGGAAAATCCCTAAACACCGTAAAGTTGGGCCGATAACGAGTATTATTTGGTTTAGTACAGCCGTTACGGGGGTTATGGTGTACCTTCTGTTATATATTATTTATGATGGTGGGACGACCACTAGTATGCTGAAAGCTATTTTTGGCTTTTAAGAACAGAAGCACAGGACACTCTATCAAATTAGGCTGACAAGATAGCAATTAGATTATTATTGTAATCTAATTGCTTTTTTAATAACTTATAAAAGGGTAAATGGATCGTAAGAGTAAGTAGATAGCACTGTATCAGCTGAAAAGGAGTGACATTAGATGGAGTTTTTGACGAGTCGTATAAGATTTATACCCATCTCAATTGATTTAGCGCAATTGATTATAAAAAAGCCTCTCGTTTTTTACCACACTTTTCAATTGCCGTGGGATGAGAACTGGCCGCACGATGGTTTAAAAGCGATATTACCTCTATACGTAGAGATGTTAGAAAAAAACCAAAATGAGTTGGGTTATGGGCCATGGGTGATGGTTGACCGAAACGCAGAAGAGATTCTTGGTGATATTGGATTTAAAGGGAAGGGAAGGGATGGGGTACTTGAGATTGGTTACCAGGTTGTTATCTCAAAACGCAATCAAGGCTTTGCTACAGAGGCTGTAAAGGCAATATGTAACTGGGCTTTTCAACAACCAGGTGTTAAAGGTGTAGAAGCCGAATGTGCTAAAGGAAATATTCCCTCACAAAGAGTGCTCATCAATAGTGGATTCGATCAAACTTCAAGAAAAGAAGATATCATTACTTTTAAGATAGAAAAAATCTCTCATGATAAAGGAACGACATCTCCTAAAAAACAACAATAAAAATCCCGAAAGTCAAATCGTTGACTTCGGGATTTTATGAGAAAATGTATAACAAAGGTCTATGCTTAAAAAACTTTGGTTATATTTTTAAGTTCCACTTAATGATACCTGCTTCTTTAGCTGAGTTAAAAGCAATCAGTGTAAGCGGACCGAGGATAAAGCCCATTAATCCGATTAGTTGTAAGCCTAGATACATTGCAATTAATGTAGCAAGCGGAGATAAACCAATGTGACTACCCATTACTTTAGGCTCCACGGTTCTACGAATGGCTAACAGAATGATAGCCAGTATCGCAAGTTTTGTTCCTAAAGTGATGTCTCCGGTGATGAACATGTACAAAGACCACGGCCCTAATATGGCGATCGAACCAATAATTGGTATGAAGTCGATGACCCAAATAACCAGTGACATTACAATGGCTACCTCTGGTGCAATCAAGAAAAGTCCGATCAGAGATACGATAAATATAATAATACTGACTAAGAATTGTGCTTTTAAAAAACCGAAAACTACATAAGATAAACGGGCATTCATGAATTTAACCTTCTCTGATGTAGCTTCGGTCAATTGATTATGCATCTTCTCTCTTAATCGTGGCATATCTAACATAAACAAGAATAAAGCAATAAGATAAACAAGGAAACTTACGAGATACTCTGGGATCTTTGCCGCAATTGCAGCAATATTTCCAAGCTGCAATTTCTGTGAAACCGTCTGTGTTGTCGCATCCAAAGTGCTCAGTAGTTCGCTAGTTACTTTATCAACAAATTCTGGCGGCATATTTTGTGTGAAGCTATCTAAGTTATTTTCCCAATTAATAAACACATTATTGATTTGATTAATATAGGATGGTGCATTATCTGCAAGTTGGACGATCTGTGTAATGGCTCCAGTTACTGCGTATGTACCCAACAAGCTAATTAACAATAGAAATAAGAGAAAGACGATCGTAACTGACATCTTTCTGTTAATCCGAAATCGAAATTGAATCCATCGCACAGAAGGACTTAAAAACAAGGCGGTAATCAGTGCGATTATGAGCGGAATTGATATCGGCAGAATGAAATACCCTGCAATAATAAAAAGTAAAGCGAGTAGGATGAGCATCCATTGACGTTTAGTTAGATAGCGGAACAATTTATCACGTTACTCCCTTCTTAGCCTTTAAAAGTATGTAACTGAAAAGAGCCGCTCACCAGAGCGGTGTGCGACTCTTGAATCACTTGGTCTTTATTATGATTTTTGATGTTGTGCGACTTGTTCTTGTATTTTTTTAACTGCATTAGTTGCTTTATCAATCATACTTGAAGAGAATCCTTCTTGCTCGCCGTATTCAACGCCGTGTGGATAATGATGCTTACCTAGTAGGGGGGTCACCAGTTGGATAACAGCATTCCTTTTATCCACATCACCTTCAATAGCGTACCCTTGAATACGAATATAATACGTAATGTTTTTCTCTGGAGAATCTACTTTATAATCGTAGCTTACTCGTTCATAATCCCAGGATCCACCTAAAATAAATCCATTACTTTCCATGATTGTAGTAAGCGGCTCCACATCAATGAGTAGGCCGTCGATTCCTGTACCTTCCAATTTCATTGCATACACCTCACAATTATTATGTATCTTTCATAAGCTTAGTATGAAAAAGAACAAGTTGCCACTTGGTCGTCATTAACGACTCCATTTACTTTACATACTTTACTGACAGTCACTTAATTATACTATAAATTGCATAGCCGTGCATGTAATAAATTTAAGAATTCGGGAACAATACATACCGACAGCTGATTTTTTTAAGGAGGATATTCCATGAAGACTGTAAAAGATGTGATGACAAGTGACGTATCTGTTTGTCAATCTAATGAAACTTTATATGATGCTGCTAGCATGATGAAACAACAAAATGTTGGTGCCATCCCCATTGCTGATGAAAATGGACAATTAATGGGAATGGTAACTGACCGTGATTTGGTCATTCGAGGGTACGCAGGAAAGAGTCCTGATACTACACCTATTCAACAAGTCATGAGTGATCATCTCTATCATGTTAGTCCAGAGACATCTCTAGAAGAAGCCAGCCAGTTAATGGCTAAGCATCAAGTTCGTCGGCTTCCCGTAGTAGAGAATGGGAAGTTGACAGGGATTATCTCCCTAGGCGATTTATCTAAGGATGATATGTCTGATCATGCTGCTGGTGTTGCTTTACAAGATATTTCGGAGCGTCCTGAGCTCCATTAATAAGCTTTTTAAAACGACCTTCTATATTCATTTATAGAAGGTCGTTTTATATTTTTTTTCATAGAAGGGGGTTGTCTAGCTTATATTGTATAGAAGAGGGTTGAAAGGGGAGTAGGCTATGGGGAAAAAGGTAACGGGCTTACTGTTGTTTTTTCTGCTATGTGGGGTGATTTATTTTATGATAGAGACAACATCCTCACGTGAATTAGCAGAAGAAGGTAAAGAAACATCCAAACCGCCTATTGGTGAGGAGAACTTAGAAAATGGAGAGTCCCAAGCGCACTTACAAGAGGGCTTTTTTAAATGGTTAGGGGCATCAAGTGAGGAGATCCTTGCAAAATTCGGGGAACCTGAGAGGATCGATAAAAGTTCATATGGATATGACTGGTGGGTATATTCCAAAGATGAACAATACTTTCAAATTGGCATCAAGGACGATACTGTGGTTACGAGTGTTACTTACGATCAATATTTAAACGAGCATTTGAAGACTGGTGAGAGCTATGATCGGTTAAACCAAGAGTATGCTTTTCAAAACAAGTTCCCACTCAAGGATGGAATGTTTTCTTTTGAGTTGACAGCCAAAGATCTTAATGAGAGACCTCTTATTGCCTTAAATGATCAATGGTCTGCTCAACTATACTTTGATACCTTTACCGATAAACTTTCGGCGATCCGTGCAGTAAGAAACGATATTCTATTAACGCTTCAGCCCTATCAATTAACCTATAGGGGTGAATTACCGCAGCAACAGATACTTACAGAGGATGACTGGCGTGAAATTAATGAAGGGTCTCAACGACAAATTTACGAGATGACGAATTATATTCGTTCGAGCAAGGGGGTTGATAGGTTAAAGAAACATAAGGAAGCCGCAAAAGTTGCTTTTAGCCATAGCAGAGACATGAATCAGAATAATTATTTCTCTCATCATTCACAAAATGGAAACGGTGTCGGCGAAAGGTTGAGGCTGGGAGATGTCCCTTTTGTAAGAGCTGGGGAGAACATTGCAGCACAGCACATTGATGCTACTGCCGCTATTCATGGCTGGTTGAATAGTGAAGGACATCGTGCATCATTACTCGATAAACGATACACACATATCGGGGTAGGCGTAGATCATCTGTATTACACGCAGAACTTCTTATCACTGCCATGAACAGTTTTTAGGCTGGCGCATAGGCTATAGAGTAGATTTCTATAGTGAGGTGTGTAGTAATATGAGTGAAAAAGTCTTGCACCCAAGTGTTCAGCAATTCAAGAATTTTGTTGATGCCAATCCAAATGTGAAAAGTCAAATAAGGAAGAACCATAATCTGATCCAAAGTTATTATGAGAAGTGGATGATTTTAGGAGAAGAAGATTCCTTCTGGAAGTCGTTACCTAAAGCCAAGTCACAAACGAATAGTAATAAAAAGGATTGGATGAAACAGTTTGGAGATCTTATGCAGGATGTGAATTGGGAAGATGTCTCAAAGCATATTGACGATCTGGATGGAGCCATAGGCCAGATTCAGCAGCTTATTACAACCGTACAACGTGAAAACCAGAAGAAAACTAGACAAGAAACGATGGGGTACCCCTATTATTAGAGGAGACTGGGCAGAATGATTTCACATATTTCATTCTGCCTTTCCATTTGGTACAATAGGGTTGGAGGTGACACCAACTATGTTAGCAACAATGGAAATTGTCGATGTATTAGACTATTCCGAATCTATTGGCAAAATGGTAATGGAATCAGAAGTGATGCAAAATTATCAACAAGCCAAACAAGATCTGGAATCTGATGCTGACGCTCAAAAATTAATCCGCGATTTTAATAATATGAAAGAGCAATATGAAGATGTGCAACGTTTTGGTCGCTATCACCCTGATTACAATAATATAATGAAGAGTGTACGTGGGGTTAAGCGTGAAATGGACATGCATGAAACAGTGGCTCACTATAAAAAGGCTGAGCGGGAAGTTCAAAAGCTCTTGGACGAAATTAGCCAAAGTGTTGCTTTTAGCGTGAGTGAGCAGATTAAGGTACCAAGAAATGGTATGGTGTTTACTGATTCAGGCTGTGGCTGCGGTTCTGGCGGAGGTTGTGGCTGTGCTTCATAAGCCTGCTAATTAACATAATTATTTACTGGGTACGTAAAAACGTGCATCAGTACACATAGAACGCCTGTTTCTTGCGTAAAGATATATGTGCAAGGGGACAGGCGTTTTCTTTATATTTTCCAAGTGAGTTTCTATAAATATCTTGTGGTTTGATTGAAGAACATGAAATTTTTTGGTAAAATCATCATAAATACTAAACGAAGTAGGGAATCTTATGAGGGTAAAAAGACAAGGAATCATCGTATATTTTCAACATATGAAAAATATCCGTCAAATTAAGAAGCACGGTCATTTAATTCATGCTTCAAAAAAGCAAAAATATGCCCTCCTATATGTGGATCAGGAGGACACGGAGTTTAAAATGGAGAAACTCGAACGTATGCCGTTTGTTTCCCGGGTCATTCTATCACACAAACCCGATATTAGAACGGATTATGAAAATGCCAAACCGGATAAAGCAAAGCAGTATGATTATAAGATGGGGATTTGATAGGCGTTCGCCATACTGCGAACGTCTATTTTTTAAAATGCGCACTCGACGTCTATTATGAGAGTGGAGGAATAAATTTGTTCGTTCTAAGGATACCGATTAAATATTGATAATACAACTCGGTTTCGGGGAAGGCATTTGAAGGTTTAACCGTGAATTCATTCACTTTCTTCTCACTGCTTTCCACCATCTCCTTGAAAAGTTCAAAACGTTGGTTCGGCCTTTCATGCGGGTTAGGGATCCCTTCTCTGCATAGATAGATTGGTTGAAACTTTTGCTCAGGGGTAGGTTTCATAATGAGTGCGAGAGAGGCAACTGGACGATTTGACTTTTCACTGTAAAAAGCAATCGCGTGTTGTATTCGATCAGGCATTTGCCGGCCTAATTCAGTAAGTTCGTAAATATCCGCATACCCTTCTCCGAGTTCAATAAATTTTTGGATCAATTTGCATCGTCCCTTTCCATTGTTCTATTCATTACTCTAGCACGGAACAGGGAGCGATGAAAAGTTTTCTTGAATAAAAAAATAGGGCTGTCCTACTTGGGACAGCCCTTCTTTTTGCTTCTATATGGAAACAAAAAGCAAAGGGAGAGGAGAAACCGGAAGAAGGACCTATGGGGAATTAAGCCTTCTCCGTTTTCAGAAGCAGAATTCCTGCTTCACAAATCAGTATCACCACTTCTCTTTTAAATTATACGAAAATCTTAGTATTTATTTTTAAACAGGTAGCTCATGTGAAACGTTTCCTGCTCCTATCTATTTGTGGTAGGATAGTTGTGAATGCGGATGAGAGAGGTGGCAAGTTATGAGGGTAATTGCAGGCGTACATAAGGGAAGACAGCTTAAACCTGTACCTAATCATAGAACGAGACCTACTACAGATAAGGTAAAGGAGTCATTGTTTCAAATCATTGGGCCTTTCTTTGATGGTGGACAAGTGTTAGATCTATTTGCAGGAAGCGGTGGTCTAGGCATTGAATCACTAAGCCGCGGCACTGAGCACAGTGTGTTTGTTGATCAGCAGCAAAAGGCCGTACAGGTTATTCACGAGAATCTTGATGCTCTTAAGTTAAGGGATCGGGCTGAAGTTTTCAGAACGGACGCATTTCGTGCGATTAAAGCGGCTGGAAAGAGAGGGCTTTCTTTTCAATACATATTTTTAGATCCCCTTATAAAAAATTTTCTTATAAGGAATTAATGGAAGCGCTGTTAAATGAAGCGCTCATTGCAGATGGCGGGATCGTTGTTTGTGAGCATGATGCATCAGAGGATATTCCCGAACAAGTAGGGAATCTTAAGCAAATAAAATCCGAGAAGTATGGAAGCAATATAGGTGTTTCTATTTTTCGAACTGAGGTGACAATATGACAAGGTTAGCGATTTGTCCAGGCAGCTTTGATCCCGTTACATACGGACATTTAGATATTATTCAACGCGGAGCGAAAGTTTTCGACCATGTGACAGTAGCGGTATTCAATAATCAAAGCAAAGCCCCGTTGTTTAATGTGAATGAGCGTGTGGCTCTGTTAGAAGAAGTAACGAAGGACTTGCCCAACGTTTCCGTCGATGGTTGTGATGGACTCCTAATGGATTATGCTGAGGAAAAGGGTGCCCAAGCTATTATTCGTGGATTGAGAGCAGTCAGTGACTTTGAATATGAGATGCAAATCACTTCGATGAATCGGAAGCTTAATGAAGAAATCGAAACATTTTTTATGATGACGAATAATCAGTATTCGTTCCTGAGTTCGAGCATTGTCAAAGAGGTGGCTAAATACCGAGCTAATATAGCGGATTTAGTTCCACCGCCAGTTGAGGAAGCGTTACGAGATAAATATAAATAATTAAGGCAGCTGCATGGCATGCAGCTGCCTTTTCTATGTTCTGCTTGAATAGGCGCCAGTGACATGTAAGCGGTTCGTCATTAGAAACGATCTACCGGGGCGATTTTGTTTTCAACAACAAATACATAGTATAGGCAAGCATGAAAAAGGTGAAAGGTGGACCATAATAGTCTAGAAATGAAAAAAGGACGCTCTCCTGAGTGTGGCTGCCAGTCCAAGCATCAACAGAGCTTTTACTAATATCGAGGAATTGATAAAAAATGAAGATGAGAATGGCTGCAAAAGTTCCTTGTGCAATCCTTGACCAAAAATAAGGGGCGAAACGTATATCGGTATCCGATAGAACACTCGCGATTTGTGCTTGGATAGATAAACCATGAAATCCAAGAATAAAGCTGACGAAAACAAGCTGTGTCAATAAGGGAGTGTGAGTATCTGTTAATGCGTTAATCCCTGTCGTTATTTCAAATAATCCTGCGGTGAGAGGGATTTGATAGACTTCCTGGATGCCGACTAGTGTAAATAGAATTGAAAATAACTGAATCGCTTCTGTTTGTTTGAGAAGCTCTGTAAGCACAGAGAATAACATAATGAATCCGCCTACTAGTAATAGTGTTTGTACTGAACGTACAACAGCATCACCGAGCAGCTGACCAAATGAACGTTCATCATTCATCCTTGTATAGTGGATCAGCTTAAGTGCTTCCAATATAGACTTTGTTTGAGCTTTGGCTGATGGCGGCTCCTCTCTGTATCGGTAAAATCTCATCCCAAGACCTACCAATAAATTACCTCCATAATGGGCAGCAGCGATGAAAAGACCTAATGCGGGGTCGGCAAAGAATCCAACGGCAACAACCCCAATAAGGAAGAGCGGACTAGAAGCGTTTGAAAATGAAACGAGGCGTTCAGCTTCAATTTGCGTAATATGCCCATTTTCTCGCAAATCCCTTGTCCACTTTGCACCGGCAGGATAACCACTAACCATACCCATCACCCAAACAAATCCACCCGTCCCTGGTACATTAAACAATGGGCGCATGAACCGTTCGCAAAGAGCGCCCACACCGTGAACGACACCGAAACCAAATAGCAATTCCGCAATAATGAAGAAGGGAAGTAAAGACGGAAAGACTTTAGTCGCCCACAAGTCCAGTCCTCGTAAGCTTGCGGTTAAGGCAGCCCCTGGAAAGAGAATGAGTGCAAATGTAAAAAAGAGCAATAAGAGAGTGAAAGCGGCCGTTGTTAATTTAGCAATATCAATCACACCTTTACACAGTCGTTTTCTGTACTTCTAAAATCATCCATAGTAAAATGGGGGTAGATTTTAAAGCGTAATGGTTGTCCCCTCTTATATGTACGCTCATAAGTGGCGTAGATATACCATAAAATAGAATCAATCGATTGTTTGGCAAGGGAGAGATGTCGTGTGCCGCATCCTAAAATAGGGCTGGCTCTTGGCTCAGGAGGTGCTCGAGGCTTTGCGCATTTAGGAGTACTTAAAGTATTGAGCGATCATGGAGTGCCTATAAGTATGATTGCAGGAAGCAGTATGGGGGCTCTCGTTGGTTCATTTTATGCAGCGGGACAACGGATTGAAGACTTATATAAATTAGCCTTCACGTTCAAACGGAAGTATTACCTTGATTTTACTGTTCCGAAAATGGGTTTCATTCAGGGACGAAGAATTAAGGAGTATATCCGTTTGTTTACGTTTGGTAAATCAATTGAAGAATTTAACTTGCCCATCTCGATTATTGCTACAGATTTATCGGCTGGTAAAAAGAAAGTATTTCAAAGCGGACCTGCGAGTGATGCTGTAAGAGCAAGTATTGCGATCCCGGGGATATTTGTTCCTGAGAAGATTGATAACCGTTTGTATATTGACGGAGGTGTGATTGATCGAGTACCTGTTTCTGTCGTAAAACAAATGGGGGCTGATATCGTTATTGCTGTTGACTGCTCTCATTTCGATGCGGACCCAAACATCCACTCTATATATGATGTCATTATCCAAAGCATCGATATTATGCAAGATGAGCTTACTACTGCGATGGGGATCTCCTCAGATGCAGATATTATGATTCGTCCAAATGTAACGACATATAGTTCTCGCGCTTTTACAAATAGTAAGGAAATCATTGAAGCAGGGGAAGCAGCAGCCCTATTACAGATGGACGCAATAAAACAGAAGATTGCCAACTGGAAGGAGACATCATAGTATGAAAGCCAATAAACGGATTATAATAACGGGAATTATTACAATTTTAATTGTTGCTTTTTTAGGGGCCTACCGTTTACCTTATTATATTTATAAACCGGGGAATGCGGACGCGTTAGATCCTTTTGTTGAAGTAACAAATAACTATCCAAGTGAAGGAGATATGCATTTGGTTACCGTCAGGGGCGGACAGGCCACACCTATTCAATGGCTTATGGCGAAAGTAAGGCCATTTCAACAGATCCATCCACTAGATGAAATCAGGCCAGAAGGAATATCTGAAGAAGAGTATTTTCATGCCCAGCTAAGAATGATGGAATCTTCTCAAGAAGCTGCAAAGGTTGTTGCCTATGAAGCAGCAGGAGAAGATATTGATATTAATTATGAAGGCGTTTATGTCGTGAATGTCCTTAAAGGTATGCCTGCTGCAGACCAGCTTAAAGCTGGTGATGAGATCATTAAAGTAGATGGTGAAAAAATTAATGAATCGACTGAACTTGTGAATTATGTGGGTGGGTTTGATGAAGGAGAATCGGTTTCCCTGACGGTTAAAAGAGCTGGGGAAACGCTCAAGAAGGAAATTGAACTTGCCACATTTCCTGATAATCCAGATAAAGCAGGGGTAGGAATATCACTTGTAACGGACCGTACAGTTGAGGTAGATCCGCCAGTAACGGTTAAGAGCGGTGAAATTGGCGGTCCAAGTGCGGGATTAATGTTCTCACTTGAAATATATGATCAATTAACAAAGAAAGATTTTACAAAAGGCTATCAAATAGCCGGTACTGGTGAAATCAATTATCAAGGTCAGGTAGGAAGAATCGGCGGGATAGATAAAAAGGTCGTAGCAGCTGATCAAGATGGTGTTGATATCTTTTTTGCACCAAATGAAGGTGGAAGGGAAGGCTCCAATTATGAAGTAGCTAAAAAAGCAGCAGAAGAGATAGGGACAGATATGAAAATTGTTCCTGTTGATACCTTTCAAGATGCATTGGATTATTTAAAAGAGTTGGAACCAAAGGAATAAGTAAAAGGAGTGCTGAAAAGTTAAAACAGCTCACTTTTGGTGGAGAAAAATTGAATGAACAAGTGTAATAGCATACCAAAGCGTATTGTGATTGGTATGCTATTTTTTGCTTGTATATCAATGTAACATTATTTTTAACATCAGAAATTGTGCTATGTTTTTTTATTGCTAAATTGCAGTCTAGTTGTTTCTTCTCGTATGGGTTCCGTTATAAAAGGCAGAAAGGGGGTGGGGAAACGACTCGCTTTCCGCGGGCAAGTGCCGAGCCTCCTCAGCTCGTTCCTCGCCTGCGGGGTCTCGCCGTTTCCCCTCCCCCTTATGATTATTAAGGTGAACGGAACCACTTGTAATAGTAGCCAATCCCGCATGTATTGGTACACATTTTCACGCCTACATCCTTAACGTTTAGCTTAAGTTCTTAGTGTGATGCGCACGATTATAGTAGTCATGGCTGATAACATGTACTCTCGCTACTAGTAGCCGTTCCCTTGACCCGTATCTCTGTTTCTATAACATGATTCTGTTCCTAACCTTTATTTCAGATAACGGCTTTTTAATTCAATAATCAAATTCCCATTATCCCTGCAACAACAGTGACTCCACTTCTACTATTTCCATAAACGGACCCTTATTCTCTTTAAGTTTATTGACCTAACAATCAAATATAAGGTATTCAAAAACCGCTTGGATAAGTTACCTTTCCAGGCGGTTTTGTTTGTTCAGTCAAGTGTTAAAATATGTGTTAAGAACACCGCTAAACTATATGCTGCTCGTTATATGATTTGATGTTTTCTCCACGGTCAGTGAGCTGCTAAGAAAATGTTGGCCCTCCCTTTATGTTATGTTATTGCTGACTAAGGGTTTACGCTTATATACGTACGGGTGAGCCATACTCCTTTGACATACATTCCACCCTTTGTTGAGCAGGGAGGGCACTATAGTAGGCTGCTACGGATCTTTCTTCCATGTCGAGAACAGGATGAGACCATTGCTGGGGCTGTGTAAGCAATGGAACATTCATCCGCTTTTTTTGTACATTCAAATAGCTTTGTCCGGTTTTGTTCATACCAAGCACACGGACATAGGCAGTCCCTTCATGTAACCAATGCCGTGCCTCTTCTTTAGTAAGCCCAGTTAGAATATGAACACATGTACGCTGTAAACGTGTCCATGTGTATCTTTTGGTTTTAACGTTTTCGATTAACTGGTGAAAACTCGTTGCTTTTTTAATGGCGTTCTTAAAACGATGTTCTAACCCTTCATCCACACCATGAATAAGCTGTAATTGTTCAGCCGGTGTTGTCAAGATCTTGTACTGCAATAAAGAAAAGTAATGTTCCCAGTGATGCCAGACCTTATTTTTTTGATAATATTCGTTTAGGCCATCTAATGTAGGTAAAGGAATGGCATCAAGAGCTTTCTCGGTCATTTCGCCGTGGGCAAGCAGTTCTTTACGAATACTTGTGGCACTTGCGATTGAGCCGTCCATATGTTGGTCGTGGTATTGACTCCCCGTTCTTTCAATGGTGAATGGTGTGACATGCCTATGATGATCAAGGATTTGTTTTATGTAGCTATACCCAAGAATATTATTTGGTTGTCCAAGATCAATAGAGGCAATTCCAATATCCTCGTAAGCAAATCGAGCCGCTTCAGGATACGAAAGACCTTCATCCAAATGTTTGCGCAAGTTGTTATTAAACACCTCACCATGAGCTGTGAGCGTTTCGTGAGCTTTTATAAATGGTGTAATCGCGCCATTTTCACTTCCGAAACATATCGCGTCAACCCCAGCATTAGATAAGGTTTGTACAGCACCTCGACTAAAGTAATCGCTATGTTGGACGGCGAATAAATAAGGAAGTTCCAAGACTAAGTCCACTCCTGATTGAAGAGCAGCTCGTGTCCTCTGCCATTTATCAATAATGGCGGGTTCCCCTCTTTGTAGGAAATTCCCACTCATTACAGCAACCATACAGTCTGCCTGGGCCGTTTCCCTGCTTTGCTCGATATGATAGGCATGACCATTATGGAAGGGATTATACTCTACAATAACTCCACAAGATTTCATCGTATGAAAGTCCTCCTTCGTTTAATACTAGAACATAACAGAACTATTGAATGAATGCTGTTTTTATTTTATCATGAAGAAGTGGAAATAACCGAAGATGAACGAGAAAAGTATATCTTAAACCAAAATAGAAATAAGCGTCATTGTGAAAGGGTGTAAAGAAAAAATATTGACAAATAGCCTAAATCCTTTTACAATAACTCTTGTTGCCATGAGGTGATAACTATGAAATTTCCTCTACAAAAACTTAATCAAGCAGGCGATGAGCCGTTTGTATTTGAAGATGATGTAGATATTCGCGAATTAGAGAATATGAATAACGACATTCGCAGGATTCCTCCTGTTCATGTACAGGGTCAAGCGAGAAGACGCGGTGATGATATTTCAGTAACATTTTCCATTGAAGGTGAAATGGTTTTGCCTTGTGCAAGAACATTAGTCGATGTGGACTATCCTTTTCATATCGAGGCAAGGGAGGAATTTAATCTTTCGCCGTATTATGAAAAGGAAGATGACAGTGAGATTCATCCAATAAGTGGAGAAATGCTTGACTTAACGCCCTATATCAAGGAAAATGTAATATTAGAGGTTCCGACTCGGGTATTTTCAGATGATGAAGAGGCACATGATCAAGCTCTTACGGAAGGTAAGGGTTGGCAGGTGGTTACAGAGGAACCGGAGGAAAAGAAAGTGGATCCTCGAATGGCTAAGCTGCAATCATTATTGAATGAAGAAGAAAATAACGAATAAGAAAATCATCACGGTTTTCTCGGTCGTAAATAAAAGGAGGTGTACAACATGGCAGTACCTAAGCGTAAAACATCCAAAAAGGTTAAAAACCAACGTCGTACTCACAAAAAACTACACATACCTGGTATGGTAGAATGCCAGAACTGTGGCGAGTACTCAAAACCACACCATGTTTGCAAATCTTGTGGACAATATAACGGAAAACAAGTAGTTGAACAGTAGAAATTGTTTATGAGAGGGCCTGATTTTTTTCAGGCTCTTTTTTTACGTTTAATCGGGATGGCAAATGCGTTCTTGAAAAATTCTAAGCAAGGGGAGCTTCACATGGGACAAGTGATTCTATCAGTTAGTGACAGGGGATATGCCCATATTGTACTAAATCGCCCAGAAAAAATGAATGCGATTACACAAAAGGTGATTTCAGAACTACGCGATGCCTTAAAACAAGCACGTGCAATAGAAAATTTAAAATGCCTGGTCATAAGCGGTGCAGGGGACAGAGCATTTTGTGCCGGAGGAGATTTACAAGAATTCCACGGTGAACTAACGAAGGAAGAGGCTTACCGAATGCTTTCACCAATGAAAGATGCTCTTTACGAACTGGCGTGTTTTCCTCTACCGACATTCGCCTTTCTAAATGGGCAGGCAAGAGGTGGTGGGTGTGAGATTGCGACTGCTTGTGATTTTCGCTATGGATTGGCTGATAGCTCCTATGGGTTTGTCCAAGGGCAGCTTGGGATACTGCCTGGATGGGGCGGTGGTGTGTTGTTATATAAAAAGATCGCAGCACATTTCGCGGCTCACTGGCTAATGGATGCCCGCATGTATGGGACAGAAGAAGTGAGTCGAATGGGGTGGTTACATAAAGTGGTTAGCAAGCAACAACTGGCAGGAGAAGAACTTTTACAGCCATTTTTAGAAAAGTCTCAAGAGCAACTTCGTTTATTTAAAAAACAATATAGTGAACATCTATCTATTGAGGGGTTATTACAGCAAATGGACGAGGAAGTTCAACAATGTTCCGGATTGTGGGAGTCAGAGGCACATGTTCAGGCAGTTAGAAGGTTTACTTCGTCTAGAAAAAAGTCATAAATACGATTCTATCAACCTTTCCTCTTGCATAACTATAAGCAAACGATAGAGGAGGGATCAAATGGACGCCCCAAGACAAGATGCCTGGAAGGACGAGGAAGATGTACTTCTAGCTAGGACCGTGCTGCGCCATATTCAGGATGGAAAAACACAGCTAGAAGCTTTTCAAGAAGTCGCTGAGCAGCTTAAACGTACACCAGCAGCATGTGGGTTTCGGTGGAATGCCACAGTTAGAAAGAGCTATCAGAAAGATATCCGTGAGGCGAAGCAGAATAGAAAGTCGAGATCTGTGCTGGCGCAAGCCTCATTACAAAAAGATACTCCTATCTCACTTGATGATGCGATTTCTTTTCTAAAGGAGATGAAAACGAACCAGTACTCGACACAAGATCACGAGCAGTTGCAAAGTCAGTTGCACAAGCTCAATGAAGATAATGTAAAGTTAAAAGATCAATTAAAGCAGCTTGAGGAAGCATGGAATGAGATGGATAAGTTAGTAACCTTTGTAAAGAGGAATCGCCATCAAACATACACATAAACGAAAAAAGGCCCTACATAGATACTGTAGCGGCCTTGTTTGTTCTTACATATCGTTTTTTAGACTTCCCTTTCTTCAACACCTGACGGCAACCAAATCAGAGGGTTCTCGCCAAGATCGCGCCCGACATCATAGTGAGCCTTTTGGAAGCTCATCTTCTCCCAGAACGAATGGGATTTAATTCTTGGATTTGTCTTTATAGGCAAGTTAAAACTTTTCGCAAAGTCTACCAATGCTTTTCCGTAGCCTTGGTTACGGTGGTCTGGAAGCACTTCCAATTTCCAAAGTTCTAAATAGTCTTGAGGAGGGAGGAAGTAATTGTCATATTTAGCCTGAACACGGTATAGGCTCATTCGGGCCACTAAAGCGTTCCCAAAATAGACGCCAAAAAAAGGTGACTCACTGTCATTCTCCACTATGTTGCTCTCTAAATCTTCGAGCATCGTTAACTCTTGATTGCCATATTCCTTGAAACGCTTAAATTCTTCCAATGTTTTATAATTAACTAATAATGGCTGAACACTTGTTTTCGTCATCATAATGTAACCCCTTTCAATAATCTGTATCTAACCTTAATTATAATATAAAAATTTTCAGAATGAAATGAATAAATACTGCCATTCGATTCTTATCCAACATCGGAGCGTTTTAATTGTCCCACCGACCTATATTGAAAATATTCTTCAGTTTTTCAGTGGCCTCCCCTTTTCGGTGGGAATTTTGCTACAATAGGAAAAAAGATGCTGGAGCGAAATGGGGGACATTTATGAATGTGGGGATCATTGGCGGCGGAGCTATTGGTTTGCTCATCGCAGCACACTTAGATGAAGAGCATGAAGTATCACTTTATGTGCGAAGGGAAGAGCAACGAAATAAATTGGTGGAGAATGGTATAAGTTGCAGTTCGTTACCAAACAAAGCCACACCAGCTATTCACTTATTTACTGAACAAAAAGAAGAACATGATTTAGTTATCATTACTGTAAAACAGCACCATGTCAGTACAGTTATTGACCATTTAAAGTCAGAAGCTCCGTTGCTTTTCCTGCAAAATGGAATGACCCACTTGGATACTTTACAGAGAATTCCAAACCCCTGTTTAGTAGGAGTAGTGGAGCATGGTGCTATCAAGGATAATGACTCAACGATCCGTCACACAGGCAGAGGTCACATACAGCTGGCCACACATCACGGTATTAAAAGCGTCTCGGACTGGGCCGAACAGTTATCTACTGAGAAATTTCCCTTGGCCTCGAAAGACGATTACTACACAATGCTTGCTAAAAAGTTAGTCGCGAACACTGTGATCAACCCTCTAACTGCGCTTTTTCAAGTGAAAAATAAAATGATCATTGAGAACCCCTCTATTCATTTATTAGCAAAAAAAATTTGTATGGAAGCATGTCAAGCTCTTGATTTATCCTTCCCCGAAGAGTGGGAGCATGTGATTTCGGTTGCTGCGAATACAGGGGATAATCAATCATCCATGCTTAGGGATATTATGGCAGGAAGAGAGACAGAGGTGGACGCTATTTGCGGTTTTGTCTCCCTGCTGCCAAATACAGAATCCCCCCATCATGAGTTTGTTACGGAGGCGATCCATGCACTAGAATCTCAATATCATAAGGGAGAAACTTTATGACAGACGTATTCATTTATATTGTTGCCTCGTTAGTTACTGTACCAGTATTGTTCTTATTTATTAGTTATTTTTTTGCAATGAAATGGCATCGCTTAAAGAAAAAGGCAGTCCGGCAAAGCACACAATCTACTGTGCCATTTTTAGTTTTAGCTATTCATATTTTGTTACTCGTTTTATTTGAGGAGAACTTTTTATCATGGATTTTAATCTTTTTACTGGTCATTTTAAGCCTATCTATCGTTATCCAATATAAAATCTATGAAGAAATCCAACTTAGGCGGGCATTCAAAGGCTTTCTGAGGATTAGTTTTCTGCTGCTTATGATGGTGTATATGGGGCTGACAGTATACGGATTAGTGGATAGGCTGTTCCTATGAGAAACAGATTAGGTGAACTCTTCGGCGCTTTTTTGTACAATACATAAGGGTACATATCAACCTAAGCATAGAAGGAGAAGTTCATAAATGCGAATCGATCCCGTCAATTTAAAACAAAAGAATGTTTTAGTAGATGATTATTTAAATGACTTTACAAAAGTGGAAAATAAATTTGAATACAACCCTTATGATGAAGAAACAATCAAAGAACGTGCGACCTTTTTAAAGCAGCAAACCTATAATCGTGATGGCCTTGTAGAGGCGCTTACAAAAATGAACGATCATTGGGGGGCCCCTGAACAAACGTTCACAATGATAGATAAGCTTAAAGACCAAACGACATCTGCTGTCGTTGCCGGGCAGCAAGCCGGATTGCTCACAGGTCCTTTATATACGGTCCACAAAATTATCTCTGTTATCCAGTTGGCTAAGCAGCAGGAGGAACATTTGGGAACAGCTGTCGTCCCCGTATTTTGGATTGCAGGAGAAGATCATGATTTTGCTGAAATTAATCATGTTATGATGAAGAGTCAACAACGGATGAAGAAGATCCAGCTTCAATCGAATCTTGACCAGAAATCGTCTGTCTCAGATTTGCCTTTCGATCGGGAAGCGGTAGCAAGTTGGCTGAAAAGGGTTTTTGCCGAAGTAAAAGAAACAGAGATCACCCGTGACTTTTATCAAACTATAGTTAAAATAGTCGATACTTCTGAGAGTTACAGTGAATTTTTTGCGCGCATGATTTATCAACTATTTAATGAAGAGGGACTAATCATTGTTGACGCCCATCATAGAGATATTCGTTTACTTGAATCTAATCATTTTCAAATGTTGATCGAAGAGAATGCTGCCATCTCAAAAGGAGTGTATGCTGCACTGCAAAAGAATCGGCAGCAAGGCTACCCTGTTCCGCTCGACAGTGAGCCAGGTGATGCTCATTTATTTTATCATCATAATGAAGAACGTATTTTACTATCAAAAAATGAAGATGGAAGTTATAGCGGGAAGAGGGACGAAGTGCAATTGACTGAGGCAGAGCTGCTTCAAGTAGCAAAGGAGAAACCATGGCAGCTTAGTAATAATGTGGTGACTAGACCGCTCATGCAAGAATTTATTTTCCCAGTGCTTGCTTTTGTTGGTGGCCCTGGTGAGATTAGCTACTGGTCAGTACTGAAGCCAGCTTTTCAAGTGGTCGGATTAGAAATGCCTCCTATTTACCCGCGCCTTTCCTTTACTCTTGTGGATCGCAAAGCGGAGGCTGCCCTTTCTAGTCTTCAGCTTGAACTTAAACAAGTTCTTGAGCATGGGACAGCAAGGGAAAAAATGAAGTGGCTCGCTGCGACGAGCAACCCTCCCATAGAGCGGTTAAGTGAACAGGTTCAACAGGAAATGGATGGGATTCACAAACCGCTCAGGGATAAGGCAGCTGAACTTGGCCCTGACATTGGGGCTCTGGCTGAGAAAAATATGGGTTATATCAATCAGATGATTGAGTTTCTAGAACAGCGTATGCTTCAATCTATTGAAGAAAAATACGAGCGGGAAATGTCTGCATTTACAGAGCTTGATGTATTGCTGCATCCAGAAGGAGGATTGCAGGAAAGAGTATGGAATGTTGTTCCGTGGATAAACACGTATGGCATTGATGTTTTCCAGCAGTTAAATAAACATCAGCTATCATTTCAGTACCCACATTATGTCGTATACGTGTAATTCCCCCCACAATCCCCCACATGGATAAAAAGATAGAAAACATCGAAAATCTTGCCTAGAGAGGCAGGATTTTTTTATTATATAAAGAATGATAAAAAAGTGAGTGGTGAAAAGTGGGGCGATGTGGTAGGATGAATTTAGAAGGTGGGGAAGAGTCTATGTTCATGGGGGAATTTCAACATAACATTGATACGAAAGGGCGGATTATCGTACCTTCTAAATTTCGTGAAGAACTTCAAGATGGCTTTGTGCTGACAAGAGGTTTGGACCAATGTTTATTTGCCTACCCTATGAATGAGTGGAAGCTGCTTGAAGAAAAGCTTAAGAAGCTTCCTTTAACAAAAAAAGATGCCCGGGCCTTCACCCGATTCTTCTTATCTGGTGCTGTGGAATGTGAAGTGGACAAGCAAGGAAGAATTAATATTCCGCCACCGCTTAGGAAGCATGCCATGCTGGATAAAGAATGTGTGGTTATCGGTGTATCCAACCGAATTGAATTTTGGAGTAAAGATCAGTGGGAAACATACTTCGAAGCATCAGAAGAATCTTTCTCAGAGATTGCGGAAAATATGTTGGATTTTGATATTGATATTTGATAGATAGAGAAACGAGTGAGTACATGTTTGAACATTATAGTGTGTTAAAAGAGGAAACAATAAAAGGGCTACATATTCAACCGAATGGTGTGTATGTTGATTGCACTTTAGGCGGAGGAGGTCATGCAGAAGAAATTGCCTCCCGACTTAATGAAGAGGGGCAGCTAATCGCTTTTGATCAAGACGAGCATGCACTCGAAGCTGCTCGCACAAGGCTTGATTCATACAAAGATCGAATCACCTTTGTACATGCGAATTTTCGTCAGCTTGAAGAAAAACTTGCGGAACTTGGCTTAGAACAAGTGGATGGGATATTGTATGACCTTGGTGTGTCAAGTCCTCAACTTGATGTGGCGGAGCGTGGGTTCAGCTATCATAATGATGCACCACTAGATATGAGAATGAATCAATCGGATGAGTTGTCAGCATGGCATGTAATCAATGAATGGCCATACGAGAGTCTTGTTCGAATTTTCTTTAAGTATGGGGAAGAAAAGTTTTCCAAACAAATTGCAAGAAAGATTGAAGCAGCTAGAGAAGTAAAGGAGATTCATACAACAAATGAGCTTGTCGAGCTGATTAAAGAGGGCATTCCTGCGCCAGCCAGAAGAAAGGGAGGACATCCTGCCAAACGAGTGTTTCAAGCCATACGAATCGCTGTCAATGACGAACTAGGTGCCTTTCAAGATACGCTCCATCAAGCAGCAAGAATGGTTAGTGTTGACGGAAGGATCGCTGTCATAACGTTTCACTCCTTAGAGGATCGCCTTTGTAAACAAGCGTTTAAAAAATGGAGTTCGAATCCCCCTTTACCTAAGAATATTCCAGTCATACCCGAGGACAAGCTGCCTCCATTTAAATTAATAACGAGAAAGCCCATTGTTGCTGAGAATAATGAGCTTGAAGACAATCGTCGCTCAAGATCAGCTAAACTGCGAGTTGTCGAGAAGGTCAAGCCATGGTCTGAAGAATTTAAATTTGAAGAAGGGTGGAAGCAAACATGAGCACAGAGAGAGTACGAGATTTACAGCAACCTGTTCAAGAACCACAAAAGAAACAACAATCCAAAGTAAAAGTACACAAAAAACAATGGATTAGTACAGGAGAGAAATTTTTATACACCGTCTTTACTGGCGCCGTTATGGCAGCTTCGATCTTTATGGTGAATTTCACTTCATCGACAGACACCCTTAATAGGAACATTCAAGAGCTTGAACAGCAAGTACAGCAACAACAATCCCATAATGAAACACTCGCCTATCAGGTGAAAGAATTAAGTAACCCTGATCGCATATTAGAGATTGCCAAAGAACATGGCTTAGACATTCAAAATGCAAAAGTGAAGCAGGCTGGCTTTCTAGAAAACTAATATAACTATAGGTGGTGTCTTTATGAAAAGTCCAAATACGCATAAAGGTGCCGCTTTGTTGATCATCCTATTTTCGATCATGTTCCTTATCATTGCTGGACGCTTCCTTTACATTGAAACAACAGCTGAAGTTGAAGGGGTTAATCTACAAGAATGGGCCGAAAACACTCGGACAACCTCTTATCAGTTAGACGCAAATCGCGGGAAAATCTATGATAAAAACGGCATGGTTTTAGCTTATGATCGCCCAACCTACCGACTGCATGCAATTGTTGATCCCTCATTCACAACCAACGAAGCGGATCCAAAACACGTTGATGATATAGAAGAAACGGCATCTAAACTGGCCCCATTGATAGATATGAACGAAGCTGAGATGGCAGAAACTATGAAAGAGGCTAAGGAAGACGGAAGGTTCCAAATAGAGTTTGGCAACAAAGGACGCGATTTATCACAAGCCAAAATGAAGGAAATAAAGGAACTCGAACTAAGCGGGATAGGATTTGATCAAGAATCTAAGCGGTATTATCCTAACGGGAAATTCGCCTCCCATATTATCGGATTTGCCCGTACAGAAGACGGTCATATTAATGGTGTAACAGGCGTTGAAAAACAAATGGAAGAGTATTTAGAAGGTGAAAAAGGCAAAATTTCATATAAACGTGATAAATATGGAACAAAACTTTTAGATCCTGAGGAAATTTTAAAGCCGCCGGATGACGGAGAAAACGTTCATTTAACGCTTGACCAGAAAATTCAAACTTTCTTAGAGGATGCCATGTCATCTGTTGAAGAACAATACAAACCTAAGAAGATCATGGCTGCAGTAATGGACCCGGATACTGGCGAGATACTCGCCATGAGTAATCGTCCAAGCTATAACCCTAATGATATTGGTGATGTTGAGAATTGGTACAATGATGTGATATCGAACCCATTTGAACCAGGCTCAACAATGAAAATGTTCACGTGGGCGGCTGCGATTGAAGAGGGTGTCTATAATGGAAAGGATAAATTTAAATCAGGCTCCTATAAAGTAGGTGAAGATTACCCGCCGATCTATGACCATAAGCCTGAAGGATGGGGCAAAATTACTTTTAATGAAGGGTTCAGACGTTCATCCAACGTTGCTGCCTCCATCTTGGCAATGGAGAAATTAGGCCCTGATAAGTTTAGAGAGTATTTATCAGCTTTCCGTTTGGATCAGAAAACAGGTATTGATCTTCCTGGAGAAGCATCCGGTAAGATTCTATACGATTATCCAATTGAAAAGGTCACCACCTCTTTTGGGCAAGGTACAACAACAACTCCTATACAGTTAATGACAGCAGCTACGTCTATCGCGAATGGCGGCAAGATCATGAAACCGTATGTGTTGTCAAAAATTACCGGAAGTGACTCAGATAAGGCGGTAAAAGTCAGTGAGCCTGAGGTCTTGGGTAAGCCTATCTCAGAGCACACAGCCAAGAAAATGAGAGATTTACTGGGCAGTGTCGTCACGGGTGAAGATGGGACAGGGGCTCCGTATAAGCTGGGGGACTATTCTGTAGCAGGTAAAACAGGGACGGCGCAAATTCCTGGACCTGACGGCGCCTACTTGACTGGAAGAGAAAACTATACCTTTTCATTCTTAGGGATGGCACCTAAAGAGGACCCAGAACTTCTGATGTATGTGGCTGTGCAGCAGCCAGAGCTTGAACCTACGGAGGCTGGTTCAGCGCCAGTATCTTATATCTTTAATACAGTCATGGAGAACAGCCTGCATTATCTGGATATCAATCCAGATAAGAGTAATGACCAACAGGTTGATGCAGATCAGTTGAAAGACGTGACTGACATGAAAACAAAAGAGGCAGTTGATACTTTGAAAAAAACTTATGACCATGTATCAGTAGTTGGAAATGGTGGAAAAGTGACAGCCACCCTGCCGAATGCAGGTACCTCCATCTTAAGTGGTCAACGAGTCATCGTCGTCACGGATCAGCCGAAGATGCCGGATATTACTGGCTGGGCGCTGCGTGATGTTCAACGCCTTGCTGAACATTTTAATTTGAAGATGGAAACAATGGGAAGTGGATATGTCGTTAAGCAAAGTATAGCCAAAGGTTCGAAATTAAAAGATGATGGTTACCTTGTGGTAGAACTTTCGCCACCACAGTAACACTAAACAAGCAGTGTTCTAATCGTTCTGTGATTGCATATAGTGATACAAGCTTACTCTATCGATTTTAAAGGAGTTATGGATATGAGAAGAGTATCACAAGTAATTGTCAGAAAGCGTTTAGTCACTGTTTTTTTAGTGGGTTTAATTATTTTTGCAACGATTGCAGGTCGCTTAGGTTACGTTCAATTTGTATTAAGTGATTTTTTAATTGCTCAAGCAGAAGAGTCGTGGGGGAGGGATATTACCTTTGAACCTGAAAGAGGTAAGATCCTGGATACAAACGGTAAGGTTTTAGTCGGTAATCAGTCCGCACCGACGGTAATGGTTGTGCCTAGACAAATAAAAAATCCTGATCAAACGGCACAAGAGCTGTCCAAGGTTCTAGATATGACTGCAGAGAAAGCCTATGATCATTTAACGAAAAATGTATCAATAGAAAAAATCAATCCTGAAGGGCGAAAAATATCGGAAGATCAGGCTGAAGCTATTCAATCACTAAATATTCCAGGTGTTTACATAGCTGAAGACTCAAAGCGCTATTACCCTCATGGTGCATTCCTTTCACATGTGCTCGGATTCAGCGGGATTGATAATCAAGGACTGCTTGGGTTAGAGGCCTATTATGATGAAAAGCTGAGCGGAGAGAAAGGGGCACTTTCCTTTTTCTCGGATGCGAAAGGGAAGCGAATGCCGGATATAGCTGATACGTACACACCACCTGTAGATGGGAAGGATTTGCGGCTAACGATCGATTATAAAGTCCAGTCGATTATTGAACGAGAGCTAGATCTAGCTGTGGCAAAATATAATCCAGATGGTGCACTAGCTATCGCGGTTGACCCGGATAATGGGAAAGTTGTGGCGATGTCATCCCGGCCTAATTTTCATCCAGCCAATTATCAAAATGTCGAAGCTTCCGTATATAATCGAAATTTACCTGTCTGGAGCACCTACGAGCCCGGTTCTACTTTTAAGATTATTACGCTGGCAGCTGCTCTTGAGGAAAATGTCGTTGATTTACACGATGACCATTTTCATGACCCTGGACACATTAAAGTCGGAGGTGCGACGCTACATTGTTGGAAGAGTGGCGGTCATGGTGAACAGACTTTTCTAGAGGTCGTGCAAAACTCATGTAACCCCGGATTCGTCAAATTAGGAGAACGGTTAGGAGAAGAGAATTTATTTGAGTACATTAACCGTTTTGGTTTTGGTCAGAAGACAGGGATCGATTTACAAGGTGAGGGAAAGGGGATTTTATTCAAACCTGAACGAGTGGGGCCTGTAGAACTTGCAACGACTGCCTTTGGCCAAGGTGTATCTGTTACACCGATTCAGCAGGTTATGGCTGTAGCTGCCGCCGTAAATGGGGGCTATTATTACGAGCCATATGTTCAGGAAGCATGGCTTGACCCTGTCGATGGTGAAGTATTACAGAAGAATGAACCCGAAATGGAAAGGCGCGTCATTTCTGAAGAGACATCAAAACAAGTAAGAAATGCCCTTGAAAGTGTTGTAGCGAAAGGAACGGGCCGAGGAGCATATGTTGATGGATATAGAATAGGGGGAAAAACCGGTACGGCACAAAAGGTCGGGCCTGATGGACAGTACATGAGCAACAATCATATCGTTTCATTTATTGGCTTTGCCCGGCAGATGATCCAGAACTTGTTGTCTACCTTGCCATTGATAACCCGAAGAACACAGTTCAATTTGGAGGTGTCGTTGCTGCTCCAATCGTCGGGAATATTATGGCGGACAGCTTACGTTCTCTGGGAGTGAAACCAAGGAAGGACGGCTTGGAAAAAGAATATGCATGGCCGGAGGAACCGCTAGTTGAAGTTCCTAATGTAACGGGAATGGAAAAAGATGAGTTAACCCAATTTTTAACAACATTAAAAATTGAAACAAATGGGAAAGGCTCAACTGTCATTACTCAAGCCCCGGAGGCAGGGGTTAAAGTTCCAAGTGGTTCTACCATTCGTGTCTATCTGGGTGAAGAATAAGTTGTCGAAATTTAGGATAGCACGGTACAGCTGTTTATATATTTGCTATAATGAATGTGAATGTGGGAAAGTTAGGATGATTAGAGTGAAAGTAACTAAATTATTAGAATTAGTTCCATTTTATAGAACAAATCAATCGATTGAATCGATAACGATATCTGGTGTCGCCATGGATTCTAGAACGGTTTCGCAAGGGGATGTATTTGTCTGTATTCGTGGAAGTGAAACAGATGGTCATGCCTATGTGGCTTCAGCCATTGACCAGGGAGCGACTGTCATCATTGCTGAAGAAGACCTGGATATTGATTTTCCAGTTATAATCGTGAATGATACAACAAAGGTTCTAGCCATGGTAGCTTCAACCTTTTATGATTATCCAACCGAAAAGATATATACGATAGGTGTTACTGGTACCAATGGCAAGACAACGATTACGTACTTGCTCGATGAAATCTTCAATCTTGAAAAACAAACGACTGCTACGATTGGCACGATCCAAATGAATATTGCAGGGGATCTGTATCCAGTAAAAAATACAACCCCTGATTCTCTTTCTTTACAAAGAAGCTTCCGAAAAATGGCTGATCGTGGTGTGGAGACAGCCATTATGGAGGTTTCTTCACATGCACTTGATCAGGGGAGGGTGTACGGATGTGATTTCGATATCGCCATTTTTACGAACTTAAGTCAGGATCATCTAGATTATCATGAAGATATGGATGATTATCTTCGTGCTAAGTCCCTATTGTTTGCCCAGCTTGGAAACGGGTATAATGTGGAGCGGACAAAATTTGCAATCATTAATATCGACTCGCCCGTTGCTGCAAAACTGATCCGTTCAACTGCAAAGCCGACCTTAACCTATGGGGTCGAAAAACAAGCAGATGTGATGGCAACGAACATTTCTCTCCATGAAAAAGGAACGTCGTTTACGATGTTAACACCTAAAGGCAGGATCGAAATAGCGAGTCCGTTAATGGGGATGTTCAGCATTTATAACATGTTGGCAGCTGCAGGAACGGCTCTTGCTTCAGGAGTGAATCTGCAAACGATCAAGCAATCTTTTGCCCAGACAGAGGGTGTACGCGGCCGGTTTGAACCTGTACTTGCTGGACAGGACTTCGGTGTGGTCGTGGACTATGCTCATACACCTGACTCTTTGGAAAATGTATTGGAGACAATGAAGGACTTTTGCCGTGGATCTATTCGAGTTGTGGTTGGCTGCGGGGGAGACCGTGATCGCTCTAAACGCTCGTTAATGGCTGATGTAGCCATGAAATATGGTGACCATATTATTTTTACATCAGACAATCCGCGCTCTGAAAGTCCAAAGCAGATATTAAATGATATGACATCACACCTTAATGGAGGATTTGATGTTGAGCTAGACAGGGATAAAGCAATAGAAACTGCGATCTCAAGCTCAAATGATGGAGATATGGTACTTATAGCTGGGAAAGGTCATGAAACTTATCAAGAAATTAACGGTGTGCGTTATGACTTTGATGATCGCGAAGTAGCAAGAGATATTTTATTGAAGGTTAAAGGGAGACGTTCGTAATGTTTACAGTAAAGGAATTAACCAAGGTCTTTCCTGAGTACAGAGGAGCAGCTAATGACTCCATTCTTATCCGTGGTATGATGACCGATACACGAAAAGAAGTGAAACAAAGTTTATTTGTCCCTATTGTAGGAGAATCTTTTGATGCGCATCAGTTTTTAACGGAGGCTATTAAACAAGGAGCAGTAGCGGCCCTTTGGC
Organism: Halobacillus amylolyticus; assembly: GCF_022921115.1. Classification (NCBI taxonomy): domain Bacteria; kingdom Bacillati; phylum Bacillota; class Bacilli; order Caryophanales; family Bacillaceae; genus Halobacillus; species Halobacillus amylolyticus. Next base: position 1,003,813 of record NZ_CP095075.1, on the reverse strand, counting down.
AAAAAGGTCGTTCTCTGCCAGAGGCAGTACCTACTGAATTTCCTGTGCTTTTCGTTGATGATACGACAGCTGCCCTCCAGCAGACAGCAAAGTTTTACTTAGATAAAGTTGCACCGACAGTGATCGGTGTGACCGGATCAAATGGGAAAACTACGACGAAGGATTTAACAGCATCGATCCTTCAGGTTAAGTATAAAACACATAAAACCGCAGGAAACTATAATAATCATATTGGCTTACCTCTGACGATCCTTGCGATGCCGCTCGATACGGAGGTGGCTGTACTTGAGATGGGTATGAATAAGCTCGGGGAAATTTCCCTGTTATCAAAACTTGCCCAGCCCGATCATGTGATGATTACAAATATTGGTGAGTCCCACATCGAATATCTTGGTTCCCGTGAAAACATCGCTAGAGCTAAACTGGAAATATTAGATGGTTGGAGCAAGCGTGGGCTGTTTGTATTTGATGGTGATGAGCCGTTACTTACTTCTCTTGTGTCAGGATCTTCGTCCGTATCCTGCGGTTTTTCTGAAGGAGCATCTAAACCCATTCAGCACATAGAAATGACGGACGATGACAGCTCTTTCAAATTAGATAACGTTCCCTATCATATCCCGATGTCAGGAAGGCATAACATTAAAAACGCATCATATGTTATAGCTATTGCGACTTCATTAGGTCTAACTGCAGAAGAGATTAATCGTGGATTTAATCATTTAGAAATGTCAGGGATGCGTTTTGAAAAGCATAAGGGTAAACAAGGGGCGTTGATTATCAATGATGCCTATAATGCTTCACCAACTTCAATGAAAGCCGTCATTGAAGTCGTTTGTCATTTGAAAGATAAGAAAAATAAAGTGCTTGTGCTTGGAGATATGTTTGAGTTAGGTGATCATGCAGCCGACTTACATGCAAGTGTGGCCTCTGCCATAACTGAACAAATCCATACCGTTTACACGATCGGTGAACATGCTGGCATGATTATTAAAGCACTTAAAGCTACTCATCCAGAAATAGAATCCAAGCATTTTCAAACAAAACAATCATTGAGTGATCAGCTTCAGGATAAACTAACATCAGAGACCGTTGTATTACTTAAAGCTTCGCGTGGAATGAAACTTGAAGAAATAATGAATGATTTAACGAACTGATGAGAGGCGACGGCGATCACGCTAAAGGAGGAAGAAAATGAACGACTACATACTATTTATAACCATGGCTCTATCATTCGCAGTTACCGTCGTAATATCGCCGATCATTATTCCGTTTTTAAAACGGCTTAAATTTGGCCAAAGCATTCGGGATGAAGGTCCAGAATCTCATCAAAAGAAATCAGGTACGCCTACAATGGGGGAGTCATGATTCTTGTCGCCATTACAGTCACGACATTAATCATCTCTTTTTGGTTATTGCCTGAAGCAGAGGGTGTGCAAATTTTTTTAGTTCTATTTGTGCTCTTAGGCTACGGACTTTTAGGGTTTCTTGATGACTATATTAAGGTGGCCCTTAAACGAAACCTTGGGCTTACATCTAAACAAAAAATGCTTGGACAAATTATTATTGCCATTGTTGTTTATATTATTTTACAGCAAAATGATTTTCCAACGTACATTGCTGTCCCTGGAACCTCATTTCAGCTTGAACTGGGATGGGGATATGGGCTTTTAATCTTGTTTATGCTTGTTGGCGGATCCAATGCTGTGAATCTTACCGATGGATTAGATGGGCTGCTTGCTGGTACAGCAGCCATTGCTTTTGGAGCATTTGGAATATTAGCCTGGAGCGGGGAACTAAATGTAGAGGTAGCGACCTTCTCACTTGCAGTCGTAGGATCTCTTTTAGGCTTTCTTGTATTTAATGCCCACCCTGCCAAAGTTTTCATGGGAGATACAGGATCGCTCGCTCTAGGGGAGCGATTGCCATTATTGCGATTTTAACGAAGCTTGAACTTTTGCTTGTATTAATTGGTGGAGTATTTGTCATTGAAACCCTATCCGTCATTATTCAGGTCATATCATTTAAAACAACCGGCAAGCGCGTGTTCAAAATGAGTCCGTTACACCACCATTATGAACTAAAAGGTTGGTCCGAATGGCGTGTGGTTACAACGTTTTGGGCAGTTGGTTTAGTTTTTGCGGTGCTCGGGATCTACATTGAGGTGATGTTCGGATGAGAACCTTTCAATCATTTGATTACAATAACGTATTAGTGCTAGGACTTGCGAAAAGTGGCACAGCAGCCGCTGAATTACTTTTAGATAGTGGTGTCCATGTGCGTGTCAATGACTATAAAGCAGATGAAAACAGTGAGCAGGTGAGGTCACTTAAAGCGAAGGGAGCCGAAGTGATCACAGGCGGACATCCATTACACACCCTTGATGACATCGATTTAATCGTTAAGAATCCGGGCATTCGATATGAAAATCCGATAGTTGTGGAGGGGCAAAAGCGCGGGATAGCTGTGGTGACTGAAATTGAACTCGCTGGCCGACTTCATAAAGGAGATTTAATCGGGGTAACAGGGTCAAATGGCAAAACTACGACGACAACATTAATTGATGCTTTTTTAGAAGCCGATCATAGGCCTGTTTCGATTGCAGGAAATATCGGAGAAGTGGCTTGTGAGGTTGCTCGTACAACAACAGATATGGAAACGATGGTTGTTGAATTATCGTCCTTTCAGTTGATGGGTGTCGAAACCTTTAGACCAAACATTGCGGTTTGGTTAAATTTATTCGAGGCTCATTTGGATTATCACCACTCACTAGAAAATTATTATCAAGCAAAAGCGAATATCATTAAAATGCAAACAGAAGATGATTATCTCGTATATAACGCAGATGATGATTCTATAGTATCTTTTCTTTCGACTGCGGCAGCAACGAAAATTCCTTTTTCTATTACAGAAAAAGTCGATGGAGCTTTTGCCGATGAGGAATGGGTTTACTTTAAAGGTGAAAAAGTGATCAAACGAAGCGATATTGTGCTGGTAGGTGAGCATAACCTGGCAAACATCTTAGCAGCTGTGGCAGCCGTTAAGATAAGAGGCATTTCAAACCGTGCGATCCACGAAGTCTTAACGAGTTTCGCAGGTGTTCCGCATCGTCTCGAATTCGTTACCCGCAAGCAAGGTGTTCTATTTTATAATGATTCAAAGGCGACAAATATTTTAGCGACATCCTATGCGCTCAGATCCTTTACTCAGCCAACTGTGTTATTAGCAGGGGGCTGGACCGAGGTAATGACTTTGATGGGTTAGTTCCCTATTTAACAAACGTAAAAGCCATGGTCGTTTTCGGAGAGACCCAAGACAAGCTTGCTGAGGCAGCAAAGCAGGCAAATATTGAGTATGTTTGTGCTGTGAACACAATGGATGAAGCCGTGCAGGCCGCTCACCGCCTTACACACGAAGGGGAAGTCGTTCTTTTGTCTCCTGCTTGTGCGAGCTGGGATCAATACGGTACTTTTGAAGAAAGAGGTCATATGTTTAAACAAGCTGTGCATAAGCTAAAGTAAGGGCTTATGTGACAAGCTGTTAGCCCTGTTTTCCAAATGATATGGGAGGTAGGGCTTTTTTATGGACAAAGTTGAAAAAAAGCCGGACGTATGGCTGACATGTACAATTCTTAGTATATTAATTATTGGGATTATTATGGTGTACAGTTCCTCAAGCATCTGGTCAGAGTATAAATTTGATGACGCATGGTATTATGCCAAACGACAAATATTGTTCGCTGTGCTTGGTCTTGCGGCTATGATTGCCTTATCACGTATCCCGTATTATTTCTGGTTTAAGCATGCGAAATGGATTGGCATTATCTGTCTTGTTTTTTTAATCGCAGTCTTAATCCCAGGAGTAGGGATGGTTCGTGGGGGGCAAGGAGCTGGATAGGGATCGGCATGTTCAGTATTCAGCCCTCTGAATTTATGAAGCTTGGCTTGATTATATATTTAGCAAGGTTCTTATCGGTAAGACAAAAGAAAATTGTTTCCTTCCAAGAAGGCTTTCTTCCAGGTCTAGCCCTGATCCTTGTACCTTTTGCTCTCATCATGCTGCAGCCAGATTTAGGGACAGGCGTCGTGATGGTAACGACGTGTCTTGTAATGATGTTTACGGCTGGGGCGAGAATCGGCCACTTTATGTGGATTGCTGCGGCCGGAGCCGTTGGTATGGTTGGGTTAATTGCATCGGCTCCATACCGAATTAAACGAATTACATCCTTTTTGCATCCCTGGGAGGATCCGCTCGGGAGCGGCTTCCAAATTATTCAGTCCTTATATGCGATCGGTCCGGGTGGCTTACTTGGACTTGGTTTAGGAAACAGTATGCAAAAGTTCTTTTATTTACCTGAACCGCAAACAGATTTTATCTTTGCCGTATTAGCAGAAGAGTTAGGATTCATCGGGGGAAGCGTTGTTCTCATTCTATTCTTCATCTTGTTGTGGCGAGGGATAAGGGCCAGTTTGTATGCCCCGGATTTATTTGGCAGTCTGCTGGCTCTTGGCATAGTTGGAATGATTTCCATTCAAGTGATGATAAACGTAAGTGTCGTAACAGGTTTAATACCTGTTACGGGATCACACTTCCATTGGTAAGTTATGGAGGATCTTCTCTAACCTTAACTTTAGCTTCACTTGGTTTGCTATTAAGTGTCAGTCGATATTCCTCAAAATGATGCAAATGTAACCGTACAGGCCTATGTCCTGTACGGTTTTTGTCTTTTTCTACAGGTTATTCACAATGTAGTCTGTTCAGTGTTAAACTAATCACAAACCGTTGTAAATAAAGCTGAAATAATTGCAAACTAGTTCCTAATTCGCATGCGGATATGTGATATAATGGGAGTTGCAGAAAGTATAGAAAATAGGTTCAATTTATCAACTGCAGTTTCCTGCAGTGAAGCTTTCGCACATGGCAGCAGCAAGGAGACATGCCCAGTATGGAAGAAGAAAAGAAAGTTGTTTCCATAGAAGATCGAATTCCTAAATTAAAACAAGTTAGAAAAAAGAAAGCCAACAGACGATTAGTTCAATACTTGACTATATTATTTTTGTTAATTGCTATTGTCGTTTATTTACAATCTCCTCTTAGTCACATTCGAAACGTTGCTATAGAGGGAGAGAAGCATGTTGAGGCCGGTGAAATCAGAGAGCTTTCCGGCCTTACGGAGAATACGAACTTCTGGAAAGTCGACCCTGAAAAAGTGGAGGGAAAGATTGCTTCACACAATCAGATTACAGGGGTGGAAGTCAGTCGAGAACTACCAAGTACCGTCCATATTAAAGTAGAAGAAGCTGAACGAATTGGATATGTTCAAGTAAATGGTCAGTATCAGCCTATTTTAGAAAATGGGACCCGACTGGATGTAGAAATGAACGTACCAGGTGGAGACGCACCGATTTTAAAAGGCTTTACAAAACTAACGTATTTAAAGGAAATGTCTAAGGAATTAAAAGAATTACCGAACAGTGTCGCTCGTTTGATCTCTGAAATTCATTGGACACCAGAAGAGGACAATCCCTATTTGATTACTCTATATATGAATGATGGGTATGAAGTACAGGCTTCCCTTCGAACCTTCTCTAGTAAGATGCCTGCCTATCCTTCCATTGTTTCACAGCTGAGCGAGGATCAGGAAGGAATCATACATATAGATGTAGGTACTTATTTTGAAGCCTACCCGGCTGAGGAGAATAAGGAAGAATCAGCAGAGGTGAATGACGATGAGAATCAGGAGTAAACCTCTTCTTCTTTCTATCGTTTTACTCGTTACAGGATTTTTGGTTGCCTATAGCTACCAACAAACAAAAAGTGGTCCGCAAATGGTTCAGCTAAATGACACGCAATGGGAACAGGAATATTTTTATCAACAAAAGTTGTTAGAAATAGAGGAAAGGAATAAGCAGCTGGGAGATGAACTGCGAAGTAAGCGCGGTCAGATTCAACAGTTCGAAAGTAATCTAGCTGAATCAGAGCAAATGGTTGCCGATTATGTGGAGGAAAAGAAGGAACTTCAACTATTGGCAGGAGAATTACCTGTAAAAGGACCAGGAGTGATAGTGACCCTTAGCGATGCCCAATATGTACCTGAAGAGGACAATATCAATAATTACATTGTTCATGAAAGTCATATCCATCTCGTAATCAATGAACTGCTGAGTGCTGGGGCAAAAGCTGTATCGATAAATGGCCAGCGCTACTTCAGTGACAGCTATATATCCTGTACGGGTCCAGTCATTACAGTAGATGGCGTTAAACATTCTGCCCCGTTTGTGATCTCTGCGATCGGTGATTCAGACGTTTTATACTCAAGTCTTGATTTAACGCGCGGAGTCATTGACCAATTGGAAAATGAGCATGTGGATGTTCAACTGACGAAGGACGGGGAAGTTAAGATGAAAGCAAGATTGACATCTGAAAGGTGAACTACATGAGTAAATGGACAACATGGGTGATCACAATTATTTTTTTAGTCATAGGATTTATGATTGCGATCCAATTTCAAACGACCAAAGCAGGTCCTGGACAGGAAAGAGAAACGAGAGATAAATGGGAAATTAGAAAGGCTATAGAAAGGCAGCAAAATCAACAAAAAGATCTTTTAACAAAAATCTCCAAAGCTGATCAAACGATTGAAAATTACCAACAACAGAGTAAACAAGAGCAAATCGAAACACTTAAAGCTTCAATAAGCTCTTTAGAGCGAAAGGCCGGGTTAACGGAACAAACAGGAGCCGGAATTATGATTGAAGTTGTTCCGATTTTTGTAGAAAGTGATGAGGTGCAAAGCTACCCATCTATTTCACCACAACTATTGAGCCGATTAATAAATGACCTCAATGAGTTTGGAGCGGGTGAGATTGTCATCGGAAATGAACGGGTGACAAATTTATCACCGGTAAGAGGGGTAAATGGCTACACGTATGTAAATAACAGACCTTTGCCTCCTCTTCCTGTAACGATCACCGCTCTTGCCGATAATCCGGAGAAACTTTCTGATTATATGGAAGTGAGTCAGTCTAATGATTACTTTGCTATTGAAAATTTAGATCTGCAAATAAAAATAGGGCAAGACATCACTTTGCCAAAATTTGAAGATCCTTTACATTTAGAAGTTTTACAAGAAGTAGAAATGGAAAAGACAGGTGAATAAGATGTGGCTCCCCGTGTTGTTTTTAGTGATTGGGATTTCTGTTGGTCTGATGACAGACTTGCGTGTACCTGAAGAATATACGGATTACCTGTCTATTGCTGTTTTGGCCGCATTTGATACACTGTTAGGAGGGATCCGTGCAAACTTAGAGAAAACATTTGATGAAACAGTATTTATTACGGGTTTCTTCTCAAATGTTACCTTAGCTGCCCTCTTAGCTTTTCTAGGTGTACAATTAGGAGTGGATTTATACCTTGCAGCTGTCTTTGCATTTGGTGTACGGTTGTTTCAAAATATAGCCATCATCAGAAGACATGTGATTGATCAACGGCTGATTGCGCGCAAATTTGAAAAAATGAAGCAAAAATAAAAAGGGATTCAAGAAAATCTGTGGAAAGCAATAAATATACTATTTTTCATAAAAATAAGTTCATTTAATTACGCAAGTTATCATTTCATTTACGTTTATATTGCAAGGATTGTTTTTTGATTGTAAATTCGATATGATTTGGGTACTTATATGGCTTGTTACAGGAGGTGCGTCACTGGTGAATCAAAATGAAATATTAGTAAGTTTAGATATAGGAACGAGTCGAATTAAAGTCATTATTGGAGAAGTGATGAATGATTCTCTTAATATAATAGGTGTAGGATCATCCAAATCAAATGGGATGAAAAAAGGTGCCATTGTCGATATTGACCAAACGGTTCATTCAATTAAATCTGCGGTAGAACAGGCAGAGCGAATGGTAGATATGAAGGTTGACCGTGTCGTCGTCGGTGTGAATGGCAACCATGTTCAACTTCAGCCATGTCATGGTGTTGTAGCTGTTTCAAGTGATACACGTGAAATTGGTGATGAGGATATAGCGAGAGTGATAGATGCCGCACAGGTTGTTTCTGTGCCTCCAGAACGTGAAATCATCGATGTGATCCCACAGCAGTTTATCGTTGATGGACAAGATGAAATCACAGACCCAAGAGGAATGATCGGTGTTCGTCTAGAAATGGAAGGCATGATTATTACATGTGCTAAAACCGTTTTACATAATACATTAAAATGTGTTGAACGAGCCGGTCTAGAAGTGTTGGATGTATGCCTGCAGCCACTTGCTACAGGAACTGTTTCTTTATCTGAAGATGAAACAAATTTAGGTGTTGCGTTAGTTGATGTAGGCGGCGGTTCGACAACAGTGTCTATTTTCGAGGAAGGATACTTAAGAGGGACAAGTATGCTGCCGTATGGCGGGGATAACCTTACGAAGGACTTGTCCATTGGGTTAAGGACTTCTACAGAAGAGGCTGAGAAAATAAAAATCGATCATGGTCATGCTTTTTTTGATGATGCGAATGAGGAAGAGACTTTTTCTGTCACGATTATTGGAAGTAATCGCGAACAATCATTCAATCAATTGCAAATCTCTGATATGATTGAGGCAAGGTTGGAAGAAATCCTTGTTTTTGCTGCTCAAGAGTTGCAGCGTATGGGTGTAAGAGATTTACCGGGGGGCTTTGTCCTCACTGGTGGTGCGATGAATATGCCTGGTGTCTTGGAATTGGCACAGGATGTTTTCAATTCCAATGTCCGTTTAGCGATTCCAGATTATATTGGAGTGCGTGAACCGCAATATACAAGTGGTGTCGGGATATTGCAATTCGCTTACCGTAATGCGAAAATACAAGGGAAAGAGATATTTCCGTCTGTTTCTATGAGTTATGAACAACCTGCTCCTAAAAAACAGAAGCGGGCAGTGAAGCAGCCAAAAGAAGAAACGGAAAAGCCAGAAAAAAAGAAAAAAGAGTCAGGTTTCCAAAACCTATTAAAGTACTTTTTTGATTAATGGAACAAGAAAAGATCGATGTGAACGTTCAACATAGTAAATCTTGTAATCTTGTGTATTAGGAGGAACGGAAGATGTTAGATTTTGATACGAGTATGGATTCACTAGCAACAATCAAAGTAATTGGTGTTGGCGGCGGAGGAAGCAACGCCGTTAACAGAATGATCGAACACGGTGTTCAAGGAGTAGAGTTTATAGCCGTGAACACGGATGCACAAGCTTTGAATCTATCAAAGGCTGAAGTGAAAATGCAGATTGGCGGAAAATTAACCCGTGGACTTGGCGCTGGGGCTAATCCAGAAGTAGGACGTAAAGCAGCGGAAGAAAGTAAAGAGCAGCTAGAAGAAGCACTACAAGGGGCCGATATGGTCTTTGTAACAGCTGGAATGGGCGGAGGTACTGGTACAGGCGCCGCACCTGTCATCGCACAAGTGGCAAAAGAGCTTGGCGCACTGACTGTAGGTGTTGTGACTCGTCCGTTTACATTTGAAGGCCGCAAACGTTCAACTCAAGCAACAGGCGGGATTGAAGGGTTAAAAGGAAGCGTCGATACACTAATCGTGATTCCGAATGATCGCTTATTAGAAATTGTTGACAAAAATACGCCAATGCTTGAAGCATTCCGTGAAGCAGATAATGTGCTTCGTCAAGGTGTACAAGGGATTTCTGATTTAATTGCAGTACCTGGTCTTATAAACGTGGACTTTGCCGATGTGAAAACAATTATGGTTGATAAAGGTTCAGCACTGATGGGGATTGGAATTGCCACAGGTGAAAGCCGTGCAGCAGAGGCAGCTAAAAAAGCGATCTCCTCTCCGTTGCTTGAAACATCTATTGATGGTGCACACGGCGTGCTAATGAATATCAGCGGTGGAACGAACCTTAGTCTTTATGAAGTTCAAGAAGCTGCAGATATTGTAACTTCAGCTGCAGACCAAGAGGTAAACGTGATCTTTGGTTCTGTCATTAATGAAAACCTCAAAGATGAGATTGTCGTAACCGTTATTGCGACTGGGTTTGATGAAGCCCAGCTTGCTGAAGCTCAGAAAAAACCTCGTGGGAATATGATGAACCAAGCGAAGCCAACTCCTCAAGAGCGTGTACGTGAAGAACAACCGCAATCACGTCGGGAGGCTTCACATCAAGCACCACCTAAACAAACTCCGCAAGAAGAAGATACACTAGATATTCCGACGTTTTTACGTAACCGTAATCGCCGTAGATAAGGTAAGTTTGAGAACCGCTGTCCTGAAAGGGGCAGCGGTTTTTTGTAGTTAAGGGAGCAAAAATAAACTACACAGCAGTCATTTGGTTATGTCCATTTACTGGAAATATGCAATTAATCGCTGATATGTGCAATTAATTGATTTTTTGTACAATTAAGCTCACATTTCGTGCAATTAACTATAATTTCGCCCAATTAATTTGTAATAGATAAGGAAGGCTTCAATATTGTTTACATAACATAATTACTGAGAACATACCCGCTAAGATTGTTCTATATCCCCTCTTATAATCACCTTAAACTTTTCCGAAAAACACTAGACAGAATCTAACAAAACTAGCTTGGAATCCATTCATAATCTGACAGACTTTTTACATAGACAGGCTTTATACTGACTAATAAATAAATAAGAGAGGAGAGGGGAGGATTTACCTTGATGCTGTATGGACATTAAATGTATTCATGGATGGAATGATTTTATACTTAACTCAAGGGTTAACGAGGGCGAAGACTACGAATAAAAGGCTGTTTGCGGCAGCGCTTTTTGCCTCATGTATTGTGCCGATCACGGTATTAATGCCAAACGTGTGGCTGACTTCAGCAATTGGGAAGTTATTCTTTTCGCTTATTATCATTTATATTGCATTCTCTGTTAAGTCTATTCAATCTTTTTTTATCCAATGGTTGACGTTTTATTTTGTAACCTTTGCTATTGGCGGGGGACTGCTCGGAATTCACTTTTTTCTAAACAGCCATATCGAATTCGATGGAAGCAGTATGATTACCTTTTCTTCAGGTTATGGGGACCCTGTCAGCTGGGTGTTTGTGTGTATCGGCTTTCCGGTGTCATGGGTGTTTACAAAGTGGCGCATGGAGCAAGTTCAGGCTCACCAGATGAAGGTTGAGGATTTGTACAATGTCACGATACGTTTTAACGGAAAAAAGGTGGACTGCACGGGCTTAGTGGATAGTGGAAATCAGCTGATCGATCCTATTAGTAAGAAGATGGTTTTTTTAGCTGATCTTCAAGTTTGGCGGCAGCTTCTTTCGGATCAGGAACTGGAATTTCTCAAGTCAGATCAAGTTTATGATCACTTGGATGATTTATCTCCTGCCATCCAATCAGCCCTCCGAATCGTTCCCTATCAAGGAGCAGGTTCACTTGGGCAGCTTATGGTTACGTTTACCGTCGAATCCATTACTATTCATACAAAAGATGGACAGCTAAAGGTAGATCGGCCGCTCCTAGGTATTCAACATCATGATTTGGCACATGACCAAATGTATCAAATATTAATTCATCCACATGCTTCGTTAAAAGGAATTACGGCATAGAGAAGGGGGAAGAAATAAAATGAAGTGGAAGTTTAGACTAAAGCTATGGATTTATAAATTATTAATCAAGCTAGGCATTAAACAAAAAGAAATCTATTATATTGGCGGAAGTGAGGCACTGCCACCGCCGTTATCACGGGAAGAGGAAAAGGAATTACTTGAACTTCTTCCAAAAGGCGATAAGGCTGCAAGGGCGATGCTCATTGAACGAAACTTGCGCCTTGTCGTCTACATTGCTCGCAAATTTGAAAATACTGGGCTGAATATAGAGGATTTAATCAGTATAGGCACGATAGGTTTAATAAAGGCCGTCAATACCTTTGATCCGGAGAAAAAGATCAAGCTTGCGACTTATGCGTCAAGATGTATTGAAAATGAAATTCTCATGCATCTTCGCAAAAGCAACAAGCTGAAAACGGAAGTATCTTTTGATGAGCCATTAAATGTCGACTGGGATGGGAATGAGCTTCTGCTTTCAGATATTCTTGGTACAGAGGAAGATTTAATTACCAAGGGGATGGAAAAGAAAGTAGATAAAACTTTGTTGAAGTCCGCACTTCAGCATCTCAATGATCGTGAGAAAGAAATTATGGAGCTTCGGTTTGGTTTAATCGGAAAAAAAGAAAAAACGCAAAAAGATGTGGCAGATATGATGGGGATCTCCCAGTCCTATATATCAAGGCTTGAGAAGAAAATCATCCGTCGATTGCAAAGGGAATTTGATAAAATGGTGTAGATTTTTTTCCATGTGGCCATGCATAATTTTTCCTTCCAAGGAGATACTGAAAACTGATATCAGCTTCTTGGGAGGGTCTTACATTGACACGTCATAAAGTAGTAATATGTGGTGTAGATACATCAAAGCTTCCTGTACTTAAAAATAAAGAAATGCGGGCCCTGTTTGAACGAATGCAAAGTGGAGATGAGTTTGCTCGTGAAGATCTTGTTAACGGAAATTTGAGACTCGTCTTATCAGTCATTCAACGGTTTAATAATCGCGGCGAATATGGGGATGATTTGTTCCAGGTTGGCTGCATAGGATTGATGAAATCGATTGATAATTTTGACCTTGGTCATAACGTGAAATTTTCTACCTATGCTGTTCCGATGATTATCGGTGAAATCCGCCGTTACTTACGGGACAATAATCCAATCCGTGTCTCTCGCTCGCTACGGGATACGGCTTACAAAGCTCTGCAAATGCGTGAAAAAATAATAAGTGAAACATCAAAGGATCCCGCTCCTAGCGAGATTGCTGAGAAGATGGGTGTTCCTCATGAAGATGTGGTATTTGCTATGGATGCTATTCAAGATCCCGTTTCATTATTTGAGCCGATTTACAATGATGGCGGTGACCCTATTTTTGTTGTCGATCAGTTGAAGGATGATCGCGAGAAAGATTCGAATTGGTTAGACGAGCTGTCGTTGAGAGAAGGTATGAAAAAACTTAATGATCGAGAAAAAATGATCCTAACGAAGCGATTCTTTCAAGGAAAAACACAAATGGAAGTTGCAGATGAAATAGGAATATCACAAGCACAAGTTTCAAGGCTTGAGAAAGCAGCTATTAAAGAAATGAATTCATCCATGTTTCAATAAGTTAAGGGAAAACGCCGCTTGCAATTTTTGCAAGCGGCGTTTTTCTTGTTGTTAAAAGAAAGTGTTCCAGGTCTTATGCATATACTCTACAAAGGAGTGGTTAACGATGAAAATATCTGAACTGCAAATGAAGGATGTCATTGCAATGGAAACAGGCGAACGCCTAGGGCATATATCCGATTTAGATATCGACACACAACGGGGGCAATTGAAGGGATTAGTCATTACGTTAAAAGGAAAAGCAATGGGCCTATTTGGCAAAGATGAAGAGATCGTCATTCCTTGGACTCAAATTGTAAATATAGGGGCTGACGTTATTTTAGTGAAAAAATCGGGTTATAGTGGAGCCCTGGCGGATGAGAAGTCAAAATCTCACGAATAAGATAGGAAAAAGCGTGAATGGTGTGGTAAAATGGAGGGAAATTGAGGTGGTAGAATGACCGAGCCCTTCAAACACAAGTCGCCACGACAAATGATGTGTTTAGGTGAATACAGTGTTACAGCAGGAATAACAACAAGGCAGAACGGGTATAGTGAAGTGCCGTATGATTCACTGAATATGGGATTACATGTAGAAGATTGTAAAGACCATGTGCTTCGTAATCGCGAGTCACTTGCAGATGAATTGCAAATTCCTTTAAACCAATGGGTGATGGCTGAACAAGTTCACGGGACAGATATCCATGTTGTGAAGAAGGAGGATGGGGGAAGAGGAGCCTTTGATAAAAATGAATCGATAGCAAATGCAGATGGCTTAATTACAAATCAGAAAAATCTGCTCTTGGCAGCCTTTTATGCGGACTGTGTCCCTCTTCTCTTTCTTGATCCTAAAACTCAATGGATTGGTTTGGCCCATGCAGGATGGAAAGGCACAGTTCATGGAATGGCGGAAAAAATGATCACTAAACTTACGGAACAAGGTGCTTCCCTTAACGACATAATCATGGTGATCGGTCCATCGATTAGTCAACGAAATTATGAGGTAGACCAGCATGTAATCGATCATATTCCCGAAGAGTATAAAGAGGAAGTGAGTATCTCTAAAACGGGAAATAAATATTTATTGGGTCTGAAAGAATTGAACAAGCGATTAGCTCTAGATACGGGATTAAATGAATCCCATATTTATCAAACCGACCTATGTACTTTTGAAGAAGACAAGCTGTTTTACTCCCATCGACGCGACCATGGGCGAACAGGCAGAATGCTCGCTTATATCGGTTTAGAGTAGTTCGAGAAAGGAGAAACGATACATATATGACAGTAGCAGACAATCTGACAAACATGATGGAAACGATTGAAGATGCATGTCGCAGCTGTGGCCGCGACAAAGATGAAATTACCATCATTGCTGTGACTAAATATGTGACTGTGGAAAGGGCGAAAGAAGCACTTGAAGCAGGGATTAAAGATCTTGGAGAAAACCGTAAAGAAGGCCTTTTAGAAAAATATGAAAGCCTTGGGAACGAAGCGAACTGGCACTTTATCGGTTCACTGCAATCCCGCAAAGTGAAAGAGGTCATTGATCAAGTTGATATGATCCATTCTTTGGATAGAAAATCGTTAGCAAAAGAGATTAACAAGCGCGCTGAACACCCCGTCCCTTGTTTTATTCAAGTAAATGCAAGCGGCGAAGAAAGCAAGCATGGACTTTCACCAGATGATGTTGAAGCTTTTGTAGATCATCTTAAAGTCTATGAGCAAGTAAAGGTTGTCGGTTTAATGACAATGGCGCCTCACGTTGACCAGGAGGAAGAACTAAGAGCTGTGTTCAGAAAGCTCCGTGCCTTGCGTGATCGTATTCGCGACAAGCAGCTGCCTCATGCTCCATGTGAATACCTGTCAATGGGAATGAGCAATGATTATGCGATAGCCATTGAGGAAGGGGCTACACATATTCGTGTCGGTTCAAGTCTTGTAGGATAATAACTTAATCTAGAGGTGGTTAGAATGGGTATGAAAAATAAACTAAAATCATTTTTTACACTCGAAGATGAATATGAATACATCGAAGAAGATAGAATGGATAGCGAGGAAGAGGAGGAAGAGATTGCCCCCATGCAAAGAAATAAGCAGCGTCATGAAGGGCAAAATGTCGTAAGCTTAAAAAGTGCCAAGTCTTCATCTAAAATGGTATTAAGTGAACCAAAAAATTACAATGAAGCCCAGGAAATAGCGGATCAGCTTGTTAATCGTAAAGCGGTTGTGATTAATCTCCAGCGGGTTGATCATGGCCAAGCAAAGCGAATTGTGGATTTTCTGAGTGGTACCGTTTATGCTATAGGGGGAGACATTCAAAAACTTGGCTCCCAAACATTTCTTTGTACGCCAGACAATGTGGAAATTTCTGGTTCAATTTCGGAAATGTTAATGGCTCAAGATGATGAAGATATGAGTAGAAGGTGGTAAACGATGGCTGAGTTGTTCAATGTCTTGCTTTTTGCGCTCAATATTTACAGTTGGCTCTTAATTATTTACATTCTTTTATCATGGTTCCCCGGAGCAAGGGAATCAAGCTTCGGCGAGATCCTTAGCAAAATGTGTGAACCGTTCTTAGAGCCGTTTCGAAAAATTATTCCCCCACTTGGGATGATTGACTTATCTCCACTCGTTGCCATTTTTGTTCTTCGTTTTGCAGGAGAAGGTCTTCGAGTCTTGTTTCAAATGTTGTTATAACCGAATGGGAACAGGTTAGATGCTAGCCGTAAGCAGCCAGCCTCTCATCTGTTCTTTTTTTGTCGCGATTGGGGGGTAAATCCATGGAGATCTATCAGCATTTTAGAGAAGAAGAGCGCCCGTTTATTGATCAAGTCCTGTCCTGGCAAAGCGATGTTGAAATGCGCTTTGAACGCAAGGAAAGTGATTTTCTAAACCCAAGGGAGCAGCAGATTGTCCGTGCTATAATGGGTAACGATCCTAATCTGAAATGGGAGTTGTATGGCGGTCCAAATGATCCGGAAAGAAAACGGGCCATCATTGCACCTGAATATGAAGAAATAGCGGATCAAGATTTTAGTGTTGTTCTGCTAGAAGCAACGTACCCTGGTAAATTTGTTGCACTAGAGCATAGGGATGTGCTCGGAGCCTTTATGTCACTAGGGATTCGCAGGGAAAAGCTTGGGGATTTAATTGTCCAAGATGGCGTGATTCAAATTGTTGTGGCCTCTGAAATCAGCGATTACATACGGATGAATTTTACCGGAGTTAAGAAAGCAAACGTGACCTTCCAGGAAAAACCGCTTCCCTCGTTAATGAAAAGTAAGGAAGTGTGGCAAACAAAAGATTCTACCTTAAGTTCATTACGACTTGACGTACTCGTGAAAGAAATTTACGGTGTTTCACGAAAAAAAGCCGGCATGTATGTTGAAGCAGGACACGTAAAAGTTAACTTTAAAACGGTAGAAAATCCTTCTTTTCTATTAGAAACAGGCGACCTACTATCAGTTAGAGGTAAAGGTAGAAGCAGACTTGATCAAATAAATGGAATGACGAAGAAAGAAAAGTATCGTGTGACAACATCTAAACTAAATTAATTGGCTTAATTTAGAGGAATTACACAAAGTTATGTCGAAAGAAGTAGTAACTGTCATATATGTGAGTTCAAAAAATTGCCAAATTAGAAGCAAGAAGATCGAGGCGGCGTAGCTTTGAGCAACGGAACGTATGCTTCATGATACGTGAGTAGCGGAAAAGCAAGCCAACGAAGAGATTCGCCTCTTATCATTTGGTGACTTTTTGAACAACCCCAATATGTATCGACACTTTTAAGGAGGTGGCCGGTGTGCCTTTAACACCACTTGATATCCACAATAAAGAGTTTACACGCGGGTTTAGAGGGTATGATGAAGATGAAGTGAATGAATTTCTCGATCAAGTGATTAAAGATTACGAGATTGTGATTCGTAAGAAAAAAGATCTCGAACGTGAAGTTGAGCAAATGAATGAACGCTTAGGACATTTTAATACAATTGAAACTACTTTGAATAAATCGATTCTTGTTGCCCAGGAAACAGCTGAGGAAGTGAAGAATAGTGCAACGAAAGAGTCTAAGCTTATTGTAAAAGAGGCTGAAAAGAATGCGGATCGCATTATTAATGAGGCCCTTGAGAAATCCCGTCGTATTTCAATCGAAGTGGAAGAAATGAAAAAACAGGCAAAAGTGTTCAAAATGAGGCTGCGCATGCTCGTTGAGGCTCAAATTGATATGATCGATAATGATGATTGGGACCACCTCTTTGAAACAGAATTTGATGAAGAAATCGACTTGAAAAAAGAACTTGCAAATAATAACACTTGACTGAATGGCAATGATTACATATAATGCATAAGCATAAATAAATAATGATAAAACGTTGACAGGGAAAGTACAGAGAGAATAGCTAGGATAGCGATTCGGTGATGGTGTGAGACCGAAGCTTACCTCTGCTGGAAGATCCCCCTTGAGTTGCTATGTCGAACCTTATGTAGTAGATGTAGTCGAGTCATTCACGATACGAATAAGATAAGTGAATTAGCATGGATTGCTAATTTATTAGGGTGGTAACGCGAGTCTTCTCGTCCCTTTACAGGGGAGGGAAGGCTTTTTTATTTGAAAAGGAGGAGCATCAATGAATTACAAGGAAACACTATTAATGCCTAAAACAGGTTTTCCGATGCGGGGCAATTTACCGAATCGTGAACCGGAAATGCAAAAAACTTGGGAAGACTTAGATATTTATCAAGCAGTACAGAAGCGGACGGAAGGGCGTCCGTTATTTGTCCTGCATGATGGACCACCGTATGCTAATGGAAGTTTACACATGGGGCATGCGTTAAATAAATCGTTAAAAGACTTTATCGTTCGTTATAAATCAATGGCAGGCTACCACGCTCCATATGTACCTGGCTGGGATACCCATGGGCTGCCGATCGAATCAGCTTTAGCTAAGAAGAAGGTAGATCGTAAAAAAATGTCGATTGCTGAGTTTCGTCAGCGTTGCGCAGAATATGCTTTAGGGCAAATCGATAACCAGCGAAATGAATTTAAGCGGATGGGTGTTCGGGGCGACTGGGAGAATCCATATATTACGCTTAATAAAGATTATGAAGCAGAGCAGATTAAAGTCTTTGGTGACATGGCTAAGAAGGGATATATTTACAAAGGTCTAAAGCCGGTCTTCTGGTCCCCTTCTTCTGAATCGGCATTGGCAGAGGCTGAGATTGAATATCAAGATAAACGTTCTCCATCTATTTACGTAGCTTTTGAAGTAGAAGACGGGAAAGACCTCCTTGAAGGGGATGAGAAGTTTATCATTTGGACGACAACCCCGTGGACGATTCCATCTAACTTGGGAATTGCTTTAAATCCAGGATATGATTATGTTGTCGTACAAGTAGCCAACGAGAAATTTATCGTTGCCCAGGATTTATTAGAAACTGTCGCAGGTAAACTTGAGTGGTCAGACTACCAGGTTACGAAAGTATTCAAAGGGAAAGAAGCGGATCGAATCACAGCTAAGCACCCATTATATGATCGTAAATCACTTGTTGTTTTAGGTGATCACGTTACCGTCGATGGCGGTACAGGGTGTGTCCATACAGCACCAGGCCACGGGGAAGATGACTTTTGGGTTGGTCAGCAGTACGGTCTTGACGTTCTTTGCCCTGTCGACCACAAGGGAGTCTTTACAGAGGAAGCACCTGGATATGAAGGGCTATTTTATGATAAAGCGAATAAACCGATTTCCGATGAGTTGAAGGAAGCGGGTGCTTTGCTCAGTCTTGAATTCATTACCCACTCTTACCCACACGATTGGCGGACGAAAAAGCCGACCATTTTCCGAGCTACGGACCAATGGTTTGCTTCGATCAAAGATTTCAGAGAAGAGCTGCTTGAGGAAATCAATCAAGTAGAATGGACACCAAAATGGGGAGAAACCCGCTTGTATAATATGGTTCGTGACCGACAAGACTGGTGTATTTCGCGTCAGCGTACATGGGGCGTGCCGATTCCTGTGTTTTATGCTGAGAATGGTACCCCGATCATAACGGATGAAACCATTTTACATGTTTCTGAGCTGTTCCGTGAGCATGGTTCAAATGTTTGGTTTGAACGTGAAGCGAAAGACTTACTGCCGGACGGGTTTACTTCTGAACACAGTCCAAATGGAGAGTTTACAAAAGAAACGGATATAATGGATGTTTGGTTTGATTCAGGATCATCACACCAGGGGGTACTTCATCAGAGAGAAGGCTTAAACCGCCCAGCTGACCTCTACCTTGAGGGATCTGACCAATATAGAGGCTGGTTCAACTCATCCTTATCCACATCTGTTGCTGTTACAGGCAAGGCACCGTTTAAGGGTATTTTAAGCCACGGATTTGCTCTTGACGGAAAAGGGCGTAAGATGAGTAAATCAGTCGGAAACGTAATTATCCCTGATAAAGTAATGAAGCAGCTCGGTGCTGACATTATTCGTCTATGGGTCTCTTCAGCAGATTATCAGGCAGATGTGCGTATTTCTGACGATATTTTGAAACAAGTAGCTGAGGTCTATCGTAAAATTCGTAATACTTTCCGCTTCTTGCTAGGGAATTTGCACGACTTTGATCCAAATACAGACATGGTCGAGGACAAAGACTTACAAGAAGTCGATCAATATATGCTGCATCAGCTTAATACACTTGTTGCTGATGTCCGCAAATCTTATGATGACTATGAATTCTCTACTGTCTATAACAAAGTGCACAACTTCTGTACAATTGATCTAAGCTCCTTCTATCTTGATTTTGCAAAAGATATTCTTTATATTGAAGCGAAAGATCATCCGTACCGCCGCAGCATCCAAACCGTTTATTACAAGATTTTAACGTCACTTGTGAAGATGATGTCACCGATTATTCCGCATACCACTGATGAGGTGTGGAGCTATATTCCAGGTGTTGAAACGGCAAGTGTTCAGCTGACAGATATGCCGGAAGTAAACGATAAAGTTGATGCTGCCCTTGTAGAAAAATGGGATCACTTTATGGACATTCGTGATGATGTATTAAAGGCACTTGAAGTGGCCCGTAATGAAAAAGTGATCGGCAAATCACTTGAAGCCAGAGTCACACTAGTTCCTAAAGATGATAAAACTCGTGACGTGTTAACGAGCATTGATCATATCCATCAGCTGTTGATTGTTTCTGATGCAACAGTTGCAACAGAAGCGAACGATGCAAAGTCTTATGATCATGTCGATGTTGAGGTTACAAAGCATACTGGTGATAAATGTGAACGTTGCTGGGTGTCTTCAGATGATATTGGAAAAGATGACGATCATCCAGAGTTATGTGTGCGTTGTGCAACAGTTGTAAAAGAACATTATGAAATTTAAAAGGAAGGCGCCGCTTAGTTAAGCGGCGTTTTCGTTTTACTTTGCTTATTTACGTTTGTGTAAAAGTCTAAGAGGGGGATTTTCTTATCAAGACGATCCCATAGGACTATTTTAAGATTGTAAGGGCAAACTCTATCTAGTAAAAAAGAAAAATCAATCTGACTTCTCAACTGTTGAAAGGTATTGTATTATATAAATATAAACTTCTGGCGGAAGGTGGTATGAGGTGAATGAGAACAATAACCCTTGAGAAAATTGACAACAACATTATTGAAAATCGCAAACGTGCTAATGCAATTATTCGCACGTCCTCTCGAACTCGCGGTCGCAAAAAAAAATCTCGCACCCGTACACCTGGAGAAGTAAAAGCCTTAGATGAAATATCTATTGCCAGGTGGCAGAAAGCTGTAAGAAGAGGCAAGGTAAAAAAATTAGGCAAGAGGTCCATGTATTATGACTACAGTTGAGGACCTCCAAGAAGCGCTCACTTATCTAAAAGATAGACCAAAGTTTGAGCGTCAACTCGAATTCACTGCACTTTTAACAGAGTATTTTAAATGTAAAGGAATCAAACCTATTGTTGTAGGTGGTCTATCCGTTGAAATATATACACGGAATGACTACCATACTCATGATATTGACCTTGTAAGTGATGGTTGGAATCTATATAACGATCTCCTAACCAAACTAGGGTTTACCCGTACAGAACGAGAGTGGTATCATGTTGAATCGGAAATGGCTATAGAGGTCCCTTCCAACAACCTTGAAGGTAGTCTTGATCATGTATTTGAATTAGTTCTCCCTAACGGTAAAACTCTCTATATTATCGGTATAGAAGATATCATTATTCATCGTATAGAGGGGGTTGCTTTCACTCTAAAATACCCCAAAGAAGATGAAGACTATGAATGGGCCTATAGAATGTTCCTCATACATAAAAATGATTTGGATCTGGACTATTTGGTTGAGCAAGCTAGGAAGTTGAAAATATACCACCTAATAGAAGAATGGTGAATAAGCTGGAATAAAAGCGAATGAAGTTACGATTGCAGCTTAAGCCGCATGGTTCGGTTGGAAATGTTGTGGAGAGTGGTCATATCATATGATAAAAAAGCGAAACTCTTTTATTTGAGTTTGGCTTTTTTATTCACTTTACGTAACTTTTTATGAATCGATTATGATAAGATATCAATATTAAAGGGAGTGTTAATTACTCCTGCGTTATCAAATAGCGATTGGAATTGTACTTTTTATTTTCGCTGTTTTTACAATTAGAAGTTTGCAAAAGAATCAGTGATTGTCATGATCTTAGTCTAATAATCCATAAACATAGGCTAAGCGATGATATATACACCTAATATAACGAAAGGACGAATGGAATCGGTTGTTTCCTATTATCCCTTTTGTTTTAATTAGAATGAGGCGAACGCAGGTGTTTAGCTAGCTAATCTCGATCCTTAAAAAGGTGAATCAATAAGTGTGTGGCTTGCGGGGTACTGGTATGTTTCCTAAACAACTTGCTTCCCTATTGCAACCGAATGAATTAAAACTTCGGAGGAGGGAGGTTGTATCAAAAACGAATGTAAAAGAAGAGTTAGTTAGGAAAGGTGTTTGAGATTCATGTTACATAATCCAACAGGAAAAGAACGTTTAGGATTGGCCTTTCTACTCGGCATGCTTGGTGTATTAGGCCCGCTTAATATTGATATGTACTTACCAAGTTTCCCTGGGATTGCCGAAGACTTAGGAGCTAGCGCTTCACTTGTACAGCTCAGTTTAACGGCCTGTTTGATTGGCCTTGCGATCGGTCAAATCGTTGTTGGACCAATCAGTGATGCCCAGGGCAGAAAGAAACCTTTATTGATATTCATTTCCTTATTTGCGTTATCATCCCTTTTCTGTGCACTGGCACCGAATATTATTACATTAGTGGCAGCCCGCTTTCTACAAGGCTTCACGGCCTCAGCAGGAGTAGTTCTTTCTCGTGCAGTAGTACGTGATGTGTTTAGCGGTAGAGAGCTTACAAAGTTCTTCGCGCTTTTAATGGTCATCAATGCGACTGCACCAATGATTGCACCAATGGCTGGTGGAGCCATTTTACTCTTGCCATTTGCAACCTGGAATACAATTTTTTTCTTTTTAGGTTTCTTGGGACTTATCATTGTTTTAGTTATTGCGTTCAAATTAACGGAAACATTGCCGGCGGAGAGGCGGATTCCGAGTTCGATTGGGAATTCGGTTCGTACAATTGGCAGCTTGTTAAAGGATCGTTCTTTTATTGGTTATGCTCTGACGATCGGGTTCATTCACGGAGGAAGCTTTGCTTATGTATCAGGAACTCCTTTTGTGTATCAGGGGATCTATGATGTGTCGCCACAGGTATTTAGTATTCTATTTGGCATTAATGGCTTAGCTATAATTACCGGGAGTTTTATCATCGGGCGCCTTGGAGGAATCATACATGAAAGAAGCTTGCTTCGAACTGCTGTAATTATTGCTGTAAGTGCAACTTCAATACTTCTAATCATGACGATTATTGAAGGGCCATTAGCCACTCTTGTGATCCCTATATTTATTTACATGACCTCTATGGGAATGATTCTGACAAGTACCTTCACACTGGCGATGGAAAAACAAGGCCATCGAGCTGGAAGTGCAAGTGCTGTGTTAGGTATGCTTCCGTTACTATTCGGCTCCATGGTCTCTCCTCTTGTTGGGATTGACGAGACGACAGCTGTACCGATGGGGGCAACATTATTCATTACCTCTTTCATTGGTTCGATAACCTTTTTTAAATTAACAACGAAAAATCAAGTGGAAGAAGCTTAGGCCCCCTACTGCAGGATTTTTATCGGGCTTTTAAGATGTGTTTCCGAAAAAGGAAGCTTATCAAGTAGTGTACTGCACCCTGACTTGTTAGAAACAACTAACAAGTCAGGGTGCATTTTTTATGGAAAAAGGGATGCGATTCTTTTAAAAAATCATTTACTGGGGAACTTTAGGGCTCTTAGTTTACTAAAAAGATAAAATTGGGTTATGTTGTCAAATAATACTCTTTAAAATGAAACTTTACACAAATTGTAATCGTATATTTAGTAATTACTTACGAGAGAGTAACAAAATGATTGCATTGCCGACTTTGGCGTTATTTATTTTCTGAATAACATTCATTTTTGGACTATATGGGAGTTAGGTCGGTACGAGGGGGAGCACGATATGAAAAACTTCAGGAGATTCCTGTACGGTTGGTTTTTTATAATTATCCCCTTTGTTAATGTAACTGGATTCATAGCATGGGAGTATTTTATTTCAAATGACCCTATTGGACAAAGTATTACGGACATTCTTTCTATCCTAGCTATCTGTTATTTTTTTGGGAGCATCTTTTGGTATTTTAATATGGGTCGTGTCGAAAATGTGGCTAATCAATTCCGGGAAGAAGAAAGATAAACGGCCCTGGAGGAATTTTGTGAACTATATAGTCATAGGTAAGGAATAAGTTCTGATAACAAATTATCTACACAAGAAGGGCATTAAGGGTGTGAAATATATATCTTTTGAGTAGCGAAATGGTTAGAGAATGAATGCAGAACAATTTCAATATTAGTCTAGCCTGCTTTTAATACGAGAGGAAGGTCGATTGAGAATGGATTTCCTAAATTGGTATGATTGGATTCAACCGACTAATCCCTATGCTTCAGTATTTTTTGGAGTTATTTTCACTATTCTAATGGGATTCATTGTGTGGTTTGATACGAGGAAAATTAGAACACTTATTTGTATAATAGCAGGGGGATTAAGCTTTACCGTCGTTGGCGTTATAATCTTAAATGCTGTCGGCTATTATGGATAATTAGTTCTAAAAAGAGTTAAGCAAAATGCAGTCAAATGATAGTAAGAAACTCTAAGGAGTTTTTTGAGTGACGTTAAAAAGAGTTCGAATGGGGGAACAACCTTATGGGTTCTTTTGCAGCTTTATTAATTATTTTGCTAGCAGCTGTTGTTGATTTCTTCTGGATTGATGTAGATCGAAAACGCTGGGGATGGATGAAGAATTGGTCTAAGTTTCATAAGGTATTATTTTTCTCAGGATTCATCGCTGTCTCTATTATCATTTATGTTGGATTAAGTCTAGAATATATTTAGACTCGAGGCATTATCAATGATAATGCCTTTTTCAGTATCTTACCTAAAGGTTACTTAGCGAAAGCAACATTTCCTTGGTCACAAAGGATTTAGGGAGATTTTATACTGCAGAGGTTACATGGTTTGATTTATAATGTTGATAAAGGTGTGTAGGAGGTACGATAGGAGCACAAAAGAAGGCGTTATAAAAATTACCGAAGAATTACCTGAGAATGTGACCACTGAGGATATCATGCGTAAACTTTATGAGCGGATAAGAATAGAAAAAGGGATTAGTGAGTTAAACGAAGGTAAATCACTCTCCCATATTGAGGTAAAGGAAACTATGAATAAATGGCTGAAATATCCAGATGAATAAAAATTATATTCACGATCCGAGTATAACGGGTATAATCATGATAACAAAACCTGCCACGCCTCTTAACAGTGCGGACCAAGGTAGGTCTTTTGATTTAGGGGACACTTATGCGCGTCAGGTCTAAGCCCTCTCTCCGCTCTTCTTAAATTTGTGGTACAATAGCATAGGAAATTGATACTTGGGGGAAGTTTATGTACATATATTATTTGATTGCTGCTGCGATCGTCATAGTAGATCAAATTACTAAATGGATTGTTGTCCAAACAATGGAGATACGCGAATCGATCCCCGTGATTGAGAATGTATTCTACATCACCTCACATCGGAATCGCGGAGCGGCTTGGGGTATTCTTGAGGGACAAATGTGGTTCTTCTATATTGTGACTGTCATTGTTGTTGGTATCCTTATTTATTATATGGGGCAGTATGCCAGACAGAGCCGGTTCGTTGGTGTAGCCCTTGCATTAATACTTGCCGGTGCGATCGGGAACTTTATTGACCGCTTATTTCGTAAAGAGGTCGTTGATTTTCTTGATGTTTACATTGGAAGTTACAACTACCCGATCTTTAATGTGGCGGATTCATCCCTTGTCATAGGGGTTATTTTTGTTTTGATTGCTACATTTGTTGATGAACGCCGCAGGAAAAAGGAGAGTAAAGCATGAATGAACAATATCAGGCAAAAGATACCGATCAATCAAAACGTGTTGATAAATTGCTAGCTGACATCATTGAGGATGCTTCCCGTTCCCAAGTACAAGGCTGGTTAAAAGAAAACCTCGTTCTTGTAAATGATGAAGTTGTAAAAAGCAACTATAAAATTCAAGAGGGAGATACTGTCACATGGACGATCCCTGAGCCTAAACCGCTCGAACTGAAGGCGGAGAATATCGAACTTGATGTCGTTTACGAGGATCGTGACGTTATTGTTGTAAATAAGCCTTCTGGCATGGTTGTTCACCCAGCTGCAGGGCATGAGAATGGGACGCTCGTTAATGCTCTTTTGTATCATTGTAACGATTTATCGGGTATAAATGGGGTGGAGCGGCCAGGAATTGTTCATCGTATTGATAAGGATACAAGCGGCCTGCTGATGGTGGCGAAGAATGATCGAGCCCATGAATCGCTTGTCGCACAACTTATGGAAAAATCAGTGGAACGCAAATATATCGCGGTTGTCCATGGCTCTATTGCCCACGAATACGGAACGATTGATGCGCCAATTGGACGTGACACGAAAGACCGTCAACGTATGGCTGTAGTTGATGAAGGGCGTGATGCAGTTACGCATTTCAGGGTTCTTGAGCATTTTCCTGAGTTTACCCTTGTGGAATGCACGCTTGAGACAGGAAGAACGCATCAAATCCGTGTTCATATGCGTTACATTAACCATCCTTTGGCTGGGGATCCTAAGTACGGCCCACGGAAAACTCTTGATTTAAATGGACAGGCGCTCCATGCTAAATCATTAGGTTTTGAACATCCTGCCACAGGAAAGTGGCTAAAATTCGAAGTTGAGCCGCCTGAAGATTTTACAGAAATGATTCAATATCTTAAGAACAGAAGTTGACAAAACTCATCATCTTTGCAATAATCATTAGTAGAATAAAATAGTCCTTTAAAGATAGTCCCGTGAGGCTAGAAAGGTATTCGGAAACACACAACATTTGTGTGCCTAAGCCTTTTTCTGCCTTCATGTGGAAAAGGGCTTTTGCTATGTATAGGGGTGAAAGCATGGAAAGAAAAGCAACCGTACTGGATGATGCAGCGATTCGTCGTGCGCTTACTAGAATCTCACATGAAATTATTGAGAAAAATAAAGGCGTTGAAGATGTAGTGCTTGTCGGCATTAAAACACGTGGAGCTCCTATAGCTGATCGCTTAAAATCAAAGATCGAGGGCATTGAGGGGAGAAGATCCCTGGTGGTGAACTTGATATTACCCTCTATCGTGATGATTTATCAAAAATGGGCAGTCAAGTTGACCCAGACGTTAGAGCGACAAAGATCGAAGCAGATATATCGAATAAGAAAGTCATCTTAGTTGATGACGTGCTTTATACAGGTCGCACGGTGCGGGCCGCAATGGACGCGCTCATGGATCATGGAAGACCGTCACAAATACAGTTAGCTGTTCTCGTTGATCGCGGCCATCGCGAGCTGCCAATACGTGCTGATTACGTAGGGAAAAACGTTCCAACCTCGTTAAATGAGGTTGTGACAGTGGCTTTGTCAGAGACAGATGAGGCTGATGAAGTGTTTATTTCTGAAAAGTAAATATATTACACCTTTAAATAAAGTCCCGTGAGGCTTAAAAGGTCGTAAGTGCAGCACGCGTCCACCAAGATGCGTCTACCTCTTTGCGTACCTTTAAGCAAAGAGGTTTTTTTATGAGAAAAGCGGAAGCGCCCTTTTAGAGGGTGCTCGACTAAAAAACAAAACATCCTGTTTCAAATCTTGAACGAACCCACTACACGCGAGGAACAGACATCGAGAGCAAATAGAGGAGGAGATTGCATGAAATCAACAGAAGCAACAGTCGGAATAAGAGAAATACCTAAAGCACACAAATGGATTACCTTGAGCATACAGCATTTATTCGCCATGTTTGGCGCGACCATTCTTGTGCCATTTTTAACTGGGTTATCACCAGCCGTTGCCTTAGTTTCAAGCGGCTTTGGGACATTGGCCTATCTTCTCATTACACGTGGACGCATTCCGGCTTATTTAGGGTCAAGCTTTGCCTTTATCTACCCCATTGTTGAAGTATCGAAAACGAGTGGGGTAGCTGGAGCGATGATCGGAAGCTTCTTAGCAGGACTTGTTTATGGGGTGATTGCCTTATTAATCACAATGTTTGGTCTGAACTGGCTGCTGAAGCTGTTACCCCCGGTTGTGGTAGGACCGGTGATCATCGTTATTGGTTTAGGACTGGCTTCAACGGCTATCGATATGGCAATGTACCTGCCTGGTGAAGAACAAGTATATAGTGCGACACATTTCACAGTAGCACTCGTAACGTTAGGAATTACCATCCTTGCAACGGTTTTCCTAAGAGGATTTTTAAGCTTACTTCCTATCCTTTTCGGAATCATTGGCGGCTATGTATTTGCCCTTACTCAAGGCATTGTCGATACAACTGAAATTCAAGCAGAATGGCAAAACATAACTTCTGCCGGATCAATCGGCGGTTTCATGCAAGCCCTGTTCCACATACCGGAATTTCTTATCCCATTTAAAGATTTTTCACCAACAGAAGTATTTAGTTGGCATATCGTCTTTATCATGGTACCTTTTGCCCTCGTGACGATAACCGAGCATATTGGTGATCAAATGGTATTATCCAAGGTGGTTGGCAACAACTTCTTAAAAAATCCGGGCCTTAATCGGTCGATTATGGGGGATGGAGTAGCGACAATGATTGCCTCTTTCTTAGGAGGTCCTCCAAATACGACGTATGGTGAAAATATCGGTGTGCTAGCCATTACGAAAGTGTACAGTGTGTTTGTGATCGGCGGTGCAGCCGTGGTAGCGATCTTCTTTGGATTTATGGGGATGAGCACTGCGATCATTGGCTCGATTCCTGCTGCAGTCATGGGCGGGGTTTCCATTCTACTATTCGGAACAATTGCTTCAAGCGGCTTGCGCATGTTAATTGATAATCAAGTAGATTTTGGGGAAAAACGAAATTTAATTATAGCCTCTGTCATCCTTGTCCTTGGTGTAGGCGGCGCGTTTATCCAAGTAACTGATGATGTGCAAATTGCAGGCATGGCTCTGGCAGCAATCGTAGGGGTGCTTTTAAATCTCATCCTTCCTGGAAAAGAAAAGAGTCAAGGCAATGGTCGTATGTTTGAAGCAACGGAGCTGGATGAACAGCAAAATGATGGAGCAGCATAATCTAAACCTATACACGTTTTAACAAGGTCCTGTGAGACTTTGAAGGGTGTACCTAGGGCTTAGCTTGTTCGTCCATGGCGGCGAAAAAAGCACCCCCGGTGTACCCGGAGGTGCTTTTTTTAATAAAGGAGGGGTCAAATGCAGCATTTATTATCTATGAATGAGCTTACGAAGCAAGAGATTGAACACCTTATGGAAACAGCACGAAGGATCGAATCTGGTAAACGCATGTTGGAAGTTCCCTGCACTTTCGCCAGCAATATTTTTCTAGAGCCTAGTACGAGAACGAAAAATAGCTTCTACATTGCAGAGAAGCGGTTAGGAATGGATGTATTAGATTTGAATGGAGCAGATTCAAGCGTAACAAAAGGAGAAACGCTTGAGGATACGTTGAAGACGTTACAAGCGATTGGTGTGCAGCTGGCCGTTGTGCGTCAGCCGGAGGTTGGAGTGTTACAACAAGCGGCCAAAGGGCTCTCCTTATCCATCATCAATGCAGGTGATGGGACAGGTGAACACCCCACCCAATCTCTACTAGATCTCTATACGATTTCAAAAGAGCATCCTAGCTTTGAAGGTCTTCGCGTAACGATAGCTGGTGATATTAAGCATAGCCGGGTGGCCCGCTCCAATGCGTGTGCCTTGAAAAAACTGGGGGCGAAGGTGTCCTTCGTTGCACCAGTACCATGGCAGGATGAGTCGATCTCAACAGATTACATAACGATGGATGAGGCTTGCGCGCAATCCGATGTCGTTATGTTGCTGCGTATTCAACATGAACGACATGTCATAAGTGGTCAGCAAGGAGACTACTTACAAGAATTTGGCTTAACAAAAGAACGCGAGCAACGCATGAAAGACGATGCGATCATTCTCCACCCCGCACCTGTAAATCGCGGAATAGAAATTGAATCTTCACTTGTAGAGTGCAGAAAGTCGAGAATTTTTGATCAGATGGCCAATGGGGTAGTGATGCGAATGGCGATCATCCAAACACTGTTAAAGGGGGAAATTGCGAATGAGTATAAAAATTATCAACAGCAAACGATTGGTTAATGGACAACTTGAAGATTGTGAAGTTTTGGTAGAGAAGGGACAAGTAAGTGAATTAGCTGTCAAAGTTGACGGGGAAGCAGACAAAGTAATCGATGCCAAAGGTCGTTTATTATCAGCTGGGTTCGTTGATGTCCACGTTCATTTAAGAGAGCCAGGCGGGGAAGCGAAGGAGACGATCGCAACAGGTACGGAAGCCGCGGCTAGAGGCGGATTTACAACGATTTGTGCGATGCCGAATACAAGGCCTGTCCCGGATTCAAAGGAAACCATGACTAATCTGTTTGAGAAAATCGCTCAGGACGCTCGTGTCCGTGTTCTACCGTACGCATCGATTACAACACGACAGCTTGGCGGTGAGTTAGTGGATATGGAGGCGCTAAGTGAAAATGGGGCATTTGCTTTTACAGATGACGGTGTCGGCGTGCAGCAGGCAGGAAAAATGTATGAGGCCATGAAGGAAGCTGCTCGGGTAAATAAAGCCGTCGTTGCACACTGTGAGGACAATTCCCTTGTCTATAACGGTGTTGCCCATGATGGGGAGGTCAGCAAGCGGCTAGATCTCCCTGGAATTCCAAACATCGCGGAGTCTGTCCACATCGCGAGGGATGTTCTGTTAGCGGAAGCCGCTGATTGTCACTATCATGTCTGCCATGTGTCAACGAAAGAATCTGTACGAGTGATCCGCGATGCGAAGAAAGCGGGTATTCGGGTAACAGCTGAAGTGACTCCTCACCATTTACTGCTAAACGAAGAGGATATCACAGAGGATGATGCACTGTTTAAGATGAATCCACCGCTCCGCTCAAAAGAAGACCAGCAAGCATTACTAGAGGGGCTGCTTGAAGGCACGATCGATTGCATTGCGACGGACCATGCCCCACATACAGAGGAAGAGAAGCAGGCAGGATTTGTGCACTCGCCTTTTGGGATTACAGGACTTGAGACAGCTTTCCCGCTCTTGAACACCCATTTAGTAGAAAAAGAAGTATTCAGCTTAGAGCAGCTCATTAATTGGCTGACGATTCGCCCGAGCGAAATTTTCCAGCTGCCTTATGGGAAACTTGAAGTTGGTGCAGTTGCAGACCTGACACTCATTGATCTTGAACATTCGAAAGAAATCGACCGCCACAATCTTGCATCAAAAGGGAAAAACAGTCCTTTTCATGGAGAAAACTTAACAGGGTGGCCAGTGGTTACAATCGCAAATGGAAAACTAGTTTTTGAGGAGGATGTATATGAAGCAGCTCGTTCTTGAGGATGGCACAGTATTTGTAGGAAAAGGATTTGGCAGTGATCGCGAAAGCTTTGGTGAAATTGTCTTCAATACAGGGATGACGGGCTACCAGGAGGTCATCTCGGATCCATCTTATTGCGGACAAATTGTTACGTTTACTTATCCTTTGGTCGGCAATTATGGCATCAACAGAGATGATTTTGAAACCGTCAACCCTGCGATCTTAGGTGTCGTCGTTAAAGAGCATTGTGAACACCCTTCTAATTTTAGAAGTGAAGAGACGTTGGATGAATTTTTGCAAGCCAAAAGAATTCCAGGAATCAGCGGAGTAGATACGAGAAAACTTACGAAGATTATTCGCAAGCATGGCACGATGAAAGCGATGATTACATCTGTTGATCGTCCAGTAGAACAACTCGTCAGCATTATGAAAGAAACTCCGCTTGCAACGGATCAAGTTAAACAAGTATCGACTGTGAAACCATATGTTGTGCCAGGACGCGGCTATCGTATCGTGCTGATCGACTTCGGGATGAAGCATGGGATTTTACGAGAATTTACGAAGAGAAGCTGTCACGTGACGGTCGTTCCCTACCATACATCTGCAGAAGAAATTGAACGGCTTCGTCCTGACGGCATCATGCTGTCAAACGGTCCGGGAGATCCAAAAGACGTACCTGAGGCGATTCAAACCGTACGTAAGTTAATGGGGCGCGTTCCGGTCTTCGGGATTTGTTTAGGGCACCAGTTGATTGCTTTGGCATCTGGGGCAGACACAGTGAAAATGAAGTTCGGCCATAGGGGTGGAAATCAACCAGTTAAGGATATCCGAACGAACAAGACCGCGATTACTTCACAAAACCATGGCTATGCCGTTGACGAAGAATCACTGCAATCTACAAGTCTATCACTTACACAAATCTCTTTAAATGATGGAACCGTAGAAGGGCTTGAGCACAAGACACAGAATGCTTTCTCTGTACAGTACCATCCAGAGAGTTCACCAGGCCCAGACGATACCGCAGCATTGTTTGACGAATTTTTAACACGAATTACTCAATCACAAAAAGAAACAAAGGAGGCTCTTCATGTCTAAACGAACAGATATTACACGTATTCTAGTGATCGGTTCTGGTCCAATCATCATCGGCCAGGCTGCAGAGTTCGACTATTCTGGGACACAGGCATGTCAGGCCTTAAAAGAAGAAGGCTATGAAGTCATTTTAGCGAACTCCAACCCGGCAACGATTATGACTGACCACACGTTTGCGGATAAGGTGTACATGGAACCTCTCACCCTTGAGTTTTTAACAAAAATCGTACGTAAAGAATCTCCAGATGCGATTTTGCCAACACTCGGCGGCCAAACAGGCTTGAATTTAGCGGTCGAACTAAGCGAATCCGGTATTTTAGAACAAAATCAGGTAGAACTGCTCGGGACACCGCTAGACGCGATTCAACGTGCCGAAGATCGGGAGAAGTTCCGTGATCTCATGCACAAATTAGAACAGCCTGTACCTGAAAGTGACATCGTTAGTTCTGTAGATGGAGCGGTAAACTTTGCCAATCAAATCGGCTACCCTGTCATCGTTCGTCCGGCTTATACAATGGGCGGAGCCGGCGGCGGGATGTGTGATGACGAAGAACAGCTTCGGGATATCGCACGGAATGGTCTGGCGCAATCCCCTGTTCATCAATGCTTAATTGAACGAAATATTGCTGGTTTTAAAGAAGTCGAATATGAAGTGATGCGTGATGCGAATGACCAGGCTATTGTGGTCTGTAACATGGAAAACTTTGACCCTGTTGGGATTCATACAGGTGATTCGATCGTCGTTGCCCCTTCACAAACGTTAAGTGATCGTGAGTATCAAATGCTGCGAAATGCATCATTAGAAATCATCAGGGCGCTTGAGATTGAGGGTGGCTGTAATGTGCAGCTTGCTTTGGATCCCGATAGCTTTCAATACTATGTGATTGAAGTCAACCCTCGTGTCAGCCGTTCGTCGGCACTTGCATCAAAAGCGACGGGCTACCCGATTGCCAAACTTGCTGCCAAGATCGCGATCGGCATGACGCTTGATGAAATCGAAAACCCGATTACGAAAACGACGTATGCTTGCTTTGAGCCAGCCCTTGATTATGTCGTAACGAAAATTCCGCGCTGGCCCTTTGATAAGTTTGCCAAAGGGAATCGTAAGCTCGGCACACAAATGAAGGCAACTGGTGAAGTGATGGCGATCGGACGCACCATTGAGGAGTCGTTGTTAAAAGGGATACGCTCCTTGGAAGGCGAAACTGACGACTTATTTGTGGCGTCGGTGACTGAGCTCTCCGATGAAGAGATGTTCCAGCGGCTGCGCCGTGCTGATGATGAACGAATTTTTATCTTGGCAGAAGCCTTAAGAAGAAAGGTGACGCTAGAAGAACTTCATGAGGCTACAGGGATTGATTACTTTTTCTTACACAAATTGCTGCATATCATTCAACTTGAGCATGTCGTCAAAGAACGACCATGGGAAACTGAGGTCATCCGTGAGGTAAAAGAAACCGGCTTTTCTGACCGGCAAATTGCAAGGCTGCTCGATACGTCGATTGATGAAGTGATGAGCTTTAGAAGACAGCATCAGATTTCTCCCGTGTACAAGATGGTCGATACGTGCGCAGGTGAGTTTGTTTCTGAAACACCTTATTTCTACAGCAGCTATGAAGATGAGAACGAATCGGTTGTCAGTGATGCTAAAAAAGTACTCGTGATCGGTTCAGGTCCGATTCGTATCGGCCAAGGGGTCGAATTTGATTATGCGACCGTCCATTCTGTTTTAGCACTTAAAGAGATGGGCTATGAGGCCATTATTATGAATAACAACCCTGAGACCGTATCTACAGACTTCAGCGTTTCTGACAAGCTTTACTTTGAGCCGTTGACGCTAGAAGATGTGATGCATGTCATTGATCTTGAAAAACCTGAAGGGGTCATCGTTCAATTCGGCGGACAAACAGCGATTAATTTAGTGGAAGGACTCAGCCGCCAAGGTGTTGAGATTCTTGGCACAACGATGGACGCCATCAACCAAACAGAGGATCGTGACTTGTTTGAACAATTGTTAACGAATCTTGACATTGCTAAACCTGGCGGAGAAAGTGTGACAAGTATGGAAGAAGCCATACAAGCAGCTAGTCACATCGGCTATCCCGTTGTTGTACGTCCATCTTATGTTCTTGGCGGCCGGGCGATGGAGATCGTCTACTCCGAAGAAGAGCTGCTGATGTACATGGAGGAAAATGTCCGCGTCCACAACGGCCACCCGATTCTTATCGATAAATATTTAACAGGCATGGAAATTGAAGTTGATGCGATTACAGACGGACAGGATGTAGTCATTCCCGGCATCATGGAACATATCGAGCGGGCCGGCGTCCACTCAGGCGACTCGATGGCAGTGTACCCGCCTCAGCGTCTATCCCATCGACTCGAACAACAGTGCATTGATGCCACAGTTAAAATTGCTCGTGAACTGAACATGAAGGGATTAATCAACATCCAGTTCGTTATTTTTGATGAAATAGCTTATGTACTGGAAGTGAACCCACGTGCCAGCCGAACCGTTCCATTCTTAAGTAAAATAACTGGAATTACCATGGCCCAGCTTGCTACGAAAGCGATTATGGGGCAGACACTTGCTTCCCTAGGTTATACGTCTGGAATCGCTGAGAAGCCTGATGGTGTTTATGTGAAAGTTCCTGTCTTTTCTTTTGAAAAGCTACGCAGTGTAGATACGACGCTTGGACCTGAAATGAAGTCGACAGGAGAAGTGATCGGTTATGATCAAAGCCTTGAAAAAGCCTTGTACAAAGGCATGACGGCAGCAGGATTAAAAATACCGACAGAAGGATCTGTGTTATTAACAGTAGCGGATAAAGATAAACAGGAAATGATTGAGATTGCAAGAACGTTCCATCAGCTCGGTTTCCATTTATACGCTACGGAAGGGACAGCGCGAGCAATTGAGGAGGCAAGCTTACCAGTTGAAGCAGTTGGCAAGCTCGGTTCAAGCCAGCGTGATGTGGTCGATTTGATTCGCAGTGGTGATGTTCAATTCGTTGTCAATACGTTGAACAAAGGACGGCGGGCCCGTTCGGACGGCTTCCAAATCCGACGTGAAGCGGTTGAACATGGGATTGCCTCGTTAACTAGTCTTGATACGGCTAAAACGATTGTAGAAGTCATTGATGCAATGACATTTACAGCTCGGACAATTGCGAAAAAAGAGGCGGTGTTTCTCTAATGCAACGAGAATGGATGACGATCGTTGCCCATCAGTCGATTGCCAACCAAACGTATCTGTTGGAATTACAAGGGAGTCTTCCTCAATTCGTTGAGACTCCCGGGCAATTTGTCCACATTCAAGTGAGTGATGATTTTTTTCTTAGACGTCCAGTGTCGATTGCTGATGTCGACAGCGATAAAGGAAGCGTGACCCTGCTCTATAAGGTTATGGGCAAAGGGACCGATGCCCTGACCAAGAAACAGATTGGCGACAAGTTAGATGTGCTTGGTCCAAGCGGGACAGGCTTTCCCATAGATGAGCTCATGACGAACAAGGCCCTGCTCATCGGTGGCGGCATTGGTGTACCGCCACTGTATTGTTTGGCAAAAAACTTAAAAGCACGAGGAATTGAAGTGATGAGTATTTTAGGCTTCCGTTCAAGGGAAGACGTATTTTTTACGGAAAAATTTCAATCCCTAGGCGATGTTCATGTCGCGACAAACGATGGGAGCATGGGGACGCGTGGATTTGTAACCGACGTGATCCCGCAAGTCGATGGGTATGATACGTATTTTTCCTGCGGTCCGACCGTGATGCTAAAAGGTGTCAAGGAACAGCTAAAAGGTGTCCCTGGTTATATATCGATTGAAGAACGGATGGGCTGTGGGGTTGGAGCCTGCTTTGCTTGTGTCGTTGAATGTGCAGACGAAGAGGATACGAAGGGCTATCGCAAGATCTGCTCTGACGGTCCTGTATTCCGCCCAGAGGAGGTCATTTTATGATAGACACGAAAGTTGACTTACCCGGTTTACAGCTGAAAAACCCGGTCATGCCTGCCTCAGGCTGCTTCGGGTTCGGCCGTGAATTTGCCCAGTTTTATGATCTCTCTCAGTTAGGGGCGATCATGATCAAAGCCGCAACGGCAACGAAACGCTTTGGAAATGCTACACCAAGAGTCGCTGAAACAGCAAGCGGTATGCTGAACGCCATTGGTCTGCAAAATCCTGGCGTGGATGCGATCATCGATGAGGAACTTCCTTTTCTTGAGCCGTACAATACACCGATTGTGGCCAATGTAGCAGGAAGCACGATGGAAGACTATGAAGAAGTAGCAGCAAAGCTTGGAAAAAGCACGGTGTCAGCACTCGAATTAAACATCTCCTGTCCGAATGTAAAAGAAGGCGGCGTACAGTTCGGCGTCGACCCCGAACTTGCTTATACCGTGACAAAATTAGTCAAAGAAGCAAGTGCTAAACCCGTTTATGTGAAGCTTTCTCCTAACGTGACCGATATCGTGACGATGGCAAAAGCAGCAGAGGAGGCAGGTGCTGACGGATTATCGATGATCAACACGTTGACTGGGATGAGAATAGACCCCTTTACTAGGAAGCCGATCATTGCCAATCAAACCGGTGGACTGTCTGGCCCAGCAATTAAACCTGTTGCGATCCGCATGATTCATCAAGTCTATCAAGCTGTTAATCTGCCAATCATTGGCATGGGCGGCATTGAAACCACAGATGATATCATCGAATATTTGCTGGCAGGAGCAAGTGCTGTTGCAGTGGGAAGTGCTAATTTCAAAAACCCTTATATATGCAAGGAATTAATCGACCAATTGCCTGATGCGTTGTCAGCTCACCAGTTTAGCTCGGTTAAGGAAATCATTGGAGGTGTCCACCATCAAACAACGTCAACTTGATCCACTTTATCTGGCATTAGATTTAGAAAATAAAAGCCATGTCACTGATTTCATCGAACAACATCAATTGAAGGGCGTCCCAGTTAAGGTAGGAATGGAACTATTTTACCGAGAGGGCCCGGAGATTATTTACGAATTGAGAGAACGAGGTCATCACATTTTCCTAGATTTGAAGCTTCATGACATCCCAGCAACAGTCAAGCGGGCAATGAGCAATTTGGCAAAACTTGATGTCGATGTCGTCAATGTCCATGCCCAAGGCGGAAGAAAAATGATCGAAGCGGCTCGCGAAGGATTAGAAAGAGCAAGCAGTGAAACGAGACCACTTTTACTCGCCGTCACACAGCTTACGTCAACAGACCAAACGATGCTTGAGGATGAGTTGCTTGTACATAAAGCTATGCCTCAGGTTGTCGGGCATTACGCAAAAACGGCTCAACAGTCAGGGGCAGACGGCGTCGTATGTTCCGTCCAAGAAGTAGAAACGATCAAACAAAGCTGTGGTCATTCTTTTCTTACACTAACACCAGGTATTCGTCTCACGTCAGGTGAAGTGCAAGATCAAAAAAGGGTGGCTACTCCGAACATAGCAGGGAAAACAGGCAGTGATGCCATTGTTGTCGGAAGAAGCATCACAGCAGCAGAACAACCTTCAGCCGCCTATCAAAAAATAAAGGAGGAATTTGAGCATGGCAGACAAATCACTCGTTCAACATCTACTTGATATCGGAGCCGTCCAACTAAGCACGGAAGACTTATTCACATGGACATCTGGACTCCGTTCCCCTATTTATTGTGACAATCGTTTAACAATGTCCTATCCAGCCATTCGTAATGAAATTTCCGCTCAGTTTGCCACATATATTACTAATATGGAAGCAGAAATTGACATGATCGCAGGATGTGCAACGGCAGGCATCCCCCACGCAGCCTGGGTAGCCGATCGTTTACATTTACCGATGGTGTATGTCCGTTCTTCCGCTAAAAAGCATGGCAAAGGCAACCAGATTGAGGGAGCCTACGAAAAAGGGAAGAAAGCCGTTGTGATTGAGGATCTAATCTCTACAGGGAAATCGTCAATTGAAGCGGCAGAAGCCCTAGAAAAGGAGGGGATTGAAGTAGTTGCTGTCCTATCCATCTTTCATTATAATCTAACGGCGGCTGATGAAGCTTTTCAAAGCCGCAAACTCCCCGCCCACTCACTAACAGGATACAATCAGCTGATTGACACGATGGAAAGTGAAGGATTATTAAGTAAAGAACATCACGATAAACTAATGCAGTGGCGAGAGAACCCTTCCATCTTTACACAATCTTAATAATGTTGTTCAAAAGTCATCAAATGATAAGAGGCGAATCTCTTCGTTGGCTTGTTTTTCCGCTACTCACGTATCATGAAGCATACGTTCCGTTCCTTGGAAAAGAAGGACACTTTTCCTTCGTGCGATGCCAATTCGGAGAAGATTTCCTTGGTGCTCAAAACTACGCCGCCTCGACCTTCTTTCTTCTCATTTGGCAACTTTTTGAACACACACTAATAGGGTATAGTTGCGAATCCTCCGCGGGGCTAGTACGATAGGTACATCGGAAAGCTTTGGTGATAACGATGAATTCAACTAAACATACTATTTTTCTTTTGGTGAATGCTTCACACGGTCTTATAACTTGTATGGTTTACCTTTATACTTGGCTTGCCTTTTCTTTTATGGGTTCAATGTGGTCTTTTGAACCACTGTTAAGCCTGTTCACTTGTCTAGCGATTTTCTTTCTTTGGAATAAGTGGATGTTAAGAAAAGAAAGCAATCGTTACTGGGCCCAGGCTGTTTTTTCATATGTTGGAACGATATTGATCTTTGTGTATTTCCTTAGCGGGTAAGATCAAGAGGTTTGGAGCCCAGTTGTAAATAATGAGAATGTCAGGTTGTTTACTGAGTGGTGAAGATCTGAACTATAAAGCACTGCAGAAAAAGGAGAGCACATAGTAGTCGTATATACTACTATGTGCTCTCCTTTTATCTTTTGACTAATTGCTGGTTTCTGTCTCCAGACTAACAAGCGTTTTCTTTAATAATACGAACTGGCCAGATAATTGAATAAGAATTTAAAAGAAAGAGGGATTTTAATTTCCATTTTGTGTTAAAATGAAGGTGCATTCATATTCATCAATCCAAAGGAGTGTTGGCAATCACATTTTCATCAATATTTGGATTAGTTGTAGGAGCGATTGGAATTTTAATGTTTGTTGTCCCAGCATTTATGGCTGTTAAAAGAAATGAGAAGGGGCCAGCCCCTCGAAAATTTTCATATGGAATTTTGGGGCTCTTGGTTATTAATTGGTTGCTTTTCTTAACTAGTTCCTACGATTTATTACCGATGAACATAGCAGAGCTAATATTTATTCCTGTATGGTTGGTGTTATGTGTGGCGGGAGTATTTGTTGCTGCTTATGAATTTAAAAATAACAAAGGTTTTGCCATACCTGTTGCTGGTTTAACAACCATAAGCTTCTTATTTAGCGTTCTCGCTAGTGGAATTTCTATAATGTAATTGCTGTTAACGATCCTGTAGAAACAGTTTTTGAACAACTTTAGATAAAAAACGGGTGTAATTCTAAAGCAAGAATTGTGCTCTTTTACATATACGGACTATTTTAACTTAATAATTTATTCGAGTTAAATCTGAACTGTTGAGGTGATAATTGAATGGGTTACATATTATTAACCGGAATTTTGTTAATTACCGTATGCTTATTGACAATTAAGGGATTCAAAAAAGAAAGTATGATATTGAAATTATTTCACTTAGGAACCCTAGCGTTGGGGATTTTATTGGTATTATTGGCAGTTATTGGAGTAGTAGCTGTTGGTGAGAACATAACTTAAACCAAAAAATTCAAAACATAGTTTCTTTTTAGTTTAGCTTGCTAAACTAACGGGGCGCAAGAGTTGAATAACGGACTGCTTAGATACAGTTATAAAAGGCTCTGTTAAATTTTAATGTTGATATTATGTGAAAAAATTAGAACCTCCAATTATCTGGAAGTTCTAATTCGTAGTATAGTCTTATTCAACTAAAGCCACCATTACTTTAAGTACAACTATTCACAAATTCTCCCTTAAATTATTTTGCAATTTCGCTTCTAATGCTTGAGTTTTGAGCCTGTTTTCCATAATGTTAATGCGATTGCAATAGTTGACAAGCTCCACAAGAAGAACCTCCATTGTCCAGTAATAATGGAAATAATCAAGAACAACAGTGGACTACCTATTAAAATAATTAACGATATTTTTTGATAACGATTCATACAAAAACCCCCAATGTAATAAAACCATAAATTATAGAAAATATTTTTTCATTTTATTTGGGTTATATATGATTTCTTGTTCCACTAACCTGCCTCGTTAGTTGAATAAGAAACGATGTTTATATCTTAAATTTAGTTAACCTAAGTGTATCATAAGTTTCTAAATTTTGTATTATATTCCCTCTAAGTGATAGTATTTGTTGGTGCTTCTCCAAGCCATAGCCAAGAAATTAAAATTGCTACCGCTGGGGTTAAATAAAGGGAGCTTGTTGCTTCTGAAGACCCTTGTTTAGCGATGGCATAAGCAATAGCAAAGTAAGGGATGACTGTTGGAAGTAGTCCTAAGTAAACCACAGTAAGTGTACTCTCCACAGAAGCGTGTTGGATCGATGTCCATAACCCTCCGGAAAAAGGCACCATACATAGAGTTCCGGCTATAATTGTGTACGTAGAAAAGGTAAAAAACCGTATTTCTTTAAATATGATGATTGAAAAACAAAATAGAAACTTTCTCCTAAAGCACCAAGTAAAATCATCAGCGCACCCAACTCAATGCTAAACTCTCCTCCTGATTCAATGGATATAAAGGCTACACCCATAAACGATGTGAAAGAACCGATCCAACCGAAACGATTGAATTTTTCTTTCAAAAAGAGTGCTGCAAGTAGAGCGGATAATAAAGGAGTCGTTGATATCAATAAACTTGCTGTTCCTGCGCCGACTGTCTTTTCCCCCTATATTTAGAAGTGTATGATAAATTGAAAAACAAAGAAAACCCAACAATAAGATAATTGAAATATCCTTCTTCTCAGGAATTCTCATTTTTACTATAAAAGCAAAAGCGAGTAGGACCCTTGTAGCTATCATCATTCGTAGAAGAGCAAGATGAAAAGGGTTAAAAGATTGTAGTGCAACACGTATTCCTGGAAATGCTGATCCCCAGAGTATTACTGTTAGGCTATAAGCAATAAGGACCCTAACATTCATGTTATTTCCCCCTCGTATTGTGTCTAGAAAACAATACGTTTATGGTAA
The DNA here is from genome assembly GCF_022921115.1 of Halobacillus amylolyticus. NCBI lineage: Bacteria > Bacillati > Bacillota > Bacilli > Caryophanales > Bacillaceae > Halobacillus > Halobacillus amylolyticus. The sequence goes on along the minus strand of NZ_CP095075.1, from coordinate 962,294 downwards.
AATATCAAGAATAAATTAGCTTCAACCAATTCCTTTATTTTCGTATCAACCAAAACATATTATGGCAAAGATTATATAAAAGGGAAAATTAGAGATGGTGAATGGCCGGTTGGCAGCAAGTTGCCTTCTCAGCGTGAATTAGCTTCTACTTTGTGAGTAAATCGCAGTACTATCATCGGTGTATTAGATGAATTAAAAGCACAGGGATTAATAAAGGGACGGATGGGGAGTTCGATTAAGGTCGTGCAGAGTATATGGCAAGCATTGACAAATAGCACTCCACATTGGAATGATTATGTACAATGGTCCCTGCATCCATCAAACGATTCTACCGTACAAAAGATTAACCAAGCAGAGACAGATCATACTTTCCTACACCTAAGCAAAGGAAAGATGGGTTCTGAGTTACATCCTGCGAAAGAACTCTCTGATGCTTTTATGACAGTGGGGAGAAATATTTCTTATGCTGGATACGGAGATGGCAGGGGAAAGCTTTCTCTACGAAAAGCCTTGAGTCATCACTTAGCTTCTCGGTGTGTGTCAACAAGTCCTGATTCTGTTTTAATTGTGTCAGGTTCGCATCAAGCCTTACAATTGATTTCTTTAGGGGGCTTCAGCCAGAATCAACAGTATTTTTAGACCAGCCTTCTTACTTATACTCACTACATGTAATTCGTTCTGCTGGAATGAAACTAAAAGGCATCCCAGTTGACGATAAAGGAATGAATATTGATGATCTTCGTCAGCAGAGTTTAATGACAAACAAGTCCATTTTATACACCAATGCCACTTTTCATAATCCGACTGGTACAGTGATGCCATTAGAAAGAAGGAAAGATCTTCTTAACGTATGTGAAGTTCATCAACTGCCTGTGATAGAGGATGATATTTATCAAGATCTTTGGTTTGAAGAACCTCCTCCAACTCTTAAATCATTAGATAAACAAGGCCGTGCACTGTATGTAGGCAGTTTCTCTAAAACAATCGATCCTGGCCTGCGGATTGGTTGGATGGTAGGTCCAGAAGATGTTGTTCAGCGGCTTGCTGACATTCGGATGCAAATGGACTATGGCACGAGTATGGTATCTCAAGCGGTTGCTGAACAGATGCTAACATCAGGATTATACGACTTACATATGCATCGTACGCGAGAGAAGCTTCTAGAAAAGAGAGATTACTTACCTCAACTGTTACATACGCATTTTGAAGGAGAAGCTCATTGGGACGTTCCAAAAGGTGGACTCTTTATATGGGTAAACTTCCACCAACCGGTTAACGCAAAGTATTTATTTGCAGAGGCCTACAAACGTAATGTCTTAATTAATCCGGGGACGATCTATCAAGACACTGATGGAAGTGTGCGTCTTTCCTATGCATACCCTACATATGAGCAAATGGAGAAAGGAATTTTAGTTCTGAAAAAAATTATAAAATCGATGAAGCTTTCTTGAAGGGGAAGGATCCTCATGGATAGAGCCAGATAATTGGATAACTTTCAAGTGATTAAATGGATATTTATGTTAATATAGAATAGGGATTGTGTAAAGATATTAGGAGGCAGTTTTTTTGAGAAGGGATGGGGGCTTTGAATAAAAAGATGCTTATTTCAAGTCTTGTGGTCTTTATATCAGGAATTTATATTTCCCTGTGGTCGCTTTTCGGAGCAGTATTTAGTATTGGTGGAGGTATCCTAATGGGGTTAAGCAGTTTGAAAAACATATCAAAATAATTGAAGCTTAAGGTTTTCTGTTTAACCTAAAGGAACGTTCAATTGGGCTTAGGAAGGGTGATTACTATTTTGGCTAAAGTTTTAGCTTCAGTAATGATGGTGATTAATGTACTTTTTATATTTGCATTAGCTAATAATAATATAGCGAGTCTATGCTTTTTGGCTTTAACAGCTATTTCTGTCTTTTATCTGTTTTATGAAAAAGACAGTAAAACAAGTAATAATGGTGTTTGATCTACTACATTAATCTTCCGTTATACAAGCCAATAGGAATTCCTTGCTTAGTAAAGCAACGGCGCGTTTTTCTTTATGGAGAAGGAGTGTAAGCAAACTGGACGGTTTGATAATAATTTTAACTTATTCTGGATTTTATATGGTAAATTTAGGGGGTAGGTACGGAAATTAATATGGATAAATATAAAATTATTTTATTTGACTTAGATGGCACACTTTCGGATCAGAAAATGGGCATTGACCAACGTTAAGGGGGAAGATTAAATGACAAATTCTACAAGGGACATTTATAACAAGTTAGCCAATACATATAAAAACGATGTTGATAAGGGGAGCCCTTACAATGCTTATTATGAGCGCCCAGCTATGATGGCGGCTTTGCCCCCAACATTAAAAGGGAAAAAGGTGCTTGATGCTGGTTGTTCAGCGGGGTGGTATTCTTCTCAATTATTACACCAGGGAGCAGAAGTGACTGGTATAGATGTAAGTCCTGATATGGTGGAAATAGCGAGACAGCGTTTAAGTGAGGCAGCATTCCTTTGTCATGACCTTCAAGAAACTTTGCCGTTTGAAGACGATTCTTTTGACATAATAGTAAGCTCCCTTACGCTTCATTATCTAAAAGATTGGATGAAAACGCTTTTCGAATTTAGTCGTATTCTGAAAGCTGGCGGAACCCTTTTGTTTTCTGTTCATCATCCATTTATGGATTATACGAGGTATCATTGTGAGGATTACTTTAAAACTCAACTTTTGACGGAAACCTGGAACAAACCAAATATTAATGTTGATGTCAGCTTTTACAGAAGATCTCTGCAAGATATGATAAATGATACGACACATAGTTTCAATCTAGTTAAGCTAATAGAACCCCAACCACAAGAAAGGATGAGGGACGTGGATGAAAAGTCATTTCAATACCTAATGACTAACCCTCATTTCCTTATAATAAAAGCTACATCAAATAAAATTGAGGGTACAATTTAAGATAAGGGTTTCTTAATAGGAGTTTGATGCTCATCTAAAAAAGAAGGAAAGCAGAACAGGGAATGGCTATGTATGTTCTTTAGATTATCTCGATATCAAATTTTCTGGATAATGGCGTTTTTCCTTAACATCTGTTAACTAATTTTGGAGGTAGATATGGAAGGATATAATCTGAAAAAGATTGAAAACCTATTTCAATACGATATAACTTATTTGGTGAACGAAAGTACAGAAGAGGGGTTTCAATTTCTTGAAAGGTTAGTTAATGATTATAAAATTGGCACTAACACATTCAAAGCCCCGGGGGAATCTTTATATGGGGTATTTAATAACGATGGTGCACTCATTGCTATTGGTGGTCTTAACATAGACCCGTATTTACACGAACAAAAGATAGGTCGATTGAGAAGATTTTACGTTTCTAGAGCTTATAGAAGAAATGGAATTGGAACAGTCTTGTTGAAAGAGATAATCAGAAATGCGAAATTATTTTACAAAGTTTTAGTACTTCATACAGATACAGAGCAAGCCGATAAGTTTTATACTTCACTTGGATTTTTAAGAAAAAATACATATCCGAAATCTACCCATTTTATGAACTTGAAATAGCGAAATAAAACTATATTCGATTAAAGAGAACCTATATAGAAAATCTGTAGAGACTGATCATCGTCTTTAATTATCTGGCACAATCTTAGAGTAAGAATTGCGCTCTTTATTGATCTATAGGCGATTTATTTTAATAAGAGAAGGTTATTTTCACTACGGACTCGAAGAAATTATTGGAAGAAGAATTTCGCCCTAATGTGTAGCAAAAAGTTTGATAATCCATAAAGATGGGAGAGCTTTATTATTAAAATACTTATAATAGGCGGACACAATTTTTGGGTCGATTCTTAGTTGATTATGCATTACAGAAGAACCATGAAGTCACATTATTCAATAGAGGAAAAACAAACCCAGCATTATTTAATAATATAGAAACAATAATTGGGGATAGAGAAAATGATGATGACTTGGAACAACTAAAAAATAGAGAATGGGATGTAGTTATTGATACTTGTGGGTTTACACCGCAAACTGTATCCAAAACACTAGAAATACTTAACAATAAGGTCGAACAATATATTTATATCTCTAGCGCTTCTATTTATAAAAACCTTATAAGTGAAGATAACATCGATGAAAATGGAGAGGCATCAACTTTAACCAGTGAAGAGTTGGAAAGAGTAACTAAAGGTAAATCAGGAAGGATTGAGGGTGGCTATTACGGTGCTTTGAAATATTTAAGTGAATCTGTAGTTTCTAAGGGAATGGAAAACCGTTGGCTGATTGTTCGCCCGGGTTTAATTGTAGGTCCTCATGATCCAACAGATCGGTTTACTTACTGGCCTTATCGGACTTCACTGGGTGGCCATATAATAGCACCGGATATTCGATCAAAAAAAGTACAATTTATTGATGTAAGAGACTTAGCTAAATGGGTTATAGTAATGGCGGAGGGAAACAAAACAAGTGTATACAATGTAAATGGGCCAAAAAACAAAATTACCATGGAAGAATTCCAGGTGAGTGCAAGAAGGCTTTTAACAATGATTCAGAATTTGTTTGGGTATCAGAGGAGGCTCTCTTAGAAAATAATATAAAACCATGGATTGAATTACCTTTATGGATTCCGACCAAACAAGAGTTTGGGTTAGATAGTAACAAGGCTATAGAAGATGGTTTAACCTTTAGACATGTTAAAGAGACAATAAGAGATACATATAACTGGGACAAAACACGCGTGATAAAAGACAGAAAAGCTGGTTTAGACCAAAAACGGGAAAATGAGATATTAAATAAATTATCTTAACAATAAGTTAGAGTAGTATCTAGATTGTGAAACTAGTAGGAATTTGTTAAAGGCTGTCAAAGTAGTTATTATACTGGATTTTTTAAATAAATAAGTAATTCTGTAAAGAACTAATATAAAGGGAGTTAGGAGCAATTAAATGAGGCTAAAAAATGTAACGTTTTTAAATAGTGATATGAGATTGGAAACACGGGATCTATCCATAGAGGACGGAAAAATCAGTTTTGATTTTAATAGAGACAATAAAGAAAATTCTATAAACTGTGAGGATTATCTTGTAATCCCTGGTTTAATCAATGCTCATTTTCATAGTTACTCACCTCTTACTAAAGGATTAACTAAAGAAATGGCAATTCAAGATTGGTGCAATGATTCGGAACAAGGGAAAATACAACAATTGTTCTTTGATTATTTGGATAACGAAGTTGCTAAAGAGGATTTTGTTTATGTTGCTCAAAAGAGTTATATTGACATGGTTAAAAATGGAGTGACCTTTGTGAGCGACTCTGACCCTGGAGATTCACCAGAGCTACTGAGTCATGCAATTAACGAAATTGGAATTCGAGGAATTATCGATACTTATGAGGAAATTGAAGATTACCATAGCAAAACGAATGGTAATGTATTATTTGGAACTCATTTGTTAGAGGAAGAAGACATCACGAATGAAGAACTACGTAATTTGCAAGGTGTTAAGGATAAATATAATCCCATAATGATGACTCATTGTTTAGAGAATCAGTGGAGATTCAATATTGTAAACTCCAAATATGGCAAGTCGAGCGTCGAGTTATACAATGAAGGAAATCTTTTGGACGAAAACGCTGTACTTTTTCACGGCGTATTTATGTCGGGAAAAGATATGGAGTTGATAGCAAAGAATGGGAGCTCTGTTGTTCACTGTCCTATTTCAAATCTAAATACTGGCGCTGGTCTAGCAGATGTTAATGGAATGCATGAAAAGGGTATAAACGTTTGTTTGGGTACTGATTACGCTCACACTAACATGTGGGAATTAATGAGATTAACCTATTACTTACTAAAAATAAATAATTCTATTGATAAGTTCTCTGCCGAGGATATTTTTAGAATGGCAACCATAAACGGAGCAAGAGCTTATCAGTTAGAAGAAGATATAGGTGAAATAAAAGAGGGTCACAAAGCAGACCTAGTTTTTATCAAAAAAGATTCATCCTTAAATCCATTGATTGCCGAAGAGAACTTTTCAACTTATCTCCACAATGTCCTGTTTTATAGTGAAGAGTATTTCGTCCAAAATGTAATGGTTGACGGGGAATGGATAATGAAGGAAAGGAAATTGATGACAGTTAATGAAGAAAAGATAGAGAATAAATACAATAAAATTCTTAAGGGCTTCTCAACTTACCTAGAAGAGCATTCTCGTTAAACTAATACCAGCTAATACCAGCTAATATAAGCTTATCATGGAAAAAGCGCTTCCCTTGAATAAGGGATAAGTGTTGATCCTTCTTAAAAGGACCATATTCTTGAATAAAAAAAGTTATAAATGATAGCGTTAACAATACGAGGGGAGAAATATGAATACTAAATCGGTAGCTGAAAGGTTTGAGAACTTCGCCGTTTTAGAATGTGAAGGTTCAAGTGAGCTTTATAAAAACTTGTCCTTACAAATCGCTAAGGATAATGAATTATTGAATCTGTGTTTACATGCTAGAGAAGGTCAACCTATTCCAAATTTACTCTTTGGAGCTGTTCATTATTTACTGCTCCAAGGTACAGATCATGAATTGAAAGAATTCTATCCAAGTGTAGTGAATGAGGTGAAAAGGGGTTATAACGCTTTCCCATTATTTAAAGATTTTTGCATTGAAAACACCAAAAACATAAAGTTAATCCTAGAAAACAAGCTTGTCCAAACAAATGAAGTACGACGATGTGCTTATCTGTATCCGGTATTTTGTTACATATACCAGCAAACCAATAAGCCTCTCTTCCTCATAGAAATCGGTACCAGTGCGGGGCTGCAGTTATTATGGGACCATTATTCTTACTCCTATGAGAGTAATAAACTATATGGGAATAAAAATTCTTCTGTTCATTTAACCTCTAAAATACGTGAAGGAGATATATCTCACAATTTATTGTCCCTAACCCCTCCAGTAAATGATCGGTTAGGCATAGACCTACATATTAGCGATCTTACCAATGAAGAAGATTATTTATGGTTAAAAGCACTTATATGGCCAGAACATAAAGAGAGACTAAAACATTTTGAAGATTCAGTTAAGCAATTAAGGTTAAATCCTCCAAATCTAATGAAAGGAGATGGAGTAGCTTTACTTTCGGAAGTAGTAGAGGATATTCCTGCTGATAATACAATTTGCATCTTTCATACCCATGTAGCTAATCAGATGTCAAAGAGTGTTAAAAACGAATTAATTCAAATAGTCAGTGAAATAGGCAGCTGTAGAGATATCTTCCATATTTACAATAATATTGATGATAGAAAGCTTCATGTTGATTCAATTATAAACGGAAAGGTAAAGCATAAAACGGTTGGTGAGACGGATGGACATGGAAGATGGTTTGATTGGAATTTATCTGCAGAGGTCCTTACTTAATATTATTTAACAACTTGGCGCTTATCTGGAGCAAAAAAATGGGGTGAATAAGTGCTGAAATATTTTTGGTTCTTTTTATATATGGTAATTGGTTTATCGGTTTTGAACTTTCTTTTTTCTCCACTTAGTCAAGGGGTATTAGACATAATTGGTCTTTCATTTATGACTAATTTGAATTATTAAAATAAGATTCTAAAAGAAATCGATCAAACATGAGGGTTTTGACCTATTATACCTGAACAATCTTACCCAATAGGGCACTTTTCTTGAAAAAAGAGGGCTATTTGTGGCTTTGAAATAAAGTTTGATAGAGTTGATAAGCTCGATTGTGACAATTCAACAATACGATCGGGTCATATTATTGAGTAATACATTGTGAGAAATGACGAAAATATGGTTCTTCTCAAAGCTAAGACCTGATATTTGAGAATCCTAGCTAGTTATTTAAGAATCCTCTCATGTTATTTAAGAATCTCTGTGGAAATACCCTACTAAAATAAAAGAGCGCGCCCTTGCCCGCCCCAGTTTATGGAAGGTTTTTGCTTATTCCATCACAAGGGCGCATTTCCTGAATAAGGATTTGCTTCATTTCTTATGAACGGGCCATTTAATTGAATAAAATTAACACAAAAAGTCGATTTCCTGCGTAATGGAAATCGACTTTTTTGGATTAAACTTTTGCTTTGTTATTAAGTTTTTATTTTAAGTTCCTTCGATTAATCTTTAAAAATGCTGTTGACTATTCAGTTGAACTGTATTACATTTTTATAAAGTCAGACTATATAGTTGAACTGATTAGAGGGTGAGAACATGAAACATAAATTATTGCCATTGTCTGAAACCATGCATTACATTTTATTGGCGTTACGTGAACCACTTCATGGCTATGCCGTAATGCAGAAGATAGAAAAAATAAGTAATGGTACTGTTAGTTTAGCGGCTGGTACATTATACGGTGCAATTGAAAACTTGAATAAGCATGGTTGGATTGAACCTGTTGGAAGTTCGGGACGGAGAAAAATTTATATGATAACTGCGGAAGGAAGCGCCATTTTGAAAATGGAACAAGAAAGGCTATCGCATATTTTATCCTTGTACGGAAGGGATGATTCAAATGAAGATGTTTAACATGTTTTTTGATATTGAAAAAGAAGAGCAATGGCTGAATGAGCAATTACAAGAGGGCTATCGCTGTACAAATATTAGTGGATTAGGAATATACACTTTCAAAAAAACGGACAAAAGATATGTTATGCGACTTGATTATCAAGATTATTTACCAAAGAAAAAATTCAAGGAATACGAAGCGATATATGAAGATTTTGGTTGGAGCCACATAGAGGGGCACCGGCTGGGTGGAAGACAGTATTGGCAAAAAGAAGAAGATGATCAAAATGAAATCTTCTCGGACCGTCAATCAGAGGGTATTTATTATAGAAGATTAATGGGTTATTCATTTTGGTTGGGTGTACTGTGTTTGTTTTTTTCTTATTCGATTTACAAGGATTCGGGATTATATTTAACTGAAGGTCTTTGGAGTATGGAAGGGGCATTATTTTGGAAAGCGCTTATATTTGAAACACCATTTGTTCTTTTGAGGTCGCTTCCCGCATTTATGGTTGTTTTATTTGGCAGCAGTCTCTACAGGGCTTATCGGAAGTATTCAGTGTTAAAAGAAAAATAATATGCTAGGGATTTAAGTATGAACTTTTTTAATCCAAAGAAGTAATTGAGGATAATGTATCTACCACGACGGGCCATATTGTGGAATAACTCATTGTTATGGAAAACGAAGATTTGGAATAAAGTTTTAAGTCTCAGAATAGAAAATCGTCCTTATGTAGTAGATGAATTATGTATTCATGTTGGCACTATATATACTTTTTGTGCCTAGTGGAACAGTTTTCTTCAGGAGGTATTTGGTAATGGGTGTCTCCCTGTCATTTTTAGTTGGTGCTATTTCATCAATTTATTATTACAGAAAACAGTTCAGCTAAAGATTGTAAGTGAATAGCATAGATTTTATAGATAGAATCTTCCGTAAACGAGGCGCAAATCTTAAATAAGACTTGCGCTCTTTCTTTTTATGAAAAAGGCCATAATGGAGTAAAGGAGTATAAGCAAACTGGACGGTTTAATAATAATTTTAACTTATTCTGGGTTTTATATGGTAAAATTAAGGAGGTATGTGCGGAATTTAATATAGACAAATAGAAATTATTTTATTTGACTTGGATGGCACACTTTCAGATCCGAAAATAAGCATTGACCAACGTTAAGGGGGAGGATTAAATGACAAATTCTACAAGGGACATTTTTACTAAAATGGAGATGACTGAGCAGCAATGTGAAGGTTATTGCTTTTCATCTTGGGAAGATTACGAGGAAAACGTTTTGGTGGGTGGTAATACTATACATAAATGGGTGGCTGGAAATGAAATATTTAAAGAAACGAATTAGTGAAAATTGGTGGGAATTATTAGACCACGAAATGATGAATGGTGTACATGCGGGGTGCATTAGTAGAATAACAGTACTGGATGAATGTAATAACAAAAGGAAGTTAGTATATAAAGAGTTTGCTGCTGATCGAAATAATGAAGTGGGGATATATAATAAACTCTTCCCCTATGTGGAAGCCTTCTTCCGTATTAATCAGGTTTGGAACTCAAATCCAGCAGCTATCCTAATGGAAGACCTTGGAGTTCCATTAAAAGAGAATTTTGAAGGATTGTCAAGCAACGATAAAAGATATTTATTAACAAAAATTCTTGATAAACTATCCGATTTACATACAATTAGTACCTTAGACATAACCGGTCTTTACTTACCAAAACATACCTTATCAACTGAGTGGCAGGATTGGTGCTGTAGCCAATTAGACAGGTTATGTGCACTAAACTTAAATTGGACGGAATCTAGTTGGAGCGAAACAGTAAAGAAGGCTTATAAATTACTTGGGATATATGATTATGAAGTTAGTGGTCCTTTAGTTTTAACACATGGTGACCCACATTTAGAGAATACATTCGAGTATGATGGATCTATTTTTCTAATTGATTGGGAGTGGACAGCACTAGCCTCACCTTTAAGAGACTTAACTATTCTGCTCCAAGACATATATGATTTGGATTTTATACTTTTCGTTAAAAAGTTATATAGAAAGTTATTAACTGAAAAAGGGTTGTATATTGATGAAGGAAAGTATAGAAAAGATTTTAATTATTTGTATATAGATCATACTTCAATGATGCTTGCTTGGGAGATTGAAAAGTATATTCTAGGGTATATTTCAGAAAAGAAAATAAAAGAAATTGTAGAGTTTAAAATGAGAGAGATAAAAGGGACCACTAAAGAACAGAAGTCCTTATTGAGCTGAAGAGAGCTTTAATGGTATAAGAGAAAGAACTTCCATACCTATTTCTTTGATTTTCAGCATTGATCTTAGGCAATATTCACGGAGCAGATATTGAAAGATTAGAAAAGAATCAAGGGAAGAAACTAGTTCAAAAGGTAGCACACACTTATGTAAAAGAATGTCTGAAACATGGCTTCATTTCCGTACTGGGACTGTATGCAAGTCAATACCCCTTCGCAATAGCAGAAAGTATTCGATTCACAAATATATTTAACTATACTGGTTATGGTTTCCCTTTCGACTAATCTTGTTTGATACAAGAGAATTGAGAAGGGCGCAAAAAAAAAGGGGTGGCAGTATAAAAGGGAAACTATAAAGGAATTTAATTCTATGAAGCTTAGGGATTTACTAGAGACCCGGAGAGGAAATACATCTGATGAGGATTATGTTTCCTTACAATTCGCAAGAGAAATTTAATCTCTCCCAGCTTATTCAATCTATGTATTTGCTAATTCATAGACCTTTATATGTAAAAAAATACTTAGATTCTTATTTCGGATATGGCTATATGGAAAGCACTTGGGGGTCTTACAATTATGAACTTCAATGAAAGTCTTATAAATTTAAAAGAGTTTAGAACACCACGGCTACTTTTAAGACAATTAAAATACGGTGACTTAGGTGACGTCTACGATTTCTGTTCGAATCTTAATGTGGCACGCCCAATGACATGGGAGACGAATAAGACAAAAGAAGATACGTTAAAATTCTTGGATGAAGTAATAACCGGTTATAAAACGGGTATCTCAGGAGAATGGGCAATTGAAATGAAAAAGACGGGAAAAGTAGTTGGTGTAGTAGCATTCATAAACTGGAGTAACAAGCACCGCTGTATAGAGATAGGTTACTTTCTTGCAGAAGATTATTGGGGCCAAGGGATAGCAACCGAATCTTTAAAGGAGTTAATACAGTATGGATTTCATGATCTTAGTGCAAATCGAATTGAAGGTCGATGTGACACGGATAATATAGGATCTCAAAAAGTTCTGAGCAAAATTGGAATGACTTTTGAGGGAACGCTTAGAAAAAATGAACTTATTAAAGGCGAGTTCAGAGATACTCAAATATTTTCTCTCTTAAGTACAGATTATAATGAGCGCTCTAACTTGCTAAAAGGATGGATAGAGTAATTTAATAAAAAAACAAGTAACAAAATCGGAACAGGACTTCTGAAGAATGTATGGGTGGTTTTGCTTGCAGCCAGATTGTTAGCAGGGCACCATACGTAGCAAATATCAAAGGAGGCAATAATAGTATGAAAATCATTGTTACCAGTATATTCGTACAAGATCAAGACAAGGCACTGGAGTTTTATTCAGAAACCCTGGGCTTTTTAAAAAAGCAGGACGTTCCCGCCGGAGAATTTAGGTGGATAACGCTAGTTTCTCCCGATGATCAAGACGGTACCGAACTTTTGCTCGAACCGAATAACCATCCGGTAGCCAAAGAGTATCAAAAGAAGATATTTGCCGATGACATCCCGGCAACAATGTTTGGAGTTGCAGATGTTCGCAAAGAGTACAAACGATTAATGGAACACGGCGTGAAGTTTACTATGGAGCCAACAGAAATGGGCGAAGTCACAATAGCTGTCTTTGACGATACATGCGGAAACCTTATTCAGATAGCGCAGAAGTAACAGACGGTTAATGAGCATTGTTGAATTAAGGTTATTCCATTATACGATAGGGCGCATGTGAAGTAAGAAGTATCACAACCTTAGAAGGAAGTGGAAGGCGAAACAACTAGAAATTAATATTGCAAATCAGTTTAGTCAAGAAAGAACGAAACGTTTAGGAGCTGTTTCAAAAGGGTCACCCCTTTGAAACAGCTTCTTTTTTTGTCACATGTAAATGATATTTGCCCTGTTATCATTCTAAACATCTTGTTAAAGGCTGACCAGCAAATAGGTAATGAAATGCTCATGATATTTTATACAGTGTTAATCTTAATTTGAAATTTGTAAGCGAGCTATTACAACTGTTCTGAATTTGTGATTGTTACGTTGAAATTTGGGGTATGAGATATTTATAGACATAATCATGGGGGAGTCGAGTCACAATGAATAGTTTTTAGTGCTTTATTAAAAGCAATGCCTAAATCGCCTCCTAAAGGGGTGTTCTCCCAAGACACTTGGGAATAGAAAATCACTGTGATCCCAATTGATCAACCTAAAAAGGAGAGATAACTTTGCAATTAACTGAAGATATAGAAATACAGGAGGAATATCAATCAATCAGAACTTATAGTGAAAGGTTAGTTTCAAATTTGGAAACAGAAGATTTCATCGTCCAGGCGGCCACCCATGTTAGTCCTACGAAGTGGCATTTGGCTCACACAACATGGTTTTTCGAAAAATTTATTTTGGAAGCCTATGTTCCTGGATATCAATATTATAATTCTGAGTTCCTCTACCTGTTTAACTCTTATTATGAAACCGTTGGGACACCTCATCCTCAGGCAAAACGAGGGCTTATCACACGTCCAACGGTTAAGGAAACGATGGATTATCGTAAATATGTCGATACCCATATGGAGCATTTGTTATCGGAGAAGGGAAATGAAGATCAAATCGGGAAGCTTGTTGAGATCGGTTTACAGCATGAACAACAGCATCAAGAACTGATTTTAATGGATATAAAGTATAACTTTTCATTTAATCCTCTTTACCCCGTGTTTCAGGAAGGTTCCAATGAATGTTCTTCCCACACCCCGGAGCTTGTGTTTCACGAAATAGAAGGGGCCTCGTGGAGGTTGGTCATGAGGGGGCTGGATTTGCTTTTGATAATGAAGGTCCTCGGCATAAAACTTATTTAGCCCCTTACCAGTTAGCGAATCGCCCGGTAACGAACGGAGAATTCATCGAGTTTATCAATGACCAAGGGTATGAAACACCAGACTATTGGTTGTCTGATGGTTGGCAGAAAGTGAAGGAGGAACAGTGGGGACACCCGCAATACTGGATGAAAAAGGATGAAGAGTGGTACACCTATACATTAAGTGGTTTGCAGGTCGTCGATCCACGAGCTCCTGTCACTCATGTGAGTTTTTATGAGGCGGATGCCTATGCGCGTTGGGCTGGCAGGCGTTTACCTACAGAGCAAGAATGGGAGCACGCGGTGAAGGATCAATCAACGGATGGACATTTCATGGAAGATGGTCACTTCCAACCACACTCTCACTACTCGAATAAATCCTTTGATAAGGCCTACGGTGATGTATGGGAATGGACGCAAAGCCCTTATGTTCCCTATCCAAGAAGTAAACCTTTGGAGGGTGCACTAGGGGAGTATAATGCCAAGTTTATGGCCAATCAATTCGTTCTAAAAGGCGGTTCATGTGTAACCCCCCGGTCCCATATCCGTCTGACTTACCGGAATTTTTTCTATCCACATATGAGGTGGCAATTTAGTGGGTTTCGATTGGCGGATGATGTATGAACTCAATAACTTATGCAAAGCAGATAGCCCATCACAACACAGAATTCGAAACGTTTAAAACAGAAATTTTGAAAGGGCTAACGAGGGAAAGGAAGTATATTTCCTCTAAATTTCTTTATGATAAAAAGGGCTCTCAACTGTTCGAAAAAATAACCGAACTTCCTGAATATTATCAGACAAGGACCGAAGCAACAATCTTATCAGGCAATATTGAATGGTTGAAAGATTCCTTTCAAAAAACGACGGCTTTAATCGAATTGGGTAGCGGAAGTAGTACAAAAACAAGAATTCTTTTAGAAAACATTCCTGGTATTCAAGCCTACGTACCAATTGATATTTCTCCCGAGATGCTGTCGAATACAGTGGACCAATTAAAGAAGAGCTTTCCAAATATTCAAGTGACAGGGGTAAGTGCAGATTATACTGAAGCCTTCTCACTTCCTGATTTGGATGCGGATGCTGAACAAAAGGTCGTCTTTTTTCCAGGTTCAACAATCGGTAATTTTGAACCAGAAGAGGCGATCCGTTTCTTGCAGAGCATCCGAGCTTTACTTGGAACTGGTGATCGAATGATTTTAGGAGTAGACAGAAAAAAAGATATCGATACGTTAGAAGCGGCCTACAATGATCAGGCAGGCATAACGGCAGCCTTTAACAAAAACGTGTTAACCCGGATCAAGCGTGAACTGGAAACAGATCTCGATATCCAGGCGTTTTCACATTATTCTTTTTATAATTCAACCGCAGGCCGTATCGAGATGCACTTAAGAAGTAAAAAGGACCAAACGATATCAATCGAAGGAGAATCCATCACCTTTAAAAAGGGGGAAACGATTCATACCGAAAATTCTTACAAGTATTCTGAAGCAGAAATAGAGACGCTAAGTAGGAAGAGTAGTTTTACGTTGATGACAACATTGTCAGATGCCGATCGTCAGTTTAGTGTTTGTATACTGGAGGCTTCGGATTAACAAATGAAGATTCATCTGCTGTATGTTAACCCTGTACTATAGTGCAGGGTTAACATTATGGGTAGCTATACAGAATTGAAAAGTAGGAATAATAAAAGATGGAAATTTCGTAATTTTACATAAAGTGTTATGATTCAGTTAGTTAAATCATATGTGGAACTAAACCATCATAAGGAGTGATTAAGATTCATTTCATAATAGCAATACTGTCTATATTATGTCCTGCAGTCTTTCTCTATTATTGGGGGAAGTCAGGCTATGATTACAATGGCAAGAAAAGTAAAGAAGAATAAGTAAAAATCACTGTCACGACAAAAAGATTTTTATGATAGAACACAGGCATCATTCCGAACATAATAAAGAGAGGAAGTGTTTACTTGAGTAACACTGACATGAAAGCTAGATCCCCTTGGTCGACATTAAATGAGGTTCAAACGGTGACCATTTCCCCAGTGGAAAAACAAATGAATAGTGATATTAGAATTCCAGGAAGTAAGAGTTTTACCAATAGAGCATTGATTATGGCTGCTTTGGCAAAGGGAACGTCCACCTTATCTGGAATTCTTAAAAGTGATGATTCCTATTGGTGCATAGATGTCCTAAATAAACTTGGCGTTAGGACTGAGGTTGATGGTGATGTCGTTACGGTTTCAGGTTGCAATTCAGTATGGCCAACTCACCAAGCAGATTTATATATTGGTGCTGCGGGTACCATTGCTCGTTTTCTCCCTGGAGCATTAGCAGTAAGTAAGGAAGGAAATTGGGTGTTGGAGGCAAGTAATAGAATGAGTGAGCGTCCTGTCCAGCCTTTAATAAAAGCTCTTACCGATTTGGGTGCCGATATTAAATATCTAAGTAACGAAGGATATTATCCCATACAAATAAAGGGAGGAGGGCTTGAGGGAGGTTTAGTGAGTATATCTGGTAAGATCTCTAGTCAGTTTATAAGTGGTTTACTTATGGCAAGCCCATATGCCAAAAAAGAAGTAACCGTTTCAATCCCAGACTATATTGTTCAGCATGACTATGTAAGAATTACTTTAAATCTGATGGAAAAGTTCGGAGTAAACGTACATTATTCAGATGATCTAACCCAGATGGTTGTTCCAAAATCAGAGTATCTTGGTCGTGACATTCAATTAGAAGCTGATGCATCCACAGCAAGCTATTTTTTAGCATTAGCAGCAATAATGAATGGTCGGATTAGAATTAACAATCTTTCCGTGCAAACAGACCAACCCGATATAAAAATGATTGATGTCTATGAAAAAATGGGCTGCAAAATTGTAAGAGGTCTGGATTATATAGAATTAACTGGTGCCCCAACTTTACAAGGGGGATTTGAAATAAGTATGAAAGAAATGTCTGATCAAACGTTAACACTTGCTTCAATCGCACCGTTTGCTTCAGGCCCTATTACATTGAAGGACGTTGAACATATACGTCATCACGAATCAGATAGAATTAGTGCGATTTGTACTGAGCTCAAGAAACTAGGTATTGAAGTAACGGAATATAAAGATGGGTTAACTGTTTTTCCTGGAAATCCACTTGCCGCAACTTTAGATTCTTACGATGATCATAGGGTAGCCATGTCATTAGCTTTGATCGGAGCTAAAGTACCAGGTGTTCAAATTAATAATCCAGGGTGCGTATCCAAGACATGCCCATCTTATTTTGAATTGTTGAACCAGTTAGGTGTTCAGGTTGAGTATACAAAATAACTGCAAAGTATAGAGTTCTTTTTTTGGGGCTCCTTGTACTCAATTCTATAGAAAGGAATGAAAGTAAATGAGCTTTTCCAAAAAGAAAGAGCACTATTCATTCGGTGATTCAAATATCGCAGTAGAAAGGCTTAACCTTGTAGAGAGAATGTTTGGGCCAACTAGCAGATCATTTATTAGAAATACTGTTAAGATTCATTCAAAACTAGCTTTAGATCTCGGCTGTGGTCCTGGAAATACGACAAAAATGATAGCTGAGGAGATAAATCCTGATAAGATCATTGGCGTTGATGTTTCAAGGTCGCATCTAAATCGTGCTATTGAAAATAATGATTTCGAATTTGTAGAACATAATGTTACAAGCACTCCATTACCCAATAGTCCTGCAGATGTAATTTTTGCAAGATTCCTTTTGTCCCATTTACCAAATCCTTTGGAATGTATGGAAGCATGGATAGGAGAATTAAAACCAGGCGGCTCACTACTTTGTGAAGAGGATGAATGGACACACAGTAACCATCCTGCTATTCAAACTTATTTTAAATTAGCAGCTGAATTGATCAAGCATAATGGGGGAGATTTATATGTAGGTAAGAGATTTGGAGAATTAGAAGACAATTCTAATTATAAAATTCAGCATAGAGAAATTGTGAGTATTACACCACCTATAGAGCTAGTAGCACGAAATTTTCTATTAAATTTTGATGTATGGCGCAATGAACAGTACATATTAGACCATTATAATCAAGATTTTTTAAATGAAATCGCTTCGGAGATTCAAGAAATAAGTATGAATCCGGACACGACTACTGTTGAATGGGGACTACACCAAATTGCTATTGAGAAAGTTGGATGAAATGTAACGTATAATTTTCTAAAGTTCAATTCGAAAGATAAGAAAGGAGTCTTAAAATAGTGTATGAAATACGTTGAAAAGAGGAGGTATTATTTATGGGTATTGCGTTAGGAATAGTCATCACCTTTATTACTATAGGGGTTATGCGTGTCTTACTGGGTATCCCTTCTTCACGCAGCAATTCTAAGCGATTCCAAGATCGTGACTACTCTTAAATACGTATTATAGAGAATTTATTTACACGTTGTTTGGTAACCCCTTTCGGAAAATGTCATTTTGTAGAGTTTTGAAAAAGTGATAGAGGACAAACGCTTTTTTCCTAGATAAAATAAACATTGAATTAATTGGAAATAAGAAAGACGATCGAGTATGCGATTATTCCTTCTTCGAATACAGAGGATTTATTATAGTTCTTAGATTCTTTTGGGGATTGGTTGGTAGAAGAGGCGGGAATTGGCTTGAAGTTCATAATCCTACAATGAAGAGACATCTTCCACTAAAATAACTGTTTAAGATGCAAGAATTAAAATCAACGTTACAGCCAAGCTATGTAGTGGAGGTGACGAAAATGAAAAAGCAACCTAAAAAGAAATTTGATTTTCCCACGCAGACGAATACCAGTGGTGAGATAGGTGTGGAAAGTGGGCTGAAAGCTAATCAGCCTTCTGACACGGAGGACAGGTTTACAGGCGATTCCGTTGATGAACATAACGAATTAGAAGCTGCTAATGAAGATATTGCTCAAAAGGAAATTTCTCAAGTATTTAATAATTCATGATGAAATCATGGTGCCGTCCTTTTCTGATGGACGGCACCATCGTTTTATTTTGTGGCGGGTATGAGAAAAAGAGAAAGTGAAGAAATCCATATTAGTTTTTCTATGATAAACTAAAAAAAACTAATACTGGAGGATAGATTTATGATATTGGATAGCGAGAATGGTTTACTGCTTATGCGCAATGATCATTTAGATGAGCGCAACTGGAGAAGTGATGATTGTTATAAGTTGATTTTTTCTCCATTTGGCAGGGGAGATTATCAGACGCAGCGTGGTGACATCACTATTGATCATGGGGAATTCTTCATATTTAATCCGAATGAAGTACATAAACAGCTCAAGGCTACTAAAGAAAAATTTCTTGTAGAGATCCAGCCCTCTTTACTTCGGGATGCAGCCGATCACTTAGGATTTAAACACACGGATCCTGAGTTTTCAATGGTTTCCTATAAACACCCTCAAATCCGACAGTGGGTATCATTTGTTCGAGACTTTTTATCACTTAATGATGGGGCTAGCTCAGCGGCTAATCAGTTTTTTCTTGATCATAGCTTGACCCAGCTCTCGATCATGATGCTCCAATATGGTACTGGGTCCCACCAAAGTGAATTTCCAATAATAAATAGTCAAGCTAATATCAATGATGCCATTAAGGCTCTTAAAGAGAGCTATAATGAAGATTGGACGTTGGACGAGATGGCTGCAGCTGCAAGGTTAAACAAATATCAATTTGCACACCTTTTTAAGGAAGAACTGGGACTCTCTCCGTATTCTTGGTTACAGCTGTACCGTCTATTTCGCAGTCAGAATTCCCTCTTACATACAAATGATTCAATTCTTTCTCTTGCTCTTCAACATGGATTTAAAAGTGTATCTTCTTACAACCACCTATTTAAGAAAGTTTATCGGAAAACGCCGAGTGAATTTCGCAGAATTCACGGTTTTAAAAAGTAAACTTACAACACTCACGATAACGATGAGGAAACCACTGCCAATCATTAAGTGTTGGATAGGAATAAACAATACCAATAGACCGTACAGCCCTAATGAAATGGTGTTGGAAAAATACAATAGAACGGCATTAGAACTAAAGGCGCGTCCCATTTTGTCTTCGGGTACAAGGGATTGCAGAAGATATACACGCGCCAGCCCAGCGACTGGCAGCCCGACACCTACTATGGCACAGCCGATAAAAAAATGTTTAATGTCATAGAGCAGTCCATAATAGGTGATTCCTGTCCCCCAAATAAATGCTCCAACTAAGTAGAGACGAAGAGTCATTTTTTTAATGAAATAAGGAAGGACGATATTCGTCAAAATCACTACACCACCAAATACGCCCTGCAAGATACTATATAATTCCTCGCTTTGTGAACTCATTTCTGATAAAGCGAGTAATAGTCCAACTTCCCAGACCCACGTGTTAAAAAATACCGTAATAAAGGTAAATAAAAATAACTGTCTTACGGTGGAGTGAGCTTTGGTCCAGGAAGCAAACTCTATGATAGCTCCAAATACCGCTTTGATTGATTTGTTGACTACAGGTTTACTTTCTTTTAAATGTACTTGAGCAATACAAAGCGCACTAATAGCGTAGGTTAATGCGTCAAAGGTGAAGAAATGTACCGCACCATAGGAATGTAATAACCATACTGATAAAACAGGACTAAGAACAGTGACGCTTCTCGTTAATGTATCATTTAAACTGTTGGCTTTTGTTCGTTCTTCTTCGATTGTTATGGAGGGTAGCACGGATCTATGAGCTGGATTGAAGAAGCACCCGATGCTTTGAATAAGAAAGCTTACGATTAATAAATATAGGTAAGAAAGCATATCAAAATAGTACAATCCTACAATCGACAACATTAATGGGATACGAGCAACATCCAGGTAGATTAATAACTTTTTTTCGGTAGCCAGTCTGCCATAACCCCGCCTATTAATCCAAATAATAGATACGGCAAGGTCTCGGCCATAGCCATACCAGTTGTATGAAGACTAGACCCCGTTAAATCGTACGCCAAAAATAGAAATGCCATGCCAGACAGCACATCCCCAAGCCGCGATACACCCCCAGCCAGCAGGTAATACCGTATATTTTTATTTTTCCATAACGTTTTATACAAAATTAATCACCTCTTCCTTTATCGTAAAAGGAAATAAAGTGATCGTCTGGCTGATTATTGCTAAAAAAAGATACAATATTTCGGTGTTATTTAAAATCTACAATACGACGGTATTTGCCAAAAGAACAATAATGAAAAGGCGCATCCGCATAAATAAGGGATACGCCTATTGCCTATACAGTATTTCTTTTTGTCTTTTATAATCTTTTACCATAGCTATAGCTGAAATAGGCCCGGCAATCACAAAGAAAATGGAGAAAATTAATGGACCCGTGCTCAGCGATTCGTTCAACAATCGATAAATTCCTAAAAAGCAAAGCAGTAATGAACCAGAAATACCGAGTATAACGCGAATTTTCCTCATAAAATCCCCCTGGATAATAATTCTTATATCTATGTTAACATACAACATATGTATGTTAACTTAAGATTGCGGAGTAGGAAAAAGCAGAGAATGATTATGTTTTAGAAGGGAGATTTCCATGAATGACATTACGATCATCGGTGCCGGAGTAAGCAGCATTTTTCTGGCTTATACATTGATCAAAGAAAATGATCAGCTATCGGTTCACGTGATTGATAAAGGAAAAAAGCTAAGTGAGCGAACATGTGGATTGGACGATGGTAAAGAATGCACGTGTGAAGGAGGCTGCAGTAAGTATATCGGGTTTGCTGGGCTTGGAAAATCGGAAGGAAAGTTCAATTATACGAATGATTTCGGTGGAGACCTTGCTAAGAAAATTGGTGAGCAAAAAACTCTTGAACTTATGAAAGAGGTGGACAATATATTGTGTTCATTTGGTGCCGATCAAGTGGAGACGTACAGCACCAAAAATCGGGAGCTTTCAGAAAGGGCTATGAGACATTCGTTAAAGGTTCTTTCAACAGAAGTACGACATCTCGGCACAAGCCTTGCTGCCTATATTTTTCAACAGATGTACAATGCTTTAAAAAATCACATAATGTTTACGTTCGAAGCTGATGTTCGAAAAATTAGCAACTACGAAGAAGGTTATAAAGTAGAAACGGATCGCGGCACGTTTGTAAGTAATCGTGTGGTTCTGGCGACAGGAATGAGTGGCAGTGAGTGGTTGGGCGAGCAAACGGCCAATTTAGGACTGTACCCTGGACAGACTCGGCTTGATCTGGGGGTGCGTGTAGAGATGAGAGGTGACCAGCTGGATTCAATTTTACAGCAGACGTTTGAAACGAAACTGAAATATGAAGGAGAAGGATATTCTGCCACGACCTATTGTATGAATCCACGGGGCAGGATCATTCACAAACACCAGCACGGTTTAGTTATGCCAGATGGACAGAACCAAAACGAAAAGGATGTTCCAAGTGCCAACTTGAACTTCACACTTTTTGTGCCTCAGTATTTTGATACATATGAAGAAGCGATCAACGAAGGAAAAAGAATCATTGGAAACATCAACCGCAGACAGGAACGCATTGTCGTCCAACGTCTAGAAGATTTAAAACTAGGTCAGACGACTAAAGATGTTGAGCAAAATCCGATCTCGCCTTCTTTGAAAGGAGAGGGAGGCAATCTTCTGGATGAAGTTCCCGCGTTTTATACGAAGGCCTTACTCGAGTTTTTCTCAGCATTAGAAGGTTTAATTGGAGAGCCGATTGACCCGAAAACGCTATTATATGGAATGGATGCGAAATTCTATGAACCGAAACTGTACACAAATGAGCATTTTGAGACTGAAGTTCCTGGATTTTTTCTGATTGGGGATTGCTCTGGAGAAACGCATTCGCTTTCGCAAGCAGCAGCGAGTGGGGTGTACTTGGGGAGGTTTCTGGCAAAAGAAGAATTTTAACTTTAGCTGGCTATGTTTTAACTGTGCTTGATCTCCGGTTTTACGGCTATTTGGCTCTAAGTTAAGAGAAATCCTTCGTACAGCAGTAAGATCTTTTGGGTGTCTTCATCCAAAAGTCGTAGAACATAATCATTCAAAGAAACGAAGAAAATTTGGAATCAACCCTATATAGTTAATAAGGAACCAATATTAACTAATGGGGGATAAATAGTGAATTTTCGTGAATTTGGGTTGATCTTATTTGTTGAACATTATGAGGATTGTATTGATTTTTACAAAGAAGTTTTGAATTTCAAGGTAAGATCAGTCAAGGAAACCTTGGTTTCTCTTGAACTTGCTCACGGATATTTAATGGTCGAGAAAGGCGGCGTAGGTACTGATAATGAGAAAACTAGGGAACGAAACCCTACTGTTCTTCGTTTTGATGTTGATTCCCTATCCAGTGAGGTGAGTAAGCTTGAAAAACGAGGGGTTCATTTTACACAGAAACAACTGGAATTTCCTTGGGGAAAGATTGCTGTATTGAATGATCCAGATGGGAATCGGATAGAGATAGGGGGAATTAACAGGGAAAGTGGTTGATATGTTAAGAGATGATCCGAAGTGTTAAAGTTCACTTCTTTCGTGTTTACCCTTCTAGGCTCCCTACCCAATGTTCATAAAACCCCTCAGGAACCGTAGTTAAATAAGAAATGCTTTTTGATCGGAAATACTGGTAGTGAAACGTTTCTTAATTATAAAATCTCAGTGATAAGTTGTTAAGAGGGTCGGTGAGGTTAGTTATGAGAAAGATAAAGAGTAAAGAGATTAGTTTGGAGCGGTTATATAAAAATGATATACCTTGCATCATAGCTCTTTCACAATCTATTGGTTGGGACTATGATTACCGTGAAATTAGCACAGTAATGTCGGCAGGAAAGGTATTTGGACATAAGCGAAATGACCATGTAGTGTCGTGTGGAGCGCTAATAACTTATGATACTGAGTTGGCATCAATTGGAATGATTATCGTTGATCAAAACCACAGAGGTTTAGGCTTAGGAAGACAGGTTACCCAGGTGTGTGTAAATAATTCCACTGGGATTAATCCTGTTATGCTCATTGCTACGCCTGAAGGAAAGTTCTTGTATGAACGCATGGGTTTTAAAATAGTAGACCATGTTCACAAACTGCTAGTTGATAACTATAAGAAGCTAGCTGTCACACAAGAAAACCACAAAGTAGATCGACTTCGAAAAAATGAAATAACCAAGGTCATACAGTTGGATCAAGGTGCTTTCGGAGATTCAAGGTCGAGGTTTTTAAGAGAGCGAATAAATCAGTCTCACGAGTGTTTAATTTTGAAAGACCAAAAAAATGAAATGATAGGTTACGGTCTTTCCGTTCTAGGGCCAGTCAATTTAATACTGGGGCCAATTGTTGCTCCCAGCAGTAAAGCTGCATCATTGTTAATAAATGAATTGAGCAAAAACCATAATGGCAAACTTAGGATAGATGTTCCCTCTGGCCAGGATGACTTTCTCCATTTTTTGAAAGCAGCTGGGTTCGACCAAGTGAGTCAACCTCCAATAATGATGTTGAATGCTGAATCCATACCTAAAAGAAATAACCATTTGTACGGGATTGCAGCTCAAGTATTTGGATAGAAACCTAACCATTTTTCTATCGATCTCTTTGAATGAGAGCGTTTGAAATCAGTCATAACATAGAATTTTACTATTTTAAGAAAGTTGTTTTATAGATGAATGATGGGAGCAGTTTATTCTCAACTTCCCTTGACTATACATCAAAAGTTGTAGATTACTTTAGACCTTTCTCTGAAGTAATCATTACGTGAAAATCGTATTCTAAACATAAGGAGGCGATCACGTGATTAAAGGTTTATATGAAGCACACTTACCTGTAAGCAACTTAGAACGATCAATCGACTTTTATGAAGGACTTGGTTTAGAGGTTGACCATATAGTTGACAAAAAGTTGGCTTTTTTATGGATTGATAGAAATAAAAGTTGGCTGGGTTTATGGGAAACAGAGAATGTACAAGTAGACTATCATCCATCGTTAAGGCATATAGCATTTGAGGTTTCCTTCAAGGATTTGCAGAATTCGATAACATGGTTAAAAGAGAAAGGTTATAAACCAAGGAAGGCATTTGGTTTCGCACCAATTGAACCATTTGTTATGTCTTATGATACGTATGCACATGCCAAGATACATTTTGATGATCCAGATGGTAACAGTCTAGAATTTATTAGTACAATGGAAAACAAAAATAAAGTAACAGGAAGAATGTATCTAAGTGAGTGGATGAAATTAAACGAACATTGAGTTAGGGCAATACTTTTTAAAGGAAATGCGGGTAAAGGAATTCTGATGAGCGGGGACATCATCCAGGTTGTTGCAGATTCTGAGTGGGTAAGCTTCATTTCAACCGAGTCTACAATGTCTTTCGTAATATTGTACAAAAAAACGGAAATGAAGCGGTCCAGAGATCTGTCAGACGCTACATCAGTTCTCTGGAAGGAAAGTCTTCCATCCCCCCTCTCTGATTAGGATCGTTGGGATCAATGAGAATTACACCATTTTCG
This sequence comes from Halobacillus amylolyticus, assembly GCF_022921115.1. Classification (NCBI taxonomy): domain Bacteria; kingdom Bacillati; phylum Bacillota; class Bacilli; order Caryophanales; family Bacillaceae; genus Halobacillus; species Halobacillus amylolyticus. The sequence goes on along the minus strand of NZ_CP095075.1, from coordinate 937,156 downwards.
TCTGTTGGCAGAGGCTTCTTGCCTGTTGATTCCATATATTCTAAGACTGAGAAACCATGATCTTTGGCAACTTGTGCATTTTTCTGTCTTTCTTGATTTATAGAATGCTTGTAACGTTCGGCACGGGACGGTTTATAATGAGCATGAGCGTGTTGATTTTTCAACTTGGTTGTTGCACTCATTTTCTTGCCCTCCTCATTGCACATTTCTCTCACCACCCAACTGGTAGTAAATATTATTTGCTGAAAAGTTAGTAAAAGATAAGTTCACCTAACTCTATACTAAAGAAAATGGGATCGTCGTCAATCGATCAATGGGCATGTAAAGCATCAAAAAAGGCTTGCAACAGGGTCTGGCTTTTTTCCAGGTTGGGTCATGATAGCAGTTCATCATCCATCCAATTCTCCCCCTTGAATTTCTTCTTTAATATACATATATAGTTGGAAATACAGTGGAGAATCCGTGTTCTTGTTTAAAATTGGAGTGATTTCTATCATGATATTGTCCCTCTCATAACTGACCCTGAAAAGTTTAAATCAACTGTCCCTTTTACTGGATACATATTGTTTATATAATTAATTTCATTCAACTGACCTTGTTTATTTGTAAGATTATCACAACAAATTACAAGGTCAAAATTACAAAGGAGTGAAGGATATGGATGAAATCAGGGTTCGTTCTGTCAATAAGTCTGACACCACAAAACTGTTAGATTTAATGAATCAATATATCGTTGATTTTTACAAACAACCACAACCTGATAACGAGGCGCTAATTAATTTAATTCATCATTTAATCGAAAATCCTACCAAGGGGTTACAATTTGTGGCCGTGAAGAGTGATGAATTGGTTGGTTTTGCTACTTTATATTATACATTTAGTACGTTAAGTGTTGGTAGGCAGGCTATTCTTAATGATCTTTTTGTAAACCCTGAAGTGAGAGGACAGCGTCTCGGGGAAAGGCTATTTGAAAAGTGCTTGGACCATATTCGAGAGAATAATTTTTGCAGCATGATTTGGGAAACGGCAGAAGATAATCATATCGCCAAATCTCTATATAACAAAATGGGCGGGAAGAAGTCGGAATTTACTCATTATGAAATATATTAATATTGGGGACGCGATTCATTTGAAAATCGCGTCTTTTCTCTGGTTATTGATCATTGTGGACTGTTTGGGATGAAAGATTCTTCATAAACCCCTATCGTATGGGGGGATTATACGGATGATCGTATGAAGTGTTATCTAAACAGCAAGATACCTTTCTCACGACTGAGGATATTTTCGCACTGTCCAATCGTGTACAAAGTTTCATATAGAATTAAAGACTTATTCTTCACATTTCTTTATGTTAGAGTTTCTCTGAGTTATTTTTGTAGTTATCCAAATAACTAATTGAAGGGTGTTACAGTATTATTATGACAAAAAGATTTAAAATTGAACTCCCAAATATACCGTCACATCTAAAAGCGGCAAATTTTCAAGACATTTATTACGAAGAAGACCCATACTTAGCCAACAGCATAATTACTAACACCGACATTGAAGAGGAGATTGATAAATTAGTTCTATCTAAAGTCACTTTTAAAAATGTAAGGTTTATAAATGCTGCTTTTACTAAGATTGATATGACGGATGTAGCTTTTGACAACTGTGATTTATCTAATGCTAGCTTTAGTGAAGGCATTATACATAGGGTCACTTTTAAAGACTGTAAATTAATGGGCTTAAACCTTTCGGGGTCCAATCAAGGAAACGTTTCTTTTGAAAATTGTATAGTAAATATGAGTGATTTCGTAGATGCTCAGTTAAAACAAGTGATATTTGACCATTCATCTCTGCAGAACGCTAACTATTATGAATGTAAATTTAACAAGGTTAAGTTTGATCAATGCAATATTGACGGTGTCAATTTTACTAATACGGTACTTAAGGGTATAGATATTAGTACATGTACATTTGATCGTATCAATGTAAATATAGGAAATTTGGACGGGTGTGTAGTTTCTCCTGAACAAGCCATTGGATTTGCAAAATTGTTAGGGTTACAGGTTAATGGATAAAGTCTAAATGAACTAATAGGTGACTGAATTGCATTTTGTTCTTCAAGCTTAATGGTTTTGGTGAACTTTTTATTTTATTGTATATGGCATTTAATCTATGTATGTTTTGGTAGTATGTTTATTAAAGTGGTGGTATAAATACTCCTCTCGCCAGATGAATAAACAGTTATCTTTATTCAAATTTTAAAAATCGCTTTATTCCGTTATAGGGCCATTTTGCGGAAGATCAGATGGGTATTAGAGATGTGATAGGAGGAGTTATCATGGATTACAATTTTAGTGAAATATCAAAAAAGCAAGCAGAGAAAATTTCAAACTGGCACTATGAAGGGGAATATTCTTTTTATGATTATGAGAATGATGAAGAGGATATAGCTGAACTCTTGAGTCCACGTGGGGACATTTATTACATGGTTAAAAAGGGTAACGAAGAAATCGGGTTCTTTTGTTTTGAAACTGAGGAAGATTCCGTTGAGATTGGCTTAGGTATGAAACCCGAACTAACTGGAAGGGGAATGGGTTTAGATTTCTTTAAAGCTGGACTAAACTTTGCTATTTCAAAATTTAACCCTAAAGAAATAACGCTTTCGGTTGCTACTTTTAATAAAAGGGCTATAAAGGTCTATAAAAGAGCAGGTTTTGAATCTGTTAAGACCTTTATGCAGCAAGACGAGGATGGTAGTCAGGTTGAATTTTTGAAGATGGAGTACGAATGGACAAAGTAAACTGTTTGAGTTATTAACGGTTCTTCCGTTAAAGGCGCGATTGTCTAATAAAGACGATCGCTTTTTTTCACGGAGCAGTTTAGTTCAAGAACGGTTTAAGGTGTTACAATTATGTTTGGAAAGAAAAGGAGTAACTAGGGGGAAGCAAAATTGGATATTGAACAAAAATTATATCAGGCAGCAAAAGAACTGCTTGAAAAAAGATACCCAACTGGCTGGGGTGGTGCAGCAGCAATGTGCACTAACGAGGATGAAATATTGACGAGTGTTGCTCCAGAGGTCATAAATGCTTCAACAGAGTTATGTATAGAAACAGGTGCGATTTTGGAAGCACATAAATTTAATACAAAAATTACTCATTCAATTTGTGTTGTAAGAGACGATGAAAATGAAGGATTTAAGGTATTAACTCCTTGTGGGGTCTGTCAGGAAAGGTTGATTTACTGGGGAAGAGATGTAAAGGTAGCGGTATCTTCAAATGACGAGAAACCATTACTTTTCAAAACACTAGAAGAAGTTCAGCCTTACCATTGGTCTAAAGCATACAAAGATGAAGAGTTATTTGACTAACGGTTAAGTTAAAAACATACTCGAATATATCTCGAAATCAAGTCTTCCATTATAGGGCGCAATTCTGGAGCAAAGGATTGCGCTTTTATTAATGTATCGGGCCATTATCTTGAAGACTTGACTTCAAGACAATGGATTCCTCAAGATGGAAAATGTTCCATATTACTATAATATTGAACGAGAAAATATGGTTATTTATGTTAATGTTAAGGGACAGGAATTTTGTAGAGAATGATTGAAGATACATAATTTGGAATGTTGTGGAATCTACTGATATAGAAAGGATGGTGTATATGGGGAAGATAAAGACAACCTTCATAATCAACACGATTGTAAGTGGACTTCTTGCAATACTAATTTCAACCTTTTTTGCGGCAGGTACGATTGCAGAAAATACATCTGATAAAACGTTTGTATCACCGGAATTCCTTTGGGTGTTACCAATATGGTTTGCAGGAGTATTGGCTGGATTGTTCATTTACAAAAGCAAAGCTCCCGGAATGTATCTACTCACTTCTATTATCATCACATGGGCATCAATTCCACTAGGTATCCGGATAGGATTTAACCTAGCCACATAACTATTCCTATGCCAATATAAACGTATTAACGATTGGGTATAGTCTTAATTCCGTTTCAGAGGAGTCTTCAATTCTCGGGCGCAAATCTTGAATAAGACTTGCATTCTTTGTGAGAAGAGCGTTTTTCTTGAACATCTGTCAGCTTTTTTTGGAGGTAGGTATGGAAGGATATAGTGTTAAAAAGATTAAGAACCTATATCAATACGATATAACTTATTTGGTAAGCGAAAGTAAAGAAGAGGGATTTCAATTTCTTGAAAGGTTAGTTACTGATTATAAAAATGGTACTAACACATTTAAAGTCGTGGGTGAATCCATATATGGTGTATTTAATAACGATGGTGTACTAATTGCTATCGGTGGGGTTAATGTAGACCCGTATTCACAGAAACAAAATATCGGTCGATTGAGAAGGTTTTACGTTTCTAGGGCTTATAGAAGAATTGGTATTGGTAGGGTCTTGTTGAAAGAAATAATTAGAAATGCAAAAACCTATTATAATGTTTTAGTACTTCATACAGATACAGAACAAGCTAATAAGTTTTATACTTCACTTGGATTTTTAAGAAAAAATGCATATCCGAAATCCACCCATTTTATGAGTTTGAAATAGTGAACAAACTATAATCAATTAAAGAGGATGGAAGACTTGTAGTACGATCTTCCGTAAACGGGGCACGATTCTGTAATAAGGATCAGCGCTCATTTTACATTTAAGGGCATATTCCGGGATTACCCTTATTGTGGAAGTGATGGAAGTTTGAAATAATTGTTTTAAGTAAAAGGATGGGATTTGAATAATCGGTTGAATGAGAAAGGGGGCATGAATATTTACTTAGTTCAGCTTGTCATATTTGTTCTACCAGTTGTCTCTCTTATATTAGGAGCAGTTGGGTATTTTATTTTTAAAAATATCTATATTACCCCCGTTATAGTTGCAATTGCTGCAATCATTTCAACTTTTGTAGTGTTTAATTCTTCATTTTGGATTTGGGTAGTTATATATACGATGTTATCTCTTGTATCAGGATTTATTGTTAAATTATTATCTTCAAAACGTCGGCTTAAGCACTCTTAGTTATTTTGTTATTCAGCGTATATACTAATAGCTTGATTTAGCAATTATCGAAAGGAGAAGATACATTGCTTTCTAACATTTTATGGGGATTGTTTTTAGTTTTATTTATAATTCTCATGGTTTACCTTGATAAACGAAAGCAAAAAAGGAAATTCCACACCCCTTATCGTGAAAAGACAGAGCAAGAAAAAGAAGTTGAAAGGGCTATTGAAAAAGAAAAGTCTCGGAGAGGTGGTCCTCCAATGGGCGGTGGGGGATTTTAGGTTTATTTTTGTACCGTAACTGAAGTAATTGCATAATACCATTAAAGAAACGGGCGCGCGCGACAAGTTCTGTTATAAACGCTTTTCAGCGTGAAAATACAGGAAGTTTTAAGCATTTAAAATTTCAACTTTGCAACGGAGGATGGGAATGACGGAACCATGTTTCCTGAAACCATCCCGTCAATACTCCTGCATGCGTTAAGGCTGACAGGTCTTAGGGTATGAAGCACAGGTGGATTCGGCAGAACGAAGGCTGAAGCCATTCTTATGAAAAGGTATGCTAACGGATATGCCGCACGGCTGAAAAACTGGATAAGGTGAGAATAGTTCTTTGAAATAGGAACTGACGAACTTCCGAATGTAAGGGTCTAAAGATTCGAACATAAGGAAACTTATGTCCCATCTCACGATGGGGTGAGTGGTGTGGAGTAAAATTGCGCCCTCTGAAAGACGCTATACCGAACCATGGCGGTATCTAGCTCACAGGCTTAAAGGAAGCACCTATGTTAGTAAGGATAGCTACGTTGTAAGGGACTTGGAAAGCAAGGAACGTTGAATCAAGGGCTGTCACCCGAAACGTTTGCTATAAAGTTATGCTGAAAAGCATTTATCCTTGTGAGGGTAGGGGTATGACTGATGAACCTCCTGTAACGGGAGTGGAGGAACAACCCCAAGTCTAATGAATGAAACGATTATTTTCCTAATGTGAATGGCACCGATCGGGTAGGAACGTGGGAACATTACTCCATAAGGAGGGATGCCACAGTGCCAACGTTACGAAACTGGGATTATTACAATATGACGGAGACATTTACAGAACTATACGAAAAAGCGAGCCGAGTACAAGTATTTTCTCATCTCTATGACACCATCATATCAAGAGAAAACATCCTCCTCGCTTTTCGCATGATAAAAACCAATAAAGGTTCTAAAACACCAGGTACCGATGGGAAAACCATCGACGACATGAAAGAACTATCAGAAAATGAACTCGTTACAGAAGTACGGACCAAACTAAGAAATTATCACCCGAAGAAAGTTCGCAGAGAATGGACTGAAAAAGAAAATGGTAAATGGAGACCTCTTGGGATTCCATGTATCTTGGATAGAATCATCCAACAATGTTTCAAACAAGTTCTCGAACCTATTGTAGAATCTCAGTTTTTCAAGCATAGCTACGGGTTCAGACCTCTCCGGTCTGCTCATCATGCTATGGCTAGGATACAATACTTGATTAATCAAGCGCAATTTCATTTTGTGGTTGATATAGATATTAAGAGCTTCTTTGATAATGTAAATCACTCATTGTTAAATAAACAGCTTTGGAATATGGGTATTCATGACCGCAAGGTTCTTACTTGTATCTCGAAAATGATAAAGTCAGAAATTGATGGAGAAGGCGTACCAGAGAAAGGATCCCCGCAAGGTGGAATTTTATCCCCTCTACTATCAAACGTGGTTTTAAATGACCTGGACCAATGGGTTGCAGGCCAATGGGAGGTATTTCCTCTTACCAAATCATACAGTTCTGATGATTCTAAAAGGCAGGCTAGAAAACGAACAAATTTGAAAGAGGGATACTTGGTTAGGTACGCCGATGATTTCAAAATCCTATGTCGAGATGGAAAGATTGCTCAACGGTGGTACCATGCGGTACGACTTTACTTAAAAGAGCGCTTAAAGCTGGACATCTCTCCTGAGAAATCTCAAATTGTAAACTTGAGAAAACGAGAATCTGAGTTCTTAGGTTTCACTATTCGTGCGAATAAAAAGGGTAAGAAACGGGTGGCACATACAGGCATCATTTCTTCAAAAAGAGAAAAAATGAAACAGGAAGCCAAAAAACTCATTCGAAGAATGAAGGCTTCTCCAACCGCCGAAAATGTACACCGTTATAATAGTTTTGTTTTAGGAATCCATCACTACTTCAACCGAGCGACACATGTAAACCTGGAGTTCTCACGTCTTGCATTCGATCTTAAACCATTCCTGTATAACCGTCTTCGACCAGTTGGAAAACAGGAGCATCCATTTAATCCACCCCCGATTTATAAAAAGCTTTTTAGCTTAGGGACGAAAACGTTTAGAATAAGAGATATGTATCTTTTTCCCATTGGCGGTGTTAAAACGGTCAATACTATGAACTTCAGTCCAAAGCTTTCGCTTTATACAAAGAAGGGTAGGGAAAACTTGTATAAGAAACTGCGACCCGATATTCAAAAGGAAGTTAGTTTCTTAATGAAGGCTACCCTACCAAATCGAAGTGTTGAATACTTGGATAACAGGATTAGTCGATACAGTATGAAGATGGGGAAATGTGAAATTACAGGACAATACTTGTACTCCTATAATGTCCATTGTCACCATTACATACCGAAACATCTTGGAGGAAGCGACCAGTTCCGTAACCTTCGAATCCTCCATGAAGATGTTCATCAATTAATTCATATGAAGGATGCTAAAAGGATTAAGTTTTTCCTCTACAAGTTAGGGGTTAATCAATTTAAGCTCGAGAAGATCAACCAATACCGAAAGGTATGTGAGCTGGATCAAATTGAATCATCCCGTCTCGAAGAGTAACAAGGAACTTATAATCTAGTACATATCGTTAGATGGAGCGCCGAATGCTGGGAAACTAGCACGTTCGGTGTGGAGCAGGGGAAAAGCCGGAGATAACATCAAACGCTTACCTATTGCTAACTTTTCTTGAATTGCAAAGCGCTTTTTCCCTATATTTTTAGGTATTCTAGGGGGGAATAATGGATGGGAGTTGAGATAGTGAAAGGTTTTATAATGTTGCTGGCAGCTGGGCTATTATTAAGCGGTTGCGGCAATGAATTGGATGTAGAACAAGTAGAATCGCAGGAAGAGCAGCTAGAAACTGCGAATAAATTACTAGAGAAAACAGACGGCCATACCAAGGGCGCGTTTGAACGGTTACCAGCGGAAACCAGGGAATATATTAAGGAAAATCCGGATTTATTGCGGAAATTTACACAGGGTGAACCCACATTTATGGGGATCATTGACACGTTACGTCTAGGTACAAATGTTAAGTTGGGGCCGGAAGATATACAATTAGTTTATGACACCCTAGAAAATAATAGCGAAGAAGCGATATATGAAAATGGAATGAAATTTTCCGATAGCTTTATTGCTAAATTAAAATCCAACTAAACGATAGAAACAACCTTTTTTAAGGGGGGATCGTCAACACAAAACTAGACAATCCATGCGTTATCTTGAAATTGAGTCTTCTGCATAAGGGCGCAAATCTGGAATAAGACTTGCAGGATTACTTCTATCTATATTGAAATATAGAATAGAATGGTTAGTTAAAAAATCGGGAGGCATGAGATGGAAGTTTATCAATTCAATAAGGAAAATGGAAAGAAAATCACAAAGTTCGATTCAAATTTTATTATGTCTCGCATTACCCAAACGCAAAAAGGTGCTCATATTGGGTGTATGCATTTAGAGGAAAACGGAGTAATTGGTTATCATCAAGCAGTAGTGCCTCAGCTTTTATTAATAGTAAAAGGAGAAGGTATAGTAAGAGGTAAAGAAGTAACTTTTACCCCTGTAAAAAGTGGTGAAGCTGTATATTGGGAAAAGGATGAATGGCATGAAACCAAAACAGAAGTAGGCTTAACTGCTATTGTAATAGAAAGTGAAGAATTAGACGTTTCAGTAATGACGTCATTAAAAAATGACTCTTAACAATAGGTAAAAGTCTAAGATTATCTTGAAATCAAGTCTTCAGGAAACGGGGCGCTTTAATTCAATAAACATTATATTGACAATAAGTAAGATCAAAAGTATTATTGTTCTTAATTTAATAAAAATTGCACTGATAGAATCCCAGTAGTGTAGATGTCAATGTTTCAGAGAGTCGATGGTTGCTGCGAATCGATACAAATATCTATATGAATTACTTTCTTGAGCTTCTACTACGAAAACTTTTTGGTGATTAGTATTAGACGGTAAATCCGTTATCTTTTTGAGTGGAAGATGAGGTAACCCTCATTCTTTAACTTGGGTGGTAACGCGTGACAAAGGCACGTCCCTTGATTTGGGATGTGTCTTTTTTATATTAAAAGGGGGTCTCTGAATGAACTACTTAGAACAATTGAATGAACTACAGTTAAAAGAACTAGAAAAGCAATATAAAATTTTATCTTATGGAGTAGATGCCATTATTCCGGAAGAAGAGTTTAAACAAAAAATTGCTAAATCCATTTGGCAAGATCAGCCCCTTAAGGTCAAATTAGGATTAGACCCAACAGCACCGGATGTACATATTGGACATACTGTGGTCTTGAATAAGCTAAAACAATTTCAAGAGTTGGGTCATACGATTCAATTGATTATTGGAGATTTCACCGGGAAAATAGGAGACCCAACTGGAAAGGCAACAGCTAGAAAAGCTTTGACAGACGATGAAGTACGCTATAATGCTAAAACTTATTTTGAACAATTTGGGAAAGTCATCGATATGGATGCTGTTGAACTTCATTATAACGCTCAGTGGTTATCTAAAGTTGACTTTGCTGAAGTTCTCCAACTAGCAAGCAATGTAACTGTGGCCCGGATGCTAGAACGAAATGATTTCCATAATAGGTATAACGCCAACAAACCTATCTATCTTCACGAATTTTTCTACCCAGTAATGCAAGGGTATGATTCACATATTTTAGAATCAGACATCGAATTAGGCGGCACCGACCAAGAATTTAATGTATTATTTGGTCGACAAGTTCAAGAACAATTTGGCCAGGAGAAACAAGTGGTGTTGCTACTCCCGTTGATTGAGGGATTAGATGGAGTAGAAAAAATGTCAAAATCGAAAAATAATTACATTGGAATCGATGAAAGACCGAACGATATCTTTGGAAAGACCATGTCTATTCCTGATGAACTCATTGTGAAATATTTTGAGTTGGCTTCTAACTTATCCATAGATGAAGTGACGTTGATAAAAGAACATTTACAAAAGGATATGCTTCACCCCAGGGATGCAAAAATTCGTTTAGCTCTTTCTTTTGTTGAAATGCTATATGATAGTAAAACGGCTGAACAAAGCAAGAAACATTTTTTTAATGTCTTTCAAAAAAATCAGATTCCTAGTGATATGCCCGAGGTAATCTGGGATAAAGAAGACCAAATCGGTATTGTGGACTTAGTAAAGTATCTTGAGTTGCTACCATCAAAGAGTGAGGTTAGACGGATGATTAAGAATGGCGGCATTCGAATAAACCAAGAAAAAGTTATGGATCCTGCCTTTACTGTATCCGTTAGTGATGGACTTGTTTTACAGGTAGGAAAGAGAAAATTTATTAAGTTGAAGTTGGCTTCTAGTTAAGAAAGCCATGTTAAACAAACGGGCGCTAAATTTGAATAAAGATTAGCGCTCTTTCTTTGTGCTCCAGATATTAGTAATAAAATGGTAGCTTATTATAAGCCCTATCATTCTTAGTATTATATAATATATCATCGTGAGTAAGGATGGGTTATTTTGAAAAAACTAATTTTATTTTTTCTTTTACTTATTTTATTTCTTTCAGGATGTAGTAGTGAAAATTATATTACATTTGAAGGAGAAAGTAATAATTGGGAAGGTAAACTTCAACTGGTTAATGATGAAACCGATGTAACAGGTAAATACTCTTTTAGACTGACTAATGATAAAATAGATGAAGTAGATAACTTGACTATAAACATTAATGGTGGTCAAACTATATTGAAACAAGACCAAGCATCTACTAAGAAAACCATTGAAACCACTACTCAATGCTCTGGTTGTGCTACATTCGATGAAGGTTCTACCATACCTGTTACAATCTCCTGGAATAATAAAGAGGAAAGTTTCAAATTAATTAAAGAATAGTAGAATAGGAAGACAATTTACCTCTATCTCCCATGAGGGTCGTTAACATAGACACATCTCGGGGGAGTTTTTAATTGATAAAGATGTCTTAATATCCCCCCTAAAAATTTTTTGCATATATGGAGGTTTATCCTATGAGCTTTGACCAACTATTTAAATGGGTTGTAATGTTATCTTTAGTTATATTAACAGGTATTTCAATATTTATAGCTGTTAGCTTAAGTGACTTAATTGAAGAAATATATAGTATTAATCAAAGGATAAGTATTATTATGAATGAACTATCGAATTAACACTTGAATAAACAAGCAAGTTATGATCTTTCTTTTAAGATTATCTTGAAATCAAGTCTTCTGTTAAGGGCGCGATTGCTTAATAAAAAGTAATGGGCCTATATTTTGATGATAAATTGACTTAGTATAAACATTAGAAGTAAAATACCGATTCCTAATACGCCATAGCCAAAGCGTTTACGTTCCGATAAATGCTCCCCTTTTATCTCTTTCCAACTAGGATAGAAAAAACTGATAACTCGGAGAGCTATTATGCCGATAGCCACTAAAACGACAGCTAGTACTTCCATAAGAATGACTCTCTACAATACTTAGTTACCTTATGCTTACTAAGTAAAACAAAATGGAGCAAGATATTTGTTGTTTTGTGGATTCATCTCGAAGCTGAGTCTTATAGAAACGGGCGCAAATCTGGAATAAGACTTGCGCCCTTCTTTGTAATAAGGGCCAGATTCTTTAATAAACGGTTTACGAAATAAGAGGATTTGAAATAATTGGTATTCAGTTAAAGGGAGTTTAATGGAACAAGCTTTGGTACTAAATAAACTAATAAAATGAGGGGTATTATGAATTTAACCGTTAAAAGTATGGACTTAAATTCAGCTAGAACAATACTAAGTTGGAGATATGAAAAGCCATATGACTTTTATAATAATGAAGTGAATGAAGAGGAAATAAAAGAACGGCTCGATGGTTCTTATCAAGCTATAACTGACGGTAATGGTGAAGTGTTTGGTTTCTTATGTACGGGTGAGCCAGCTCAAATACCGGTTGGACATAAATATGGTGTATATAATGTTAAATTTGTAGATATGGGTCTTGGTATGGACCCTGATTATGTAGGAAAAGGATACGGGTATGATTTTTGTGAATTTATAATTAACTACATAAAAGAAAACTATGCCGGAACTCCCATAAGACTATCAGTTGCAACATTTAACAGAAGAGCTATTCATTTATATGAAAAATTAGGGTTCATAAAAAAAGACAAGTTCACTACTGACTTTGCAGAGTTCATTACTATGGTTAAAGAGAATTAACAAAGGTCATTCCATAAACGGGGCGCGATTGTCCAATATAAGCAATCGCTTTATTTAAAAGAGCGTTGAGGTGAGAAATTTGAAAGTTGGTTTTTTTGATAGGGACGGTACCATTATAGAAGATTATACTGATAGCAAGTGGTCATATATAGACAACCCTGTATTTTTTGCCGACGCAATACGGACGTTAAAGGAAGTACAGCAGAGGGGATATAAGATAATCATCATTACGAATCAATACCTAATAAATGAAGGATTTATATCTTTGCAACAGTATAAAAAAATTAATAAAAAGTTGCTTAGCGAACTATCAGGTCAGGGAATAAACATTCTCGATGTGTTTTATTGTCCGCATAGAAGGAATGAAGGGTGCAATTGCATAAAACCTCAAACTGGAATGATTACGGAGGCAATGGAGAAATACCCTAATATTAAGATCAATGAATCATTTATGATCGGTGACTCAAAGGTTGATATAGATTTAGCTATAAATATGAATATGAGAGGGTTTGGCATAGAAGTAGATTCTTCTCACTCAAACGTAATTAAGCTTACTAATATTAGTGACTTGATTAGCTATATTTAAGTAACATCCTATTACGATGTTCATCAATCGAGGCGCGTTTATCGAATAACGCGTCCTGCAGTATAGGGCCATTTAATGGAATAACAAATTAGGTATATTCTTTGAACGTGCGTTTTTTGAGGTAGAATAATTAAGCAAGAAGGGGAAAGAAAATGCGAATTATATTAGCCAACCAATTACAAGAAAACAAGATTAGTGATTTTTTTATCGAGCATTGGGGAAGCCCAGAAATGGTTATTTCAAGTGGAATATTTGATTGTACAAAATTAAAAGGATTTGCGGTATTGAATGAAAAAGAAGTAATAGTTGGTTACATAACATATGTTATTGTCTCGAATGAGTGTGAAATAATTTCCTTAGATAGCATTGAAGAAGGTAAAGGGATTGGGTCATCTTTACTTCAAAAGGCGGAACAGGCGGCAAAAGAAGAAGGCTGCAATATGGTAAAGCTGATTACCACGAACGATAATTTATATTCACTAAAGTTTTATCAAAAACGAGGTTATTATTTAACAGAACTTTATAGAGGTGCTGTTGTTGAGGCAAGAAAACTAAAACCTGAAATTCCCGACCTAGTAATGATGGTATCCCAATTCACGACGAAATCCTTCTTACTAAACTGTTAAATTAACGGGTGCGAGAACGGAATAAGAAATACGCTCATTATTGGTTGTTGGGCCATTTAATTGAATAAGTGAGAGGAGCACGTATATGACAACAACCTATGTAAAATGGGGAGAAGCAAAAGTTAAATTAACTTGGAAGCCTGAAAAACAATGTCCACAATATAATCTAATTACAAGTGTTCACGGATTTTGTTTTTACAAGAATAAGTTGCTATTGGTTAACCTAAATCATAGGGGATGGGACTTTCCAGGAGGTCACATTGAATTAAATGAAACCCCAGTAGAAGGTTTTAAACGTGAAGCTATGGAAGAAGGCTACGTTGAAGGTAAATGTCATATACTTGGATATATTGTAGTAGACCATAATGAAAACCCAAATTGGAATGAAAATAGTTCCTATCCAAAGGTTGGGTATCAGTTGTTTTATCGTATGGATGTTGAGAAAATACATAGCTTTGAAGGGGAATATGAAGCATCGGAAAGACTTTTTATAGACCCTATGGAGGTTAGTAATTATTACCACGATTGGCACGAACTATATCAAGAAATACTTAATTATGCATCTACCATAGCGTGAATATTTATTCCGGAAAAGGACGTATTTCCAGAATAAAGGATTTGCGCTTTTTTCATGATTAAGGCCATATAATTGGGTAACTTCTTGTGGAAAATATGGAAATTTGAAATAGTTGGTGTTAAGTTAAATGGTCAGGATTGTGGAAGGTTTGATTTCGAGATAAATACCATGAAAGGTTGAAAGTTATTGAAATTCGAAATAATTTTAACCAATTGTATGTTAAAGTGATGTTGATTAATTTAAGGAGTTGAATATATTGTGCACTAACCCAATTTATAACAATATAGGTAAAACCTATAATAGTACTAGAAGGGCAGATCCACGGATTACTCAAAGAATTGTCGAAGAACTTAATGTAAAAACACCTGCAACAATATTGGACATTGGAGCTGGGACAGGAAATTATAGTTGTAAGCTGGCAGAAAGAGGGTATTCTGTAATTGCTATGGAGCCTTCAGAAGTTATGAGAAATCAAGGTGAAGACCATCAGAATTTAACGTGGAAAGAAGGAATAGCTGAGGATATTCCAATTCCTAATAAGTCAGTAGATGGCATTGTTTGTACTCTAGCGTCCCACCATTTTAAAGATTTAAGATTAGCTTTTAGTGAAATGAAAAGAGTATTAAGAGATAATGGAAAAATTATTATTTTCACTTTAGATCCACGGTTGTGTGCCGATGATTTTTGGTTGTTTGAATATTTCAGTCCAATATTAGAAGAAGCGTATAATATTCATCCACCTATACATACTCTCTCCAATTTGCTAGAAGAAGTTAGGGGCCCTGTAGAGGTTAAACCATTTGCATTACCCAATGATTTAGAAGATCAATTTTTCTTCTCTGGATGGAATAATCCCGAATTATATTTTGAGGAGAGCTTTAAAAATGGAACGTCATCTCTCGCTAAAGGTAATTCTAAAACGGTAAGTAGTTGTCTTAATAGGCTACGAGAAGATCTAGAAAGTGGGAAATGGCAACGGAAGTATGGTGACTTATTACATCTAAAGAATTATGAATGTGGTCACTTCTTTTTAGTAATCTAATTTCTTGAAGAGGTTGTTTGAATTTAAATACAATCTTTTTTCCTCAGATATAATGCTTATGGTTCGTTCTATAATTCACTTTTAAACATAACAAGTAAGAGTTGATAATAAGGGAGAGAAAGTAATGTCAAAGGCATTAATTTTTGATATGGATGGAACACTATTTCAAACTGAAAAAATCCTAGAATTGTCATTGGATGATACTTTTA
Organism: Halobacillus amylolyticus; assembly: GCF_022921115.1. NCBI lineage: Bacteria > Bacillati > Bacillota > Bacilli > Caryophanales > Bacillaceae > Halobacillus > Halobacillus amylolyticus. The sequence goes on along the minus strand of NZ_CP095075.1, from coordinate 921,616 downwards.
ATTACTTAAGGTCTATTGGTGAATGGGAGACAGAAACACCTATCGAAAAATATCGAGAAATTATGGGTGTCCCCTTACCGCAAGTATGGGAGGCATTATTGCCTAAACATTCTCTTGAAGTTAGAGAATTAACAGATTCATATTTTTTAGAAAGGTTAGTTGAGAATATAAGTAGTGGTAAAGGTGATCTATATCCTAACGTAGTGCGTGTCTTCACCTATTTTACAGAGAAGAATTATTCTATTTATATAGCAAGTAATGGGCTAACCGAATACTTAAAAGCAATTGTTAATTATTATAGCTTGGATGAATGGATTACCGAGACTTTTAGTATCCAACAGATTGACTCTTTAAATAAATCAGATTTAGTCCGAGAAATTATTAATAAATATAATATCGACAATGCCGTTGTTGTCGGGGACAGATTATCAGATATTAATGCAGCTAAAGATAATGAATTAATTTCTATAGGTTGTAAATTTGATTTTGCCAAAGAAGACGAGCTTACACAAGCAGATATAGTAATCAATGACTTAGCTGAACTAGAAGATGTTTTTTCTAATTTAGTTAAGAATTAAATATTCTAAGAATAGGGGCGATTATCTAATTAGAGGTAGTCACCCTTTCTTTACTTTTGTCTTAGTCAGGGCAATAGAAGACTTATTTTAAAATTGAGTCTTCTGTAAAAGGGGGCATAAGCGGATAATCGTTATTCATTTTATCTTGAAATCAAGTCTTCTTGAAAAGACCAGCTATAAAATGTCAAGTAACTAATTAAATGATTCTTTTATAAATTCACTGTAAAAAATTTGGCATGCCAAATAAACCTTACCCTTCTAATTATTAAAATTGCAATAAACGGTTATTAATCATCGTTTGTTTGAGGACGAGGTACATAAGGCTTTTGATCTCTCAAAATTGCAAATATGATGTGTGTTAATTTACGAGCTATGGCTCCTACTGCAGTACCGTGAGCTTTTCCACGTTCTCGTAACTTTTGATAATAAAGGGATAGGGCAGGATCATTAAAGCTAGCCACGAAGGCTGCTTGCCATATAGCACGTCTAAGATAAGGTGAACCTCTTTTTGAAAGCTTCGTATTAGAGCTTCTAAATTCACCGGATTGGTGTACAGAAGCATCCAGGCCTGCAAAGGCGACTAATTGTTTTGGTTGCTCGAAGCGATCAATGGAACCAATTTCACCTAAAATCACTGCCGCTGTGACATCACTCACACCTGTTATGGTGGTTAAATAATGATGTTGCCGATTCGAGAGCTCACTTAACTCTATTTCTATTTGAGCCAATTGTTTTTCAAAAAGAGCTATTTGTTCCAGTAAAAGATGGATCTGCATTTTAAATGCATCTGTGCCTATTGAAATACCAAAGGTATTTTTGGCACTTTCTTTCAAGTGTTCAGCTTTCCACCGAGCTCTTGTAACCCCGTACCGTCCTTTACTGACACGGTAAAGGACATCTGCCAGCTTGTCAGTATCAATGTCTAAAAGATCTTCTGGTAATGTATAGTTTAGTAAAATTTCTGTGGAAGATAGCCCGAAAACATCAGAAAACACTTTTTCATATTCAGGAAAAACCTGATCTAATAAAGCGATGATTTTACGTTTAACATCTGAGCTTTGATCTACCAAGGCATAACGAAGCCTCTCGAGGTGTCTGAGTTCAAGTAGGTCTTCTCGAACAAAAGGAGTCGCTTCTGGAGAGTCAATTCGAATAACCTGAGCAATTAAGTACGCATCTTTAATATCCGTTTTGGTCTTGCGAATATAAAAATTGCGTAGTGCATCAGACTGCATAGGATTAAAAGCTGTCACTTTAAATCCAAGTTGATGAAGGAAAGAAAAGAGAGATAACCAATAGTGACCTGTGGCTTCCATACCACAAGCACAGTCTTCAGGTGTAACCTGGTGTTGATTTAGGAAATTAAGAAGCTTTTCGCTGCCTTTTTTCGTATTGGCAAAGCGTAATGTCTTTCCGATAGAATCCCCTTTTTCATTGATCAGTCCAGCTTCGTGATGACGTTTTCCAATATCAATTCCAAGATAAATCATAAACTATACCACCCATATAAAATTAATCAGATGGAAGGAATCCTCTTAACTTTATAGATACTCAACCTCGTTCGATATACGGCAACTACGTACCATCCAGCTCATACGAATAGTTCTATAAAGAAAGAGGTGTCAGTCTTTAACACGAAGACAATGCTTCAAGGGCGCAGAACGACAACCTCTATCTGATTTATCCCCATTATACCTTTTGATAAAGGTATAGAGGATTAAAAGCCAGAAGAAATCTGACTAATAATAATATACGAGGGCGCGATTCTGTAATAAGGTTCAGCGCTCATTTTACATTTAAGGGCCAGTTTGTTGAATAAGGTTTAATTTAAAATAGTATAAATACGCTAAATAATGCGTTTTAATTGGGATAATATGTTAAAATTATGACTATATTTAGATTCCACTTATTATGGGGAGGGGTTAGGAATCCCAAAAACAATATCAGGTAAATTATCAGCATTCATGATAGTTATATTTTTCGTTCAACTTGTGTTTTTTATAATATCAGCTACTGTTAATGGATTTGGTGCTATTGTAAGGTTTATTCAGATTACTCCATTTACAGCTTTATTAGGGATTATGTTTGGAATTATAGGGATTCAAAAAGAAAGCGGAAAAAATAAGACTACTCCTATAATTACGTTGTCAATAGGGATTGTTTATGTATTTCTGCTTTTTTACTTCCTATATGGTTGGTCATTTGGAGGGTAAAAAACTGCTTTTGTATGTTGTTTTGATGGAAAGGAGACGAAGATAATTCTAAAACGTCAACGCATCTTCCTAATTTCTAGCGTGATTTTTATTCTTGTAGTAATCAGCATAATTGGGACTATAACTATTACTCTATGGTCGGATTTCAGACGAAACTATGTTAAAGAAAGGCGATGAATTTGTAGATAAGGTTTTAGCAGTGAGCAGTGGTGATGCAAATTTTAACGGTGAAAACATATCGGGGGCAGTAACGGATCTAGTGGTTTCTGGAATTCATCTACAGGATAAAAATTATAGCTATACGATAAAGCAAGTCAATGCATATAAAGAGTCTATACTAGGGGGATGGAATAGTAAATTACTGATCCATATTAAAACCCACGGTAAGGACGGGAAGATGGAAAAAGAACATAAAGCTCTCTTTTTTATTTCTTAGGAAAGAATGTTTTTTGATATTAATATGGATTATGACCGGTTAAAAATTATACAGTCAAATGAGTAAACTTATATATGCTGAGTCTTTATTAAAGAACACCAGCTAATAAAGCTTGGCACACATTTTTAGATAATTTATCTTGGCATCGAGTCTTCCACATAAGGTGCGCGTTTGTCTAGTATTGTACGATTTTGAGGAGATAAGTTTTATGAAACATTTCAATGATATAGTTTCAAGTTTTTCCTTTGTAATTGGCTGGTTTATAGTAGTCGTAAGTCTATGCTATTTAGTAGCTTCACTTTTGGCTGGTGGGTTATTTATTATTATTCCGTCTTCAGCACTTTTAGTTGGTGTAATACTTATTTGGATATCGAAAAAGTTGAAATAATACACAAATGACTAATCACAAAGGACAATCGAAAAGCAAGTCTAATAATAGTGCTTTGCTTTTTTCATATAAGGGGGCAATAGTGGAAGATCAGTATTGTTGTCTTTTAAGGTTATCTTGAAATCAAGTCTTCATGAAAAGGGGCGCATTTCCGGAATAAAGGTTAAAATAATTTTGCACTGAAACTTTCAAATCCAGTCATTCGTAATATTATGAATGAGTGGATTTATTGGAGGTTCTATAATGTTTGAGAAATATAATGAAATATATCTAAAGAAAGATACGTACCTTAAAAGTCAAGGGAGAATTTATTCTCTAACTTCTACTAATAAGATGATTGGAACAATAGAAGAGACTCTTGAATCTACCAAAAACATAGTGAATCAGTTATTAAATCTGATAACTCTTTTTAGTGTAACCAGTTTAGAATTAAATGTTATGGATAATAAGGCAAAGGTGTTAGGAACTATAAAAAAAGAGAAGGGTTTTTATAAAGATTTTTTACTTTTCTCTAGTAATGGTGAGCATATGGCAACCATAAAACCCACTATAAAAATAAAGTCACCCTTGATGAATGTAATTGATGTAAACGAAAATAACTTAATCAAAGCTGTCGGAGTATATGGTGCAACTGACTTCTCCGTAATTGATTGTAGAACTAATAAACAAATATCAACTATCAAAAGACGTTCATTGGTATCGACAACCATTAAAGAGAACCTACTAAATGATGATGGATATTATATTGATAACACTAACCAAGATAGTTTGACTTCTTTTGCTTTAATAGCAATGAGCCTTATAGTAGATATATATTTTTTTCATAAATAAATTTCTCATTATTAGGTGATTTTCTAGAAGAAAATCACTTTATTAGCATTTTATATAGTCCAAGTTTAAATGTATGGGGGTATAAACGATTTTTAAATTTATCGTGGGAATCCTTTTTTTAATTGAAAGTTTGATTCTAATATTCATAGGTTCCAAGAGAAATAGAATCAATTTAAAAGCGGTAGGATACATAACAATACTTATTGGCTTAATTTTTGTTATTTGGGGAGTAGTGAACTGGTAATTACGAAACTGTAAATTGGTTGATGTAACAAAAATCAAGGTTGAGAAAATAGACGTTTTAATTGCAAAACGGCTTTTAAATTTCAAGTGTGGATATTCCATACTCGGGCGCAATTCTAAAGTAAGAAATGCGCTCGTTATTTATATACAGGGACATAATTGTTGAGTAAGCTATTGCTCAAATGGTGGAAATTTGAAAGAGTTGTTTATAGGCTTTGAATTATGACTAGGAGTTGATTGAGTGGATAATCTGGAGTATACACGTAAGACTTTTTTATGGGTATTACCTTTCTTAACGATCGGAACGTTATTTGGTTTATCATTAGCAATGAGTATTGCCGAAAGTACAGAAACAAGTTATATCACCTTAATTTTAGTTATAGCAGGGGTTTCGGCAGTCGAATTTATTTTCTTACTAATAAGGAAGTGGATAATTCCTGTAACTGTAATCTCTGTTATTCTAATTTTATTGGCTCTGGGACAGTATGTAATATAATAAATTCTCCTAGTAGGGAGCCAATTAGAATTCAATCCTTATTCGGTAAACGGGCGCGCGCGACAAGTTCTGTTATAAACGCTTTTCAGCGTGAAAATACAGGAAGTTTTAAGCATTTAAAATTTCAACTTTGCAACGGAGGATGGGAATGACGGAACCATGTTTCCTGAAACCATCCCGTCAATACTCCTGCATGCGTTAAGGCTGACAGGTCTTAGGGTATGAAGCACAGGTGGATTCGGCAGAACGAAGGCTGAAGCCATTCTTATGAAAAGGTATGCTAACGGATATGCCGCACGGCTGAAAAACTGGATAAGGTGAGAATAGTTCTTTGAAATAGGAACTGACGAACTTCCGAATGTAAGGGTCTAAAGATTCGAACATAAGGAAACTTATGTCCCATCTCACGATGGGGTGAGTGGTGTGGAGTAAAATTGCGCCCTCTGAAAGACGCTATACCGAACCATGGCGGTATCTAGCTCACAGGCTTAAAGGAAGCACCTATGTTAGTAAGGATAGCTACGTTGTAAGGGACTTGGAAAGCAAGGAACGTTGAATCAAGGGCTGTCACCCGAAACGTTTGCTATAAAGTTATGCTGAAAAGCATTTATCCTTGTGAGGGTAGGGGTATGACTGATGAACCTCCTGTAACGGGAGTGGAGGAACAACCCCAAGTCTAATGAATGAAACGATTATTTTCCTAATGTGAATGGCACCGATCGGGTAGGAACGTGGGAACATTACTCCATAAGGAGGGATGCCACAGTGCCAACGTTACGAAACTGGGATTATTACAATATGACGGAGACATTTACAGAACTATACGAAAAAGCGAGCCGAGTACAAGTATTTTCTCATCTCTATGACACCATCATATCAAGAGAAAACATCCTCCTCGCTTTTCGCATGATAAAAACCAATAAAGGTTCTAAAACACCAGGTACCGATGGGAAAACCATCGACGACATGAAAGAACTATCAGAAAATGAACTCGTTACAGAAGTACGGACCAAACTAAGAAATTATCACCCGAAGAAAGTTCGCAGAGAATGGACTGAAAAAGAAAATGGTAAATGGAGACCTCTTGGGATTCCATGTATCTTGGATAGAATCATCCAACAATGTTTCAAACAAGTTCTCGAACCTATTGTAGAATCTCAGTTTTTCAAGCATAGCTACGGGTTCAGACCTCTCCGGTCTGCTCATCATGCTATGGCTAGGATACAATACTTGATTAATCAAGCGCAATTTCATTTTGTGGTTGATATAGATATTAAGAGCTTCTTTGATAATGTAAATCACTCATTGTTAAATAAACAGCTTTGGAATATGGGTATTCATGACCGCAAGGTTCTTACTTGTATCTCGAAAATGATAAAGTCAGAAATTGATGGAGAAGGCGTACCAGAGAAAGGATCCCCGCAAGGTGGAATTTTATCCCCTCTACTATCAAACGTGGTTTTAAATGACCTGGACCAATGGGTTGCAGGCCAATGGGAGGTATTTCCTCTTACCAAATCATACAGTTCTGATGATTCTAAAAGGCAGGCTAGAAAACGAACAAATTTGAAAGAGGGATACTTGGTTAGGTACGCCGATGATTTCAAAATCCTATGTCGAGATGGAAAGATTGCTCAACGGTGGTACCATGCGGTACGACTTTACTTAAAAGAGCGCTTAAAGCTGGACATCTCTCCTGAGAAATCTCAAATTGTAAACTTGAGAAAACGAGAATCTGAGTTCTTAGGTTTCACTATTCGTGCGAATAAAAAGGGTAAGAAACGGGTGGCACATACAGGCATCATTTCTTCAAAAAGAGAAAAAATGAAACAGGAAGCCAAAAAACTCATTCGAAGAATGAAGGCTTCTCCAACCGCCGAAAATGTACACCGTTATAATAGTTTTGTTTTAGGAATCCATCACTACTTCAACCGAGCGACACATGTAAACCTGGAGTTCTCACGTCTTGCATTCGATCTTAAACCATTCCTGTATAACCGTCTTCGACCAGTTGGAAAACAGGAGCATCCATTTAATCCACCCCCGATTTATAAAAAGCTTTTTAGCTTAGGGACGAAAACGTTTAGAATAAGAGATATGTATCTTTTTCCCATTGGCGGTGTTAAAACGGTCAATACTATGAACTTCAGTCCAAAGCTTTCGCTTTATACAAAGAAGGGTAGGGAAAACTTGTATAAGAAACTGCGACCCGATATTCAAAAGGAAGTTAGTTTCTTAATGAAGGCTACCCTACCAAATCGAAGTGTTGAATACTTGGATAACAGGATTAGTCGATACAGTATGAAGATGGGGAAATGTGAAATTACAGGACAATACTTGTACTCCTATAATGTCCATTGTCACCATTACATACCGAAACATCTTGGAGGAAGCGACCAGTTCCGTAACCTTCGAATCCTCCATGAAGATGTTCATCAATTAATTCATATGAAGGATGCTAAAAGGATTAAGTTTCTCCTCTACAAGTTAGGGGTTAATCAATTTAAGCTCGAGAAGATCAACCAATACCGAAAGGTATGTGAGCTGGATCAAATTGAATCATCCCGTCTCGAAGAGTAACAAGGAACTTATAATCTAGTACATATCGTTAGATGGAGCGCCGAATGCTGGGAAACTAGCACGTTCGGTGTGGAGCAGGGGAAAAGCCGGAGATAACATCAAACGCTTACCTATTGCTAACGTTTATCGAATAACGCGTCCTTCAGTATAGGGCCATTTAATTGAAAAGGTTAGGGGGAGTATATATGACAACAATGTACGTGAATTGGGGAGAAACAAAAGTTAAACTAACTTGGAAATCCGACAATAAATATCCTCAGCATAATGAGAAGCACTTTACCAGAGCAATTAAATGTTTACAGGAAAAAGAAACAAAACGATTACTACATCACTTTAACAACTCAGGTGGTGGATGTAAATGAGTCTTCACATGAGTTGTAGTGGGAACACCCTGTCTTTGTGAGTAAAATGATTAGTAAATGGATTAGCAATAGTTACCACAGGATTAACTTTTGCTTACTCTAGAATAGGTGTAGACGTCAAGTTGAATTTTACACTTTTTGCTCGTTTCCCTTTTACACTTCTGCTTAAAAGATGCTTTTTCTGTTTTTCATACGATAACTTTCCTCATTCTCTCCGCCCTGTATAACTTCCACACGATGGAGTAAACGATCTAAAATCGCTGTCGTAATCCCCTGATCACCAATCATATTCCCCCATTCCTCTGGACTTTTATTTGAGGTTAAGATGATCGAACTTCGTTCGTATAAATGGTTAATCAAATGGAAAAACAGATTTGCCTCTCGCTGATCCATCGCCATGTACATCAAATCATCAATAATCACAAGGTCAGCGTTTCTCATTCGTTTCAGTTGTACCTTTGATTTGTTCAGATATTCTTCCGTCTTTAAGAGCTGTACAAGCTCACCCATTGTAGCGAAGTAAACGTTGAATCCTCTGGAAACAGCTTCGAGACCCAGTCCAATTGCGATGTACGTTTTCCCAATGCCAGGTGGCCCAAGAATAATTAGGTTATACTGCTGTTCCAGCCAGCTTAATTCTCTGAGTTGTGTTAGCTGGCGGGCAGTCAGCACGTTTTGACCATTCAGTTCAAACTCATCTAAGGACTTCACGAAAGGGAATCGTGCCCATTTCATTCTTTTTTCAAAGCTTTTGGCTTCCCGTTTTGCTAGTTCATATCGCGTAATAGATTCTAAGAATTCTAAGTAGGTCCATGAAGATTTTTCAGCTTCGCGAAGAAGCTGTGGAAGCTCCTCCGCAGTTTCTGATAGACGTAACTGACGAAATTGATCTTGTAATTCATTCACGGTCTTCTTCATCATGATAGACCTCCTAAAATGCTGGTATAAGCATTTATAGAACGGGTAGAGGTCTTGATGTGACTATATTTTGCGGGATAGGTATAAAAGGATTTTGCCTCTTTTACCGGCTCATGAGGCAATCTATTAATGTGCTTGGCCATATCACGAAAGTCATTTGCACTAAACAGCTTTTCTCTCATACACTTGGTCAATACGGTCTCGATTACCGTTGGATACTGTTTGATGACCTGATGAATGATCGCAAACTGGTCTCGACGATACCTTGGGTATCTTTGGCTGATCTCATCAAAGTAACCAGATGCCTGTGTTTTATTTTCAAAAAAGGAGATCAAACGTCGTTTAAACTCTTCAACACCTTTGGATCGATCACGGATATGATTGCGATTTTGAATGAGTTTCCCTTTTTCTAAGCTGATAACGTGTTCCGCAATGATTTCACTTTCTGCTTCTTTTCGAATCACGAGCGTCGGTGGTTCTTCACCTGTAACTTCAATCAAAACATGGTTATCAGCATTTGTTTGATAAGTCCCGAGAGGGACGGAATATCGATTGGACTTATACCGGATTGTATTGTCCTTGCTCACACTTCTTGTTATACTTTGATTATTGGTACTTTCAAATGAAAGTAGGGAAGAGACTGGCTTTAAGTGTTGCTTTTCGACGAGAAACACTTCAGCTGGTCTTTTTTTCGTTGTCTGATGAACTTGATAATTTCCGGTACGCATTAGCCATTGTAGCCCCCGCTGATTCCAATCCTCTATATCACTGAACACTCGACTGTCTGCGAAGTTACCTTTTATGTACTTCACTACATTTTCAATCATACCTTTAGACTCCGGATCAGCTCTTCTGCACAAATGAACCTTAAACTTACGTTCATTCACATAACTTTGAAACTCAGCTGTTAAAAGCAGCTGTCCTGCATTTTCACTCACTGTAATTAAGTGATCCTGATCGTATACGATTTCTTCTGGACATCCTCCATAGAATTGAAATGCATTTTCATGACATCGGATCGCATCTCTCGTGGTAAATGGCCTTGTTTGCCATTCCATATACTTCTGTCTGGAGTGAGCGAGGACAAACGCAATGAAATACAACTTGATCTCTTTGCTCTCCGTTGTCTTCTGTTTTGTTTCACCCCAGTCTACCTGAAGTTGTTTCCCCATTGGTTGTTCAGGTATTGCTTCGTATTGGCGAACCGTTACCTTCCTCTCAATCTGGTAGAATTCCCTGATATCTTTAACATATGATCTCACCGTACTTCCACCGACCGCCAGGTTCGGGTATCTCTCTAGAAGCCAATCATGTATTTGTGCAGCACTCAAGTGAGGGTATTCTTCTAACCAGGCAAGGATCCAGTCTTTGTAGCTGTCTAATTTCTTTTTTTTCCCAATAGGCAGTTCTGTATAAGCTTTTGCTTCATCAAAAGTCATCTCTAAATATTTATAGACAGTTGGTCTTGAGATCTTAAGCTCCTTAGCGATTTGTGCTACTTTAAACTTCCGTTTGTATAGGTCCTTAATTTTTAAATACAACACTAATTTCTCCTCCAAAATCCTAACCCCCAGTAAAATAACGTCACCAACTATTTTACTAAAGTATTAGGTTGATAGAGCAAAAGTGTAAAATCCTATCAAGCGAAAACTGTCAACTTTATTCTAGCGTTTACAATAGGAAGCAAAAGCGAGCGATCCATATTAATATTATCTTAAAAACTTGTAACTTCACGTATCGTTTACGTTAGCCTGATCAATACATAAAAAAGGGGTGAAAAACTATGAAATTTTCTTTTTTTAATTTCCTCTTGTCAGCTATTTGGTCTATTTTGTTTGCTTTGTTTTTGTTTGTAGACGCTTTTAGTTTATTTATATTTAATATTATATCGAGTACAGGTGTCGATCCGGCAACAAATTTTTGGGTGAATCATGTAACGGTCTTTTTGTACATATCTTTAATAGTATTTACTATAAATTTAATTGGACTTGTTAGGTCTTCTGATAAAACAGCAATATACATTTTTCCTCTTGTACTTTCTTCATCAACCGTTTTATTAGATTTATTTTTGGTGCTTATAGCTTCTTATACTATTAGCCCTTCACAATAAACCTTCCTATTAATTTGGTTGATTCTACGCCTGTTAACGAATACTGGCTAATAAAAGTTTGGTAATTGTATTGAGTAAGATTATTATCTTGAAACCGAGTCTTCATGATAAGGGGCGCTTTTCTTTAATAAAGGATTGCGCTTTTTTATCGGGCCAATATGTTTAAGAAAGGAAGGAGTTTCCAAGTTATTGATCGAAATATAAATTTAAGGTTAATGTTCAGGTAGAATAGCTGGAATAAGATTGGAGGCATTATTATAGCGAAATTTCATCGATTAAGTAGGGGGGTTATCCTTAAGGGTGGTCACATACTATTAGCAAGAGCCAAAGGGTATGGTCATACTTTTTTACCTGGAGGACACGTTGAGGTGTGGGAAGGAGCTGAAGAGGCTCTTATTCGGGAAATAAAAGAAGAATTAGGAATTACTGTTACGTTAAAAGGTTTTATAGGTGATATTGAACATGAATGGGAGTCAAGAGGTCGAAAGAATATTGAGATTAATCACCTGTTTAAGGTCGAATTGAAAAATAGTGAAGAGAAAATTTATAGTAACGAGAATCATCTAGAGTTCATTTGGGTGAGGGTGGATAATATACATAAATATAATTTACAGCCTCAACCCTTAGAACAGTTATTAAAGGAAATTGACAAAAGGCCAAATTCTTACTGGATAAGCACTCTAGGAAATTGAACGTTATCTTGGCGATTATATATTGCTGCGTTTATTCAAAAAGCGACTATTCACAATTATTGAAAGGAGGCGTTGTAATATGTATATAAATCTAATCCGACATAGGGCTAACCAAACTGAGGGGATATACGTATAGCTGGCCCTATAAACCACGTATTATCCCTTTTATGGAAAGGGGTATAAATGAAATTTATATCTAGTAAATCAGAAAGTTCTCCAGTTACTGTTTCTTTAGATGATGTTACTTTTCAACTTCAGGAATCACATGATTTTGAATGGTTACGTTCTCTTGGGCATGTGTTCTGCGTATTTGATGAACAAGATTCAGGTAATATTTGTTTTGGGATTGAAAATAATGGCCAAAAGAGATTTGTTAAGTATGCTGGTTCAAGACCAATTGATTTTTCGGGTGCCCCACAAGATGCTGTAGCCAGATTACAAAAGGCAATACCACTATACAATCATTTAAGACATTCTAACCTAATAACTTTAGTTGATTACTTTCAAACAGGTCATGGTTATGCAGCTGTATTCAAATGGTTCGAAGGAGAGTGCTTACATTCACATTGGTCTTTTCCACCTCCCGCAAAATACACTCACCCTGAATCACCATACTATAGGTATAAAAATTTGCCCATTGAAAAACGATTAGAGTCACTAGATGTCATTTTATCGTTTCATAGTTTTGTGGAATCAAAAGGGTATGTAGCTGTAGACTTTTATGACGGAAGTATTTTATATGACTTTTCTAATGGTATAACAAAAATATGCGATATAGATTTTTATAGAAAAGCCCCCACTATAAATGATATGGGGGAGAAATTTTGGGGATCAAGTCGGTCAAAATCGCCGGAAGAATTTAACTTGGGATCTCCAATAGATGCAAGAACTAACGTTTTCACTATGGGAGCTATTGCATTTGGTATTCTAGGTGGAGAAATGGATCACTCCTTCTCAAAATGGGAAGCTGGGAAACAACTTTATGACGTAGCTTTGCACGCGGTTAGTAAAAAAAGAGAATTGAGATTTGAAAGTGTTAATGCTTTTAAAAAAGCATGGAATCAAGCGAAGGTCGACTAACTTAAGCCTGTCTTAAATAAGGCAGTAATATAGATATTTAATAATACCAGCTAATAGAAGCTTGGTTCTCATTTTTAGATAATTTATCTTGACATCGAGCCTTCCATAAATGGGCGCATTTCCGGAATAAGGATCTGCGTCCTTGATTTTGTTTAACAACGCTTCGTAAGTCAAATGGGATTTTATGTTAAGATAAAGATTGTGAAGAAACTGGGGGCAATATAATGAATAAAAAAATGGGTCTATTAGGATTATTCGGGTTACTATTATTTTTATCTGGCATTACTCTTTCACAATGGACTCCCTTTGCTATATTGATAGGCATTGGTGGAGGTATTGTTATGGGATATAGTTCATTAAAACTATTTAGTTATTGAAGTAACGGGCACTTATCTTTAACAATATGGTGTGTAGAAATTTTTAGGGGGTATAGTAATGAACTGGCTGGTAATAAAAGACACCAAATGGTTGGTGTTTCAACTAACATCCATGTTGTTAGCAGCCATTGGAATAACATTAGCAGTTGTCAATAATAGTTACTGGGTACTATTTGGTGTTTTTTCGATGCTGCTAATGTTTTTTGCTGTGAATAGAGCATCCAAAATGACAAAGTAAAATGTAGCATAAGCCAATGCGCTTGAATAGGGCTCTTTTCTCTAATAAGTATCACGTTGTGGATAAAAACATAAGGGGGAAAAGTTTTGATATTACATACTGAAATCCGAGGAAAAGGGGAACCAGCTGTCTTTTTACATACTGGATTACAAACAGGATTAACGGATTTTGTAGCACAAAGAGAGGCTCTCCAGAAAGGTAAAAAGGTTATCACCCCTGATTTAAGAGGACACGGAAAATCATATCATGAAGATTTTAGTAATTACTTTGAGGATGCAGCGAATGATTTAAAAGAAACTCTGGATCATTTAGAGTTTGATAATATACATTTAATTGGATGCTCGTTAGGTGGATTAGTCGGCTTAGTATTTGCAAAGAAAAACCCGGATAAGTTAATAAGTTTAACTCTATCTGGTATTACGGCTGATAAACCAGAGGATTGGGAAGAGATGCATGCACAAGACATACAATTTCAAAAAGAGTTGTTACAGAATATTGATGTAGTAAATCAGCTTGATAATATGCATCAGTCTGACTGGAAACAATTTATTTACATGGCCCAAAACCAAGATTGGTACCCTTTTGAATACACGAGTGATTTAGCAAATATTAATGCACCAATATTGGTAATGGTAGGAGAAGGCAATAAACCAGAAGTTGCGTCAGCATCAAAATACCAAGGCATGCATGAAAATGTACACGTAAGCGTAATTCCTTTCTGTTCCCACTTGGTACATGAACAGAATCCTGAAATGTACACGCTTATACTTGAAGAGTTTCTAGCTGAAACAGGGGATGATTAAGAAACCATTCCGCAAACTGGAGCAACCGTTATGAATATTATCTTGAAATCAAATCTTCATGAAACGGGGCGCAAATCTGGAATAAGACTTGCGCTCTTTCTTTGTGAAAAGGGCTAGATTGTCGAGTAAAATGATGAAGAAGTAATGTTTTGATTAGTAGAGGAAGTAAAATTTTAATTGATTGTTAGCATGCTAACATGGAGAAAAATTCAGTAACAATAAATTGTTTAGCATTTCAAATAAGTTTAGCTAGGAAAAAAATACAAAAGTTTTATGAAGAACATTTAGAACCATTGGAGCTTAATACCTCCTATGTGTATGTCATGGAGGTTATTAAAGATTATGGCCCAAGCACCCTAACTAGTATTGCTGAGCATCTGCAACTTGAACGTACTACGGTTAGCAACTTACTTAGAAGAATGGAACGAGAGGTTTTATTGAAAGGCTGCATGGAAATGAAAGGAGGTCATTGAATATACAATTAAGTGACAAAGGGAGGGGGATCTTAAACCAAGCATTACAGATACTTCGAGAATGTGACTATGAGCTTGACGAAACATTAGAGGGTAAATTAAACAATATAAAGGTAGCTATTGATGAATTAAATAAAAAGATTTAATTTTGGAGGGGAGCTAAAGTGAAAAAGTTCATTGTACGTTTATCCAACAAGCAAAAGGAATTAATGAACGAAGATTTAATGCGCGAACATGCTTCTTATTTAAGAAAATTAAAGGGAAAAGGTGTTTTACCTTTTTGTGGTCCATGTAAGGATGGTACAGCCTTAATGATTATAGATGTACCTACATACCAGCTTGCCAAACAATATGTAGAAAATGATCCTTTTTCTAGAGTTGATTATTACTTAACTAGAGACATCGTTGAGATTGAAGAAGCTACTATAGAAAATGATTTCTTGATGGGAGATGTATTTAAAGGTTTAAAGAGCATGTAACATCGGGGCAAAACGGGAAGACCGTTATTAATATTATCTTGAAATCAAGTCTTCATGAAAAGGAAGCTTTTCTGGAACAAGAAACGGCCTAAAGGTTATATCTTCAAGTGAGGAAGGTGCTGCATTGATTAATTTATTTGAGGGGATGAAAATGGGAAGTAAAAAGCAGCAAAAAGCTTATGCAGCAATCAAGGAACTGGATATTTGTAATGACTTAAGTACATACAATCCAGTTCTATGCGGAACTCTGCCCATCGGTATAGATGTAGTAGGATCAGACCTAGACATTGTTATGGAAGTACAAGATTTAGATCATTTTGAAGAACGGCTACAAACTCTATACAATAATAAAGGCAATTTCACGCTGAAAAGAGCAACTATAAGAGGTAACCAGGTCGTTAAAGCAAATTTTTTCTTCAGTAATTTTGAGTTTGAGTTGTTTGGTCAATCTCAACCTGTACAGAAACAAAATGCATATCTCCATATGTTAATAGAATACAAACTATTAAAAAAAGACCCCATTCTTAAAGAGAAAGTGATAAATCTTAAAATGCAAGGATACAAGACCGAACCAGCATTTTGTACACTGTTAGACATTCCTGGTGACCCTTACGAAGGCCTTATCCAATTTGGAGTTGAAGAAGGAATTGTAACAGAGGTGTTGTAAATACACTATTCCGGAATACCAGCTAATAGGAGTTTGTTGATATTCCAAATTAGGAAAGCAAAACAGCAAATGGCTATGTATTTAAGATTATCTTGAAATCGAGTCTTCCGTATAAGGAGAGCATTTCCGGAATAAAGGATTTGCGCTTGCTGTTTATTTTGAAGACCCTGACAGAATAAAAGTGGAACTTGTAGCACCTTAGCAGTATAACAAACGAGGCGCGGTACCCGAGTAAAAACTTTATTCAATAATGATAGGGAGGGTTATTTTTGTCATCTTATTTCTTTCAAAATGGACTACATGGAGAAGACGCCCATGTTGATCCCCTATCGGTCTTTGAGGGTTTACAGTGGGAAGTGGTTGGTAAAAAACCAGAGGAATGTCCGCATTCGGTTTGGCAAATTCTCAATCATATGATTTTTTGGCAGGACTTTATTCTTGATTACCTTAAAGGAACGGTACCCAATTTCCCAGATCATGCAGAAGAATCTTGGCCCGGTGGAACATCTCCATCAAATGAAACCGAGTGGAATGACGCTGTTTTTAAGTTCAGTGAAGGGTTAAAGGAAGCTGAAAACGAAGCAAAAAAGGACCTGGAGGAACGGGGATTCGGGAAATCCGAAGGTACTCGTGGTGACTTTTTAGTCATGCTTGTAAACCACAATAGTTATCATACTGGTCAGGTAGCATTAACCCGACGAATAATAGGAGAATGGCCACCCCCTTCTGGCGGAGATACTTGGTAGCCAATAAGCTGCCGTTTTAAACTTTTGAAAGTTAAACAATCGAGGCGCAGTTCAGATTAGAGAAAGCGCCCGTTTCAAGTGTACCAACGACTCTTAGCTTTACAAATTAAGTGAAACTATTAGATTGTTGAATAACTCTAGTATGAAATTTACTCCTCCTGATTATAATAGAATCAAGATTACTTGGTTCATAACCTTAGGAGAGTGAAGCGAAATGTTATTATCAGAAGCTTGGGAGAAATACCAACTTGATAAAAAGATTGAGGGCTATTCACCTCTAACCTTGAAAACGTATGGTTTTCAGTACAACCTGTTACTAGGCTATTTTGGTGACGTACTTATGAATGACATAACTACAGACCAGTTAAAAGGTTATCTTATTGAGTTAGGAAACCATTTAAAGCCCTCCAGTTTAGGGCACCGCGTTCGGTGTATTCGATCTATATTCAAATGGACATATGATGAGGGATTCATTCATAAAAATCCTGCAGCTAAGTTGAAAGAACCAAAGCTAGGGAAGAGAATTCCAAAGTTTCTTTCCGAACTCGAAATTGAACACCTTAGAGAAGCTTGCCAAAACTCTATGGAAAACGCATTATTTGAATTCATTTATTCAACCGGTTGTCGCATTGGAGAAGTTGTAAAGCTTAATCGTAATGATATTAACTTCACCACAAACTCTGTTATTGTACATGGAAAAGGGGATAGGGAACGGGAAGTGTACTTCAATACTCGTTGCTCCCTTTGGTTGAAGCGTTACGTAGACGAACGTGATGACCATGATCCTGCTTATTTATAACGGAGAGAAAGCCTAAAAGAAGGATGAGTATCGACCTTATAAGATACATCATTAAGCGTATATCTAGTCGAGCTGGTATTAAGAAGAGCATACATCCGCACCAATTAAGACATAGTTATGCGACTCATATGATCAACAATGGAGCACCACTTGAAGTCATTCAGAGTTTACTTGGTCATGAGAAGAGTGAGACTACGAAAATATATGCCCAACTTAGTGGTAAGTTGAGGCAGGATTTATATAGCAAATACTTTTAGTTAGTACGCTCTTTAGAGGGCGTGCTTTTTATGTTTTATGAAATAAAGGATTGAGTTAATTCTTTGGACTTGAAATAATTGATATTAAGCAAACGGGGCGCGCTTTTTGAACGAGGCGTCCTTTTTGAATCGGGCCATTATCTGGAAGACTTGAATTCGAGATAAATGTGAATTTCATTCCAGTTAAGGACAGGATTGTGTAAGACTCAGTTTCGAGATAATATAACATTTTGTGTTATGATTCTAATTAAATGGAATGTTATTTTATGTTTCCTTATTAAGGAAGTGATAATTTGAATTCAACTAGAGCTATTGGTTCTAGATTTTTTAATGTTGATGAGAAATTTACAATTTATGAAGGTAATTACAGTTTAATAAGTGATAGTCAGTTAATCCAACTAAACGGGACTGTTGAGTTTAACTTTTATTCAAAACCAGCTATAAGATTTTTTGGAAAAACTGAAAAAGTAGATATTCTATCACTCATGGATAAGAAAGAAATCATTTTAGAAGTTCCTGGGATGATACCAACTAAAGCAAGTTTAGATTCTGTTCAAAATAATCATGTTGCTAAAGGTATAGTGTTATACAAATTACAGGATGATAAAGATTTTTATATGGACAGCTACTACATTCATGTAAATAATTTCGTAAAAATCTCGGTGACAACATCACAAAAGATAACTTTCACTATCGAGGTGGAGTTACTATAGAACATGAAAACTGGAACATAGAATTGCAACATCGTCATGATTATAAAGATAAGAGGATCTTTTCGAACTTAAAGGATAGTAATGGACACGGTATTACCCACATTATAAAAATTGACAAAAAAGATGGGAGTAAGTTTAAGAAATCAGACGTTACTGATATAGAAGAGATACTTGTATGGATTTTTACACTGTGTGCAGGTAGGCATATAGGTATGCCAATAAAAATTTGCAAGAACAAAGAGGGGGAGGTACACAAGGAATTTTCAGTACCTTTAATGAGCCCCTATGGAGAAATTCCTAACTGGTTTCCTAAGCAAAAAGGCAAAGTTATTGAAAGTCTGTTTCAAAATTTTGCTTCTAGGTTTAAGGACAAGTTTTTAAGGAGGACTATAAAAGAAACTATACACTGGTATGTTGAATCATTAAACGCAACATTTATAGAGAATAAAACAATCAATTCCCAAATTGCTTTAGAAAAACTATCTTTTGTTTTACTAACCCAACAGACACCGCAAATCATTAGTAAATCAAAGTTCGATAAAAACAATTTTCAAATAAATCTAGAAACTATATTAGATGAAATTTCAATAAAAACTGTTCTCAGTGGTGAACATAAGAAATTCAGTACTCATTTTGATTCCGGCTCCCATTTACTAGTAAATTACAGAAATCATATAGCTCATCCAAAACGTAATTCAAGTATAGATAGTTACTTTATACATGATAAGTTCTTAATAAATCAGTTGGGATTGTATTATACTGAAATGCTTCTTTTATACTTAATTGGATACGAAGGTGAATTCTCTAATCGTCTTAAATTTCCTTTGTGGGAAGGCGAATACGATTCTCTTCCATGGAAATAGTGTGAGTTTATCGTAAGAAATACTTATTTTATTATCTTGAAATTACGTTTTCAATAAAGGGAACTATTATTTAATAAATTATTTCACGCTGAAATAGTCCGACAACAACATTCAAATTTCAGAACTAAGGAAAGTGAGGAAAGCTTATGATTAAACCACTTGCTTTAAAAGAGGGTGATCGGGTAGCAGTTATTGCACCGGCCGGGCCACCAGACAGAGAGCACCTGATTCAGGGAAAACGTGTATTAGAAGAAATGGGGCTAGATGTGGTCATTGGACGACACGTGTTCGATATTGAGGAAGATCTTGCAGCTGTCGATCGAAAGCGACTTACTGACTTATATGAGGCTTTTTGTGATCCTACTATCCGTGGAATTTTTTGCGCAAATGGAGGATTTGGGACAGCAAAAATTGCTGATATGATTGATTACGAAAAGATACAAAGTAATCCTAAAATATTTTGGGGGTACAGCGACATTACATATCTGCTTAATGCCATTCAGAAATCAAGTGAAATGGTTACCTTCCACGGTCCGATGGTGGCATCCGATCTGAATGACGAACAAAGAACGATGGAGACGGAATGCTCGTTTTCATCTCTGTTCACAAGAGAATTTATGACCTATGATTCTCATAAATCGTCTCTCAACACGCTAGCTCATGGTACAGGAGAAGGGAAATTAGTGGGAGGGAATTTAACACTACTAACTAATGGACTGGGCACACCTTATCAAGTAGATTCAAATGGAGCAATCCTACTAATAGAGGAAGTTGCAGAACCAGCGTTTCTTGTGGATTTGAAGCTTACTCATCTCAAACAGGCAGGGGTGTTCGATGAGGTTCAAGGTGTAGTCTTAGGTAACTTCCAGGTGGATTCGGACGAAGAATTGAAATTAAGAAAAGTGCTTAAAAACTTCTTCGCTAGTTCTCCTTTTCCTGTTGTTGAGAATTTTCCCTTTGGTCATTGCCAGCCAAATTATGGTGTACCGCTGGACGTAAATGTGAAACTTACAACGTCTCCACCCAAATTGGTGATTGATTCGGGTGTAATGTAAAGCTTAGTAAGGCTTAACTTACAGGGTTCATAACTCTGATATCTAAATCAAATGTATGAGCTATAGACTTATTTCAAAATAGAACAAAAAAGAAATATTAAATTACATACCTTGATTTCGAGTCTTCCGTTAAAGGGGGCAAAAATGGAAGATCGTTTTAATATTATTTTGAAGTCGAGTCTTCATGATAAGGGGCGCGGTTCTCGAATAACGCGTCCTTTTTACATTTAAGGGCCATTATCTTGAAGACTTGATTTCGAGATAACTCAATAAAAAGACTACTCAATTCACTTGGAATTATTTGGTTTAATAATGGTATAGTTAAAATAAGAATAAAAATGGAGGGCTGTTCTTTGGGTACCTTCGCAGCTTTATTGATTGTGATATTAGCAGTATTATTCGATTTCTTTTGGTTGGATGTAGATCGAAAACGTTGGGGGTGGATGAAAAATTGGACAAAGTTTCAGAAAGGATTATTCTTTTCTGGCTTTGCGGTTGTTTCAGTTTTAATTTATGTAGGACTAAGTCTAGAATTTTTATGAGTCAATAGATGAACCAGTATAGGGGCGATAGCTCCACAGTGGTTATCATTAGTTGTGATAGCCAAGCATAAATGTTGGAAAAGTCTGGATGGATTTAAGTTACAATGTTATTTCGGTAGGAGGGTTAAAAATGATTCGTGAACTTGATAAAACTAAATTCTATAAATGCGAAAAGTTAATAAATGATGCGGGACATTTAGAAGTTAAAGCGGTAATAGAAGGTAATAACCCGGGGCGAATTTTTGTAGATCATATCCATTCTCCTAAAACAGGACTTATCTGGTTGGGCAATAATGATGGTTTTTTCTTTATTGGAGATGAGGAAAATGAGGTATTTAATAACCATATAAATGAATTCATTGATAAGGTAATTTTCCCTGAATCAAAGAAGTTGAGATTAAATAATTTTATAGCCATTGGCAATCATTCAGGATGGGATAAGACGATAGAGAGGATCTTTGAACATCGTCACGTGCAGAAATCTAATCAAATTGTTTATAAGTTGGAAAAAGGTCATTATAAAGAGAATAATGAACCTTCAATTAAAGGGGATTATAACGTATTAAAAATCAACAAAGAACTTTTTGAGAATAAGTACAATTCACTTGAAAACACAGGATTTTTACGCTCAAAAATATCAGAATTCTGGTCTTCTTCTGAGGATTTTTTTAGTAAGGGTATTGGTTACTGTATTGCCTGCCAAAATAAGATTGTGAGTTTATGTTTTACAGGTTTTGTAGCTGAAAATGTCCACGGTATAGATATAGAAACAATAGAGGATCATCAGGGGAATAAATTAGGTCAGAAAGCAGCCCACTGTGTTGTGAAAGATTGTGTGAGTAAGGGTATGATTCCATATTGGGATTGTGAGGAGACAAATAAGCCTTCTAATATAATTGCTAAAAATATAGGATTAGAGAATTATTTAAATTATTTAGTGTACATTTTTCCGATTGATTAAAATTGATGTGTTATTCAATTAACGGGCGCAAGAATTGAACAAGATGGGCTGTCAGCAGTCCATTGTGATTCTTGGTGAAGTAGGGAAGAAGAGTTGAACAGGATGAACAGAAAGGAGCAGTGACGTGTTTCGTAAGTTAAAAAGTAACTTACTAAAAAAGGGGAAATTTGATGTAATTGGTGTTGGTGACATTATACAATTTAATGGAGGAAAGGCTTATACAGTAAAAAGATACGAAACGACCAAGAGTAATTGTGAGAATAACAAAATTCACTTTAAACCTTATAGAGGATATCACCCAGTGCCATTTCCGGGAGATAGACCTTATGAAAATGAAGTATGGGAAAGTATTCGATATCTAAATTACGAGATGGAGCAAAAATCGGATTCTATTTATTCTGTAACTAAAACAAAGCAATCCGAAGAACCAGATTTCTATCATCTTTCCATCGAGGATGCCCACAAGAAAGCTATAGAATGCGACAAGAATAGGTATAAATGACTGTTCAATTATCGGGCGCAAGAATTGAATAAGAAATTATTTTGGAGGTTTCGATGGAAAAACATATTAGAAAGATAACTGGAAGCGATTATGAAAAGTTTAATAAAATAGCAAATTCAGCATTCGAAGGCTTAAATGCTGATAAATGGCTCGAAAACCACATTGAAGAAACCACAAAAGAAAATTTATATGGCGTATTTAAAGACAAGAATTTATTAGCAGGTATGAGGACTTTTGATTTTGAAATGAATTATTCCTCAACTCCCATACGCGTTGGAGGAGTCGGAATGTTGGCTGTTGATATGTTACATAAGAAAGAAAAAAATGCTTATCAATTATTGCAGTATTTTTTAAATTTAAATTCAGACGCAAAAGTTAATCTTGTTATGTTAAACCCATTTAAAGTTAGTTTCTATAAAAAAATGGGATTTGGTATCGGTACAAAGAACTATCAATTCTACTTAGATCCAAATGAGTTTCCTAACTATAAAGAAAAGAGCCACTTGGTGGAGTTAACTGTTGATGAAAGAGGACAAATTCTTGATTGTTATAATAGGGTTTATTCCCGAACGCACGGTATGACGAAGAGATTTCCTTTTGAAAGAGAATTGAATAGACCTTTTTGGTTTGGTAGGGTAATTGGTTATGTAATCGAGGGAGAAGTTAAGGGTTATTTTGTGTATAGTATCAAGGAAAAAGATTTGCATATTCACGAACTGTTCTTTGAGTCTCCAGATGTGATAAGAGAGTTTTCAACTTTCCTCAATAGTCAATCAGATCAAATTAAGCGAGTAATAATTAACTCTAATTTTGACGAAATTTTACATTTTTTAGACTCTCCAGAAAGTGGAGAAACAACAATGGTTGATTTTACTTCCTCCCCTGACTATAAACACATCGCAAATGTGGGAACCGGGATAATGTATAGGATTATTAATTGTTCTGGCTTTTTTGAAGAACTTAAGGAAAGCAATCACATTTTTAACCCTAGTATTACAATTTCAGTTAAACTTGCAATTGAAGATGATTTGTTTCCCATTAATTCTTTGCCCTTTATTTTGGACATTAAAGGAGGAAGAATTGTAGACATAAAAGAAGATGGCCCAGCCGATGTAGAATTAAGAATGAATATAGCAGTGTTTTCTTCTTTGGTCATGGGAGTCGATAATGCTAATTCCTATTTAAAATGGGGTTTGATGGAGATTTCAGATGTAAGTTATATAAAAGTAATAAATTCACTTTTTCAAACTGATAGTAAACCTATGATTACAAAAGCCTTTTAATATTTTCTCCTTCTTTCACTAAAGCGTTAGTCAAGCATCTTAAGCAATCGGGCGCGCGCGACAAGTTCTGTTATAAACGCTTTTCAGCGTGAAAATACAGGAAGTTTTAAGCATTTAAAATTTCAACTTTGCAACGGAGGATGGGAATGACGGAACCATGTTTCCTGAAACCATCCCGTCAATACTCCTGCATGCGTTAAGGCTGACAGGTCTTAGGGTATGAAGCACAGGTGGATTCGGCAGAACGAAGGCTGAAGCCATTCTTATGAAAAGGTATGCTAACGGATATGCCGCACGGCTGAAAAACTGGATAAGGTGAGAATAGTTCTTTGAAATAGGAACTGACGAACTTCCGAATGTAAGGGTCTAAAGATTCGAACATAAGGAAACTTATGTCCCATCTCACGATGGGGTGAGTGGTGTGGAGTAAAATTGCGCCCTCTGAAAGACGCTATACCGAACCATGGCGGTATCTAGCTCACAGGCTTAAAGGAAGCACCTATGTTAGTAAGGATAGCTACGTTGTAAGGGACTTGGAAAGCAAGGAACGTTGAATCAAGGGCTGTCACCCGAAACGTTTGCTATAAAGTTATGCTGAAAAGCATTTATCCTTGTGAGGGTAGGGGTATGACTGATGAACCTCCTGTAACGGGAGTGGAGGAACAACCCCAAGTCTAATGAATGAAACGATTATTTTCCTAATGTGAATGGCACCGATCGGGTAGGAACGTGGGAACATTACTCCATAAGGAGGGATGCCACAGTGCCAACGTTACGAAACTGGGATTATTACAATATGACGGAGACATTTACAGAACTATACGAAAAAGCGAGCCGAGTACAAGTATTTTCTCATCTCTATGACACCATCATATCAAGAGAAAACATCCTCCTCGCTTTTCGCATGATAAAAACCAATAAAGGTTCTAAAACACCAGGTACCGATGGGAAAACCATCGACGACATGAAAGAACTATCAGAAAATGAACTCGTTACAGAAGTACGGACCAAACTAAGAAATTATCACCCGAAGAAAGTTCGCAGAGAATGGACTGAAAAAGAAAATGGTAAATGGAGACCTCTTGGGATTCCATGTATCTTGGATAGAATCATCCAACAATGTTTCAAACAAGTTCTCGAACCTATTGTAGAATCTCAGTTTTTCAAGCATAGCTACGGGTTCAGACCTCTCCGGTCTGCTCATCATGCTATGGCTAGGATACAATACTTGATTAATCAAGCGCAATTTCATTTTGTGGTTGATATAGATATTAAGAGCTTCTTTGATAATGTAAATCACTCATTGTTAAATAAACAGCTTTGGAATATGGGTATTCATGACCGCAAGGTTCTTACTTGTATCTCGAAAATGATAAAGTCAGAAATTGATGGAGAAGGCGTACCAGAGAAAGGATCCCCGCAAGGTGGAATTTTATCCCCTCTACTATCAAACGTGGTTTTAAATGACCTGGACCAATGGGTTGCAGGCCAATGGGAGGTATTTCCTCTTACCAAATCATACAGTTCTGATGATTCTAAAAGGCAGGCTAGAAAACGAACAAATTTGAAAGAGGGATACTTGGTTAGGTACGCCGATGATTTCAAAATCCTATGTCGAGATGGAAAGATTGCTCAACGGTGGTACCATGCGGTACGACTTTACTTAAAAGAGCGCTTAAAGCTGGACATCTCTCCTGAGAAATCTCAAATTGTAAACTTGAGAAAACGAGAATCTGAGTTCTTAGGTTTCACTATTCGTGCGAATAAAAAGGGTAAGAAACGGGTGGCACATACAGGCATCATTTCTTCAAAAAGAGAAAAAATGAAACAGGAAGCCAAAAAACTCATTCGAAGAATGAAGGCTTCTCCAACCGCCGAAAATGTACACCGTTATAATAGTTTTGTTTTAGGAATCCATCACTACTTCAACCGAGCGACACATGTAAACCTGGAGTTCTCACGTCTTGCATTCGATCTTAAACCATTCCTGTATAACCGTCTTCGACCAGTTGGAAAACAGGAGCATCCATTTAATCCACCCCCGATTTATAAAAAGCTTTTTAGCTTAGGGACGAAAACGTTTAGAATAAGAGATATGTATCTTTTTCCCATTGGCGGTGTTAAAACGGTCAATACTATGAACTTCAGTCCAAAGCTTTCGCTTTATACAAAGAAGGGTAGGGAAAACTTGTATAAGAAACTGCGACCCGATATTCAAAAGGAAGTTAGTTTCTTAATGAAGGCTACCCTACCAAATCGAAGTGTTGAATACTTGGATAACAGGATTAGTCGATACAGTATGAAGATGGGGAAATGTGAAATTACAGGACAATACTTGTACTCCTATAATGTCCATTGTCACCATTACATACCGAAACATCTTGGAGGAAGCGACCAGTTCCGTAACCTTCGAATCCTCCATGAAGATGTTCATCAATTAATTCATATGAAGGATGCTAAAAGGATTAAGTTTTTCCTCTACAAGTTAGGGGTTAATCAATTTAAGCTCGAGAAGATCAACCAATACCGAAAGGTATGTGAGCTGGATCAAATTGAATCATCCCGTCTCGAAGAGTAACAAGGAACTTATAATCTAGTACATATCGTTAGATGGAGCGCCGAATGCTGGGAAACTAGCACGTTCGGTGTGGAGCAGGGGAAAAGCCGGAGATAACATCAAACGCTTACCTATTGCTAACGTTTATCGAATAACGCGTCCTTCTGTATAGGGCTAGATTCTTGAGTAATGCATTGTACAAATGGTGTAAATTTGAAACAATTGTAATTAGCATTCGAGACTGTTACAGAATGGGTTTTATATTTTAGGAGGTTTAGATTGAAACTTTTTTATGTACTCATCTTTTCTCTTTTACTGTTTATAGCAGTAATAGTTACAAATAATTCAAATGATACAAAGAGAATTAATTATGCTTCTTTATCTAAAGGCGAAATTAACAAGTTTGTAGAAGAAAGAAATATTGAGCCTTTGGCCACTGAAAATACCCAGAATGAATCAATTATTTTAGTTGATGGAGGGACTTACTCTCTTTCAAAAAGGAGTGACAATGGGGAAGTCGTAAAGAGATCCACTAGATGGGATGGTAGTCAAAAAGAAGTACAGTTAGGCTTTCGAAGCACAGGGAGTCCTTATATTTATCTAATCCTAGAGGATGAAACTTTGATTGAACAAGCATATAAAGTGGAAGTTATGTTTAACGATGGAACATCCGTTTCAAAATTAGTGGAAGACAGTCGAGGATTTATTTTATTTTATGATAAGAAAGCAAAAAACTTAAACATAGAAGACTTTGAATTGAATGTTTATGATGAAGATGAAAACACTCTGTACGAAACAAAAGGTTAGTGTTTTGTTGTTTTCTATTCAACTAGCTGGTAGCTCTAATTACATATAATACTCAGTAATACCAGCTAATAGAAGTATCTGTTTGTTCAATAACAAAGGGCGCGCTTGTGGAACTATCAGGCAGTATTATTGTGGTGGTCAACTGCTGCGACATAAACTTAATACACTTTGGATTACGGCTAGCCTTTAGTTTTTAGGAGGTTATATGCAAAAAATATACTTGTCAATAATAGCTTTATTAACGCTAACCTTGTTTGTTACATTCAATTATACAAATAATGAGAAGAATACTCAGGAATCACAAAACGTAGAAAAAAGCCTGGGTTCAACAGAAGTATTCAAACCACCTGAAACATATGGGATCACAATTAACATAAGTGAATTTAGGGATTACTTTTCAAGTGTAGAAGCTAAAAAAAATATATTTGAAGGTCAACAGGGTGTGGCTACAAAGACAGAAAACATCCCCCCAGAAAATCACAAAGAGGTAGCATTAGGGTTACTTCTGGAAGCAAAGAAGTCTATAAGCGCAGCAGGCAAATTGGGAATACCAAAACTTGAAAATCAAAAAGACTTCTTCCAACCCACTGATAAACAATTACGAAAGTTGATAAAGTTAAGGAATAATAAACTGGCGACTAACATTGTTCAAAGGATCGTAATATTAAGGGATGCAAATGACTTAATTGATAATGAAGTCATTAATGAACAGATAAAATCAGTCACGGAAAGATTAGCGAGAATAAAAATTTATGAGAAAGATACTCTATATAAATTTAGTCTGGCGTACAAGGAATATAAGGAATGTATAATACTAATTCATAAAATGACACAAGAATTAGGGTAGTTAGTAATTTACAGTCATAAGACTACTATCCTGTTCTCGTGTTCCACAATTGGGGCGCATTTCTGGAGTAAGAATTGTGCTCTTTATTTACGAAGGGCCATTTAACAGAATAAGAATTTGAAGGAGGCCATAGCTGTGGGAAGGATATCAGAGAAGAATAGAAAGTATATAACCAAAACAGACATGGTCAAATCGTTTTCAAAAGTTTATCAACTCTACACCTTATCCGAGTTACCTTTAGCCAATGTACATATATTGCTTGATCATTTTATGTGGACGTGGACGGAATTTGATGGGAAGTATAGGGGGTGTAAATGGTGGTCTGAAAAAGCTTACGAACAATACGCCACAGGAAAAGAAAAAAGGACAAAGGGACTAATTCATGATCATGTTGTACCCCGAGATGTAATAAGATATGAAACATTTAAAATACTAGGCAACAACAGTAGTGATAAACAACTATATGACTTTTTTAATAAGCATCTTATTGGATGTGTGATAAGAGGATAATGCATTTAGTAAATTAGGTTTGAAGAATTTATTGGGCTGCAATTTAGATACCCAGACAACTTGGAATAGATACGATACTGCTAAAACCATAAGAAAAAAGATTGAGTGGTAATTAGAGACTGATTCTTTACCTAATTCATTATCGGGCGCCATTCTTGAATAAGGATGTACCCCTTGAGGAGTGAAGCAGATGGATTTTGAAAAATACATACAAATGTTTTTTAATAAAGTCGAAAATAATGCAGTTGAAATTTATAATGAATTTTCTTTACAACACGAACTAGGATTATTTTTGCGAAACGTAATTCCGAAGCCAATGAAAGTTGAATTTGAACGTAATATTGGTTTTTTTAATAACGAAGCCAAGTGTGTAAAAAGTGAAATAGATATCGTCATTTACTCTTCGGATAAGAACGAAAAATACGCTATTGAACTAAAGCTCCCGAAAAATGGTCAGTATCCTGAATCAATGTTTAACTTCATCAAAGATATTCAGTTTATGGAACAAGTAAAACAAATGGGCTTTACGAATACGTATGCGGTCACATATGTGCAAGATAAACTATATTATAGTGGTTCAAAAATAGATGGTATCTATGCATATTTTCGAAATCATAAAGCTTTACATGGAGAAGTCAGTAAACCAACTGGACAAAAAGATGAAATCCTTCATATTCAAGGAAACTACCAGATTGATTGGTTTAACCTCGGAAATGGGGGGGTTATTATATGATTTCCATCTAGATTTGTTCCAGAATAGGGGCGCTTTTCTGTAATAAGGAATCATGTCCATTGCACAAATTGGAGGGGTATATCTTATGAAAAAGGTATGGAAAATCTCACTCGTTAGTTTTTTCATAATGGCTAGTTTAATTTTATGGATGTATTTTCAAACGGATTTGTTAGGTTCAGATATCAGTTGGTATGCGTTTGTGCCTGCCGCCATTGTAATGGCTGCAACCCCAGGGACAAATCAGATTCTTTCGTTAAGAAATGGTTATGTTAAAGGCCCCTCCGTAGCAACCAAAGCCGTTTCTGGGCGATTTTTTGCATTTATTTTAATGATTGGGGCCGTTGCTTTAGGTCTTGGAACTCTGATGGCTTCGTCCTCGATTTTTTTTTCAGTTAGTAAAATGGATCGGCGTCATTTATTTGATGTATTTAGGAATTCAAATGCTTAGACGTTCTCCCAAAAGCGAACGTCAGGATGGGGTCTCAGCCCCTCCTTCTCGTGGTGAAGTCGTTGCCAAAGCGCAATCAATCCCGGTTTATGAATCAGTTAAACAAGAATTCATTGTAGCTGCTACGAATCCCAAAGCTTACATTCTTTTTGCTGTTTTCTTACCCCAATTTATAGATCCTAATGCTACTAATACAGTTGGTCTCTTATTTACTGTAGGACTACTATATATAATAATTGAATTCATCTGTTCTTGCGGATATGCATTTACGGGAGGCTTTTTATACAAAAAAGGGGCGGGATTTGATAAAGATAAACTAATGAACCGAATTTCTGGCTTTTCTATGATAGGACTAAGTATTTGGCTAGCTACTGAAAAAAACCCCTCCAAATAACGAGAGGCTTAACTGGAAGATCAAGATCTATGCAGCGTGATAGTCATAGAACATTCTTCAATTATCGGGGCGCTTATCTTAAATAAAGATAAGCTTCTTTTTTGTGAAAACAGTCATTGAGTTAAATACCTAATTTTGAAATAATTGGTATTAAGAATGCAGAATTGGTATTTTCATAAAGGGGGGAGCCTTTTTGACAACTTTAGACCGAAGACTAAGTGAGATGGGCTGGAAGCTACTAAATATTGAGGTTATCAATGGTGCCCACGCAGGGAGTATATACAGAATCGATGTAATAGATCAAGAAAACAATAAAGCTAAGTATATCTATAAGGAATTTGCTGGCGATCGCAATAATGAAGTGGATGTATACGGGAAGTTAAAAAGTTATATTAAGCCATTCAGTAAATTGGTTAAAGTATGGAACTCTTCTCCGAAAGCCATTCTTATGCTTGATCTTAAAATGCCTCTAAAAGAGACATTCAAGGAATTACCTATAAGACACAAGAAAACGTTAATTGAAGGTATCTTACAGAAGTTATCTTATTTACATAGTTTAAACCCTAGAAAAGCTGCTAATGAGTTGCCTACTCATTTCATAACATCGGAATGGCGCGAATGGGGTTTAGATCAAATAAAGAAATTGTGTTTAAGACATCAGTGGGCAAAATCAAAGTGGATAAAAACAATAGATTATCCTTACGAGCAATTAGGCCTAACTAATTACATGTTTAGAAGCCCTTTAACCTTAACTCATGGTGATCCACACTTGGAAAACATTTTTTATTTTGAAGAGCATATTTGGTTTATTGATTGGGAGTGGGCAGCAATTGGTTCACCATTAAGGGATATAACGATAATGTTACAAGATATTTATGAGCTTGAACTAATTCAATTTGCGTTTAATTCTTATAGAGGAATTTTAGAGGTTAAAAACCTCAATATAAGTAAGGACGATTATAGAAGTGACTTTAATCACCTGTACATAGACCATACAACGATGATGTTAGCTTGGGAAATTGAAAAGTATTTTCAAGGATATACATCTGAAGAGAGGGTTAAAGAAATTACAGAGTTTAAAATTGGAGAAATCGATAGGTGTTGAAGATCACTACCGCCAACATAATATAACGATCTTCCGTAATACCAGCTAATAGAAGGTCAACAGGTAGGACTAAAAAAGATAAAAAATTCATGTTACAATAAAATTGACCACGCCAAAGAAACTTCAAAGAAATGATTTTGAAGTTTTTGGGTAAAATGTATATTATTTGTTAATTGCTATACTTTAAAAACCTCTTTACGTTTTAATAATGCGTATATCCAATGAATGAGCTTGTTTGCGCATGCAATGATAGCGACTTTGTGTGGTTTGCCTTCTTCACGTTTCTTTTCATAGAACTCTTTCAGCTTGGGGTTGCGGTTTTTGGTTAAGCCGCATTGGACAGCTGTATAGAGTATTTGACGAAGACGGGATGAACCTCTTTTTGTAATGGTATTGATCGTTGCTTTGAACTTGCCAGATTCGTGAACACTGGGATCAATTCCCGCGTAGGCAACGAGTTTCTTGGGGTGATTAAACTGATCGATTTCCCCAATTTCGGAGATGATTGTGGCGGCAATCTTTCCACCGATACCTGGGATCGATTGGATCAATCTATATTCCTCAAATTCTTCAGCCAGGGCATCTATCTCTTCTTCCAGATTGGATAGGTGCTCTTGGTATTGGAGAAGCATTTGAATATACATATTTAGACTCACGGTATGACTCCTGTATAAATTACATTTGAAAGGGTCACGCTTAGCTGCCTCTTTTAGTTTATGAGCTTTCTCTAAACACCAGGATTGAGAGCGTTTTGCTCCTCCTTGACGAATTACTTGGGCGATATCCTCTACTTTTTCATCCCTCACATCTTTAGAAGTTGGGTAACGGCGTAAAGTTATTAATGATGTGGGTGAATATAGAGCTCCGAAGACCCTTTTATACTCTGGGAATACCTGATCCAATATGGTTTGAAATTGGAGTTTATTTTGGACATACGTCCCAGTCAGGGAATCATGTTGCCTAGATAAATTACGCAAATTCATCGTTCGTATACTTTTCTTCTGAAAGGCTTCGAGATCGTCTTCCTTGTAGTATAACTCCCCCAAATGAAAAGCATCGATGACGTCCGTCTTCACCTTCCTCAGATTTGTCTTCTTAACTTCGTGAGAGATAACTGGATTGATTAAATAGTCAGTGATTTTCTGTTCTTCTAAAAACTGAAGAACGGGTTCATGATAATGTCCCGTCGATTCAAAAATGACAACCGGAGGTTGCCCCGAAGCCTGTTCGACCTCCTGATAGAACCTGTGAAATTCATGCAAACCTAATACATCATGAGTAAATTTAAAGCTCTTCTTGTAAGGATTTTTCTTCTGTAAAAAGGCTTGGAGTTGGCTTTCTCCTTTTGCGATATCCAGGCCAATGACTGGATCCATAAGTTACGACATCTCCCTTTATAAAATTCACCGGTAACCCCTAACCTATCTCATAGTTTCATAGCTTCTCTTGTTATACGGGATCGATGTCCCAACCAGCCTCAAACATGTTTCTACAAGTAGGGGTGGACAGTATTCACAACGGGATCAAGTCCCACGGGCCATTACGTCCTACCCGGATACCTAAAGAATAACCTATAAAAAATAGGTTAACCAGAAATGACTGGCTAACCTCATAATACGAAGGGCCATCTAATGGAATAACACCTGGTAGCTAAATTGGATATTTATGTTAAAGTGAAGGTGCTCCATATTCTCATCAATCCAAAGGAGTGACGGTACTCACATTTTCACTAATATTTGGTGTAGTTGTAGGAGCAATTATATTTTTGACGTTAGTTATTCCTGCATTTATGACTGTTAAAAGTAATGAGAAGGGGTCAGCACCCTCGAAAAAATTCATACGATTTGGGGCTGCTGGTTATTAATTAGTTGCTTTTCCTAACTGGGTCTAACGCTAGCAGAATCTCTAAAATGTAAATCAGAGAATTGGAGGGTGTTATTCAATGGAAAAAATCACGAAGTATTTTAAGTTTTTTGTATTATCTGGAATTATACTATTTACTGTAGGTTGTACAAACTCCGAAGAGACGGGAAATAGTGCAGAGAAAAGCGAAGGCGAGCAAAATGTTCGGGCCGTTTTAGAAAAGATCTTTACTGGACCTAATGAGGAACAGGAAGAGATATTGCAAGGTTCTATTGAAGATTTGGATAAGTACGCCAAGAGACTTTCTGAGTATCAAGAAACTTTCAAACCCTACACGACCGAAAAGTTTTTCGAGGGTTTTGTAAATACTAATGGGGCATTGAAATTTTTACAGATGGCGCATCCTAATTATGAGTTGAAAGTTGATGAAATCACACTTGAGGAAAGAGAAAGTAACGAGGGCGATTACGACTTCACTGTGAAAGTATCCTATACGAATAAGGAAAGTGACGAAAGTGAAACAATGAACGTTGAAGGTAGAGCGTACACGAATGAAGATGGAAAACTCACAAGCATTCGATATATGAACTTTGAAGAAGTTCGCGACGCCTTGGAGGAAAGGAAAGTTAAGCAACCATAGAATCACCCCCTAGTTGGGAACATAGAGAGTGTTACATACTTACGGTTTTATGTTAATATGAAAGTGTTTTCAACTTCTTACCAATCCAAACGGGAGTGATTGCTTATACTAAGCCCAGTCTTAACACTATTTGGAATTTTCTTTGTATTGTTTTTACCTGGCTTAATTGGAATGATTGTCAAAAAATTATTCTTCAAAAGCAACAAAAACAACAAAGATTATCGGTTAGACAGAAGAAAACCAGATTCCCTAAACCAAGCAGAGGCTAAAAGTCGGGCGTACGCGGAAGCAAATAGAAATACATTTGGCGGTGGATCAGGCTTCTAGCACACTCATGACAGAATTTTTATTTATATCCAATAACAAATTGCAAAAAGCTGCATTCTATAATTGGAATGTGGCTTTCTTATGTGGCAAGTAAATGAATTTATTATCTGCATATTGGATCATACAAGATCACTTCACTATGTTTTGATTATCTATATGAGTGTTCCTTTAAATTATCTTGAATTCAAGTATTCAATTAACGGGCGCTTAAATAGTAAATATAAAGACCATAAAATATGCAAAGTTTTATACAAGACTTTGATTCTGCGGTCTTTTTAATATACAAAAAACATACTGCCATTTTCATACATAAGTTAAATGCCAAATACATTTTATTCAATTTGTATAGCTATGACTTTTGCCAACCAGTAAACTATTAAACAAGCGGTCTGCGATGGACGAATAAGATCGCGGCTTTTTCTGTATTTTGATCAGTTTATTTTACATATTACGGTAATTAAATTATGGGGCCGGTTCAAAGTGTAGAAAGACATGGGTTAGATCCACCACTGCCATCTTTTTGACCCGAGCCGGACAAGAAAATGATCCACCTGTGACATTAGTGAACCATTTGAATTAAGTCAATTGACTTGGAGCCTCTACGTACATGCCTCTATGATAAACGCCCGTCAGGAAAAGTCACGCCGTTTTTATCGAGGCTAGCATGTACGTTTCTCCAAGTAAATTGCGCTGCTTTGACTGGAATTGGTGGATCCGTTCTGTCTTAATTTGACCCATATTATGGCAGAGGTGGATCAAAAAGATGGCAGACCTGGGTCAATTCGATGGCTGTAAACACAAAGAGTTGTTTGCACAGTAAGATATGCTTAGCTGAATAACGTTGAACAAAAAAGGATGAGGATATTATGATGAAATTAAAAATCACAACATTTGTTTTAATTGGAGGATTAATAGGCGCTCTAACTGATGGGATAATGATAGGGGTTGGCGCCTCAGCTTTGGTTTTTATAGCCTATCAGCTTGAGAGATTGTTAGAAGTAAATGAGAAGAATTAACTTAGATTATGGGGGATGGGTAGGTTTCGGTCTACATATAAACAAAGATAAGGCGAGGAGGGAAGAAATAAAATGAAAAGAATATTTAGCATTTTTTCCAGTGTTTTATTTTTCATTGGATTAGCGTTTTACATTGCAGTTTTATTTGGCTATGATACTTTTCTTTTAGGCGGAGTTATTGTTTCAGTAATCGGGTTCATTTTAGCGTTATTTGGTGAAAAAGATATTTATAAAAAGATTGGTTTAATTGGCAATGGCCTCATTATATTTGTTACTGTACTTATTCCTTTTATAGTCACAACTTTTTTCTGGAATGAGCCTTAATACCAAATCAAATTTTCAAAAGATTAGAGTCGGTAAGTAATCATCTTCCGACAGGGTGCATTCAAACTTTGACAATCACGGGGATGAATCTAATACTGGCGCGAGTTCGAGGAGCAAACCTTACATAAATTGATGAGTTTTTGGAATACCATGCAACATCGATTTCAAAGCTGGGCTTCCGTTATTAATTTTTTTCTTCTAAATAAGAAATCGGAAAGGGGAATTTTGTACAGTGATATTAAATCAAGATA
The DNA here is from genome assembly GCF_022921115.1 of Halobacillus amylolyticus. Classification (NCBI taxonomy): domain Bacteria; kingdom Bacillati; phylum Bacillota; class Bacilli; order Caryophanales; family Bacillaceae; genus Halobacillus; species Halobacillus amylolyticus. The sequence goes on along the minus strand of NZ_CP095075.1, from coordinate 886,109 downwards.
CTCAGTATATTAAAAGTCTCCATCTAAAATCGGAAAGTATACACTCGCACGAATCTTTTCCTTTTAATCTACCCGTTATTAGGAATTTCTCGGAACTGTTTTTTCACCCTAATGTTACCTACATTGTTGGAGAGAACGGTCTGGGGAAATCTACGTTGCTCGAAGGTATTGCCATAAAGTATGGCTTTAATCCTGAAGGAGGTACTCTGAATTTTAATTTCTCCAATTATGATTCTCATTCCATCTTAGAGCAATATTTACGTTTGTCTAAAGGCGTTTATAAGGCAAAAGATAACTTTTTCTTTAGGGCTGAAACGTTCTACAATTTAGCTACAAATATTGAGGAATTAGATCAAGACCCCTTTTCGGGACCTAAGGTTGTAGATTCATTTGGGGGGAAATCGTTACATAAACAATCTCATGGAGAGTCTTTTTTTGCGGCATTTAATAATCGCTTTCAAGGTAAGGGGCTATACATTTTGGATGAACCAGAGGCAGCCTTATCTCCTCTAAGACAAATGTCTATGCTTACTCGAATCCATGAACTTGTTAATAAAGGTTCTCAGTTCATAATATCTACCCATTCACCAATAATCATGGCTTATCCAAGTTCTAAAATTATTCAGCTTAGTGAAGAAGGTATGAACGAGACAAAATTGGAAAGAACAGACCACTTCAATATAATGAAGCAATTTTTTGAAGATAAGGATCGGTTATTGCATCATTTATTTCAATAAGGCGGTCAGCTGGTTATTCCAGGCATCTGGAATAGGAGTTATCAATGGCAAAAAACGATAAAATGAGGGGGTTAGTTAGAAAGTAGTTGAATTTATAAAAAGGAATTTTTATGAAAATTAAGGTGGTCTTGATTATGTCAAAAAAGGCTTTTTCAATTTTATCAGCATTATTGTTCATATTAACCGTATTTCCTATTATAGCTGGCCCAACTCGTTGGGGGAATGGATTATTTGTCTTTGTCCTCGACATCAGCATCTATTTACCTTTAATTCTTGGAGGAGCAGGACTTGTATTTGGTTTGTTAGGAAGAAAGGGTAACGTAAAAGTAAGCCTTGTTTTGTTAAATATTATAGGCTCCTTTCACTCTTTGTATTATTTGTTGCAATGTATGGTTTTCAACAGCCATAAAAAGTCATATTCATCTTGGGAGCGATTATTCAACAAGGGTAGTTGCTTCTTCTGTTTACCCAGCAGAATTATTAAAGAAGATCAATAAAATAAATTTTAGACTTTGAAGTGGAGGTGTTTTTCATTGAGTAAAGATAGTGAAACTCCTGAAGAAAGAAGAGAAAGACTAAGGCAAGAAGAATGGAAAGATAACCTGGGTGGTAATTTGAATGATTCGTTAAATAGGGGTAATAACGGAAGTCTGGTTGATTTAGTCGGGGGGCTGGGTTGGAAAGGGACTGGAATCCTTATTATTGTAATAGTATTAGGGTTTATAGTATATTCCGTCTTCTTTCGCTAACGGGTTTAAAAAAGGGTAGCTGCCAAATAACCACAGAATAGGCAGGAAAAGTAGGAGGGTCTATTGGCGGGAATATGGTCAAGGAAATGGTCAAAATGGCTTAAGAAAAAATGATGCAAGAATTAATGAAGCCGCTGGTTTGAATCTAGATAATCAGCGGGCATAACGCTTATTTTTAATTTTCTTGTTCCTTGAGTGCTGCTGATTCTTTCTTTTAACAGCTTCAATGTTGGTACCACTATACATTTCGGTGCTGTGTCCACCGGGTGTTTCAGCAATAAATTCTTTTGCTTCATTATAAGACATGCCGGAGCGTTCATTTTGTCTCTTTACAGCATCGATATTCGTACCTGCCACGTATTGGGATAATCTCCCGTTTAGAGATAATTAAACAGGAGACTCGAGAATCTCGGCTATGAACCTATTACAGCTTTTATAAATGGAACGTTGACCTTTTAAAAAAGTAAATAAGCTCTAGCTTACCGCAGTTGCCAATACTGTGGTATTTTTCTTATATGAAGATTTTTTGAAACGGATCTTTTTGATTATCACCAGCATAGGAGACCTTCAAGAAAAAACAGTAAGCGAAATCGCCCCACTGCAACCCTGTCAAAACAAAGCACAGATTGACAGGATTCAAAAGTAAAGCCTTGCTAGAATCTAAATAAGGGAGTGAGCGAAATGACGTGGGTTGAATCGTTACAAACGGCCATAGACTACATGGAAGAGCATTTACTAGATGATATGTCGATAGAAAGCATTGCCAATCAGGCGAATTTTTCAGTATTTTACTTCCAGCGTACATTTACGATATTGACGGACATATCTGTCGGCGAATATCTCAGACGCCGCCGCTTAACATTAGCTGCCCATGAGTTAAATAGAACAAACGTCAAAATCATTGATCTCGCCTACGATATGGTTACGACACTCCCGAAGCTTTCTCAAAGGCTTTTCGACGGCAACATGGTGTAACCCCAAGTGAAGCACGAAAGTACACGGGAAAGTTAAAATCTTATAACCGCCTGGTGATACAGGTAAGTCTAAAAGGAGCAGAGCCAATGCAGTACAAAGTTGTCGAACTTGAAGGATTCCAGGTCGTAGGGGTTAAGCGAGAATTTTCATTGGTTAATGAGCAAAATCAGGTAGGGATTCCAATAATGTGGGATGACGTACATGAAGATGGAACCAACGATTTATTATTTAAATTGAACAATGGTCCGGTCGAAGGTGTGTTGGGTGTGTGTGTCGATAAAAGCTCCGAAGCAATTGATTATTGGATAGGTACAGCACATGAAGGTGATACGCCTGATGGGTTATTGAAATTGGAAATCCCTGCATCCAAGTGGGCTGTATTTGAAGTTCACGGGCCGATGCCGGATGCGATGCCGAAAGTTTGGAAACAAATCTTTTCAGAATGGTTTCCTTCTAGTGGTTATAAGCACGCAGGTACACCGGAATTAGAGGTGTATTCTGATGAAGATACCTCCAGTCCTGATTTATATTCAGAAATCTGGATCCCTGTAAAGTAAAGGTGGAAGTTGTTTGCATAAGAAAAAACTCCCTGTGAATGAAGGAGGGGGATGCATGTTTTAACTTCATTTTTTTCAATACCATTTTGATTTCTGTCGACACAAGCCGCCCCCTGAACCGGCTCAAAAGTACAAGAATGATCTTCGTATCCGGCAATTAATTGAAGAAAATAAAATTATGAAACAGCTTAGAAACGATTTAATGATATGAGAGCGACACTTAGGTGCAGCCATTTGTCATAAAGAGCAGCTTTTCTCAGTCTAGAACTTTAATGAAAACGACGATCTGATAATCTAATGGCGCAAATCTGGAGTAATGGTTGCGCTTTTTTCTTTGTGTACGAAGAGCCGGATTCTTAAGTGGAAAAGGAATTTCGAGGAATTAAGTCGAAGAATGTAAAGATGACATTACCCCAGACACATAGACAGATAGTTTAATAATCAGATGAAAAGGAGAATTATATGATTGAGATAAAAAGGGCATCTACCGAACATGTTGAAGGTATTTCTAGAGTTTGCTCTGAGGGGTGCCTCGATACATATAAAGGTATCAGAAGTGACGAAAATATAAGAAGGAATAATAAGAGATTTTATAATCATGAGCGAATATATCGTGAATTAAGTGAATCCGAGGGCTGGGACGGTTATATTGTAGAGCTTGATAATGGTGTAGTAGTTGGGGCTATTGGTGGAGGGAGGATCGATCTTAATAAAAGCGAGATCTATGTCTTGTACTTAGACCCTACTCGTCGTGGGGAAGGTATAGGTACCCAACTGCTACGTTACTTAACGGAAGTCCAGATTGAAAAAGGCGCAAAAGAACAATGGGTCTCTGTGCAAAAAGGAAATTATAAAGGGATTCCATTTTACGAAGCTAAGGGTTTTACTAAGAACTCAGAGAAGATGGCTTATTCTAATACATCTGATGAAAATTATGTTTCCTTAAGACTCGTAAGAAAAATTTGATCTTTTTCAGATTATTCTCCAATCGGGCACGCTTCTTATAAGCCACATTCCTTCCGTACTAGGTTCTGTTTTTAGAACATGGGGGTATCGCTTCAAAGGATTCATCAATGTAATCTCTAAATATAAGAGGGGGTTAATCGTGAAAATATTTACGGAAAGATTATCATTTCGTCGATACGAAGATAAAGATTTAGAGTTTCTTATTTCTATGTTGTCAGACCCTGAAATGGTTCGGTTTATCGGTAATGGCCATACAAAAAATAGAGAAGGTGCAAGGCAGTTTTTGGACTGGATTTATAGTACATACAGAGTTGGGTCTGATCTCGGATTAAGAGTGCTGGTTAGAAGGGAGGAAAATATCCCAGTTGGCCACGCTGGCCTTGTTCCGCAAATGATTGATGGAGTAGAAGAGCTCGAAATAGGGTATTGGATATCCCGGAAATATTGGGGGCAAGGTTACGCGAGCGAGGCTGCCGAAGCTCTTAGGAAGCATGGATTTCAACGATTCGGTAAACAGCGACTTATTGCTTTAATTCAACCTGGAAATGTAGGATCGATAGAAGTGGCTAAGAAAATTAGGATGGACTTTGAAAAGCGTACCGTGCTATCAGGGCAAGAGGTACATATTTACTCTGTGTCCTAGTCAAAACAAGCGCTTCATTTGCTGTGCGCATTTTTAAGGAAAGGGTTTCGCCGGGATATTTAACGCGACAGAGATTTAGGTAGGCCAGAATCATTTTTAAATTATGAATGGAGTATATCATGATAATAAACAAACGAGATTTTTACGTTAAGGGGATAAATTATACTGTTAGATCTGCAATCGATAGAGATGCAAAAGAATTGTCCGCACTAAGATTACAGATTGACGGCGAGACCGAAAATTTGGACAGAGAAAAAGGGGAGGCGTTCATAGATATACCGGGATTTGAACAGATTATAAAAACGGACACTGAGCATTCAAGAAACTTATTTTTAGTTGCTGTAGCTCATGATCGGATCGTTGGGTTTTCAAGATGCGAAGGAATTTATTTGAATAGATTTTCTCATAAAGTAGAATTTGGGGTATGCATATTAAAAGATTTTTGGGGATATAGGATTGGGGAAAATCTTTTAAAAGAGTCTGTTTCTTGGGCGGACGCAAATGGCATTAAAAAAATTGCTTTGAATGTTTTAGAAACAAACGATAAAGCCATTAAACTGTATAAAAAGCTTGGCTTTGAAATAGAAGGTGTATTAAAAAAAGACAAAATTCTTTCTGACGGTAAATACTATAATACTATTATTATGGGAAGATTTAAGGAATGAGGCCTTATAAAACAGTCGAGTCCATCAATTTACATAAATAAAAGGATGTTTACATGCTCAAAAATAAAAAGGTTATTATCACAGGAGCAGCCTCCGGAATTGGCAAGGAAATTGTAAACCAATGTTTATAAGAAGGTCTCAAAAATTTATTCGAGTGCACTGAAAAGATAAACAAAAGGACGGGATGAAATGAATTCTATAGAACTAGTGAAGCTAAACTTGACTGAAGTAAGAAGACGAAGTATTAAGGTATGGTCCTCTATTCCATCCGATGTACTACAATGGAGACCTGATGAAGAGGCAATGACCTCCTTAGAGATGATTCGGCACGTATTAGAGAGCGAACACTATTACCATATGGCGATTAAAAATAAAGGCAGCTTAAGCAATTTTGAATCTCCCTTTGATAATGTCCCTTTACAATCTGTTCAGAAGGAATTGGAGTTTGCAGAGCCTTATCGTGAAGCTTTTTTAGAAACGATATCAACTTACAAAGCAGAAGACCTTTCAAATATAAAGATTGATCGCTCTAATGTTGGATACATACGAAGTTTGGGGGACATGCTTTTACGGATTGCCTATCATGAATCGATACATACTGGTCAGTTATTAGACTATTTGAGAACAGCAGGTGTTCCTAGAGCTGATATTTGGGATTAATAATAGATGTAAATAATTGTCTTTATGTCAAAACTTTATGAAACGGTCTTTTTTCAGAAAGTATGAAAAATTAATAATTTTCCTTTAAACCATTGACATTTTTTCTAAAAGGGAATAATATATTTACCAATATCAAATACCACAATTTCACAATTTAATTCTTATCGCGAGAGGTGGAGGGACTGGCCCTTTGAAGCCTCGGCAACGGGTCTGATGGATCATTTATCAGAGACTGTGCCAATTCCAGCGGGTGCATTAGGCACTTGAAAGATAAGAAGATAGGTAGTTATATGTTCGCATCGAACACCTCTCTTCTTACTTTTGCTAAGAAGAGAGGTTTTTTAATGTTAAATTTACGAGCTTGCTTTAGTTAGAAGGAGGAAAATATGAGCAATAACATCGTTTCGTATGAGAATTTCTCTGGTGATCCATTTGAAAGCTGGCACCCTTCGGATGACACAAAAGGCGCTGCCAGTGTATTAGAATGGGCTTATCAGTCTTATGGTGAATCAATCGTCTATGCTTGTAGTTTCGGAGCGGAAGGTATTGTGTTGATTGATTTGATTTCTAAAGTGAAGAAAGATGCAGAAATTGTGTTTCTTGATACAGATGTTCACTTTCCAGAAACTTATGAACTGATCGAAAAAGTGAAGCGGAGATACCCGCAGCTTCACATTCATATTAAGAAACCGGATTTGACTTTAGATGAGCAAGCGAACGAGTATGGTCCAGCATTATGGAAAAAGCAGCCAGGCCAATGTTGTTATATTCGAAAAATCAAGCCGCTTGAGGATGCGCTTAGTGGGGCAACAGCCTGGATTTCAGGGCTGAGGCGAGAACAGTCTCCGAGTCGAAGTCACACTGATTTTGTAAATAAGGATGAACGGTTTCAGTCGATTAAGGTATGCCCCCTAATCTACTGGACATGGGAAGACGTTTGGGATTATATCCGAGTAAATAGCTTGGATTACAATGAATTACATGATCAAAAGTATCCAAGTATCGGTTGCATGCCTTGTACTGAGCCAGTAACTGAACAGGGGGACGATCGTTCTGGGAGATGGCAAGGGTTTAATAAAACAGAATGCGGTCTCCACACTTCAGGAAACCAGTCATAAAAATTAAGTAGATTATTTCTGTAAGCTGATTTAAAAATTCATTGCAACAAGGGGAGGAGGTGGCTTATGAAAAAAGTTTATATCGTCGGTGCAGGACCCGGTGATCCTGATTTAATTACAGTGAAAGGCTTGAAGGCCATTCAGCAGGCGGATGTCATTCTATACGATCGATTGATTAACAAAGACTTACTTGATGAAGCGAGGGACGAAGCTGAACTGATTTATTGCGGTAAGCGTCCGGATAATCATTCTTTAGACCAACAAACCATTAATGGGCTTCTTTGTGACTTTGCCTTACAAGGGAAAACAGTAACCCGCTTAAAAGGCGGGGATCCCTTCGTTTTTGGTAGAGGTGGAGAGGAAGCCGAAGAATTAGCAAAAAGGGATATTCCTTATGAAATCGTCCCTGGGATCTCATCTGGTGTAGCTGCTCCTGCTTATGCTGGTATTCCAGTCACACACCGTAACTATAGTTCGTCTGTAGCCTTCCTATCAGGAGTAAGCAAATTCGGACATGATCAGGAAGAGTATTGGGAGCATGTAGTGAAAAGCATGGACACTTTGTGCATTTATATGGGTGTCAAAAAACTTCCGGAAATTTGCGCGAGACTGATTCGACATGGCCGCGCTCCCAGTACACCGATCGCTCTGGTGGAGTGGGGGACGATGGAACATCAACGTACCGTAACAGGAACACTAGAGGACATTGTAGGGAAGGTCGAGGATCTCGAGAATCCTTCGATGATAGTCGTAGGAGAAGTCGTGAAGCTGAGGGAGCAGCTGCAATGGTTTGAACAGATGAAAGACGAGGAAGAAATGCCTGTTCCTTCTATTGTTGGTTAAAAGGAAGGGGATGGTTACATGCAAGCAGTTTTATATGTAAGCCACGGTAGCCGTGTTGAGAAGGCGCGTAAGGAAGCCGTTTCCTTGATTCAATCCGTCCAGGAGCGTATAGACGTTCCTCTTCAGGAAACCTGTTTTTTAGAACTGGCGGAACCGGATATGGCTCAAGGAATTAAGAATCTCGTCGAGCGAGGAGCCACTAGGGTTGCTATTATCCCCGTCTTATTGTTGAGTGCGGGTCACTACTATACGGATATACCGGAAGAGATTAATCGTGCGAAGCTCCGCCATCCGCACATCCATTTTGTTTATGGAAGAACGATCGGAATCCAGGATCGGGTGATTGATATTTTAGTCCAACGTGTGCAGGAAACAAAGGTGGTCCGCCATTCAGATGCGAACATCTTGCTAGTTGGAAGAGGCAGCCGTCATTCAGAGACCAAAGAATCGATGGAACAAATTGCACATAAATTATGTTCGAAAATGGACGTCGCTAATGTAAATGTCAGCTATTTAGCGGCCTGTTCACCTTCTTTTGATGAAGGATTGCAAACTTCGCTGAAAGAAGGGTGGTCACAAACTTTCGTGATTCCCTACCTTTGGTTTACCGGGCTGCTTATGAGGTCGATGCAGGACAAAATCAATGGGATGCAGGAGAAAAGTCAACAGGTGGTCCTGTGTCAATATCTTGGGAACCATCCTATAATGATCGACGCATTGACTGACCGAGTTCATGAAGCCTTGCAAAATGAGCACAGCTTGAGCCAATGATGAATCATATATGAATGATACATTGCTCCTAAGGCTGAAGTGGTGATCCATAGGAGGAGATGGATATTCCAATGATAGGGGGACGAGGTATGAATGGTTTAGATGGAAAGCAAATTGGAGTGGCTGCTGATCGGAGTGCTGAACCACTAAGCAACTTGATCCACAAAAAAGGCGGTAACCCAGTAGTTTATTCCATCCAAGGGAAACAAACGTTAAACGAACAGACTAGCTGTCAGAATATAAAAGATTATCTATCCGAAACATTTGATTGGACAATTTTTACGACAGGGATAGGAGCTAAAGCCTTGGCCGACTCGTCAGTAGAAGCGGGACTTTACCCTGCATTTATTGAAAAATTAAACGAAACGAATCTGGCAATCCGTGGAAAGAAGACACTGAATTGGTGCAAGAACAATGCTGTCCAAGTCAGTATGGTGTCCGAAGATGGAACAATGGAAAATCTCTTGAGGACATTTGCTGACGAACAAATAGCTGGCAAACGGCCACGTGTTTTTTTGCAAGCTTATAATCAAGATGATGCAAAGCTAAAGGATGAACTAGAGAAGATTGGCTGTTCGGTTTACTTGTCACAGCCTTATTTCTATGAAGCTCCTATTCCGCAAATCCTTAATGAATTAAAAAAAGCTGTCATTGAACAATCCCTTGATGCGGTAGTCTTCACAAGTAAAACACAGGTCAAAAATTTATTGGCGGATTATCCTGACACCCAAAAGATCATTCAGGCTTTCAATAAGCAAGTGCTAGCAGTGGCTGTTGGAAAAGTTACAGCAAATGAACTGAAACGTAATGGGATCTTGAACGTCCTTCAGCCCGATCATCCTAAAATGGGGCCGATGGTAGTGGCGCTTGATCGTTACTACCAGCAGGTAAACAATTGAATAAACTCTTGTTCACATTAGGTCGTGAACGAAGATAGCGATTCAGGATAAAAAATAAAAACAGAAATTTTTTGTGAGGTGGGTATATTTGCAGTTCCAGGTGATGAACAGTCCTTTTAAAGAAGAACAAGCGGAGCTACTAAATCAGGTGCTCCCAACTATGACAGAAAATCAAAAAATTTGGCTTAGCGGGTATTTAGCTAGCTCTCAGTCCACAGCATCTACTGCTACAGCTGAGCCTGTTGTACAGAATGTCTCGGAGGCCGGGGTCTCCTCTCAAAATGCAACAGAGAATGTAACACGCGAAGTGACGATCCTCTTTGGTTCGCACACTGGGAATTGCGAAGCATTGGCTGGGGAGATGTCGCAAAAGCTAGAGCAGCAGGATTACAAGGTAACGCTCTCAATGATGGATGATTTTAAGCCAAAGGCATTAAAAAAAGTTGAGGACTTACTCATTCTGACGAGCACTCATGGTGATGGAGATCCGCCAGACAATGCGATGGCTTTCTATGATTTCCTACATAGCAAAAGAGCTCCAGAGCTTGAAGACCTCAGATATTCAGTTCTCTCCTTGGGTGACAGCTCCTACGAATTCTATTGTCAAACCGGCAAAGAATTTGATAAACGACTGGAGGAATTAGGGGGGAAAAGGATTTATCCCCGTGTTGATTGCGATCTCGATTTTGAGGAGCCAGCAGAAGAATGGTTTGAGGGCGTGCTAGCTACATTAAATAATTCCAAGGAGGTTAACCGCGAAGGTGAGCAACCCTCCCAATCAGAGCGGTCAGATGCGTCAACAAATCAGCCAGCCTATTCAAGGACAAATCCGTTTAAGGCGGAAATTCTAGAAAATTTGAATCTCAATGGTCGTGGTTCGAACAAAGAAACCCGCCATCTTGAGCTAGATCTTGAAGGATCTAATTTAGAGTTTGAACCGGGTGACAGCCTCGGCATTTTCCCAGAGAATGATTCTGTCTTGGTGGATCAGCTCATTGAAGTGATGAAGTGGAATCCAGAAGACCAGGTCCCAGTGAATAAGCAAGGGGAATTGCGCCCATTGCGGGAGGCCTTAACCTCTACCTTCGAGATCACAGCCTTGACGAAACCGCTGCTTGAGAAGGTGGCACAGCTTTCTGCCAATGAGGAGCTGAATAAGCTAATAGTAGATCAGGAGGAACTAAAAGCCTATCTATATGGGCGAGATCTTATTGATTTGGTACAGGATTTTGGACTTAGGGATGTTTCAGCAGAAGAATTTATTAAGATTCTACGAAAGATTCCGCCACGCCTTTATTCGATTGCGAGTAGTTTACATGCGAACCCAGATGAGGTACACCTTACGATTGGTGCGCTAAGATATGACGCACACGGACGTAAACGAACAGGTGTCTGTTCTGGACAGTGTACGGAACGATCACAGCCCGGCGACTTGTTACCAGTTTTTATCCAACGTAATTCGAATTTCAAACTTCCTGAGAACCCAGACATACCCGTCATTATGATCGGGGCTGGGACCGGTGTCGCACCTTATCGAGCTTTCCTGGAGGAACGGGAAGAGATCGAGGCAGAAGGAGACACATGGCTATTCTTCGGCGAACAGCACTTTGTCACAGACTTCCTTTATCAGGTTGAATGGCAAAAGTGGCTTAAGGAAGGGGTGCTTTCAAGGGCAGATGTCGCATTTTCTCGTGATAGCTCTGAGAAGGTATATGTGCAACATCGTATGCTTGAGAAGAGTCGTGACCTTTATCAGTGGCTACAAGAAGGAGCGGCTGTTTATGTATGTGGTGATGAAAAGTATATGGCAAAAGATGTAGAAACGACCTTATTAACTATTCTTGAGCAAGAGGGAAACATGAGCCAAGAAGAAGCGGAAGCGTATCTTGTTGATATGCGTAAGCAGAAACGTTACCAACGCGACGTATATTAGAGGTTGTCAGATAAGCGTTGAATCTCTTCGTTGGCTTGTTTTTCCGTTACTCACGTATCTAAAGCATTTGAGGAACTTCTACGTTATGCACTTCCTGTGCAAGTCCGTTACTCAAAACTACACCGCCTCGATCTTCTTGCGACGCACAGGACGTGGCGATCTCTGTCGACCTTCTAATTCGGAAACTTTTGAACACACACTATTAACAAAAATGACAGTTTCATAGGAAAGGAGTTAAATCATGACAAACAAAGAACTTACGCACCAGGATGGACCGCCAAGCGATATGGAAAGGATTAAAGACGATAGCAACTATCTGCGCGGTTCCATTGCAGAGAGCTTTGAAGAACGTATAACTTCAGGAATTCCTGATGATGACACAAAGCTGCTAAAATTCCATGGGAGCTATCAGCAGGATGATAGAGATGTACGAAATGAACGGAAACAGCAGAAACTAGAACCAGCCTATCAATACATGGTACGCGTGCGTTTACCTGGAGGAGTAGCCACGCCCGAGCAGTGGCTTACGATGGATGACCTCGCAAACACCTATGGGAATGGGACACTAAAGCTGACTACCCGACAAACGTTTCAACTGCACGGAATTCTAAAGTGGAACATGAAAAAAAGCATGCAGGAAATCAATCATTCCTTGCTGGACACGGTGGCTGCTTGTGGTGATGTGAATAGGAATGTAATGTGTAATGTTAATCCCAATCAATCAGACGTTCATTCTGACGTATACGGATGGGCACAAAAATTAAGTGATGAGCTCTTACCAAGAACCAAAGCCTATCATGAGATTTGGCTTGATGAAGAAAAAGTGATAGATAGCCGCGAAGCCGAAGGTGAAATAGAGCCGATGTACGGTCCCTTATATTTGCCGCGAAAATTCAAAATTGGCATTGCTGTTCCCCCTTCCAATGACGTAGATGTTTTTTCTCAAGATCTTGGCTTTATTGCTGTCATGGAAGAAGGGAAATTACTAGGATTTAACGTTGCTGTCGGTGGGGGCATGGGGATGACCCATGGCGACACAAATACTTATCCTCAAGTGTCTCGAGTGATCGGCTTCTGTCCAGCCGATCAAATCGTAGAGGTAGCAGAGAAGGTCATCACGATTCAACGCGATTATGGAAACCGCTCCGAAAGAAAGAATGCTCGCTTTAAGTACACGATTGATAAAAGAGGGATCGATTGGCTGATCAATGAACTCCAGGCCAGATTAGGGTGGAATCTTGGAGAGGCGCGTCCTTATCATTTCGAGCACAACGGCGACAGCTATGGCTGGATGAAGGGCGATAGTAAATGGCATCTGACTCTATTTATTCAGAATGGACGCATCAAAGATTTAGAAGACTATCAACTTATGACAGGGCTTAGGGAAATTGCTAAAATCCATACTGGAGACTTCCGGCTCACTCCGAATCAGAATCTCATCATTGCTGACGTCACTGAGGAGATGAAACCGGAGATCGTTGAATTGGTCAGCGCATATGGGCTGACGGATGGGAAACACAATTCAGCATTGCGCAGAAATTCGATGGCATGTGTAGCGTTTCCGACTTGCGGACTGGCAATGGCCGAATCAGAACGTTATCTTCCCTTACTAGTCGATAAGATCGAGGGGATCCTTGATGAGGCTGGACTCAGGGAAGAAGAAATTGTCATCCGTATGTCAGGCTGCCCTAATGGCTGTTCTCGTCCGGGCCTAGGTGAAATCGCCTTTATTGGCAAAGCACCTGGAAAATATAACATGTATTTGGGGGCTGGATTCACGGGGGATCGATTGAACAAGTTGTACCGAGAGAATATCGGAGAGGAAGAGATCTTAGAGACACTAAGGCCTATTCTGTTTCAATATGCCAAACAACGCCAGGAAAATGAGCACTTTGGTGATTATGTCGTCCGTGCTGGTTATGTGGAAGAAGTGAGCTCAGGCGTTAATTTTCATAAATAAAGGAAAAGAAGCTTTTCAAACAAATTGTTTTCAAATGATTATGACTACAGGGAGGTTTCAATCATGACAGTAACGCAAACAGAACGCACAATGATTAAGCCGCACGGGGGAGAGCTCGTAAACCGGGAATTGGTTGGTTCACAAAGAGAAGCTTATTTAAATAAAGCAAGTTCATTGAAATCACTAAAATTGAATGCCTGGAGCTTATCAGATCTAGAACTGATCGCTATTGGCGGTTTCAGCCCGTTAACTGGCTTTATGGGAGAAGCCGATTACACACGAGTTGTTGAGGAGATGCGACTCGAGAATGGAACAGTCTGGAGTGTCCCTATAACCTTACACGTGACTCAAGAGCAAGCGGATAAATATGAGATTGGGTCAGATATTGCGCTTGTTGGAGAAGACGAAGTCGTTTATGGTGTGCTCGAATTGGAAGAAAAGTACACATATGACAAGGAAAAAGAAGCAAGTCAGGTTTACGGCACAACGGATGCAGCCCATCCCGGTGTGAAAAATCTCTATGATAAAGGTGAAATCCATCTTGCGGGCCCGATTCATTTACTAAACCGTCCTAGTCATGGTGGGTTTGAGGACTTTTATCTTGATCCATCTGAAACAAGGAAAATGTTTGCTGATTTAGGCTGGAAAACAGTCGTTGGTTTTCAGACACGTAATCCGGTCCACCGTGCACATGAATATATTCAAAAATGTGCGCTTGAATCGGTAGATGGCTTATTGTTAAACCCATTGGTGGGTGAAACAAAGTCGGATGATATATCTGCGGAAATCCGTATGGAGAGCTATCAAGTAATTTTGAAAAATTACTATCCAAAAGATCGGACTCGGCTTGTGATCTATCCTGCAGCAATGAGGTATGCGGGTCCAAAAGAGGCGATTTTGCATGCAATTGTCCGCAAAAATTATGGCTGTACGCATTTTATTGTCGGGCGTGATCATGCCGGTGTTGGTGACTATTATGGCACATACGAAGCGCAAGAATTTATTGCTCAGTTTGAAGAAGAACTAGGTATTCAAATCTTCAAATTTGAACACGCGTTCTTTTGTACCAAGTGTGAGAACATGGGTACAGCAAAAACGTGTCCGCACGGGAAAGATGATCACGTTCATCTTAGCGGGACAAAAGTCCGTGAAAAACTTCGTAATGGGGAGGAACTGCCGAAAGAGTTTTCTCGTCCAGAAGTTGCCGCCGTGCTCATTAAAGGCATGAAAGAAAATTAATCAAATGGATGTTATCTCATGTCATTCGAGATGATCTTTGTTTTAGTCATGATTATAGCTATGTTAGGCGGGCTGCTTTTTGAAATAGCGCGACCTGACATAGTCGTCTTCTCAGTGCTTACTATTTTTTTGATAACGGGTATCCTCACTCCAGAGGAGGCACTGAGGGGATTTTCCAATCAAGGAATGCTCACCATTGCCCTCTTGTTTGTTGTGGCAGGGGCTGTACAGAAAAGTGGGATCATTGAAGACATGATGAAATCCTGGCTTGGTAGAAGTAAAAGTTTGCTAGGTTCCATGGTGCGTTTTTTTGTTCCTACGTCTCTTCTTTCCGGGTTTCTAAATAACACGCCCATTGTCGTTACTTTTACACCCATGATTAAAACATGGTGTGAGGAACATGATATTGCACCTTCAAAGTTTTTGATCCCCCTATCCTACGCAACGATTCTCGGTGGGACAATTACCTTGATGGGAACATCTACAAATCTAGTCGTTCATGGCATGTTAGTTGATTATGGTTATCAGGGTTTCTCTATCTTCCAGTTAGCTGTTATTGGGATCCCCATAGCAATTGTGGGACTTGTCTATATTTTTACAGTGGGTTATAAATTATTACCTGAACACAAGGGGCTTCGCCAGCAAGTCAAAGAGGATTCTAGAGAGTATATTTCGGAGTTAATCGTTGAATCAACTTTTCCTTCTATTAATCAAAGTGTTAAGCAAGCCGGACTTAGAGGCTTGGAAGGACTCTATTTAATCGAAATTATTCGTGGAAAGGAACGGATATCTCCTGTCCGTTCTACCACTGTCATCCAAACGGGAGATCGATTGATTTTTACGGGGTTAATTTCTACAATGGCGGATTTACAGCATACGAAAGGGTTAACCTTAAAGACAGGGACCCACTTAGATCTTGATGATTTAAACAACGGCAATACGCAGCTCGTCGAAGCTGTTGTTTCGCATCAATCTTCTTTATTAACTGCGTCTATTAAACAAGCACAGTTTCGATCAAGGTATGATGCTGGTGTAATTGCCGTCCATCGGAATAATGAACGGATTGAAAGTAAAATTGGTGATATTGTGCTTAAACCAGGGGACATATTACTACTGCTAGCGGGTACAGATTTTATTGAAAAATATCAACAGTCGAGTGATTTCTATGTGTTGTCTCCCTTGGATACCCCGCATCCCTTTAATCGAAACCCTGTTAAAGGTTGGTTGTCTATCATCATACTACTAACGATGATCACGCTGGTGACACTGGGTGTATTTAGTATGTTTAAAGCCATGGCTATAGCAGTGATTCTGTTATTAGTAACAAGGGTGATTACAGCGGAGGAAGCCAAGAAGTATATCCAGTTTCAGGTATTGCTCCTGATTGCCAGTTCCTTCGGGGTCGGGGTGGCTATGACGAAAACGGGGCTGGCTCAATGGATTGCGGATGGATTATTGGCGATAGGAGAGCCGCTAGGATTGTTTGTGATCATCCTATTCATTTATCTGCTAACGAACATTTTTACCGAGTTAATTACAAATAGTGCTGCCGCGATATTAATGATTCCAATTGGCTTAAAAATGGCCAGCAGCTTGCAACTTGATCCTATGGGGTTCGCCGTTACGATCGCTATTGCAGCATCTGCTAGTTTTATCACACCTATTGGCTATCAGACAAACCTTATTGTCTATGGACCAGGCGGATATAAGTTTACTGATTATATTAAAGTAGGAACCCCCTTAAGTTTAATCGTGATGGCGATTACCGTCACGATTGTCTATTACGGATGGTTTTAGGAGGAAAAAGATGAGTGAATCAACAAACATTGTATGGCATGAGTCAGAAGTTACGAAGCAAGATAGACGAGAGCTAAAAAAACATAAGAGTGTCGTTTTATGGTTCACGGGGTTATCTGGATCAGGGAAATCTACAGTATCTGTAGCATTAGAAAAAGAACTTCATGGATTGGGTGTCCACACGTACCGTTTGGATGGAGATAACGTTCGTCACGGTTTAAATAAAAATTTAGGTTTCAGCCCTGAAGACCGTAAGGAGAATATTCGTCGCATTGGAGAAGTAGCCAATCTTATGGTTGATGCAGGACTAGTCACTCTAACGGCATTTATTTCTCCTTACCGAGAGGATCGGGATCATGCCAGAGAGTTACTTGGAGAGAAGGAATTCATTGAAATTTATGTGGAATGCAGCGTAGAAGCATGTGAAGAACGTGACCCTAAAGGGTTATATAAAAAAGCACGTGCTGGTGAAATTAAAGGTTTTACTGGAATTGATGCACCGTATGAGGAGCCTATCCATCCAGAGGTTACGATAGAAACGGATAAACAAACGTTGGAGGAATCCGTCCAGCTAATCGTCAACTATTTGAAACAAAAGGGGTATATTGGGTAATCGTCGTTGTTCATTTTAATTGATTACATATCTCATTATGGCGGGATCTTAAGGTTGCAATACAATTAACCTAAGGTTGATTCCAAGACAAATGCAGGCCAAACAAATTAGATTTAATGAGGTCCCCATATAAGTGGATATAAAAAGCATGAGGCTAGGAGCCTCATGCTTTTAGTTTGCCTGTAATTTTTTCTTTTTACGGGCTTTTTCTTTTTCAATTTGTTTGCTTCTGAGTTGGCCGCATGCCGCATCGATGTCAGTTCCGTGCTCGGTACGAACACCGCATCTAATCCCGCGATCCATCAAGGTTTGATAGAAGGTGAGAATTGCCTCTTTCTCACTTCGTTCATACGGGTTGTCTGCGACTGGGTTATACGGTATTAGGTTGACGTATGATAAGTGACGTTTATTGGCGAGGAGATCAGCGAGCTGTTCGGCTTCTTTCTTATGATCGTTGACGTCCTTCAACAAAATATACTCGAAGGTAATGCGTCGGTTCGTTTTTTCTAAATAGTAATCGATCGCAGGCATTAATTTTTCCAGCGGATACGCCCGATTGATCTTCATGATTTTTGTTCGCAGCTCGTTGTTCGGAGCGTGGATTGATAAGGCTAAATTAATCTGGATCCCTTCATCCGCAAACTCGTACATCTTCGGTGCGATCCCACTTGTGGAAACGGTAATGTGACGGGCACCGATCGATAACCCTTTTTGATCGTTGACTACGTGTAAAAAGTCGATCAAGTTATCATAGTTATCAAATGGTTCGCCAATGCCCATGACGACAATGTGACTGACGCGTTCGTCTTTGTTCTGTTGATCGAGGTGCTGCTGTACTTGCATAATTTGTTCGACAATCTCACCACTTGATAAGTCACGATTTTTACGTAACACTCCGCTCGCACAGAACGAGCAGCCGATATTACAGCCGACCTGTGTCGTCACACAAACCGAAAGTCCATAATTAAAACGCATAAGCACGGTTTCAATGACGTTTCCATCGTGTAATTTAAACAGGAATTTAACCGTCCCGTCCTTCGATTCTTGTTTGATTTCTTCTGTTAACGTTTCGATCGTAAAGTGTTCATCGAGGAGATCGATGCTGGATTGGTTGACATTTTTCATTTGCGAAAATTCAGTGACACGTTTTTGATAGAGCCAGTCCCACACTTGTTTGGAGCGGAACTTCTTTTCTCCGTGATCCGTAAGCCAGTCTGTCAGTTGTTCAAACGTCAATCCGTAAATGGATCGTTTCATAAATACGCCCCTCTTTTAAAAAATCGCTATTCCTATAATAATCGATTTCGAAGGAGTAAACAACCAAGAAGCTATTATCATAATTTTAAATCAATTTTGGTGGGGAACGTATAAGTATGGAGTCTAGCTATTGTGAAAGTCAGTTTAAAATGAAATAATTTTGCCTAAGGTAGGGCACAATTGTAGAGTCATTATATCCTAGAAAAGGTGGTCTTATTATGAAGGTTAGAATCGAATTAACATATAAAACACCAAAAGGGACAGATACAACATTTAGTTCTGATGATGTCCATGCAGGAAAAGCCATATTAATCGCTGAAGATTTAGAGAGCATAGGGCGCACGAAGAATGTAACGTTCATCGACAGCCTTGAAAGTTCGTGGACGTTGAAGGAATTAAAGAAATATATGGAGGGAATTCAAACGGAACCACACAACGTAACCGTTTATTTTGACGGTGGTTTCGACCTAGAAACAAAAAAATCAGGTTTAGGTTGTGCCATTTATTATGAGCAAAATGGAAAATCATTTCGGTTGCGAAAAAACGCCTTAGTTGAAGAACTTGATACAAATAACGAGGCTGAGTATGCTGCCCTTCATCTAGGATTACGAGAATTAGAGCTTTTAAATGTTCATCATTTGAATGTTAAGTTTGTCGGTGATTCCCAGGTTGTTATCAATCAATTAAATGGAGAGTGGCCGTGTTTAGAAGAGGAATTGTCAAAATGGGCTGACCGAGTTGAGAATAAGCTCAAGCTGCTAGGTATTCATCCAGATTATGAATTAATTTCACGAAAAGGGAATCGGGAAGCGGACAGACTAGCATCACAAGCCTTAAAAGAAATTGAGATCACGAGTACAATGGAGACAAACTAGAAGAGGGACTTTAAAAAGCAAACTATGAAAACAAAATAAATAGGCTTCCAGGAAGGTCGCAATTCTGAATAATTAGCGAGCTTAAAAAGGAAGTTCAGTTAGACTCCGAGGTTGTCCCGTAACTGTATTTGGGAGTGGGAAGATTTCAACTTTTCGAAATAGATTGAGATGTATAAACGTACAAAAGTCCCATTCTTTGCATCATGCAGAGAACGGGACTTTTGTATTTAAGTTTACTTCCTTTCTTTACCGATTTCAGGTAGTTCGGTTTGGGCGATCTTTTGATCGAGTTGTTCATAATCATAGTAGCGAATCTTTTCGTACAGTTCCTCACGCGTTTGCATATCGTCAAGCATATCCTCCTGGGCACCTTTTTCAAAAATCTCCGTGAAGACGCGTTCGTATGCTTTAGCTGCCACACGTAAGGAAGTGACCGGGTAGATCACCATGCCGAAACCAAACGACTCGAATTCTTCGGCAGTAAAATAGGGTGTTTTTCCGAATTCAGTCATGTTGGCTAATAACGGTGCAGCAATCACTTGCGAAGCTCTGCGGAAGTCTTCCTCACTCGTCAGCGCTTCTGGGAAAATGGCGTCGGCTCCTGCCTCGATATATAGATTGGCGCGTTCAGTGGCCTTGTCGATGCCTTCTACTGACTTTGCATCTGTCCTTGCGATGATCACAAGGGTAGGGGACACCTCTTTAATCGTCTTAATTTTTTGTACCATCTCTTCCGGGTCGATCAGTTTTTTACCGTTTAAATGTCCACATTTTTTAGGGAGATGCTGATCTTCAATCTGAACAGCAGCTACTCCTGCTTCTACCATCTCTCTCGCCGTTCGGGCCACGTTTAATACACCGCCGTAGCCGGTATCAATATCGACTAAAAGGGGGAGGTCAGTCGCACGCACCAGTTCGGTAGCTTTGTCTGCTACCTCATTGGAGTAAATCATTCCTAAGTCGGGCAGAGCTCGACTGGCTGTGTAAGCAGCACCTGAAAGATATAATGCCTGAAAACCGACATCCTTTGCAATTTTAGCTGACATTCCGTCATGGGCGCCAGGGATTCTTACTATTTCACTTTTCTTAATAAGGTGTTTGAGTTTTTCAGCACGCTCGATCTGTGTTGATTTTGGTTCCACAATCCAAGTCATTACAATGCCTCCTTGGCTAAATATACATAATTAAATTCTAAACAAGTTCATAAATTCGTGAACAGGTTTAAGTGAAAGTTCTTTTTGATCTTCACACAGCCTATAAATATCTTTGACTTGACGAGCAGGGAAACTCGTTTTTAAGTTGTCGTGGAACTTGTTTAATAGAAGCGGGATTCCTTCTTCACGACGGCGGCGGTGTCCGATCGGGTATTCAATCGCTACCTGTTCTGTTTTCGATCCATCATTGAAAAAGACTTGTACGGCGTTAGCGATCGATCGTTTGTCAGCATCGAGGTAATCTTGACTGTATTGTTCATTTTCTACCGTTTCCATCAGACTTCTTAATCGATCAATTTGAGGGTTGTGGGCGGTTTCATCTTCATAATGATCCGCTGTTAACGAGCCGTAAATTAAGCCTGTCGCTGTAATATACTGCAAGCAATGGTCGCGGTCCGCTGGATTATGCAGAGGACCTTTCTTATCAATGATTCGAATAGCAGACTCGTGGGTTGTTATTTCTATTTTTTCAATCTCATCCAATCGATCAGTCACTTGATCATGAAGTTGAATCGCTGCTTCGGCTGCCGTTTGCGCATGGAACTCGGCTGGATAAGAAATCTTAAATAAGATATTTTCCATTACATAGGAGTCAAATGGGCGGGCAATCGTCAATTCTTTCCCGTCAAAAAGTACATCCTGGAAACCCCAGCCTGGTGCAGATAATGGGGTTTTGTATCCCATTTCCCCCTTCATCGTCATAAGGGCCAGTCGAACTCCGCGGCTTGTCGCATCCCCAGCAGCCCAAGATTTTCTTGAACCCGTATTTGGTGCGTGACGATATGTTCGAAGGCTGGAGTTATCCACCCACGCTTGGGAAACGGCATTGGCGACGTCTTCTTTGCTTCCGCCTAACATCGCCGTAACGACAGCGGTTGTTGCCACTTTTACATACAAAACATGATCTAAGCCTTGACGGTTCAGACTATTATCTAATGCCAGAACGCCCTGTATTTCGTGCGCTTTTACGATGTACTCCAACACAGAGTCCATCGTAAGAGGTACCTTGGCTTCAGCGACACGCTCGCGGCTTAAGTAATCGGCCACAGCTAAAATGCCCCCAAGGTTGTCAGAAGGATGCCCCCATTCGGCTGCAAGCCACGTATCGTTGTAATCGAGCCAGCGGATCATACATCCAATGTTGAACGCGGCATGGACAGGGTCTAGTTTATACTGTGTTCCTGGCACTTGAACGCCGTTAGGAACGACCGTCCCAGGTACAATCGGGCCAAGGTGTTTGGTGCATTCTGGGTAACGAAGCGCCAGTAAACCACACCCTAAGGTATCCATTAATACATAACGCGCTGTCTTGAGCGCTTCCTCACTCGAAATCGTTCCATTGACCGCATAATCGGCAATTTGTTCCACTACTTGATCTGTTGATTGAGCTGTGTTCATTTTCACTTCTGTCATAACATTCTCCACCTCTCTTTAAAAATATGTACAGTGCCTCTCCGCCCGGTCGCAGCCGATCGGAGAGAAAGAAAAGTCAACTATCGCTTTTTTAAGGGTGAAGCCCACGTGGTCCTGTGTAATGTACGCGAGGTCTAAACAATTTATTATTGGAATGTTGTTCAAAAATGTGAGCACACAAACCTAATGTACGGGATGCGTAGAAGATCGGTGTGTACAGTTCGATTGGAATATCAAGCAAATAATAAACAGGTGCTGCGTAATAATCCAAATTTGGATATAAACCTTTTTCTTCACGTATAAGGGTTTCTCCTGCTTCACACATTTCGAATAAATCCATACGCCCTTTGTCCTCAGCAAGTTCGCGTAAGGCTTCCTTCATCAATGCAGCCCTTGGATCCATTTTCTTCATATAAACTCGGTGACCGAACCCCATCACTTTTTCTTTGTTTTTCAGCTTCTTATAGAGCAGGTAACGGAAACCTTCGATCGTTTCTCCTTCAAGCAGCATATACATGACCGCCTCATTGGCACCGCCATGTAAGTTTCCTTTTAAAGATGCCACGGCCCCAGTTAGAGCCCCGCAAATATCAGCATTCGTGGAGGCGATGACTCGTGCAGCAAAGGTGGAGTTCGGCATTTCATGTTCACTATAGACCATCAATGACTGATCGAAAATAGCTGCTTCACGTGCATTCGGTTCTTTTCCAGTAATCATATATAAAAAGTTATCACTATAAGGTAAGTCTTGTTTAGGCTTTACTGGCTTTTGGCCATGAAGAATATGGTAACTGTTTGCAACGATATTTGGGATTTTTGCCAAAAGAAGAATCGCTTTCTTTAAGTTTTCTTCTTCATTGCGCTCGTTTAACCTCTCATCATATCCTGAAAGCGCTGAAATCCCCGTACGTAATGCATCCATGGGGTGCGTTTTTTCCGGAAGCTGCTCAAACAGCCTAAAGAATTTGGGAGGAAGACGATATTCCTGCTTTAGTTCTTGCTGAAGTGATGCTCGTTCGCTATCATTAGGTAATGAACAATGTAACAAAAGATGGACCAAATCCAGGTATTTCTTTTCCTCCGCCAACTCGATTAATTCATACCCTCTGATCACAATTTCTTCAGCTTCTACATCCAAATAAGAAATGCCCGTTTCTGCAGCAATGACTCCGTCTAGACCGGGTTTATACACAGTTTGTTCTGCCATCAATGACCCTCCTAATATTGTCAACGCTAGGAAACCGCTTACAAAAGAGATGAATCCTTTATCCCTTTATAAGTCCCCATCTTCCTTTTTAGGGGTTCTAAATACCTCTTCATATATTTTCTCATAAGCCTTTTCGAGATTTTGTAAGTACACTTCTTTTTTCTCGGGTTTATATTCCTGGTTCATAACCTCAGCTCTCCACTGTGAATACTTTGTTCGCAATGGACAGCTTTGATCTGTAGCTAAATTGTTCATAATATAAGCTTTAAATAATTGGGAATAATACTCGACTGAACCAAACAAAGGGTACCTCCTCAAGCATGATGGTCACTAGATTTTTTAACCATTAAAAAAACAACTTCCAAAAGAAGTTGTTAAGCTGCGTATATTAAAATAAAACATGGTAATGAAACAAACCATGTAGCATTCCTGCTATTCTCGCCCTTAACACCTCCTGTCCGCGTAGGTTTTAGTGTTCGCTAAAAACAGGCAGGTCTCCTGGCTTATGATCATCGCTCCTCGAACCTTCCCATTTCCATACTCCATGAAAACAGTGGTTTATTCGAATTGCTCCCAAATACAGTTGCGGGACAGCGTCGGGTTCTAACCGAACTTCCCTTTTAAGCAGCTAAATGAATTCACTGAGCTGCACCTATTTCTACACCTATACAATTGTCTTCTTAAATATATCAAGTATTTTAAAAATTAACAAGAGTCCATCAGTTATTTTAATGGAATATTTTAGATGTCAAGTGTGGATGTCTGAGGACTTGTCATATCATTGTGAAGGTAGTTCGAAAAAAAACAGGATTTGAACTAATGTACAAACTAAAGAATTTAGCTTAATAAAATAGATTTCAACAAATAGAATTAAAAAATCAAGCTTCTTCATTTAACCAGTCATAATAAACGTTCGATGGGTCGGCCATGACCTCTTCCCGAACGATTTGAATGAAGGTTTCTTTTAGGCTTCCGTAAAAATAGCCAAGAAATGTTTTCCTGATTAATCCATGATGCTTTGCAAAAACGGATTGTTTGAATGTCTTATTAATCCTCTCGATGTAATATTCAATCGGTTGATTCAGGTTCGCTTTATTATAGGCACGTTGTACACTTTGCCAGGCTGATAAAATCTCCTTCGGTGATAAAAATGGACGAGCGACTTCAATAAAGGTTTCAGGTATGTAAGAAGGTAAATAGTCCGTGTCGAACACAGGTGCGCTTTTTTCTATATGAGTCTTGCTTTGCTCCGTTTCCGTTTCAGGTAAGAGATTCTCCTTAGGGGCATCGCCTTGGTGAGAAGAGGCTTGGGAGACGGGAGCGGACTCTTGTTTGATTTCTGTTTCTGGTAATCGTTCATCCCCATCTGCACGAAATACAAGGATGTTGACTCCTCGTTTCCCGTTTGGCCGGATGGTGGGTACGCGTGTGGGTAGCTGTTTGTTTACTAAGCAATTGATCGCCCGGATTACGGTGCTCCGGCTTTTGTTCGTTTTCTTCTGGATGGTTTCTAGTTTTGCGAAGGAAACACCTGGATATTTTACGGAATGCCGCCAAATATAACGTAAGACGGCAAGGGTTCCTTCTGAAAGTTCTTGTTTGTGGTGGAATAAGAACCCTCGAACGCGGAGGTTCAGTTCTTTCGTATTTGGAAACGATTGAAGGTTGCGAACAGCTTCTATATTCATCTTCCATTCATCCTCATTTCAGTTGGTCTACTTTTATAATCGAAATGAGGGAGCAGGTTGGTGTCGCTTCTGGTCTGAAAATGTGACTTTATTTGGTGCCGATGTTGGATTTCTGTTTCTGTATTTTTTTCAATTCTTTTTTATAAACGTTTTTTCAGCTTTGCTTCCGCCTATATTTCCATCCGTTGAACCGCTTCAGGACGGGAGTTTTCGAGGATCCATACCGTGTCATGTACAGTGTCAGATGGGGTGTCATGAAGCCTGTGTTGGTTTAAGCCCCAGCTTGTAGCCATGCAGACTGATTAAATAACACATTTCTACCAAGTAAAAGCAAACCTCTTCATTTTTTACTACCATGCTCTCTTTTACTTCTCAATAACAACTCTTGGACATACTATATACTAACTATCCGAATAAAATGAGGTTTTAGAATGAAAAAAGTCCTTCTTGGAGTTCTGGCAGTTAGTTCGATTCTTGTAGTCATATTCTTCTTTATGAATAAAAATGAGACACCGCAGAAACAAGTTAATGCAGATGACTCTACAGAAGTTGAAAGTGTAGATAAAACTCAATTTGATCTTAGGAAACAATCTGAATTTGTAGAAGAGGTTGCTGAAAAATTGGAATCTAAAGGCTATAGCTCGACTGGTTTAATCATGAGTCAAGACTACGAAAATGGGATAAACTATATTGTTATAATTTCGGAAGCTGAAAATAAAGGAAAGGCAACAAAAAAGGATATACAACAAACCTTTGAGAAGGTTGCTAAGTCCTATAAGTTAAAGCCATTTACTGTTCAGTTACAGGAAAAGTAACAGTAGAATTGGGATAAGTAATATTAAAAAATAAGATTAATGCTGTATATCAATCCTTCAGTAAAAGGGCGCTTATCTGTAGTAAAGATAAGCCTATTTTTTGTGGAAAAGCATTGAGTTCTTGGGGATGCTTTGAAATAATTGGCATTTGTAATGGTCCACTTAAGTAATTTAGAGGGGGATATTATGAGACAAATAACAATTAGTTTATCTCTTATAATTTTAGGAGTATGTATTTTTGCTGGAGCTTGGATGGTTTCTAGTGCAATAAATAATAGTGCTAGCTTTCAAAAAGGACTTGAACAAGTTAACGTGAATACAAAATCAGAGGAACAATTAATGGGTCATTTAGAATTAAAGGAATATTTAGGTGTAAGTGGCAAGCAATTAGAAAAAATATTGCCAAAGAAAGATGGTAATGTTACAAAAAGTAAAATTCCTTACATAAAAATTGGTTATGAGTATTACTTTCTTGTTAAAGCAATAGATAAGTGGCTAACAGAAACGGAGGCTGAAACATTTCGGTGATATATCTTGATAGAAAGTCTTCCATTAATACGAAGGGCGCGCTTGTTGAACAATCTTAAACAGGGCTATTTAGGCTTAGTATCGGAAGCGAGATGAGCGCAATCTTTCAAAATAGATTGCTCATCTGATCAATCATCTAATAAATCTCTGTTTTTCTTGAATGATTTCTTGAGAGATGTGTAGCACACAATAAACATAAATAATGCTATAAAGAAAGCTGTACTTAAGAGCTCGAAAATCTCCGTTACACTAGAAGGAATGCCATCAATTAATGCATATGTAATTATAAGAAGAACCAAGAAATTAACTGGACTAAAATGTGTAGGAAATGGCATTCATAAATGCATGCCACTTGCCACCTCAATTTTATCGATGTAATAAGGACTTTTTGTATCTAACACTTTCTCCAGTAAAAACAACTAAATGTGAATGATGGTTAAAGCGATCAATGACCGCCTCTATTAATATGGGATCCCCAAAGACGTGATTCCATTGGCCAAATTGTAAATTGGTTGTGGTTATGAGAATCTTAGTCACATAACCACAACCAATATTATAAAGTGAATAAAAAACTTACAGGCTGTCGAGACTTTCTCGACAGCCTGAGGAACTTCCCATCATTTTTTTGCATTTGGTTCTAGATCATTTCTTTATGGCTGGCGTTTTCTTGGTTGTTTCTCTTCTTTCCTTGCATGTTGCTGTGCGTTTTTATTTGAGAGCTTTTTGTTTCCTTGAGCCATGATTTTCACTCCCTTCACTTTTATTATTTCAAAAACCAGTCGTTTTATTGATTGAAATGAAAGAAAACCCTAAAACCTAATAATTCGAGGCTGAATAAAGCACCTTTCAGAACGAGGCAACCGTTGGGTTTCAGGTGGCAACTTAAATGAACTTACATTTCTAATTTAAAAACAAGAAAGCGACTGGAAAGTTATGGTTGGACAAGGTTTTTAAGCTTTATTTGCCCCAAAATGAGTTTTTGTGGAATATTTTTGATTAAACTTTATTCCGAAGCTACACCTATCTAGCTACTAGTGGCGGTTCGGTTCATCTTAATAAACATAAGGTTCGGCGTTCGCCCACGAGCGAAGAATAAAAAAACTTGTAGAAAAACAAGAGTTTCTCTACAAGCTGAAGCCACTTCTTTTTTAAAACGGCTTAATAATTACTTTTTCATTTCCCGAATGATATCAATGTCAGGAGTTACATATAATGTTTGCTGATTGTCGTAGGTAACATACCCGGGTTTTGCACCAGAAGGTTTTTTCACATGCCTGATGAGCGTATAATCCACCGGGACAGAGGAAGATTGGCTGAACTTGCTAAAATAGGCTGCCAGCTGAGCCGCTTCAAACAATACATCTTCTGTCGGTGCTTCATCCTGAATAACGACATGGGAGCCAGGAATGTCTTTGGCGTGCAGCCATGTATCTTTTTTATTTGCCAGACGATTGGTTAAATATTCATTTTGCTTATTGTTTCTGCCGACGTAAATGGATGTTCCATTGCTTGCTGTATAGTGTTCTGGTTTAGGTTTTGCTGGTTTATTTTTCTGTTTCTTAGCCGAGCGCTTTTTCTTCATGTAGCCTTGTTCTCTTAATTCTTCTCTAATCTCTTCAATGTCTTCTTCTCTTGCTGACTCCACTTGCTGAATAAGACGGTCAAAGTAGTCAATTTCGTCTTCTGCTTTCACGATTTCTTTTTGCACAACCTGCTTCGATTTTTTAAGCTTTTGATAGGTTTGAAAATAGCTTTGGGCGTTCTCGCTTGGTGTTTTATTCGGGTTGAGTTCAATGGTTCGCTCGCCTTGATTAGGGTCATAATAATCAACGACTGTGACTGTTTCATCGCCCTGCTTTACCATGTGCATATGTGCTGTGAGCAGCTCACCAGTTCGTTGGTAATCGTCAGCTGATTCTGATTTCTTAAGTGTTGACTCATGCTTTTTGATTTTGCGTTTATTTTTTTCCCGTTCACTTTTCAAAAATTTATGAAGGTCGCCAGCACGTTGTTTGACACGGTCACGTTCGGCTTTACCGGAATAATAGCGGTCGAGCATGTCACTTACCGTGGAAAATGTTTTCCCTTCCTGCTGCAGATAGGTAAGTGGAAGGACGTAGAACTGTTCGCGCTCACCTTTATAAATGATCGGCTGGTAAGTGTGATCAATGATTTGCGCTCTTATGGAAGAATAGACATCCTTAAGCGCTTCCGTTCCTCCTAAATGGGCACGGTGAACAATTTCCTTTGTAAGAACAGGCGAAAATCCCATGACCGTGTGAAGGATTTGTTTATCCATTTTCCCTGCATTGAAGTCAAGCTTTTTCACCAATTGATCGGCCTCAAGCTCTATGGGATTGGTTTTTCCTTGTTCAGGCGGCAGCTTATATGGCTGTCCAGGCATGACGGTCCGATAACGGTTTTGCGAAGGGGGCAGGTGTTTAATACTGTCGATAATGTGCCCTTGATCTGTATCGACAAGTAAAATGTTGGAATGTTTCCCCATGACTTCGATAATTAATGTCTTCATCGTTTCATCGCCAATTTCGTTTCTGGATCTGACATGGAATTTGACGATACGCTCCATGCTTACTTGCTCCACTTCTTCAAGAAATCCACCGACAAGGTGCTTTCTGAGCAGCATACATAACATCGGTGGTTCTTTAGGATTGTGGTATTGATCGTTTGTTAGATGAAAACGCGCGTAGCTCGGGTGAGCGGATAACAAAAGCGTATGGTTGGTCCGGTTTTTTCTGATTGTAAATACAAGTTCTGTTTCGGTTGGTTGATATATTTTAACGATTCTTCCGGTTTTCACTTCTTCATTTATTTCGTGAGTGATTGCCCGGGTTACAATGCCGTCAAATGACATAGCACATCACCTCTCTATTTGTTTAAGTATAGCATGTTTCCTAGGGTAATCTCTAAGAACTCATTTGTTAGAGGTGTAAGATTCGCTTAAAGATAGGAAGGTTTGATAAACTAAAAGAGTAAGTAAAAACCGAACGTGGATGTGATCATGGGTGGTAAAAAGTATGACGGGATATGGGCGGTACACTGTGGAAGCAGAGAATACGGCGCTGACAATTGAACTAAGGAGTGTCAATCATCGGTTCTTAGATATTTCTCCTAAGATTCCCCGCAGTTTTTTGTTTCTTGAAGAAGCTATGAAGCGTCAAATAAAAGATAAGCTTCACCGAGGACGAATTGACCTTTACATTACTGTCGAAGGGGAGAACTTGCTTGATAAACGTCTTGAAGCAGATGACTTGCTTTTAGATCAATACATAAACAAGCTGAACAGCATCCAAGAGCAATACAGGTTGACTGGAGAAATCTCAATTGATATGGTAACAAGGTTAGACGGTATCTTCACCGTACAGGAGCGGGATCATAAGAGTGATCAAATGAAAGAAGCGGTTCTAGAGGCTTTGAGTCATTCTATAAGTGATTTAGTTGAGATGAGAAGACAGGAAGGGAAGCGGCTGGCCGAGGAGCTAATAAGCAGACTTGCCGCCGTTAAACATATTGTAGCGGATATCGAAGACCGTAGACCTGTTGTGATGAATGAATATAGAGATAAGATCCTTACTAGAATAGAGACCTTTTTGCGGGAGGAGATTAATCCTGAGGAGACGAGAGTTCTTCAAGAGGTGGCCCTGCTTGCTGAAAAAGGAGATATAACAGAAGAGGTTACAAGGCTATATTCTCACATAGACCAGTTTGAGAAAACACTGCAAAAACCAGGTGCAATTGGTCGTACATTGGATTTCATCGTACAGGAAATGCATCGTGAAATTAATACAATTGGGTCAAAATCAAATGACAGTCAGCTATCGAATGAGGTCGTTGCTTTGAAGAGTGAAGTAGAGAAGATGAAAGAACAATTACAAAATATTGAATAAAGATTGAGACTTGCTATCATTTTTTCATATAATAGTTATAGAGGTTGTTCAAAAAGTCACCAAAATATAAGCGGTGAATCTTTTTGTTGTCTTTTAATTCGGCAACTTTTTTGAGCATATAGTAATAGATCTGTTTCTTAGAAGGAGGAACCGCTGTTGAGTTTAAAGTTAATTAATATCGGCTTTGGTAATGTTGTATCTGCCAACCGTATCATATCAATCGTTTCACCTGAATCTGCGCCGATTAAACGTATTATTACGGTGGCTAGAGATAATAATAAATTAGTAGACGCTACATACGGCAGAAGGACGCGGGCCGTGATTATTACGGATAGTGATCATGTTGTGCTTTCAGCTGTGCAGCCAGAAACAGTGGGACAGCGTGTACTTAGTAATGATGAGATGTCAGAGGATAATTAGGAGGTTCCATTTGTGATAGATGAAAAAGGGATATTATTCATTCTTTCTGGACCTTCTGGTGTTGGGAAAGGAACGGTAAGAAAAGCGTTATTTGAACAGTCCACTGATTTACGTTATTCCATATCAATGACAACGAGGGATCCGAGAGAAGGCGAAGTAGATGGGGTTGATTATTTTTTCAAAACGAGAGCAGAATTTGAAAAACTGATCAATGACAGACAATTAATTGAGCATGCCGAGTATGTCGGAAATTATTACGGCACACCAAAGCAATACGTGGAACAGACGTTAGATGAAGGAAAAGATGTTTTCTTAGAAATTGAAGTACAGGGGGCCCTTAAGGTACGGGAGAACTTCCCACAAGGTGTGTTTGTCTTTTTGATTCCGCCTTCCCTGGAAGAACTGAAAGACCGGATCGTTAGTCGTGGGACAGAGACAGAGGACAAAGTAAGAAATAGACTTCTAGCGGCAAAAGCAGAAATTGACATGATGGACGCTTACGACTATGTTGTCGTTAATGACCAGGTCGATCACGCTGTTAATAAAATTCAATCCATCGTAGCTAGTGAACACTGTAAGCGGGAACGTGTTTCCCATCAATATAAAAAAGCACTGGAGGCTGATCAAACATGATGCTAGAACCATCGATTGATTCACTGCAAGAGAAGATTAAATCAAAATATACACTTGTCACACTCTCCGCACGACGCGCACGTGAGTTGAAGCAAGGAAGTGCACCAATGGTCGACAAACCGACTTCAAGCCAAAAGGTAGGCGTAGCTTTAGAAGAAATTCAATCAGGAAAGCTCACTTATATAAATTCTGATGTGATTCAATCCAGAACGGAAACACTATAAAAAGTAACGAAGCCGCGCTGATCAGGTGAAATGAGCGCGGCTTTTTCCTTATTTAATGAAAGGGAATGGTGAACATGCTGAAAGGGAAAAAGATTGTACTGGGTGTTTCTGGTGGAATAGCTGCTTATAAAGCTGCAGCTTTAACGAGTAAGCTTGTACAAGCTGGGGCCGAGGTTAAAGTGATTATGACGGCGAGTGCCCTGAATTTCGTTGGTTCAACTACGTTTCAAGCCCTATCACGTCAGCCTGTGTACACAGATACATTCAAGGAACATGATTCAACTCAAATTCAACATATTGATGTAGCTGATTGGGCCGATCTATTTTTGTTAGCACCAGCCACAGCCAATACAATTGGCAAACTGGCAAATGGAGTCGCTGATGATATCTTGTCGACGACCTTATTGGCTACAGAAGCACCGGTTTATATTGCACCAGCTATGAATGTGCATATGTACAGCCATCCTGCGGTCATAAATAACTTAAAGCAGCTCGATCAGTGGGGCTTTCGTTTCATTGAACCGGGTGACGGCTATTTGGCGTGTGGGTATGTAGGAAAAGGCCGGCTTGAGGAACCTGAAACCATCGTTTCCCTCCTTGAGCAGCAGTATGTTCAAAAATCCTTACTGAAAGGGAAGAAAGTGCTTGTCACAGCTGGCCCTACCAGGGAGAAGATTGACCTTGTCAGATATTTTACAAACCCTTCTTCAGGTAAAATGGGCTTTGCTTTAGCCCGACAGGCTAAAGCCCTTGGAGCTGAGGTTACTTTAATCGCCGGGCCTGTTGCGTTGCCTACACCACAGGGCGTTCATAGAGTAGATGTAACGACAGCAGATGAAATGTATGAGCAGGTACTTACTTATTATAAGGGTAGTGATGTTGTCATTAAATCTGCTGCTGTAGCAGACTACCGGCCAAAACAGGTTTTTGATAAAAAAATGAAAAAGTCTCCTGGTGATTATACGGTTGAGATGGAGCGAACGCGCGATATTTTACAAGAGCTTGGCGACAAAAAAGAGCACCAATATTTAATTGGCTTTGCTGCTGAAACAAATGATCTTGAGCATTATGGTGAGCAGAAGCTGGCTAGGAAAAACTTAGATGCCATCGTTATGAACAACATTTCTGAACAAGGCTCCGGCTTTAATTATGATACAAACGCCTCGATTTATTTAACGAAACATGGGAAACGAATTCAGTGGCCTTTAATGTCTAAGGACGATTTGGCAGCAAACATTTTACAGCAGACGAGTACGGAACTTATCGGTGAAGATTCTTGACGATCGCAAAAGTGATAGTGGATGTTCCCTCTCAAAATACCAATCGTCCGTTTGATTACGGGATCCCACCACAATTTTCAGGGGTTGTACAGCCTGGCGTACGAGTGATCATTCCATTTGGGCCGAGGAAGATTATGGGCTATGTTGTCTCCCTTACAGATAAAAGTGATTTTGACAAGATTAAAGATATCGTTGATGTACTTGATATTACACCGATTTTAACGACGGAACTGCTTCAAATCGGGAAATGGTTATCAAACCAAACGTTAAGTTTTTACATTTCGTGCTTGCAAGTCATGCTTCCACAAGTATTAAAAGCCAAATACCGGAAAGAACTGTGGAAGACGACAGAGGAAGCGCTGCCCGAGGAATTAGCGCTTGTTTTTGCAGGTAGAGATGTGATGGATTACGAAGAGTTTGAACAGTCTGAGGTCACCTATCAGAAACTAAGGAAGTTTGTGGATGAGGGCTGGATTGATGTCCATTATGAAGTGAAAAGCCGGGAAACGCGACGGACAACTAGTATGATCGAATCAAACAAAGATATCATCGAGCTTGAGGAGAGCCTTGTGGATTTGCCTAAGCAGGCGAATAAACAGCGGGTGATTGTTGAGCATTTCCTGGAGTACGAACAGCCTGTTCCGAAAAAACAGCTGCTCACAACGTTGAACACAACAGCTGCTGCACTGAAACCATTGATTGAGAAAGGAATTTTAAGAGAATACAAGCAGGAAATTCTTAGAGATCCTTATGGTCATCGCAGCTTTGAACGCACACAACCGTTTCCGCTAACTGCTGAACAGCAAACAGCTATAGAACCTGTCCTGGCCACGATTGAGCGGAAAGAACATGATGTGTTCCTGCTGCATGGCGTGACAGGTAGTGGGAAGACAGAGGTTTATTTACAATCGATCCAACGGGTGATCGATGACGAGCAAGAGGCGATCATGCTCGTTCCTGAAATAGCCCTGACACCGCAAATGGTGGAACGGTTTAAGGGACGTTTTGGCTCCAATGTCGCTGTCTTACACAGTGCCTTATCAGCTGGTGAAAAATATGATGAATGGCGTAAAATTCAGCGTAAGGAAGTTCAAGTGGTTGTTGGTGCGCGTTCGGCCATCTTTGCCCCTTTTACAAATATCGGAATCATTATTATTGATGAAGAACACGAATCAAGCTACAAGCAGGAGGATCGAACGAGGTACCATGCGAGGGATGTGGCAGTGGAAAGAGGAAAAATCCACTCCTGCCCGATCATTCTCGGCAGTGCAACACCGGCACTTGAGACGTATGCTCGCGCAGTCAAAGGGAACTATCATCTGCTAACACTTTCTAAACGGATGAATGATGCGACGATGCCTAAGGCGGAGTTGATTGATATGAGGGATGAACTTCATGATGGCAATCGGTCGATGTTTTCACGTGTGTTAAAGGAGAAAATAGAAGATAGGATAGCAAAAGGCGAACAAGTTGTGCTGTTCTTAAATCGTCGTGGTTATGCCACGTTTGTAATGTGCCGTGATTGTGGTCATGTCAAGGAATGCCCCCATTGTGATATTGCCTTAACCTATCACAGAAGACAAGAACGACTAAAATGCCATTATTGCTCACATGAGGAGCCAATGCCAAATCAATGTCCCGAATGTGAGAGCAAGACGATCCGTTATTTCGGCACAGGGACCCAAAAAGTGGAAGAAGCACTGCAGCAACTAATCCCTGAAGCACGCGTTATCCGAATGGATGTCGATACAACGAGACGAAAAGGGGCTCACGAACGGCTTCTCAATCAATTCGGTGAGAAGCAGGCAGATGTTTTATTAGGTACACAGATGATTGCTAAGGGATTGGATTTTGGCAACGTGACCCTTGTCGGCGTGTTAGCAGCTGACTCATTGCTTAACCTGCCCGATTTTCGTGCATCGGAAAAAACATTCCAATTATTAACTCAAGTAAGCGGGCGCGCAGGCCGACACAACCTTCCAGGCGAAGTGATTGTCCAAACCTATACACCGGAGCATTATAGTATTCAATTATCGAGCGAATATAATTACGAGGCGTTCTTTGCAGAAGAGATGAAGTTAAGAAAGGCTTTTCGTTATCCGCCCTACTATTTTCTAACGTTATTTACGGTGTCCCATCCGAACCAATTAAAGGTGCAGGAAGTAACGCAAAAGATCGTTCAATTTATGAGGCAAAAGTTAACCGATGAAGCCGATGTGCTAGGACCGACTCCTTCTGCGTTAACACGTATCAATGATAGATATCGCTACCAATGCATGGTAAAATACAAGAAGGAACCAGAGCAACGGAAATTAGTCCAACGCATCCTGCATTATTACGAAGATGAAATGAAACAAGAGAACGGATTGCAGATAACGGTAGATTTCCAACCGTATCAGCTCATGTAGGAAAGGAGTCATACACGATATGACAAGAATTGCTTTTATGGGGACACCAGACTTTGCCGTCCCTGTGCTAGATCAGCTAGTAGAACATAATTATGAAATCGTCCTAGCTGTTACACAACCAGACCGCCCGAAAGGCCGCAAACGTACACTCACCCTCCACCTGTGAAAGAAGCAGCGAACAAATGGGGCATTCCTGTTTTTCAACCTGAAAAAATTAAAAATGAGTATGAGGAAGTCTTAACGTACGAGCCAGACCTCATCGTCACAGCAGCTTTTGGTCAAATCTTGCCAGAGGCCTTACTGACCGCTCCAAAGCACGGCTGTATCAATGTCCATGCATCGCTCCTGCCAGAACTTAGAGGTGGAGCACCAATCCATTATTCCATCATCCAAGGAAAAAAAGAAACAGGTGTAACCATCATGTATATGGTGAAGCAGCTTGATGCAGGGGATATTCTTACACAAGTGCGTGTGGCGATACATGATGAAGACCACGTTGGTACATTGCATGATAAACTTTCAGAGGCTGGTGCGAAGCTGTTGCTTGAAACACTGCCTCCTCTTTTAAATGGGGAGATTACACCTCAAAGGCAAGCCGATGAACAAGCTACCTTTGCTGCAAATATTAAGAGAGAACAAGAATTGATTGACTGGAGTTTAAGTCAGCAATCTGTTTATGACCATGTTCGTGGTTTACACCCGTGGCCTGTAGCTTTTACATATTGGAAAGGCAAGCCAATGAAGGTGTGGTGGGCGAATAAGGTAAGTGGTAGATACAATAAAACCCCCGGGACAGTTTTATCATTAGATGAAGATGGTTTTATCGTGCAAACAGGAGAGCAAAAGGCTGTGAAAATTACTGATGTACAGCCTGCAGGCAAAAAGCGGATGGACGGACAAGCTTTCTTGAATGGTACCGGACAATCGCTTCAGGCTGGAGAGGTATTGGGGGAGCAAAATGACTAAATTTGTACTCAGAGAGTCCGCTTTAAACTTGCTTGAAAGGATTGGAGAACAAGGCGGCTACAGCCATGTATTGTTAGATCAAGAAATGAATAAGCGTAGATTGTCGGCTAAGGATGGGGCATTATTAACCGAAATTGTCTACGGAACACTGCAAAATAAACGGAAAATCCAGTTTCAAATTCAGCCCTATGTTGCAAAACAGAAGAAAATAAAGCCGTGGGTCAAATGGCTTCTTTATATGTCCGTCTATCAAATGGTGTATTTAGAAAGGATTCCTGATCATGCGGCCATCCATGAAGCCGTTGAAATTTCTAAAAAGAGGGGGCATAAAGGAATTTCCTCCCTTATGAACGGTGTTCTTCGTAATGTCCAACGCAAAGGAGTCCAGGACCCTTCTACAATTGAAGCTAAGGCTGTACGCATTTCTATTGAAACCAGTCATCCTGAATGGCTTGTAAGCCGCTGGGTCGAGCAATACGGCTGGGAGGTAACGGAGGCAATGTGTCACCAGAATTTAAAAAGACTCCCGATGTCTGTTCGAGTGCAGCCATTAAGAATATCTCGTGATGAGGCGATCACAAACTTGAAGGAGCGTCATATCACCGCAATAAAAAGCAGTGTATCTGAACAAGGGCTGTTGATTGAAGAAGGACGAATCATTGATGACCGCTTGTTCACAGAAGGTTTCCTTACAATCCAAGACCAAAGTTCTATGCTTGTAGGTGAAATGATGGACCTTAAGCCTGGTCTTACGGTACTTGACGCCTGCAGTGCACCGGGAGGGAAAACGACACACATTGCGGAGAAGCTTGAGGACCAGGGCTCTGTGATTGCGTATGATTTACATGGAAAGAAAGCAAAACTTGTAAATGACAAAGCAACCCTTCTTCAATTACAATCAATTGAAGCCCGGCAAGCAGATTCTAGACAACTGCACGATCTTCATGAAAGGGAAACCTTTGATCGAATTCTGCTTGATGCCCCATGTTCAGGACTTGGAGTGTTGCGAGGAAAACCGGATATTAAATATCATAAGAGTGAATCTGATATTTTCGCTCTTCGAAAAATACAGGATGAATTGCTGCACAGTGTTGCTCCGTTATTAAAAGTGGAGGGAAAACTCGTGTACAGCACTTGCACCGTTGATCGCCATGAAAATGAAGAAGCAGTGAAACAATTTTTAACCAATCATCATGAATTTGAACTGGATCCGACTTTCGCAGAAGATCTTCCAGAAGAGATGCAAGGATCTGCAGGGCATACAGCATACGGAATTCAATTGTTCCCACACCAATGGGATACGGATGGGTTCTTTTTAACAAGACTGGTGAAGAAAAAAGAAGTGAGTGATAGGCAATAGCTTAAGTGGCAGCAACCCAAATGGAATGATGGATAATTCATCTGAAACTGTACTAATGAAGAAAGATTATGGTTACTCTGTGTGTATAACCGAGAAATGGCTGTGTTATATATTTTGCGTTTCGTTACATTACCATCTCAGGCGACCCAAAAAATTAAAGTGTCATGTTAACTCAATTCCTGTAAACTATGTACCAGAGAGACTTTGTCAATACTTCGAAGATCAAATCTTTACTTTTGAAAGAAGAATAAAAGATGAGGGGATCAATGTAACCATTCGTCGTTTGCAAGGTCACACCGATGCAGCATGTGACCAGCTTTCGCGCCAGAGAGTGTAACGAAGAAATGAGGTGAAGATCATGTTTGAGTGCTTTATGACAGATCAAGGAAAAGTCAGAAATCATAATGAGGATACTGGCGGCATTTTCACCCGTGAGTTTGGGCAAAGCCTTGCCATTGTTGCAGATGGAATGGGGGGCCACCGTGCAGGAGATGTAGCTAGTCAACTAGCAGTGTCCGTTTTACATAATAAGTGGAAAGATGCTGGTGATTTTAACAAGCCAGACGATGCAGAAGAATGGCTAAAACAATCTGTTATTGAAGTAAATAATAAAATTCAAGAGCATGCAAAACAGAACGAAGAATGTCACGGGATGGGAACAACCCTTGTGGCTGCTATATGTACAGACGGATTTGCAACGATTGCCCATATCGGTGACAGCCGATGCTATTTGGCGAACAGCTTTGGCTTCAAACAGATCACGGAGGACCATTCATTGGTTAACGAATTAGTTCGGTCAGGTCAAATCACATCAGAGCAAGCAGAACATCATCCGCGAAAAAATGTTCTCACAAAGGCGCTAGGGACGGATGAGGAGATTGTACCTGATATTCTGACGATTACTTTTGACCAGGATGATCGGCTATTGTTATGTTCCGACGGGTTAAGCAATAAAGTTCATGATGAAGAAATTAAAAAGGTGGCTGACTTCAACGGGGAATGGCAGGAATTCTGCCAGTCTTTAGTTGATCTTGCCAACGAAAGAGGCGGCGAAGATAACATCACTCTAGCCGTGATTCACAATAGTCACCCAGACCTGAAAGAAGGTGCTGACTAATGTTGAACAATCGTCTCCTAAACGAACGCTATAAAATATTGGAGATGATAGGCGGGGGAGGCATGGCCAACGTCTACTTGGCTCATGACATGATTTTAAATCGTGATGTTGCTATTAAAGTACTGCGTCTTGAACACGGAGACGATGAAGAATTCATTGCGCGTTTTCATCGCGAAGCCCAGTCTGCCTCGAGCTTGTCCCACCCTAACATTGTAAATATATACGATGTAGGTGAGGAAGAGGATTTATACTTTATGGTGATGGAACATGTAGATGGAATGACCCTTAAGCAATACATTCAAAAAAACAGCCCGATTGATGCGGCAGATGCGATTGATATTATCCGCCAGATCACATCAGCCATGGCACATGCCCATGATAATGGGATCGTTCACCGTGATATAAAACCTCAAAACATTTTAATTGATCATTATGGTCGTGTTAAAGTGACAGATTTCGGTATCGCGATGGCTCTAAGTGCTACTGCCTTAACCCAGACGAATTCTGTACTCGGCTCCGTCCATTATTTGTCCCCCGAGCAAGCAAGGGGAGGGATGGCCACAAAGAAATCGGACATCTACTCTTTAGGGATTGTGCTGTTCGAATTATTAACAGGGCGTCTCCCTTTCTCAGGAGAATCACCTGTAGCCATCGCCCTCAAACATTTGCAGCATGATACACCTTCCTTAAAGCGGTGGATTGCTGATTTACCTCAGAGTGTAGAGAATATTGTTTTAAAAGCAACAGCTAAAGACCCTTTTCATCGGTATGATTCTGCTATGGATATGGAATACGATTTAGAAACAGCTCTTGAACCCAATCGATTGGACGAGCCTGTTTTTGCTATTCCAAATGAAGGGGAGGAAGAGAAAACAAAAGCCATTCCTGTCATTACCGAAGAAAACTATGGGGATGAAACAGAAGAGAACACGATCGTTCTAAATACAACAAAGGTGAATAGCGAAAAGGATCTTTCAAAAAAAGAAAAAAAGAAGGCTAAGAAGCTTAGTAAAAAGTCTAAAAAAAAGAAAAGACCGTTATTGTGGTTATTCCTCACCTTTCTCATCCTTTCGGCTTCAGGAGTAGCAGCACTGTTTATTGTGCCAACTTTATTGCAACCTGATGATGTTGAAATGATTGATGTTGAAGGAATGGAGTATGAGGAAGCGTACAGTGATTTAAGTGAATTAGGTTTTGAAGTGAAATCTGAACCGATCAATTCCGATACCGTTACAGAAGGACTTGTAATTAGAACTGAACCTGAGGCAGGGATGACTGTGAAGGAAGAGAGTGAGGTTACCGTTTACACAAGTCGTGGAAAGGAACGTGTCGCTTTCGATAATTATATTGGCGAAAATTACGAAAGAACGAAGCAGGAACTTGAGGATCAAAGATATGGCAGTGTGTTAGCTATTGAGGAAAATTCTGACCAGCCTGAAGGAGAAATCATTGCGCATGTGCAGCCGAAGCCTGGTGAAGAAGTTGTGCCTGAGGAAATGAGCGTCATCTTTAAAGTCAGCATCGGACCGCAAACCGTTACGATAAGGTCACTCGCAGGTGAGACACTGGAGTCGGCAGAAAACTATTTAAGTGAGAACAATTTGGAATCATCTGTAACAGAGGAGCATTCACAGGATATTCCTAAGGGCAGCATCATTAGACAGGAACCGCAAGCTTTAAGTGAAGTAGATGTAGGCTCTACTGTTAATCTGGTCGTTTCGTTGGGCCCAGAAGATCAGCCACCAAGGGAAGAAACGGTGCAGGTTGAAGTTCCTTATGATGAAGAAGCAGAACAAAAAGAACAACAGGTACTGATTTATGTCAATGACTTGAACAATCAAATCTCAGAAGTATTCCGTGAAGAAACCATTACAGAGGATACAACGGTCGAGTTTACTGTTACGATTCCGTCAGATGGCGAAGCCTCCTATAAGGTGCAGCTAGGCGAAGAAGTCATTGAAGAAGAAACGGTTCCTTATGAAGAAGGTGAATAGATGGCAACAGGTAAAATAATAAAGGCATTAAGCGGATTTTATTATGTCCTCCAAGAAGGAACAGTTTACCAATGTCGAGGCAGAGGGATATTCAGAAAGAGAAAAGTTACTCCACTCGTTGGAGATATAGTGGACTTTAAAGCAGAAACGGTGGATGAAGGCTATATTCTTTCGATTGAGGAAAGAAGGAATGAATTCGTAAGACCGCCAATTTCAAATGTGGATCAGGCGCTGATTGTTACCTCTGCCGTCCATCCTGACTTTAACTCTTTACTATTAGACCGCTTTCTTGTCCTTGTTGAAGCCAAGCGTATTGAACCATTAGTTGTTATTTCAAAAGTGGACCAAGTGTCTGAACATGTGTTACAAGAAATGGAAACACACAAGAAAATATACGAGAACATTGGCTATTCTGTGATCCTTTCCTCAGTAAATGATTCACAAAGCATTGACCATATACAATCCCATTTAGCAAATCGTACAACGGTGATAGCGGGCCAGTCAGGGGTAGGAAAATCCTCGATATTAAACTCTATTGATCCTCGCCTGGCTATTGATACAGATGAAATATCAGAGAGCCTGGGACGTGGAAAACATACGACGAGACACGTAGAACTCTATGAAATCGCGGGCGGATTTGTTGCTGATACACCAGGCTTTAGCTCTTTGGAATTTGGTGAATTGGAACTAGATCAGCTGAGCGAATGTTTTCCAGAGTTTGTAGCTGTGCAGGATGAATGCAAATTTAGAGGCTGCCTTCATAATAAAGAGCCGAAATGTGCGGTTAAATCAAGCCTTGCGAGTGGAGAAATAGCGGAACAAAGATACAAGCATTACTTACAATTCGTTGATGAAATTTCCAATAGAAAGCCGAGGTATTAACATGATTAAAATTGCTCCATCAATACTGGCAGCTGATTTTGCAAATTTAGCAGCTGAAATTAAAGACGTGGAACATGGGGGCGCTGACTATATTCACGTTGATGTTATGGATGGTCATTTTGTGCCTAATATCACAATTGGGCCATTGATCGTTGAAGCGATTCGCCCGGTTACATCCTTACCATTGGATGTCCACCTTATGATTGAAAATCCTGATGCTTTTATACCTGAATTTGCTAAGGCAGGTTCAGATATTATCACTGTACATCAGGAAACCTGTCCACACCTTCACCGTACGATACAACTGATTAAGAGCCATGGAGTGAAAGCGGGTGTGGTGATCAATCCAGCCACACCAGCCGAAACGATAAAACCAGTCTTACAGGATGTTGATCTCGTCCTGTTAATGACCGTGAACCCTGGATTTGGCGGCCAGTCTTTTATCAAAAGTGTCGTACCAAAAATCAGTCAAATTGCAGCGTGGCGTGAGGAACTAGGCGCTGAATTTGAAATTGAAATCGATGGTGGGGTTAATAAGGAAACAGCCAAGATTTGTACAGAAGCTGGGGCCGATGTCCTTGTAGCTGGCAGTGCTGTCTTCAAACACGAGGATCGCGCGCAGGCTATCACCACCATTCGTCAATCCATATAAAATAATGTAAGAAGCTGTTCAATAAGTCATTGAATGGATTAGCTGCCACTCTCTTCGCTAGCTTTCATTTATCTACTTTTTGAACGTGTGCTTCTAGCCAAAATAGATGGTTTCTTACCAATATTTTGGCTTTTTTCAATGGGAGAGGGAGTGTAGTCATGCAAAAGCGAATTGGGATTGTTGCAGGAGGTCCAAAGGAATATATACCCGAGCTTTCTGAATATGATGGTAAGGATATGCTATGGATCGGAGCGGATCAAGGAGCCGAAGTGATTATCGAACAAGACGGGCGACTTGATATCGCCGTTGGGGACTTCGATTCCGTCAGCGAAAGGTCCTTTGCTGCCATTAAAAAGGCGGCGGCAAGAACAGATACATATCCTAATGAGAAAGACGAAACAGATCTAGAAATCGCGATTCAAGAAGCGCTCATGCTTGAGCCTGAACAAATCCTGTTGTTCGGAGTAACGGGCGGACGACTTGATCATTCCTTAATAAATATTCAATTGCTGTATCCCTTGTTAAACAAAGGAATTAAAGCCACAATTATTGATCGGCAAAATCAGTTGGAATTAGTGGGGGAGGGGATGCATAAACTGAAGAAGATCGACAAGTATTTATATGTATCCTTTTTACCGATAACGTTAGAAGTGAAGGGGTTGTGCTTAACCGGATTTTATTATCCATTACAAGGTGCTCACCTTTCCTATGGATCGACGCGTTGCATTTCTAATCAATTGATTGAAGAACAAGGTACTTTTTCGTTTACGGAAGGCATACTCTTAGTAGTAAGAAGCAATGATGTCATCTAATAGAAGGGATCTTTCGCGAGCAGCTTTACATTTGAGGAGGGGGCTCATGAAATTTTATACAATTAAACTCCCACGCTTTCTCGGGGGAATTGTACGGGCTATGATTGGCACATTCAAAAAAGAGTAACAAAAAAGCACCCAAGTGATGGGTGCTTTTTTGTAAGGTAATTATACTCGTTCTACTTTACCTGACTTCAAATCACGTGCAGACACATAGACCTTTTTAGGTTTGCCATCCACGAGAATACGTACCTTTTGTACGTTAGCTTTAAATTGGCGTTTATTAGCGTTCATTGCGTGTGAACGATTATTTCCTGAACGTGTACGACGTCCCGAAACGACACATTTGCGTGACATATAATTCCCTCCTGTTACGATGCATAAATCTTGAAATACTTAATTAATGTATCATATTAGGCAGCTAAATGCAATATAGTCAGAAGATAATATCAAGAATTTTATCTTGACAGAAGGAAGGAATTGTTTCAAAGTATGATAGGGGTTCATTGTATTGAAAACGAGGCTTTTTAAACATACATTTTACCAGTATGTTCTATGTTATAATGGGTTCACGAAGATGGTGAGTATAAAGGAGGATTTACTATGTCCGTTGATCTTAGTACTAAATTTGGTCATATTACCATTAGCAATGAAGTCATTTCTACAGTTGCCGGGGGTGCCGCAGTAGAGTGTTATGGAATTGTAGGCATGGCATCTAAAAATCAGCTTCGTGACGGTATAGCTGAAATGCTTCGCCGGGAGAATTTCTCAAGAGGGGTCGTCGTAAGACAGGAAGAAGAGAAACTCCATATTGATATGTATATTATTGTAAGTTATGGAACCAAAATATCAGAAGTAGCACATAACGTCCAATCACAAGTAAAATACACATTGAATAAAACAGTAGGTTTATCCGTAAGCTCGGTAAATATTTTCATACAAGGTGTACGTGTGATCAGCGAATAATGTCAGTTGTTAGTCAAAGGAGGAAGTAAGCGTGACGTTACGAAAGCTAGACGGTAAAACGTTGGCAGAAATGATTCTGCAAGGTG
The DNA here is from genome assembly GCF_022921115.1 of Halobacillus amylolyticus. Classification (NCBI taxonomy): domain Bacteria; kingdom Bacillati; phylum Bacillota; class Bacilli; order Caryophanales; family Bacillaceae; genus Halobacillus; species Halobacillus amylolyticus. The sequence goes on along the minus strand of NZ_CP095075.1, from coordinate 842,282 downwards.
CTCATCATTTAAAAAGCAACTCACAAATGATTGATGCGCTAAACGTATTCCCTGTGCCAGATGGGGATACGGGTACAAACATGAATTTATCCATGAGTTCTGGAGCCGAAGAGGTAGAGAAGGTAGAGGAGAATCATGCCGGAAAAGTTTCCCAGGCTCTTGCAAAAGGTCTTTTAATGGGAGCCCGCGGGAATTCTGGTGTGATCCTTTCACAGTTATTCCGAGGTTTTTCTAAAACGCTTGAGGATAAAGAAACTGTAACAACAAAAGATTTTGCAGAAGCTCTTCAAGGTGGAGTTACGACAGCCTACAAAGCGGTTATGAAGCCTGTTGAAGGAACGATCTTAACTGTGGCAAGGGAAGCAGGAGAGACCTCTGTAGAGCTGGCAAAGAAGGAAGGAGACTTTCTTCCATTTATCCAAGGAGTTGTCGATGCAGCACGTACATCGTTAAAAGGAACACCTGAGCTGCTCCCAGTTTTAAAAGAAGTGGGTGTGGTCGATAGCGGTGGACAAGGGCTGCTAACCATTTATGAAGGTTTTCTAGCTAACTTAAAAGGAGAAGAACTTCCTGAGCTAAGCTCGACCATTTCAATGGGAGACATGGTCAATGCTGAACATCATAAGCTGGCACAAGACTTTATGAATACCGAGGATATCGAATTCGGTTATTGCACGGAATTCATGGTCAAGTTTGAAGAAGATAAGCTAGCTGAAAATCCTTATGATGAAGAAGCTTTCCGGCAAACACTAAGTGAACAAGGTGATTCCCTGCTCGTTGTGTCTGATGAAGATTTGATTAAAGTCCACATACACGCAGAGTATCCAGGCAATGCAATGAACTTAGGCCAGCAATATGGAAGCTTAATTAATATGAAGATTGAAAACATGCGTGAACAGCATACGTCCATCGTTGGTGACAAAACGAAACCGAAAGAGAAAGCGGAGTATGGGATTGTAACGGTTGTAATGGGCGAAGGGATTAAAAAATTATTTGAAAGCCTTGGCGCAAGTGTCGTCATCCAAGGCGGACAAACCATGAATCCAAGCACGCAGGATATTTCTGATGCAATTGTGGAAGCACATGCAAACAACGTATTCATTTTGCCTAACAATAAAAACATAACGATGGCTGCAGAACAAGCAGCAGAATTGGCTGACGTAAAGGCTGCCGTCATCCCGTCAAAAACAATTCCTCAAGGTATGAGTGCGTTGCTTGGTTTTAACCCTGAAGCGGATATTTCCACGAACCAGGAAGAAATGTCTGAATTAATGAAACATGTAAAATCAGGGCAAATCACTTATGCCGTCCGTGATACCCAAATTGATGGCTTGTCGATTGAAAAAGGCCACTTCATGGGGATCTTTGAAGGAAAGATTTCATCAGCACAAAAAGATAAGCTGGAAACGTCGAAGGCTCTACTGAGTGAAATGATTGATGAAGAGGAAGATGAGATCGTTACAATCATTAGTGGGGAAGAAGCGGATCAGCAAGAAATAGAAGCGCTAGAAGCCTACCTTGAGGAACACTTTGAGGATATTGAAGTGGAGATTCATAACGGTGGTCAGCCTATCTATTCTTTCATATTTTCAGTGGAATGATTGTAGGAACAAAAGCGCAAGCGCCCCGGTAGACACGACAGAGGAAGTTCGACTAAGATCGGCACTTCCTCGTGCCAACGTCGAACTGACCCGCGTCCTGCGGGCCCAAGACGAGCGGCGCAGTGGAGTGGTTTTCCTCCACGGAGGCGATTGACTAGTCTTTCGTGTCTTGCGCGCTGGAGCTGGATGTAGCTAACTTCATGTTATAATTTCCTGCGATAAAAAAGCGGAGCCAATGCAGCTCCGCTTTTTTAACATTCCTTTGTTCGTTTGAAAGGGTCTTCGTGAATAAGGATTCTACCCAAAACTTGCGGGATTCAACCCGAAATGATGGGGATTCTAGAGTTAGTATAAAAAGTGGACACAAGTATTGAACCATGTTTTAATCATCACAAAGCATTAAAGGACGTGTTCACATTGACCCAAAAGTACAGAAATTATGACCCTGAGTTTAAGCTTTATGTTGTGAAGTTAATGGAATTGGACGGACACAAAATGACGGACCTTAGTCAGAAACTCGATATTCCCTACGGTAACCTTAAAAGATGGAAGACGGAGTATCGTGACCAAAAAAAGAAGGAAGAAAAAGAAGCACAGAATCAACTGTTGACCGCCTCTGAGTACAAGGAAATGTATGAAAAAGAGAAAAAAAGTAACGTAGAGCTCCAGGAGGAAGTCGACATTTTAAAAAAGGCCATGCACATCTTCAATCAGGAAAAGTAGTGAAGTTCAAGTTCATTCATGAACACCGACACGAACACACCATTTCGAGGATGTGCCAAGTTCTTGGTGTGTCTAAATCTGGTTATTATGATTATTTGAATCGTCTGGACAGAGAAGAAACGGAAAGAGAGGCTTGGAACCGTTATATCGATGAACGGATCCTCTTCCATTATCATGATAATTATGGGTGTTACGGCAGCCCTCGCATCCACTTTATGCTTCGAGAAGTGGATCAGGTGGAGGTTTCTCAAAAGAAAGTGACGAATCGAATGAGAGAACTGGACCTTTATGCCACACCACCTAAAAAGTTCATCAATACGACAGACTCTGATCACGATGAAACCATTCACTCAAACCATTTAAACCGTGACTTTCTTCCAGAGGCCCCAGACCAGGTTTGGGCTACTGATATTACTTATATTCACACAGGAGAAGGCTTTTTATATCTGAATCCTGTTATTGATCTTGCTTCCCGACGGATCATAAGTTATCAGTTAGACGATCATATGGATCACACCCTGTGCTTAAAAGCTTTAGAAAAGGCTTTGGCCATTCGTAACCCTAAGTCGGGTTGGATTCACCATTCAGATCGTGGCTCTCAGTACTGTTCTAAGGCTTATTTAGATACACTTAAGGAGGCAGGAGCGACCATAAGTATGAGTCGGAAGGGAAACCCCTACGACAATGCATGTGCAGAGAGTTTCTTTGCCTCTCTGAAAAAAGAATACCTGTACAAACATGTTTATGAGACAAAAGCAGAAGCCAAACTAGCCATTCAGTTTTACATCAATTTTTATAACCAAAAACGAATCCATTCTACATTGGACTATTTAACTCCGTTAGAAAAAGAAAAGAGCTATAAAATGAACCATGATAAAAAGCTCAAAAAGAACCAAATGTCCTCTGCCTAAAGGAATGAATTGGTTTTTGATTCTTTCCTTTAGGCGGAGGCATCCAAGCGTCTCGAAAGAGGACGCGCGGAAGAAAAAGAATGGTTCAAATACCGGTCTATGAATGTCCACTATATTGACAGATCTCCAATTCTGTCCAAAAGCATAGTTATTCTGCCGAAGATACGAGAATTCTCCCCAAAACCAAAGTTATTCTACCCAAAAAAGTGAAGATTCTGCCCAAATGAGTTTTCGCCTTCTTCTAGCTGCAAATCCTAGCCGGGCTTTTCCGCTTTTCTTAATGTCTAGCTGCAAGGGGCAGACCTTCGCGACATAAGCAGTTCACCAACGTGAAGGAAGATCACTTCACTTCGGTGCTCTGCTTGGGCCCGCAGGACGCGGGTCAGTTCGGTGTTGGCACAGGACCGTGCCGTTCTTAACCGAACTTCCTATATTCAGGTCTAAGCGCCCTCACCGCTTTTCTGCTAATGTCTAGCTGCAAAGCCCAGCCCCTATCGACATAAGTCAATTCACTCTGTGACGAAAACCACGTCACGACGCGTCTTGTCTTATGCGTACGGGGCTAAACGGGCTTCTCCGCTTTTCTTAATGTCCGAGTGTTCTCATGATAAATTCAAGAAGAAAGATCATGGCTATACATACAACGGGCGTCGTTAACTCTCGTTGCTTGCCGATTGCAAATTTAACGATAGGATAAGCTATGAAGCCGAATGCCATTCCATCAGCGATCGAGTAGGTAAACGGGATCATCACAATGATGAGGAATGCTGGCATCGCTTCAGATAAATTGTCCAGTGGAATTTCCTTAATGTTCTGCACCATCAGTGCCCCAACGATAATTAATATCGGGCTAATGGCAGTTGCTGGAACCATCGAAATCCATGGAATGAGCAAAAGCGTGGCCAAAAACAATCCAGCCATCGTAAGACTTGCGCGTCCTGATTTTCCTCCTGATGCAATGACTGCCGCACTTTCTGCTGATGAAACGGTAGGTGATGTTCCGAAGAATCCGCTTGTGATGGCCGAAAATGCTGTCGCTTGATAAGATTTTTTAAACTTATCTTCTTGCTTCAACATAGATAGCTGTCCGTGGAGCAATCCCATATTCTCAAAGATGAGAACAATTGTTAATGGAAAGACCGCCATCCAAAAGCCGAATTCTGTAATCCCGCTGAAGGAAGGGATCATAATCCATTCTTGATTGGCTAATGACAGTGACTCACCAGGACCTTCAAGTAAACCTGTGAAGTGCGCGATAATTGTACCAACGATCATGGTAATCAGAAAGTTGCCAGGAACGTTTTTGGCAAAAAGGAAAATGGCTATGAATAACGTTAATAAACTCGTAATAACTAAAGCAGAGGAGGGGTTGCCGAGTGTGATCAGTGAATGTTCACCTCGAACGACAAGGCCGCCCTTTTCTAGTCCAATTAACGTTAAAAACATTCCAAGTCCCACTGTAATCGCATGCTTCAGCGACTCTGGAATCGCTGTTTTCAGCCAATCACCCAATCGTGTAAATGCGGTAACGAGAAAGATCAAGCCTGCCACGATGACGACAGCTAATCCCTCCCGAAATGCCAAGCCGCTTCCTTCGATAATCGAATAAGCGAACAAGGCGTTCACTCCCATGCCGGGAATGAGCACCATAGGCGCATTTGCGTATAAGGCCATGATCAAACAGCCTGCAGCACTTGCTAGAATGGTAGCAACCATCCCTTTTTCCAAAGGAAGGCCGGCTGCTTGGAGAATCTGGCTATTTACCGCTACGATGTAGACGGTTGTAAAATAGCCGATGAATCCTGCCATCACATCCTGTCGCAAGCCGGGCTTATGATTATGCTTGCTAAGCATAGGTAATCGCCTCTATGAAATTATCCCTCTCCCACCCGGTTACCGTGTAACCCACAAACAATCATTTTACTCTTATTGAAAATGAGAATCAAGTTATAAAGGTGATATTTAGTGCAAATTCACAATGATGTGGTAAAATAAATGGGGCATAACTTGTTAAAGTAAGCGTTTTCTCGTTATTATAGAAGAGAGTAATAGAGGGGATGGTGATAGTCATGAAATATAGATCAGTTTTTGATATAATCGGCCCAGTTATGATTGGACCCTCAAGCTCCCATACAGCTGGAGCCGCTCGAATTGGCCGGGCAGCCAGACATTTATTTGGCCGGGAACCTAACTATGCGAACATCCACTTATATGGCTCATTTGCTCAGACTTATAAAGGTCATGGAACAGATGTCGCGATCATTGGTGGATTACTAGATTACGATACAGATGATACAAGAATTAGTACAGCTTTAGAAACCGCTCGAAATCATGGCATGGAGGTACAGTTTTTCGAAGAAGATGCTGTGACTGATCATCCTAATACCGCGCGTATCAAGATTGGCGATGAGAATGGAGACCTCGAACTAGTTGGAATATCAATTGGTGGAGGGAAAGCGGAGATCATGGAGTTAAATGGCTTTGAACTCCGGCTTTCTGGAAGTCATCCTGCTATTCTGCTGATTCATAATGATCGGTATGGGGCGATTGCATCGGCTACAACGATCTTAGCAAGCCATGAAATAAATATTGGACGGATGGAAGTGGCAAGAAAAGCCGAAGGAGAACAAGCGATAATGGTGATCGAAGTAGATCAAAATGTCGATGATTCCATTTTAAGCGAATTAGAACGTGCCGACCATATTACCCAAGTAGCTAGAATATCAGACTAACGGAGAGAAAGGGGTAGTCATTTGTTTAAAAATGTTGCAGAACTAGTACAACTGGCGGAAAGTAAAGGCGAACAAATTTCTGAAATTATGATCCAGCAAGAGATGGAGGTTAAACAAGTTTCGCGTGAGCAAGTCTATGCTCAAATGGAACGTAACCTCGATGTCATGGAGAAATCCGTTGAAGATGGGTTAAAAGGAGTCAAGTCTCATAGCGGGTTAACGGGAGGTGACGCCGTCCTTATTCAGGACTATATGAGAGATCATGAACCTCTCTCTGGTAATCTTTTAATGGATGCCGTAAGTAAAGCGATGGCAACGAATGAAGTGAATGCAGCAATGGGGACGATTTGCGCCACACCAACAGCAGGGAGTGCGGGCTGTGTACCAGGTACATTATTTGCTGTGAAACATAAATTAAACCCGACGCGTGATCAAATGATTCGTTATTTGTTCACATCAGGAGCCTTTGGTTTTGTTGTGGCCAATAATGCTTCGATCTCGGGTGCTGCTGGAGGCTGTCAGGCAGAAGTCGGTTCTGCTGCGGGAATGGCATCTGCGGCTATTGTGGAGATGGCTGGCGGGACACCAGCTCAATCCGCTGAGGCAATGGCGATTACACTAAAAAACATGCTCGGTCTTATCTGTGATCCTGTTGCTGGTCTTGTCGAAGTTCCATGTGTGAAAAGAAATGCCATGGGGGCTACAAATGCTATCGTTTCCGCTGACATGGCTCTAGCCGGTGTTACAAGTCGGATTCCTTGTGATGAAGTAATTGACGCGATGCACAAAGTAGGTCAGCGGATGCCAACAGCTTTTCGTGAAACGGCACAGGGTGGTCTTGCAGCTACCCCAACAGGGAAACAACTTGAGGCTAAAGTGTACGGAATTTCACTTGGAAAAGAGTGAGTGACATGTTGAATCAATCCATAAGTGAAGTGAAAGGTATTGGGGAGAAGCTTCAAGCTCACTTACATGAGCTTGGGCTTTTTACAATTGAGGACTTACTTTTTTACTTTCCCTATCGTTATGATACATATGAAATAAAGCCATTAACAGAGCTTGTCCACAATGAGAAGGCAACGATAGAGGGTGTGCTTACCTCAGAACCCTCTATCAACTTTTATGGGAAAAAGAAATCACGATTAACCATGACATTGCAAGTCGAGCAATTTGCGGTCAAAGCAGTAATGTTTAACCGTTCCTTTGCAAAAAAACAATTGAACAAAGGGGATACCATAACAGCTACGGGGAAATGGGACCAGCACCGTCTGCAAATTACGGTCAGTCAATTTAAAAAGGGCGAAGCGAAAAGCCAGGATCCGATTCAGCCAGTTTATACACTTAAGGAAAGTGTTACACTGCTGACGTTAAGAAAGGTGATTAAGGCAGCGTTAGAAGAATATGCGGACGAGGTAGAAGAAATTCTGCCTGAAGAAACTATGCTTACTTATAAACTGCCTGACCGTAAGCAAGCCTTGCACCAAATGCATTATCCGGAAAGCCCGCTAATGCTTAAGCATGCCAAGAGAAGATTTATCTATGAAGAATTTCTCCTTTTTCAATTAAAAATGCAGTTACTCAGAAAACTTCATCGAGAATCTACCAAAGGAAATGCCCAAAACTATGATAATGATCGGTTAACTGATTTTGTTCAAACGCTTCCTTTTGAGTTGACAGGTGCACAAAAACGGTCGCTTGCTGAGATTTTAAAAGATATGAAGAGTCCTTATCGCATGAATCGTCTGCTTCAAGGGGATGTAGGATCAGGAAAAACAGCTGTGGCGGCCATTGGTCTATATGCTTCGATCACAACAGGGAAGCAGGGGGCATTAATGGTGCCTACGGAAATTCTAGCTGACCAGCATTATCACTCACTGAAAGAGATGTTTGCGGGCCGGGCTAATGTTGTTCTATTAACAGGATCGGTGAAAGGGAAAAAACGAAAAGAAATTCTTCGTTCGATCATTGACCATGAAGTTGACATTATCGTCGGTACGCATGCCCTTATACAGGATGAGGTAGATTTTAATAATTTAGGATTTGTTATCGTCGATGAACAGCACCGCTTTGGAGTAAAACAGCGCCGAACTTTAAGGGATAAAGGGCTCGACCCAGATGTCCTGTTTATGACTGCTACCCCCATTCCACGTACCCTTGCGATTACTGCTTTTGGCGACATGGACGTGTCTGTGATTGATGAAATGCCAGCAGGCCGGAAACCGATTGATACGTATTGGATTAAAGGAGAAATGACCAATCGTGTGTTAGCCTTTATTCAGAAGGCAGTTGAAGGAGGGCACCAGGCTTACGTCATCTGTCCTTTAATAGAGGAGTCTGACCAGTTAGATATTCAAAATGCCGTTGATTTATATCACCAAATAGCTAGTGTATATGAACCGAACATCTCCGTCGGACTTATGCATGGAAGACTTCATAATGATGAAAAAGAAGAAGTGATGAAGTGCTTTGCGGAAAATGAACTGCAAGTCCTTGTTTCGACAACGGTTGTGGAGGTCGGAGTGAACGTTCCTAACGCCACGGTAATGGTGATCCATGATGCCGAACGATTTGGACTCTCTCAGCTGCACCAGCTGCGCGGCCGGGTCGGGCGTGGCAGTGAGCAAAGCTATTGTATTCTATTAGCTGATCCCAAAGGCGATGTGGGCAAAGAACGGATGAGGATTATGACAGAAACAAATGATGGTTTTGAACTGTCAGAGCAAGATTTAAAGTTAAGAGGTCCTGGAGATTTTTTTGGCAGGAAACAAAGCGGCTTGCCTGAATTTAAAGTCGGTGATATGGTGCACGATTATCGCGCTCTTGAAACGGCAAGACAAGATGCAGCTGAGATCATTGAGAATGATTCACTAATAAAAGATGAACGTTTTAAAGCGTTAAGAGACATCATTGAACAAGATGAACATGTAAATGGAGAAATCCTTGATTAAATGATGAGTAAGGCACCTTGAAGGGATGTGAGGGTGTCTTGCTCATTATGTATGTTTTTATCGTTCATTCGCTTATCATAGAGGTAGTTCAAAAAGTCACCAAATGATAAGCGGCGAATCTCTTCGTTGGCTTGCTTGTGAAGAGCGTGTGTGCCTCTGCGTCTACGAGCCTATTCAAAGAAGTAAATTCCTCGGGGCAAGGCAGCGAAGAAGGATATTCTCTGAAGTGGCCTCGTTACTCACGTATCATGAAGCAGCAGTGGAATTTCTACTAAAACCGTGCACGTCCTGTGCACAACGTAGAAGTCAGCACGTCCTGTGCAAGTCCGTTCCTTGGAAAAGAAGGACACTTTTCCTTCGTGCGAGGCCAATTCGGGGAAGATTTCCTTGGTGCTCAAAGCTACGCCGTCCGACCTTCTTGCGACGAACAGGACGTGGCGTTCTTGTCGACCTTCTAATTTGGCAGCTTTTTGAACACATACTCATACGGAAAGTGTTGCGTAATCGTCTCAGGTATTATATATTACTGTTAGTACCTAGTCATAATATTTGTGACAAACGAACGGTGGAGAGCGCAAATGAAACGCACGAAGCAAATGAGGCAAAATGAGTTAAAGTCGACAATCGAAGCAACTCCTTTTATAACAGATGAAGCATTGGCTAAACAGTTTGGTGTAAGTATTCAGACGATCCGCCTTGACCGGATGGAGTTAGCCATTCCAGAGTTAAGGGAGCGGATTAGATCTGTAGCCACACAGGAGTGGAATGAGACGGTTAAAGCATTGCCTATAGAGGAAGTCATAGGGGAAGTGGTTGATTTGGAACTGGACCTGCGGGCGATTTCGATTTTGGATATTAAATCAGAGCATGTTTTTTCTCGAAACGATATAGCTCGCGGACATCACATCTTTGCCCAAGCTAACTCGCTTGCAGTTGCGGTGATCAACGAAGAATTAGCCCTTACTGCTGAGTCAAGAATTCGTTTTATGCGGCAGGTGAAGCGAGGAGAGCGTGTTGTAGCCAAAGCTTTTGTAAAAGGGGACGACGATAAGGGACGTACCATTGTCGATGTCCATAGCTTTGTAGATAGTGAAGAAGTGTTTGCGGGTACGTTTGAAATGTTCCGTCAGCAAGATGTTAAAGGGAGTGAATAAGCAATGAAATTAGCGATAGATGCCATGGGCGGGGATCATGCACCAGACGCTATTGTGAAAGGCGCGGTTGAAGCCGCATCTGCTATTGATGGATTAGCGATCACGTTAATTGGTGATGAGAAACAGATTCATCCGTTACTAGGCAATACTCCTAATATTTCGGTTATACATACAGATGAGAGGATTACTTCAGAGGATGAACCTGTACGGGCTGTCCGAAGAAAAAAGAAGGCTTCTATGGTTTTAATGGCCAAAGAAGTGAAAGAAGGCAGAGCAGACGGCTGTATTTCTGCTGGAAATACAGGTGCGCTTATGAGTGCAGGTTTGTTTATTGTCGGCCGAATGGAAGGGGTAGATCGTCCAGCACTGAGCCCAACTCTTCCAACAGAAGATGGAAAAGGCTTCTTAATGCTTGACGTTGGAGCGAATGTAGATGCTAAACCGAATCATTTGCTGCAATACGCGATCATGGGGTCGATTTATAGTGAAAAAGTTCGCGGACTAAATGAACCAAGAGTGGGTTTATTAAATGTCGGTACAGAAGAAGGCAAAGGCAGTGATTTAACGAAGCAGGTTTATAAATTGCTTTCAGATGCCCCGATCAATTTTATTGGTAATGTTGAAGCGCGGGATTTATTGAGTGGGGCAGCAGATGTTGTCATCACAGATGGTTTTACGGGAAATGTAACATTAAAAACGATTGAAGGCACGGCCTTGACGATGTTTTCCATGATCAAACAAACGTTTATGTCAAACTTTAAAACCAAACTCGCTGCGGGTCTCGCTAAAAATGATTTACGGCAATTAAAAACGAAGCTTGATTATTCAGAGTATGGTGGGGCGGGCTTATTCGGTCTGGCTGCACCTGTAATTAAAGCACATGGATCGTCCAACGAACGTGCGGTGTATAATGCGATTCGCCAGGCTTGTCATATGATTGAACAAAATGTATCCTCTACAATCGCGAATTCAATGAAGGAACTACAAGTAAAGGAGGAGAGCGAATGAAACGTACGGCATTTATTTTTCCAGGACAAGGATCTCAAGAAGTAGGGATGGGACACGAAATGTATCAAACGTTTCCGGAAGTAAAGGAATTATTTGATGCAGCCGATGAAGCTTTAGGTTATTCACTAACCTCTCTCATGTTTGAAGGGCCTTCCGAGGAGTTAACGAAAACAGAAAATGCACAGCCAGCCTTATTACTAAATAGTGTGGCGATCACTCAAGTATTAGAAAAAGAGGGCATCTCCCCCGTGATGACAGCTGGTCACAGTCTAGGTGAATACAGTGCATTAGTAAGCGCGGGGGCGTTGGATGCGATTGATGCTGTCAAACTCGTCCACACACGCGGCAAGCTGATGGAGGAAGCGTATCCGACGGGCCTCGGTGCCATGGCCGCCGTCCTTGGATTAGGTAAAGAAGAGATTGAGCAAGTATTATCTGGGCAGGATTCAGAACAACCTGTTGATTTAGCTAACATTAACTGTCCGGGGCAAATCGTAATATCTGGAACAGCTGAAGGTGTAGAAACAGCATCTGAACAGCTGAAAGAGGCCGGCGCAAAGCGTGTTCTTCCACTTAATGTTAGCGGTCCTTTTCACTCGAGATTAATGAAGCCGGCTAGTGAAAGCTTCTCCCAATCTTTAGAGAAAACGAAGGTCCGTAATGCTTCGCTTCCTGTCTATGCAAATGTATCTGCAGAGGCTGTAACCGATGCGGATCAAATAAGAAGTTTGTTAGTAGAGCAGCTCTATTCTCCTGTACGCTTCCAAGAAATCCTAGAGGCGTTTGTCGAAGAAGACATCGATGCTATTGTAGAAGTGGGACAGGGCAAAGTTCTTAGTGGACTGGTTAGAAAAGTAAAACGGAGAATGAAGACATTTGCGATTGAGGATTCTGAATCGGTTGCTTCATTCGTTGAATGGTACAAGGAGGATCAATAATGCTGAATGAACAGGTAGCACTTGTAACAGGTGCTTCGCGTGGAATAGGCCGGGCAATTGCGTTCGAACTTGCTAAAAACGGCGCAAAAGTTGCCGTGAATTATTCGGGCAGTGAAGAAAAGGCAGAAGCAGTTGTTCAAGAAATTATAGACAACGGCGGTGAAGCGATTAAAATTCAAGCCAACGTCTCGCAAGGAGATGATGTCAGCCGAATGGTGAAGACAGTTGTTGAGGAATTTGGCCGTTTAGACATTTTAGTCAACAATGCTGGAATAACCAGGGATAACCTGCTGATGCGCATGAAAGAGCAGGAATTTGACGATGTGATTGACACAAATTTAAAAGGCGTCTTTATGTGTTCAAAAGGTGTAACGAGACAAATGATGAAGCAAAAGTTTGGCCGCATCATTAATATCTCTTCCATCGTAGGTGTCTCCGGGAACCCTGGGCAGGCCAATTACGTTGCAGCTAAGGCTGGTGTTATCGGATTAACAAAGTCTAATGCGAAAGAGCTTGCTTCACGAAATATTACGGTCAATGCTGTTGCCCCAGGGTATATCACAACAGATATGACGGATCAGCTGACAGATGACCAGCGTGAACAAATGCTTGCCTTGATCCCATTGAACCGTCTAGGAGAAGGGGAGGATATTGCTCGAGCTGTGCGTTTCCTGGCTTCAGGAGATGCTGCCTATATTACAGGTCAAACGCTTCATGTTGATGGCGGTATGGTCATGTAAATTAATCTGGTTTCTGTAAGTGAAATCTACTATAATAACTGAAGGGAGGTGAAGTTCCTATGGCAGATACATTTGATCGTGTGAAACAAATCATTGTCGATCGTCTCGATGCAGACGAATCTAAAGTAACAATGGAAGCTTCCTTCAAAGAAGATCTAGAAGCAGACTCACTTGACGTTGTAGAATTAGTAATGGAGCTTGAAGATGAGTTTGATATGGAAATTTCTGATGAAGAAGCTGAAAAAATCAATACTGTTGGCGACGCTGTGAACTACATAAACAGTGTATCGTAAACATTGAATAGCTGCCTGTTTTTCAGGCAGCCTTTCCTATATTTATGATTATATTAGAAAAGGACAAGGTGATTTATGGAGGATTTTTCCAGTTTCCAAGACAAAATTCATGTGCAATTTCAAAATGTAGCGTTGCTGGAACAAGCTTTTACCCATTCATCCTATGTGAATGAGCATCGTAAAACAGACCGAGAAGATAATGAACGTCTTGAATTTTTAGGAGATGCCGTATTAGAACTTGGTGTTTCTCAGTATTTATACCGTGAGTTCCCAGAAATGGCTGAAGGTGAATTAACTAAACTGAGGGCATCCATCGTTTGTGAAATCTCCTTAGTCAATTTTGCGAACGATTTAAATTTTCAAGATTTGATTTTGCTCGGTAAAGGCGAAGAAATGACAGGCGGGCGCAACCGTCCAGCTTTATTAGCTGACGTTTTTGAAGCGTTCATTGGAGCTTTGTATTTAGATAAAGGCTTTGATCAAGTCGTCCTTTTCCTTGAAAAATATGTTTACCCGAAGATTAAAGATGGTGCTTTTTCTCATGCGATGGATTATAAGAGTCAGCTTCAGGAATTTATTCAGCGAGATCGCAGCAGCAGGATTGAATATGAAATCGTTGAAGAAAGAGGTCCGGCGCATAGCCGTGAATTTATTGCCCACGTTCGTGTTCAGGGCGAAAATGCAGGCATTGGGATCGGACGTACGAAGAAAGAGGCGGAACAAAAAGCAGCCAGGCAGGCCCTTATGAATCAGGGTGCGATGTAAAAAAGACGGCCAGATGAACTTATCTGCACCGTCTTTTTTGCTGTATAGCTCCAACTGGTTTCGAAAAGAATCTTTACAGTAAAAAGGTTTTCTCCCCCCAAACGAGCATTTATATCGAGGAATATTGAATTGAGAAGGAATAGTAGCAAATAATCAGTTATAGATATCAGTGCTTGTATTATCAACAAATAACCCTGTTATATTTATAGGAACATACACAGAGAGACCCTTTCTATAGGTTCTCTTCGTGTATGTTTTTCCTTTAAATATTGGTTAACGGAGGGCTTTAGTTATCATTTTTTTTAGTAGAAGACCGATTACTACCCCAGGCACAACGGACAATATGGGTAACCAAATGGGACCGAGTAATATTCCCATCATCTTGAAAGATGACGAAAAAATTAGACCAACCGTTACAAAATAGGCAGAAAATACAAACGGTAAAAATGAAAATGGAGATTTCCCCCACCCCCATCTTTGTAGGCGTCCCACATCGCAAAAAAGTACAAACAAGGATAAAACATTAGCCATGGATAATTCGTTTGTAGAATTGCTTTTTCAATTTCCCCATGAAAACTTAAAAAGATGACTTCATTAAAATTGGATTGAACATTTACTAGAAATTCCAATGCAATGAAAAGAAAACCTTTGAGAAATTTACCGTTAAGGATTTGTCCAAATCCTGGTAATGCAATACTCCAGAGTAATTTTTCATACTTATTATTTCGATTCATATTACCCGTCCCAAAAAGATTGTAAATGAATGGTTCTAAAGCCATTTCTCCTTCTTCGTCCTACAGAAGGGAGGCAACGCAATTCAGCATTGCCCACCTTTCCTAATTGATTCGCTTATTTGATCGTTTGTTCCTCCTATGTTTAAGGAGATGCGCTGGCATTTATTTTTTAAGTTTATCTCGTGATTCCATCTGAGGCTGTTCTTCCATCCATCCGTTCCTAATCATGATTTTTGCACCTTCATGGGCATACTCGAAGATGTCTTTCATAAAAACCATGATTTTGGCTGATAAATCATTCCGTAAACTAAAAGCGGTTCCCAAAGAATTCCCTCCCATAGAAAAACTGCAAAAAAGACTGGTACAATACATCATCAATTTATCAGAAAACGGAGCGACTGTTGAACGAGTGGCAATGCCACCTGATGGAGAAGGTGTCTGAATATCGTCTTGAAGAAGGGTTTCGCTCAGCTCTTTAATCATGCTTTTAGCAAGTTCTGCTCCTTTAGAGAAATATTTTTTTGCTTCCTGTTCATTAGCACATTGAGCAAAACCCGTAATCATTTGCATCCCGGTAATATTTGTTTCAATAGCATGGAACAGATTTGCAACCTCCACTGTATTGACGGTCCGTTTGGAACTAAAAGGATTAAGTCCGCCCAAGTAGGAGGTATCTTTAACAAACTCAACTGAATTTGGCATCGAAACATAAGGTGGTCGGGCAAGCATTCCTTTTTCAATCAAATATTGGGTACAAGCATTGTAGTACTTTTGGGTAATAGCGGTAAGGTCTTTAAAAATCAGCACAATATCTTCACGAGATGCCATAGTTATATTTAACGTATGCATGCCCATACTAATTTCTTTTATTAAGCGAACGAACATGATGTCGAACCCATGATCATATAACTTAGGCACTTCTTTATTAACGTCCTGGGAAGTAAATCCGACTGGTATGGCGGCTCCTTCATTTTGAAAGATGACTGTTATTTTCTCTACATAAGGGTCGATTTCATCGTATAGACTAATCATAATGTTTTTTGCTTTTTCGTCATCAGCTTTTTCTATGAAATACTCTAACATCCGCAAAATCATCGTTTTCTGTTGGTAAGTAAGCCATAACGTACCAAGTTCTGATGACGTAATTGCAGGCTTTTCAGGCATATAACATTCCTCCCTGGGTTTTATTCCTATGGCTGTAATAGTTATTAGTTTTCCTTAAACGTTGTGTTTTATTAAAAAATTGGATTTAAAACACTAGCCAAAAAGTGCCAAATAGGATGCTTTTCTTAAGTGGGATAAGCTCCCATCTTGGTGTGGAGGATTAGTAGAGTATTGGTGAATTTATGTTTCATCTAAGAATATTGTCCAGGCTTTGTTGGAAAATATGTTGAAAGCAGTTTAATAAAGGATGATATGTATGAAACAAATGCGGCCTAGCACGAAATTAAATTCATCGAAACAACTCTGGTCAGATAAGCAGGATACAACCACGTTGTCTTTAAAAAACCCTTGGATAGTTCTGTGGTGGTCTGCTGCTTTCCCAGGATTCGGACATCTTCTCCTATCCCAAAACCTTAAAGCCATTGCATTTATTGTATTGGAGATTTATTTAAATATCAGTGGACACTTGAACCTTGCTATGGTGTATTCGTTTACGGGACAATTCGAGAGGGTTAGGCAAATCGCTGAACCCCAACTGATCTTTCTTTATATCCCTTTATATTTCTTTGTAATGTGGGACAGTTACCGTAATACGCTGGACTTCAATAAAATTTGTCTTTTGGCTCATCGACAAAATAATGATCAGTTGATTCATTCTCGAATCAGTTCCTGCGGGCATTATAATTTACAAAAAAGGAAGCCTTGGACCGTTGTGGTGTGGTCACTTTTCATGCCAGGAACCGGACATTTGTCCACGCGGAGAGTCGTTCAGGCTGTTATCTTGCTGATTTCTTGGGTCAGTTTCAGTTACTTTTCAAACTTTTTCGTAGGACTACAACTTATTTTATCGGGAGAAGTTCATCAAGCAACCGTGGTCTTTAATCCGGAGTGGCTCATGTTTATGCCTTCGATTTATGGTTTCAGTTTATATAGTGCATACATCTACGCTGTTGAAAATAACAAGCGATTTGACTGGCAACAATCGCGATTCTTAAAAATGAACTATCAGCCGCCAGATTTTAAAATGCCTTAACGTCGATGCCACTTAAGATTCGGGAACGGGCAGGGGGGAGCCATTAATTGGAAAACGATGAAGCATCAATCGGGTTTATTATGCAGTTGAAATTAATGACTTTTTTTATGATAGGCGATTTAAATGCTTACTCTTTGTACTGACAGAGACTAAAGGGTGGCTCAATAAATTCATGAGTTATCTTTCCTCTTCTCATTCTCTGAATACTTCTATGTAATGGTAAGGTACTATTTTTCATTGATATGTGAATCATAACAATTATGAGTCCCATTTCACATAAAAAAGACACCCATTCGCTAAAGTTGGAGTGTCTTTTTTTAAAATATGGTTGGAACTTTATCGATCAAACTATCTATAGGGAAAGGCCTAAAGCGCCTTCTTTCGCTTTCTACTTACGATAGTTACCTAGTTCAGTCACAAAGGCTTGGGTTTCAGAAACACTCAACTGACCTTTCATTTCGATAATATCGTGCAGGGATTTAATTTCCTCGTACTTGTTAAGGTCATAGTCCTCTGGATCCATGAGTGAGCGATTGACAACTTGCAGGCGCTCAGCCATGTCATTAATAATGGTATTTAAATTCTCTTGAGTGGGTTCTTGTAAACTCACGATCAAAGCCTCCTTAAGCATCTCTATAATCTACTATCTATTATCATAAATTAAATTCTTCCTTTTTAAAACCCTCTTTCTCATTCCTCAGAACAAAAGCGCGGTGCGCCCCGTTTGTATTTGTCATTTAAACTATGTATGTTTTGGCAACATTTTTATTACTATTGAGCCTAATTTACCAGCTCCACCACTATAAGTCGTGTGTATGGCAGCTAAGAACTTTAAGCTAAACGTTAAGGATGTACGAGTGAAAATGTTGCGGGAATGAAATACCTATAACAAGTGATTTCTTATCACAGGATTCACCTATCACGATCTAATAGCGGAGGTTCTGTTCATCTTAATAATCATAAGGGAGCGGGGAAACAATGAGACTGTGGGAACACCTGACTTGGCGAGACCCCGCATTGACTAGTCTTGCGTCTCTTGGACTGCTTGCGCTGGATGTGGCTAACTTTTTGTAAGTTTATACACAGGCAAATATTTTTATAGTTTCCTCTGAGAACAAAAGCACTGCACTTCTCAAGTATCCTACCGCTCAGTCATAGTTTATGATAAAATAAGTAAGTTGAAATCAAGTATTTTTGTTAATAAAACAGGAGGATGTATATGTTCCTCAAACGTCTAGATACAGTAGGATTTAAATCATTTGCAGAACGAGTAACTGTAGACTTTGTTTCCGGAGTGACGTCCGTAGTGGGTCCAAATGGCAGTGGAAAGAGTAATATTACCGATGCGATTCGCTGGGTCCTCGGGGAGCAGTCTGCCCGGTCACTACGCGGAGCGAAAATGGAAGATATTATTTTTGCGGGTAGTGATACGAGAAAAGCGTTAAATATGGCTGAGGTTACGTTAACGTTAAATAATGAGGCCGATACGTTACCTCTTGACTACCAGGAAGTAAGTGTAACAAGAAGGGTGTATCGCTCAGGTGATAGCGAATTTTATATAAATAATCAAACTTGCCGTTTAAAAGATATTATCGATTTGTTCATGGATTCAGGTCTGGGGCGAGAAGCCTTCTCTATTATAAGTCAAGGGAAGGTTGAAGAGATTTTAAGCTCAAAGGCGGAGGAACGGCGATCAATTTTTGAAGAAGCCGCCGGTGTACTTAAGTATAAACAACGTAAGAAAAAAGCCGAACATAAGCTATTCGAAACACAAGAAAATTTAAATCGTGTGGAGGATATTATTCATGAGATTGATGGACAGCTTGAACCACTGAGGGAGCAGGCGTCTGTTGCTAAAGATTATTTAGAGAAAAAAGCAGAACTTAAGCAAGTGGAGATTTCTTTGCTCGTGACTCAAATTGAGAATCTTCATGCAGACTGGCAAGGCCTTCTGACGCAATTGGATGAAGTGAAACAGCAGGAAGAAGAATTAAAGGGCACCCTCCAAAAGAACGAGGCATCGATTGCGAAAAAGCGTGGCGATATGGAAGCACTTGAGGAATCGATTGAAGATTTACAGGAAACGTTGTTAGTTCTTACCCAGGAGTTAGAGAATTTAGAAGGTAAAAAAGAGCTAATGAAGGAACGCCACAAACATTATTCTGAGAATAAGACCAAATTAGAAACAGAACATGAGGATTTGAACTCTCAGCTTGACATTTTAAAGCAAACAGCAAGAGAAGAAGCGGATAAACTAAAAGCTGACGTGCAGCGACGTAAGCAAACGAAAGACTCACTCAAACAAACGGAAGACGAACTCAACGATGACGTTCATGATATGGAGGCTGAAATTGAGGATTGTAAGAGTGACTACATTGACTTATTAAATGAACAGGCAGCCAAACGGAATCAAAAGCAAACTCTTGACCAACAGCTCGTTCAGCTGGATAACAAAAAAGGAGTGCAGCAAGGGAAGTTTAAAGAACTGTTGGATGATCGAAGCTCTATGGCTGCCTCATTGAAGGAACGGACGAGCCATCTTCAAGAACTTACACAAAAGCGGGAGGATCAGGAGCAGCAGCTGGATAGGCTTACAAGCCAAATTAAAAAGGATGATCAATCCTATCAGGAATGGCAGCAAAAACTTTACCAGGGCTATCAATACTTAGAAAAGCTGCGTTCGAAAAAAGAAATGCTTGAAGAGATGAAGGAAGATTTCTCGGGCTATTTCCAAGGTGTTCGTGAGGTGCTAAAAGCAAGGGAGAAACAGCTTGTCCAGGGAGTGGAAGGTGCCATTCTCGAAGTGATTGATATCCCTGCGAAATTGATCACTGCTATCGAAACTGCTTTAGGTGCTCAAGCTCAGCATGTCATCGTTCAAGATGAGAAAGCAGGCCGCCAAGCGATTCAGTGGCTCAAGCAAAATAACAATGGACGGGCAACTTTCCTCCCTTTAACAACGATCCAACCGCGTTCTGTATATGGACAAGCGGCGAATCAACTAACTGAGCAAGAGGGTTTTGTAGGGATAGCAGCCCAGCTCATTCGATACGATACGCGTTATGAAAAGGCCATTCAACATTTGTTAGGCCATATCGTGATTGCAAACACGCTGGAACAGGCCAATAGGCTTGCGAATGTCGTCAATAGAAAATACCGGATTGTCACGTTAGAAGGAGATGTCGTCAACCCAGGTGGTTCGATGTCTGGGGGAGCACAAAAGAAAACGAATCAATCCCTTTTCACACGTGAAAAAGAACTGCAGGAGTTATCCGAAAAGATTACTTCTTTCGATGAGAAAGCAAGAGATGTAGAACAAAAGGTTAAGCAGCTTAAAGAAAGGCTTGCTTTTGATACGGAAAAAAGAGAGCAATTAAAAGACGAAGTGTCTTCTTATCGTAATGCGGAGCATGAAGAGCAATCGGCTACAAGAGAGCTGCAGGTGAAGGTGGATCATTTAAATGACCAGCTCCAGTTGTATGACCAAGATCAATCGCAGTTTAACGATGATGAAAAGCACACGAGAGAACGTTTGAAAGCACTTGAAAAAGAGTTGACTTCACTAAGTAAACAACTGCAAGACTTGCAGGAGCGAATCGACCAGTTAAGTACGGCTAAGGAACAAAGGCAGAAGAATGAAGCAAACCAAAAAGAACGCTATCAAAGCTTGCAAATTAAGCTCGCTGAACAGGATTCAGCCGTTGCTAATCAAAAGGAGAAGGCAGATCGGGCAAAGGAAGATTTACGTATTATTCAGAAGCAGTTGACTAAGAATCGCCACTCCTACCAGCAATTAGTTGAAGTGGTTGATTCCAATCAAACTGAAGAAGAAATGATGGAAGAGATAGAAAAAACAAAAATTAGAAAAGAGACTACTTCTGCACTTATTCAAGAAAGACGGGAAGAAAGGAATCAATTTGCCATCTCTGTTCAACAGGAAGAGCAAAAGCTTAAGGAAATCAAGCGCAGGCATCAGAATTACATTCAAGATATTCAGCAGAAAGAAGTAAAAGCTAATCGTCTCGATGTTGAACTCGAGAACATGTTGAACTATTTACAAGAGGAATACGTGATTACATTTGAAAAAGCGCAGCATGATTATAGCCGGGTAGAAGATGTAAAAACAACATCGACAAAAGTGAAGTTAATTAAACGAGCTATCGAAGAACTCGGAACAGTAAATCTCGGTGCCATAGAGGAATACGACCGGATCGTTGAACGCTACGATTTTCTAACAGGTCAGCAAACAGATTTACTAGAAGCTAAAGAAACCCTTCATTCAATCATCCGCGAAATGGATAGTGAAATGGAACGTCGATTTGACGATACGTTTACAAAAATTCGTTCCGAGTTTGGGGAAGTGTTTAAAGATCTTTTCGGTGGAGGTAAAGCAGATCTGCAATTAACGAAACCTGACGATATGCTTGAAACGGGTGTCGATATTGTGGCGCAGCCGCCAGGAAAGAAACTTCAGAATTTGAGCCTGTTATCGGGCGGGGAGCGAGCCCTGACTGCTATTGCTCTTCTATTCTCGATTCTGAGAGTACGTCCTGTTCCTTTTTGCGTGCTTGATGAAGTGGAAGCAGCTTTAGATGAAGCGAATGTGGACCGTTTTGCCAAATTCCTTAAAGAATTTAGTGAACGTACACAGTTCATCGTCATTACTCATAGAAAAGGAACGATGGAAGAGTCGGATGTGCTATATGGTGTTACGATGCAGGAATCCGGGGTATCTAAGCTGGTTTCTGTGCGGTTAGAGGAAACAGCAGAATTAGTTGATATATAGAGGTTGTTCAAAAAGTCACCAAATGATAAGCGGCGCATCTCTTCGTTGGCTTGCTTTTGAAGAGCGTGTGCCCCTGCGTCTACGAGCCTATTCAAAGAAGTAAACTCCTCGGGGCAAGGCAGCGAAGAAGGATATCTCTGAAGTGGCCTTGCTACTCACGTATCATGAGGCAGCAGTGGAACTTCTACTAAAACCGTGCACGTCCTGTGCAATTCCTTTCCTTGGAAAAGAAGGAGACTTTTCCTTCGTGCGATGCCAATTCGGGGAAGATTTCCTTGGTGCTCAAAGCTATGCCACCTTGACCTTCTTGCGACGCACAGGACGTGCTAGTGTCGACGTTGCTCGCGTGTCGTGGTGATCTTAGTCGACCTTCTCATTTGGCAACTTTTTGAACACTCACATATAGAAAGGAAGATAAAATGGGCTTTTTTAAAAAGTTAAAAGAAAAATTTGTTGAAGAACCAATGGAGAAAGCAGTAGAAGAATCTATGGAAAAGGAGGAAAGTAAAACAGCAGAAGCCTATGATGCTGAGCCAGATGAAGGATATACTGAAGACCTTGAAGGAGAAACAGCAACAGATGATGAGACAGAAGAACCCGAATTTGTGGAAACCACTGATAGCGAAGAACCTGAAGACATGGCTGAGAGTCCTGAGGAGTTTGACGAATCTGAAGATAATGATGAGAGCCATGAAGATCAAGCTCATGGTGCTGAGAAAGTCGATGACAAAGAAGTATCGATTGCTTCCAAGTTCAAAATGGGGTTGGCGAAAACTAGAAACTCTTTTACAAGCAAAATAAATGATCTAGTTGCACGTTATCGTACAGTGGACGAGGATTTCTTCGAAGAGCTAGAGGAAGTGCTTATTTCAGCAGACGTTGGCGTCAATGCTGTTATGGAAATGATTGATGAGCTTCAGATGGAAGTGAAGCGTAGAAATATTAAAGACACAAGGCAAGTGAAGGAAGTCATATCTGAGAAACTTGTCGAGCTTTACTATGGTGCTGAGGATGAAGGCGAAGTAGAAGAGCTTAAAATGAATCCGGATGGCTTAACGATTTATCTTTTCGTTGGCGTGAATGGGGTAGGGAAGACAACAACGATCGGCAAACTTGCCCACCAGTTAAAAGCAGATGGAAAAAAGGTCACATTAGCTGCAGGCGACACATTTAGAGCAGGAGCTATTGATCAATTAGATGTGTGGGGACAGCGTGCTGGTGTCAATGTGATTAAGCATAGTGAAGGCAGCGACCCGGCAGCCGTTATTTATGACGGCATTCAATCGGCAAAATCAAAAAAAGCCGACGTACTCATTTGTGATACGGCTGGCCGTTTGCAAAATAAAGTTAATTTAATGAATGAATTAGCTAAAGTTAAACGTGTCATTGAACGCGAAGTACCGGGAGCGCCACATGAAGTATTGCTCGTATTGGATGCGACCACAGGTCAAAATGCGATGAGCCAGGCAAAAACGTTCGCAGAGTCAACAGATGTATCGGGCATTGTTCTAACAAAACTCGACGGTACAGCTAAAGGCGGCATTGTGCTAGCGATTCGTAATGAATTGGACATCCCTGTCAAACTTGTAGGTTTAGGGGAAAAAGTAAGTGATTTAGAGACGTTTGATGCACACGCCTTCGTTTACGGTCTATTTGCTGATATGATAGAAGAGGAAGACGATGAGGTGTAACTAAGCCCTTGACAGTAAAGGATTGTGTCCGTTAGTATTCATATGTAAAGGTATTTCACTTAACAAGGAGTGCTTCACACGTGCTTGAAAAGACAACACGTATCAACTATTTGTTTGATTTTTATCAATCCTTGCTAACCCCAAAGCAGCGAAACTATATGGAGCTCTATTATTTAGAAGATTATTCGCTTGGTGAGATATCAGAGACCTTCAATGTATCAAGACAAGCAGTCTATGATAATATTCGCCGTACAGAAGCGATGCTTGAGGAATACGAGAACAAGTTATATTTGTACGGAAAGTTTTATAAGCGTCAGCAACTGATCCAGCAAATGTTGGAGGCAGTCCCGGAATCTGATGTTGAGAATCAGCTTCGAGACCGTCTCAAGCAACTACAAGAATTAGAATAGGGGGGTCCTTCGATGGCGTTTGAAGGTTTATCCGACCGTTTACAGCAAACCATCCAGAAAATTAAAGGAAAAGGGAAGGTTTCCGAGCAAGATGTTAAGGAAATGAGTCGTGAAGTACGACTTGCCCTCCTTGAGGCCGATGTTAATTTTAAAGTTGTAAAAGACTTCGTTAAGCGAATTCGCGAACGAGCTGTCGGTTCGGAAGTAATGGAGAGTTTAACACCAGGTCAGCAAGTGATCAAGATTGTAAAAGAAGAGCTAACCGACTTAATGGGTGGGGATGAAAGTAAAATTGCCGTTGCCAACCGTCCGCCAACTGTCATTATGATGGTTGGTCTTCAAGGTGCAGGTAAAACGACCACCACTGGAAAGCTCGCGAACTTGCTTCGTAAGAACTATAACCGAAAACCGCTATTAGCAGCGGCAGACGTTTATCGTCCAGCAGCCGTCCAGCAGCTTGAAACGTTAGGCCGTCAGCTTGATATGCCTGTTCATTCACAAGGGACAGAGGCAGATCCTGTTGATATAGCGAAGCAAGCCGTTGAACAAGCTAAGGAAGAGCACAATGACTATGTCATCATCGATACAGCTGGGCGTCTTCATGTTGACGGTGATCTTATGGAGGAACTGGAGCGGATTAAAGAAGCGGTTACTCCAGATGAGATTTTCTTAGTTGTCGATGCCATGACTGGTCAGGATGCAGTCAATGTGGCGGAAAGTTTTGATGAACAACTCGATGTGACAGGTGTGTTGCTGACTAAGCTTGACGGTGACACCCGTGGCGGTGCCGCTTTATCTATTAAAGCAGTCACAGGCAAACCGATTAAATTTGCCGGTATGGGTGAAAAGCTGGACGAACTCGAGCCGTTTCATCCAGAACGTATGGCCTCTCGTATTTTAGGAATGGGCGATATGCTCACATTAATTGAAAAAGCTCAAACGCAGGTGGATGAGAAGCAAGCAAAAGAGCTTGAATCTAAAATGCGCAATGCTTCCTTTACGTTTGAGGATTTCCTTGAGCAAATGGCACAGGTGAAAAACATGGGACCGCTCGATGAACTCATTAACATGATTCCAGGAGCCAACAAGATGAAAGGCTTAAAGAATGCTTCCTTCGACGACAAACAAATTTCTCACGTTGAGGCGATCATTCAATCGATGACAAAAAATGAGCGTCAAGATCCTTCCTTAATGAACGCCAGCCGCAAGAAGCGGATTGCAAAAGGTTCAGGAAGGTCTGTTTCAGAAGTCAACAGACTGTTAAAACAATTTGAAGACATGAAAAAAATGATGAAGCAAATGAGTAATACAAAGGGTAAAAAAGGAAAAGGAATGAATTTTCCCTTTATGTAATGTAAAAAACCTTTACAGACATTCAATCATCTGCTAAAATCTAAACTTGTGTTAAACATTTATTTAAGAATGATGGAGGTGCTCAAACATGGCAGTAAAAATTCGCCTAAAACGAATGGGATCTAAACGTAACCCATTTTATCGTGTAGTAGTAGCAGATTCACGTTCACCTCGTGATGGACGTTTTATTGAACAAATCGGGACATATAACCCAGTAGTTAACCCGGTAGCGGTTGATATCGATGCTGACAAAGCGATCGACTGGATGTCCAATGGTGCTAAGCCAAGTGATACAGTTCGTAACTTATTCTCAAAAGAAGGCATCATGAAGCAATTTCACGACAAGAAAAACCAAAAGTAAAGTAGTGTGATATCATGAAAGCCTTGATCGAAACAATCGTAACGCCGCTCGTAGATCATCCTGAAGAGATCGTTGTTGCGGAAAAGGAAGAAGACAGAAAGATTGTCTATCACTTAACCGTCCATACAGAAGATGTTGGTAAGGTTATTGGGAAGAACGGCCGAATTGCCAAAGCGATTCGTACGGTAGTATATGCGGCAGGGTCTGATTCAAATAAACGAATCTATTTAGATATCATGTAAAAAGGGAGAGGGGGAAAACCTTTCCCTTTTTTTCCATCTAATTTTAAAAGGTTGTTCAAAAAGTCACCAAATGATAAGCGGCGCATCTCTTCGTTGGCTTGCTTTTGAAGAGCGTGTGCCCCTGTCTACGAGCCTATTCAAAGAAGTAAATTCTTCGGGGCAAGGCAGCGAAGAAGGATATTCTCTGAAGTGGCCTCGCTACTCACGTATCATGAGGCAGCAGTGGAACTTCTACTAAAACCGTGCACGTCCTGTGCACAACGTAGAAGTCAGCACGTCCTGTGCAAGTCCGTTCCTTGGAAAAGAAGGACACTTTTCCTTCGTGCGATGCCAATTCGGGGAAGATTTCCTTGATGCTCAAAGCTACGCCTTCTCGATCTTATTGCGACGCACAGCACGTGCTAGTGTCGACGTTGCTGGCGTGTCGTGGCGATCTTAGTCGACCTTCTAATTTGGCATCCTTTTGAACACTCACTTTAAGGCTCTTTTCGTAAATTTTGTTGCTCTTTCCCCCTCGAAGTTGATATAAACCTTCGTCAAAGAACGCTCACTATGGGGTCTCATCGTCTTCGTGTATTTCTTCGCTAGTATGGCGGTTGATTGAAGCGTAGGCCAGTCGACTCCCGCGGGAAAAACAACAGCTGAAGATCCCACAGGAAGCGGTTTTGTGCAGTTTATAGTTTTTGTGTCAAAAACAACAATCTTTTAGAAAACAGCCTATTTTAACAATAAGGCAGGTAAATATCATGCAGATCATTCAACGAATACCTGTAAAGCAAGTGTTGACAGAAGCGAGCAGACAGAAATTGAAGGATCGATTTCAAGGAGAATATGGGCGTCTCAAGCAAGAATGTGAGCAACTTCTATTTGAACAGAAGAAACTTGAAAAGAAACGAGAGTTTTCTAAAATCGATGTAGGGAAGCGTTTCTCAGCAGAAATCAAAAAGCGTAAAGACAAAATGAAACAATCTGAACAGTTGCTGGAACAATTGAATGTATTGCCAAATGACAGTGAACTTGTGATTGATGAAGTCGAGTCTCTTGTCACTATTGAAGTGGGGGATCGATTTGACGAGCAAGTGTTTGATCCCCAAATAATCATTAAAGACGGTATCGTCATAAGAGCGAGGTAATGTTATTCATGGAAGAACAATTATACAATGTCGGGCAAATTATTAATACACATGGCATTAAGGGTGAAGTCAAAGTACGCCGGATTACTGACTTTGATGAACGATTTCAGACGGGACAGCTTTTGTATTGGGTACATGATCAAGAAGAACCGAAACAATTAATCGTGAAAAGCCATCGAATCCATAAAGGATTTGATTTAATAACATTTGAAGATCACTTTTCCATCAATGATGTGGAAGATTATCGTGATGGTTTTCTTAAGGTGGCTG
Organism: Halobacillus amylolyticus; assembly: GCF_022921115.1. Taxonomy (NCBI): domain Bacteria; kingdom Bacillati; phylum Bacillota; class Bacilli; order Caryophanales; family Bacillaceae; genus Halobacillus; species Halobacillus amylolyticus. The sequence continues at coordinate 815,292 of NZ_CP095075.1, read as the reverse complement.
AAAGTGAACATCTACCATTGGACGAGCATGAATTTTATTTCCATGAGATTATTGGTTCAACAGTGGTTTTGGTTTCAGGTGAGGAAATTGGTGTGGTCAAAGAAATCCTTACCCCGGGGGCGAATGATGTCTGGGTTGTTCAACGTCAAAATCATAAAGATATATTGATTCCTTATATTGAAGACGTCGTGAAGGAAGTAGATGTAGATAAGCAAATGGTGATCATTGATCCAATAGAAGGGCTGCTTGATTAATGCATATTGATATATTAACTTTGTTCCCGGAAATGTTTCAGGGTGTGTTCAATCAGTCGATTTTAAAACGGGCCGCAGATAAAGGTGCCTTTAGTTATCAAACGGTTAATTTCAGAGACTACACAACGAATAAACATCAAAAGGTTGATGATTATCCATATGGAGGCGGTGCTGGCCTTGTGCTCACACCACAGCCGATTTTTGATGCAATCGACGACATTCGTACCCCGCAAAACAATAAGCCGCGTGTTGTCCTTATGTGTCCCCAGGGCGAGACCTTTACCCAAAAGAAAGCTGAGGAACTGGCTAAGGAAGAACATTTGATTTTTATCTGCGGCCACTACGAAGGTTATGATGAACGAATTCGGCAGGAACTCATCACTGACGAAATTTCAATTGGCGATTACGTGTTGACTGGCGGTGAACTTGGGGCGATGGTTGTGACCGATTCAGTTGTCCGCCTACTCCCTGGGGTGCTGGGTAACGAACAATCTGCACCCGAAGATTCTTTCTCAAGCGGTTTATTAGAACATCCCCATTATACGAGGCCAGCAGAGTTCAGAGGGCATCAGGTCCCCGAGATTCTCATGTCAGGCAATCATGCTAAAATTGAAGAGTGGAGACACTATGAATCTTTAAAAAGAACTTTTCTAAGGCGTCCGGACCTTCTTGAACAACGGGAGTTAACGAAGCAGGAAAAAGCATGGATTGATGAGTGGCAAAATAGCTGATAAGCCTTGCGAAATCAAGTAGACTATGGTATATTATCAGTTGTGCTTAAACGTTCGATTTAAGTGAAAAACGATGTTCCGCTGCCTCTTAGAAGCCAAGAGCATTAGTTAAGAAGGAGTGAAGGAAAATGCAACAACTTATTCATGACATTACTAAAGAACAGCTTCGTACGGATCACCCTGACTTCCGTCCAGGTGACACTGTTAAGGTTCACGTGAAAGTAGTTGAGGGTAGCCGTGAACGTATTCAGGTTTTCGAAGGTGTTGTCATTAAGCGTCAGAATGGTGGAATCAGCGAGACATTTACAGTGCGTAAGATTTCTTACGGTGTAGGTGTTGAACGTACATTCCCGCTACATTCTCCACGTCTTGCTAAAATAGAACGAGCTCGTCGCGGTAAAGTCCGTCGCGCGAAGCTTTACTATCTACGTAATCTGCGTGGTAAAGCAGCACGTATTAAAGAAATTATCTAATCAAGTAAGAGAGGAGCTTGCATCTGCCAAGCTCCTTTTTTCTAACTGTGAAGGGGACACTACCATGAAAAAGCAATGGTTAGAATGGATAAAAGCATTTGCCATCGCCGCCGTCTTAGCCATCGTCGTAAGAGTATTTCTTTTCGCGCCTGTTGTTGTAGAAGGCCCGTCCATGGAACCAACCTTACATAATGGGGACCATTTAATTGTCAGTAAAATTAACTACACTCTCGGATCACCTGAGAGATTCGATATCCTTGTCTTTCATGCAACAGAGAAAAAGGATTATATAAAACGAATAATCGGTCTGCCTGGAGATAAAGTAGCTGTACGTGATGATCAGCTTTATGTCAACGGGAAGCCAATAGAAGAACCATTCTTGAGTGAAGAGAAAAGCGAGCTTCAAAATGGGGATTCACTAACACAGGATTTTACGATCAGCCAGCTTCCAGGAGGGTATGAAGAGGTACCTGAGGGGCATTTTCTTGTCTTAGGGGATAACCGTGACAATTCTACAGATAGTAGAACCATCGGAATGGTTCCTGAGGAGCAGCTTGTAGGGGAAGCTGTATTTATTTATTGGCCTTTTGATCGGATTGGCTTCGTTAACTAAGGAGGGTGAAGATGACTATACAATGGTATCCAGGTCACATGGCTAAAGCGAAAAGGGAAGCTGAAGAAAAGCTTAAATTAGTCGACTTTGTGATCGAACTTGTCGATGCAAGAGCTCCGATATCTTCAGAAAACCCAATCCTCCATGGTTTGCTGCAAGATAAACCGAAAATGGTTGTACTCATGAAGAAAGATTTAGCTGATCCGGCCATAACAACAGCTTGGCTGGATTTCTATGAACGCAAAGGTATAAATGCCTTAGCGATAGAAGCAAATAATAAAAAGGATGTTCAACGCGTTATTCAGATGGGGAAAGATCTTGCCCGTACAAAGATGGACAAACTGCGTGCCAAGGGTGTCCGTCCGCGTGCCGCCAGAGCTATGATACTGGGGATTCCGAACGTTGGAAAGTCGACATTGATTAATCGGCTTGCTAATAAAAAAGCTGCCATAACAGGAGATCGCCCTGGGGTTACAAAAAAACAACAGTGGATTAAGGTCAAGAAAGACTTTGAGCTGCTTGATACGCCAGGTATCCTCTGGCCTAAGTTTGAGGAAGAGGAGATTGGATACAGGCTTGCAGCCATAGGAACAATTAAGGATCAAATTTTACCGAAGGAAGATGTAGCTGCTTATATATTGGATTTTATGAAAAACAGTTACCCTGATTTACTAAAAGAACGCTACGGATTTGCTACGTACGACGATATTATGAATGCATTTGAACATATTGGTCAAAAAAGGGGCTGCCTGGAGAGTGGTGGTGTCGTAAACTTTGATAAAACATCAGATGTTATTCTTCAAGATTTAAGAGGCGGAAAGCTTGGTTTGATTAGCTTTGATCAACCGGAATAAACACCGAGAAACGCAACAGGGGTCAATGACTCCAGATTGCGTTTTTCTTATAGATTAAAAAATTCATACTGGGCTAAGGTTGTCTGTCAAGCCTTCATGCTCTTTTTGAATTACATATTTAATAGAAGCAGCCGATAAACCAATAAAGAGGGAATGACATAATGAGAGATTCAACGATTAAGGATATAAAATACAAATTGGATACAGACCAATTTTCGGAATCTGAACTAGAGTTGTTGAGAGAAGATAAGCGTAAAGGTGTACATAAGCTTCTCAAGCAATATGATGTCTTGCAGCAAAGGGAGAGAGAGTTAAAGGAGCAATATGAACGTATGCTTTCCTATGAGAAGGAGGCAAAGGCGTCTGGAAAAACATTGATCGCGGGTATTGATGAAGCAGGAAGAGGGCCACTGGCGGGTCCGGTTGTGGCCGCTGCGGTTGTCTTGCCTTCTACTTTTTATTTAGAAGGACTTTATGATTCGAAGCAACTCTCCCTTAAAAAGCGGGAACAATTTTTTGAAGTGATTAAACAGGAGGCTGACTACGGGATCGGCATCGTAACTAATGACGAGATTGATAAGTGGAATATCTATCAAGCGACGAAACTTGCGATGAAGCGTGCTGTTGAACAGTTACCTCAAACTCCAGACCATTTACTAATCGATGCAATGAGACTTGAGAATGTTTCCTCCACACAAGAATCAATTGTTAAAGGGGACCAACGCAGTGTTTCCATAGCTGCAGCAAGTATTATGGCAAAAGTAACTCGGGACCTTATGATGAAAGAAATCAGTGAACACTATCCTACCTATGGCTTTGCATCAAATCAGGGCTATGGCACACATGTGCATTTACAGGCACTAAAGACATATGGACCCACACCCTATCATCGTAAAAGTTTTGCACCGGTTAAAGAGCTTGTTCAAAAAGTCACCCAATGATAAGAGGCGAATCTTTTCGTTGGCGTGCTTTTGAAGAGCGTGTGCCCTGTGTCTACACGCCTATTTAAGAAGTAAATTCCTCGGTGCAAGGCAGCGAAGAAGGATATTCTCTGAAGTGGCCTCGCTACTCACGTATCATGAAGCTGCAGTGGAACTTCTACTAAAACCGTGCACGTCCTGTGCAAGTCCGTTCCTTGGAAAAGAAGGGCACTTTTCCTTCGTGCGATGCCAATTCGGGGAAGATTCCCTTGATGCTCAAAGCTACGCCGCCTCGATCTTCTTGCGACGCACAGAACGTGCTAGTGTCGACGTTGCTCGCGTATCGTGACGATCGTAGCGGCCTTCTCATTTGGCCACTTTTTGAACACTCACTTAAAGATATCATTTTTTCATGAGGGGGATTCATGATGAGCCTAGGTTCCCATCCACTTTTTAAAGCACTTTATCAAACTGCCGTCCGAAAACGGGAGCAGCCGCTTCAAGTCGGACAAATGATACCGGGCAAGATTGTAGAACTTCTGCCTGGTCAACGGGCAATGATTCAAATGGGCAACCGTCAGCTTCAGGCACAGCTTGAGGTTCCTTTAAAAGACGGTGAGAGGTATATGTTTCAAGTAACATCTACAGGAGGCAGTGCATTAAAGCTGAAAATGATCTCCTCACAAGCGCCCCCTCAAGCGCAAGCGATGGTCTGCGTTTGTTAAAGCAACTAGGGTTAACAGCAACGAAGGGAAACGTTGATTTTTTCATGCAGCTTATTAAACAAGGGAGTACGTTTACAAAATCAGCCCTGACAGATGCCTTCCAAATATTGCAGCAACATAAAGGAACAGTCGAAGCGAACCAGACAATGCTGCAAATGTTTCAGAAGCAAATGCCAATAAAAACAGGGGTGTTCGATGCACTCATGGCAAGACAGACCCTATCGTTAACAGATCAGTTATCACGTGTGTATGAGCATCTGTCTCAATCGAAAGATCCTCTACAAAAACAGCTCGTCAATTTGCTTGGATTATTATCTGGAAAACAATTGTCTCGTTCGTTTCAAGAAGCCGCAGCAACGAAGCTAGTCTCTGAAGCTAGTCAAGGAAGAAAAAGTACTTTTTTGCTTTTTAAGCAAGCAGGGGTCATCCCGAACCATGTGGGTTATCAACAATATAAGCAATCTCTCCTGCGTACTTTTCATCCACAGGCAGGTCTTGAGTTTGATGCCCAATCAACCGTAAGGAATCATAGTAGTATGGGGAAGTCTGTCCCCTTCTTGCCTTCCAGTCATCAAGCTGGAACGGCATTACGAAGGTTATTTGAGCAGCAGCTGCCACTCTCATCAAGGGAGAATAACGTACTCGCGGAATGGAGCAAACAGCTAAAACGAATCATTACAAGCTCACACACAGTGCCCGCCTCCATTAATAAATTTCATGCTAATCATCAATCAATACTTCAATCCGGTGTATTTGATAAATTAACACCTTTCTTAGGTTCTCATACAGTTTCGATTCTTTCCCAAGGTTCAAATTATCCTTTAGGAAGCGCTGAAACGGCACTAAAAGCATTATCAAGCCTTGAAACTTTACTTGCAAAACAAGTTCCTGATACAAGTAAAGCAGCCCTCACTGAGTGGGTTGTCCGCACTCATACATCACCCTCAAACATGGGCAGGAAGGAAACCATTCTTGCTAAAATGAAAATGATGCACTTATTGTCAGGCATCAATTATGAATCGACCGTAAAAAATCAGCTTGCTAAGAATGGGCAGATTGTCAAAGAAGAAACCGTTAAATCGTTGTTGCTGCGAAACATTCAGGATCACCCATCGTTGAGACAAGATTCTGCGAGACAGCTTATACAGCTGCTTAATGGTGTACAGCTTACTTCCCATCAAGAAACCGGGCAGATGCTTCAGCTTGCTCTTACTTTCCCTGGTGATTTGTTAAACGTTAGTAAGGATATTCATGTGAACATGGAAGGAAAGCAGAATAGCGAAGGCGAAATTGACCCGGATTATTGCCATATTATGTTCTTTTTAGATTTAGAGCATTTACAGGAAACAGTGATTGACTTATCAATTGTTGAGCGCCGGGTGTCTGTTACGATCTATAACCAGATGAAAGAAGCAGAAAGCCTTGTCTTAAATCAGAAGTCAGCACTTGCGTCTGGACTTTTGGAGTTAGGTTATGAATTAACCTCTGTTAAAGTTCAACAATCAAGTGATCACAACCAGTCGAGCCAGACCTCTCGGGCAAATAAAGGACATAAGGGAGTAGATATCCGTATATGAAGAACAAACGAAAGGAAGCCATTGCGCTTGGTTATCAGAAGGAAAAGGATCAGGCGCCAAAAGTTCTTGCTAAAGGGAAAGGGATCATAGCCGATAACATTCTTGATAAAGCAAAAGAAAGCAATATTCCAGTCCAAGAGGATGCCACCCTCGTTGAGCTGTTGACGGAGCTGGACATTAACGAGCAGATCCCTGAAGATTTGTATCACGTTGTGGCAGACGTTTTTGCTTTTATCTACCGTGCAGATCAGGAAGTAGAAAAGAAAAACAGGTTTACATAATATAATGGACGAAAACAAACTGGGAACTTTCGACATAAAAAGAGGTTACTGTGGACAATTGACAGCGTTTTTTTATACAATGGAAATGCAGTGAAATTTGATGGGAGGATGAAACATGAACATTCACGAGTATCAAGGAAAACAAATTATGCGCGACTTTGGCGTTTCAGTGCCAAATGGCCATGTGGCTTATACCGTAGATGAAGCTGTAGATGCAGCTAAGAAGCTGGGGAGCAAGGTCACTGTAGTTAAAGCACAAATCCACGCGGGCGGACGCGGAAAAGCCGGTGGAGTTAAGATTGCTAAAGATCTTGATGAAGTGCGTACATACGCAGAAGAAATTTTAGGTAAGACGCTTGTAACCCATCAGACCGGACCAGAAGGTAAAGAAGTGAAGCGTCTGCTAATTGAAGAAGGCTGCGATATTAAGAGTGAATACTATGTTGGACTTGTGTTAGATCGTGCAACGAGTAAAGTAACGATGATGGCTTCCGAAGAAGGTGGAACAGAGATTGAAGAAGTGGCAGAAAAGACCCCTGAGAAAATTTTCAAAGAGGTTATTGATCCTGTAACTGGTCTGACACCTTTCCAGGCTCGTCGACTAGCCTTCAATATTAATATTCCGAAAGAATCATTAGGCAAAGCTGTCAAGTTCATGCTTGGCTTATATGACGTTTTCGTTAAAAAAGATTGTTCTATCGCGGAAATCAACCCGCTTGTTACAACAGGGGATGGCGATGTACTAGCTCTTGATTCCAAATTAAACTTTGATGATAACGCTCTATACCGTCAGAAGGATATTGGCGAATTGCGTGATCTTGAAGAAGAAGATCCAAAAGAGGTAGAAGCATCCAAATATGACTTAAGCTATATTGCTTTGGATGGAAATATCGGCTGTATGGTAAATGGTGCTGGACTGGCTATGGCTACGATGGACACGATTAATCACTATAGCGGTGATCCTGCCAATTTCCTTGATGTTGGAGGCGGCGCTACTACAGAGAAGGTAACGGAAGCCTTCAAACTGATCCTTTCAGATGAAAATGTCAAAGGGATTTTCGTTAACATCTTCGGTGGTATCATGAAGTGTGATGTAATTGCCGAAGGAGTTGTTGCAGCAACGAAAGAAGTCGGCTTAACCTTGCCGCTTGTCGTACGTCTTGAAGGTACAAACGTAGAAGCTGGTAAGAAGATTCTTGAAGAATCAGGACTAAATATTACATCTGCTGATTCAATGGCAAATGGCGCTCAAAAAATCGTAGAACTAGTTAAGTAGGAAAGGCGGGGAATCTGATGAGTGTATATATTAACAAAGATACAAAGGTTATTGTTCAAGGAATTACCGGCTCTACAGCCCTATTCCATACAAAGCAAATGATCGAATATGGAACACAAATTGTTGGCGGTGTAACGCCAGGTAAAGGCGGCACTGAAGTTGAAGGTGTTCCTGTATTTAATACTGTAGAAGAAGCCGTTGCACAAACTGGAGCCAACGCTTCTGTCATTTATGTGCCCGCTCCATTCGCTGCTGATGCGATCATGGAAGCGACAGATGCGGATATGGATTTAGCCATTTGTATTACTGAACATATTCCTGTTCTTGATATGGTTAAAGTCAAGCGCTACATGGAAGGTAAGAGAACACGTCTTGTCGGCCCTAACTGTCCAGGTGTTATCACTCCAGACGAATGCAAAATTGGTATTATGCCTGGATATATTCATAAAAAAGGTCATGTTGGTGTTGTTTCCCGTTCTGGTACCCTTACGTATGAAGCGGTACACCAGTTGACTGAATCTGGCATTGGTCAAAGTACTGCTGTAGGTATCGGTGGAGACCCAGTCAACGGCACGGACTTTATCGATGTATTGAAAGCATTTAATGAAGATGCGGACACAGAAGCTGTGATTATGATTGGTGAAATCGGCGGAACAGCTGAAGAGGAAGCGGCCGAGTGGGTAAAAGAAAATATGAATAAGCCTGTCGTTGGCTTTATTGGTGGGCGTACAGCACCTCCAGGAAAACGGATGGGGCATGCTGGGGCTATTATCTCAGGCGGTAAGGGAACAGCTGATGAGAAAATCCGCGTCATGAATGAAAGTGGAATCGAAGTAGCTGAAACACCTTCTGTCATGGGTGAAACGCTGATCAACGTCTTGAAAAAAGAAAACCTTTATGACAAGTGCAAAACACATTAATTCATTATATAGAGGAAACCGTGCCTTCGTGGTGCGGTTTTCGCTATACTTAACGAAAACATTATATAAGAAAAGAGGCTGGTACATGAACACCTTTAAACAACGTTTGATCCACTTACATGCTTGCCCTCAGGTTTCCCGCTCCCTTTTAAACAAGTGGCTAAAGCTAGATCCTGATCTCGCAACCCTCCTGAAAATAACCCCCGAAAAAATTTCGACAACCTTCCGTCTCCCGAGTGAAAATTCCTTAGTCATCTACAAATATTTACACGGCACTAGTATAATGAAGAAACTCGACACAGATGAACAGGGGTATGAATGTGTGACCATTTTTGACACAGACTATCCTGAGTTACTAAAGACCATTCCTGATCCCCCGCTCGTCCTTTACATAAAGGGCAATAAAAAGTTACTGAAGCATCCATTAACATTAAGTGTTGTTGGAACGCGAACCCCGTCAAATTATGCGCTTCCGGCCATGCGGCAAATTCTGATCCCTCTCATTAAATCAAACTTCTGTATGGTTAGCGGCATGGCCATGGGCATAGATCAGTGTGTACACCGATTAGCCATTCAACACGGTGGAACAACGATTGCTGTGATTGGATCAGGTTTTGACCACATTTATCCGCGGAATAACCTCGCACTATATAAACATATGGGTGATACCCAACTTATTATAAGTGAATATCCACCTGATCGTCCCCCTAGAAAATATCACTTCCCGGAAAGAAATCGGATTATATCAGGTTTATCGGAAGCGACACTTGTCATCGAAGCACGGCTTAGGAGTGGTTCACTTATTACTGTGGACCAAGCCCTTGAACAAGGAAGGGAAGTTTTTGCGATGCCAGGTCCAATTGACAGTAAAACGAGTGAAGGGTGCCATTATATGATTCGAGAAGGGGCAACACTCCTTCAAGGCTATCAAGATATTATTCATGCCTACGCTGAAAAATTAAAATAACTTTTCCTATAAATGGCTTTGCACCTATGGTTTAAGCGTCTTGTGAGGAAAAGAAATGAAACGGTGAAGTTTGACAAACGGTTTCATTGTATTTAATAATAGGGAAGATTTATGAAAACTAAAGAGCAAACAGAAATACACCTCTATGGGAGGAACCTACATGGCAGACTATCTTGTAATCGTTGAATCACCAGCAAAAGCAAAAACGATTGAACGATATCTTGGAAAAAAATATAAAGTAAAAGCATCCCTCGGACACGTTCGTGACTTGCCTAGAAGTCAGATGGGTGTCAATGTTGAGGAAGAGTTTGAACCGAAATATATTACTATCCGCGGCAAAGGCCCTGTGCTTAAAGATTTAAAAGCGGCAGCCAAAAAAGCGAAACGCGTTTATTTAGCAGCCGACCCCGATCGCGAAGGGGAAGCTATTGCCTGGCATTTGGCTCATAGCTTAGATATTGATGACCAATCAAAGTGCCGAGTCGTGTTTAACGAAATCACTAAAGAAGCAATTAAAGACTCATTTAAACAACCACGAACGATTGATTCCGACCTTGTTGATGCACAACAAGCGCGACGGATTCTAGATCGACTGGTTGGCTATAATATCAGCCCGATTCTTTGGAAAAAGGTTAAAAAAGGACTCAGTGCAGGTCGTGTCCAGTCTGTAGCCGTCAAAATCATCATCGATCGGGAAAATGAAATTAAAAAATTCAATCCTGAAGAATATTGGACAATCGAAGCTAATTTTCTAAAGGGAAAAGAAACATTTGAAGGCTCTTTTTATGGAGTAGACGGAAAGAAGAAGGAGCTTAAAACTGAAGAAGATGTGGAAGAGGTTAAAAGTAAGCTGAAAGGTGACTCGTATTCTGTTGATAAAGTTAATAAACGCGAGCGCCGCAGAAATCCTTCCTTACCATTTACCACATCATCTCTTCAACAAGAGGCAGCGAGAAAGCTGAACTTTCGTGCAAAGAAAACGATGATGATTGCCCAGCAGCTTTATGAGGGGATCGACCTTGGCGGGAAACAAGGTACTGCAGGTTTGATCACTTATATGCGTACAGATTCCACTAGACTTTCAAACACAGCTAAGGAAGAAGCAATGAATTACATTGATTCAACCTACGGCAAAGAATACTTGGGTAAAAGTAAAGCATCAAAAAAGCAAGAAGGAGCTCAGGATGCACACGAGGCAATCAGGCCAACAAGTGCTGCGCGAGATCCGAAGTCAATGAAGAAGGCTTTATCAAGGGATCAGCACCGTCTTTATAAACTAATTTGGGATCGGTTTTTGGCCAGTCAAATGGCGCCGGCTGTATTAGATACGATGACGGTTCATTTAACAAACCAAGGTGTTGAATTTAGAGCTACAGGCTCAAAAGTTAAATTCAAAGGGTTTATGAAAGTGTATATTGAGGGCAATGATGATAATAAAAAAGAGAAGGATAAAATGCTGCCAGACTTAGAGGAAGGGATGACTGTGAAGGCCGATGAAATCAAACCCAATCAGCACTTCACACAGCCACCTCCACGTTACACAGAAGCACGCTTAGTAAAAACACTTGAAGAACTGGGGATTGGCAGACCCTCCACTTATGCTCCAACACTAGATGTTATCCAGCGTCGTGGCTATGTAGCGCTTGATAATAAACGCTTTGTACCGACAGAACTTGGAGAGATCGTCCTAGATCAGCTCAAAGAATATTTCCCAGAAATTATTGATGCGGATTTCACGAAGGAAATGGAAGATGATCTAGATTCGATTGAAGAAGGGAAACAAAATTGGGTATCGATTATCGCTGACTTTTATAAAGGCTTTGAACCAAGGCTTGAGAAAGCAGAAAAAGAAATGGAAGAAATCGAAATCAAAGATGAACCGGCTGGAATTGACTGTGAAAATTGCGGACACGAAATGGTATATAAAATGGGCCGCTACGGTAAGTTCTTGGCCTGCTCGAACTTCCCGGAATGCAGAAACACAAAGCCGATTCTTAAAAAGGTCGGTGTCACTTGTCCTAAATGTAAAGAAGGAGAAGTTGTCGAACGAAAAAGCAAGAAGAATCGTAAGTTCTTTGGTTGTGATCGGTACCCCGAATGTGACTTTATTTCATGGGATAAACCGATTACTAGACCTTGTCCGAGATGCCAGTCCTTATTGGTTGAGAAACGGGCTAAAAAAGGAACGCAAATTCAGTGCACAGAATGTGATTATAAGGAACAGCAGCAATCATAATGAATTGCTTTTTAAAGAGCCTGCAGCCGAAAACCGAGCTGCAGGCTCTTTCTTTTCATGAATGAATTGACACAGGGCATTGTGAAGGCTATAATTACGGTTTGGTAAGTATGTTTACTTGACAGCGATTTTGGTTATTTACTTATGATCAACGACTTTCCATACCATAAATGAAGCAAATTCACAGTTGGATATACGAGCTGATCAAAATGATAAGGTATACTGTGAAAAATTGTTGAATGGCTCTATGCGTGTCTATATTAACAAACAGGCCCTGATGCATGTTATACTTGTAAAAGCTTCGGAACAATTCAGAATTTTGTTACAGTTTTATTAAATCCGTTGTTATTCATCGGCCAATTGTGATAAAATTTAAACGCCTTTGTGAGGTGAACTATGACAAATCAGACTCGCTATAAACAACTCTTTTTAGAATATCTGCAAATAGAGAAAAATGCATCTCCCTTAACAGTAAGTCATTACGCAGAAGATATAGATGCGTTTCTTCTTTTTATGGAATCAGAAGCCCTTACAAAGCTGCAAGACGTTGATCACCCGTTTATTCGCGTGTATTTATCGAAGCTTCATGAAAAGCTTTCCCGAAGAAGTATTGCCAGAAAGGTTTCCTGCTTGCGAAGTTTTTATCGATTTTTAGAGCGGGAAGAAATAGTGAAACAAAATCCGTTTATAAACGTAAGATTACCTAAGAGTGAACACCCTATCCCCGATTTCTTTTATGAAGAAGAGCTTGCACAGTTGTTTTCTGTAAGCGATTCTTCTACACCATTGGGTCAAAGAAATCAGGCCATACTCGAAGTGCTTTATGGAACAGGTATACGCGTAAGTGAATGTGTCCATCTTGAAGAGAAGCATATCGACTTTTCACTTACTACAATGCTCGTTTACGGAAAAGGCAGTAAAGAAAGGTATGTGCCATTCGGTAAGCTTGCCGAAGAAGCGTTGACGCATTATATAAAAGAGGCGAGACCCAAGCTGCTTAAGAATCAGGCACAGCCAACTGAAAAGCTTTTTGTAAACGCTAAAGGAGGGCCTTTAACGGCAAGAGGTGTTCGCACGATTCTAAACAAAATGGTGAAGGAAGCTGCATTAACGGTTGATATTCATCCACATAAGTTAAGACATTCGTTTGCCACACATTTATTGAATGAAGGTGCAGATTTGCGGTCAGTTCAGGAATTACTCGGACACGAGCATTTATCCTCAACGCAAATCTATACACACGTAACAAAAGATAGGCTCAGGCAGGTATATATGGGCAGCCATCCAAGAGCCAAAAAGTAACGAGGTGATTCTAGTGGAGCAACAATTTCATGCAACAACGATCTTCGCTGTTCAACACAATGGAAAAAGTGCGATGAGCGGTGATGGTCAAGTGACGTTAGGCAACCAAGTCGTTATGAAGCATAAAGCAGTAAAAGTACGAAAGCTTTTTAATGAACAGGTACTAGCAGGATTCGCTGGGTCTGTGGCGGATGCATTTACTTTGTTTGAAAAGTTTGAAGCAAAGCTTGAAACGTATGATGGAAACTTGGCAAGGGCTTCTGTTGAACTTGCAAAAGAATGGCGAAGCGACCAAGTTTTACGAAAGCTTGAAGCCATGTTAATCGTCTTAAATAAAGATAAAATGTTTCTCGTTTCCGGAACTGGGGAAGTAATAGAACCGGATGATGGAATACTAGCAATTGGATCAGGTGGCAACTATGCGTTAAGTGCGGGTCGAGCGTTAAAGAGATACTCACCTGAAAAATCAGCTGATCAGATTGCTCAAGCTGCTTTAGAAATAGCTGGGGAAATATGTGTTTTCACGAATGACCAAATCACACTTGAGGTTCTTGAATAAGGAGGTCGCCTGGAATGTCATTAAATTTAACGCCTAAGGAAATTGTCGAGCGGCTTGACCACTATATCATCGGCCAGACTAATGCCAAGAAGTCCGTAGCCGTTGCCCTTAGAAATCGTTATAGAAGAATGAAATTAACCGATGACCTTAAACATGAGGTCGTACCGAAAAACATTCTGATGATGGGCCCAACGGGTGTTGGTAAAACAGAAGTAGCGCGTCGTCTGGCGAAACTGGTCGGAGCGCCATTTGTAAAAGTGGAAGCAACCAAGTTCACGGAAGTAGGTTATGTTGGCCGTGATGTAGAATCAATGGTTCGTGACTTAGTAGAAATGGCAGTGCGCATGGTAAAAGAGGAAAAGATTGAGTCTGTAAAAGGTGCGGCAGAGGAGCAGGCAAACAGGCGGTTAATCAAACTGCTCGTACCGTCCAAAGAGAAACAATCGAACAGCAATTTTAAAAACCCTCTGGAAATGTTGTTCCAACAAGGGAATCAACAGCAATCGGAATCATCCGAAGATAAGGATGAAACAGAAATCAAGAACAAACGGCAGCGAATCAAACATCAGCTCGATTTGGGAGAGCTTGAGGACCGCATGGTTACGATTGAAGTTGAAGAATCCCAATCCTCTATGTTTGATATGATGCAGGGCTCTGGCATGGAACAAATGGGCATGAATATGCAGGATGCCTTTAGTCAATTTATGCCGAAGAAGAAAAAGAAGAGAAAGCTGCCGGTAAGTGAAGCGAGAAAAGTGTTGACTCAAGAAGAGGCACAGAAACTTGTCGATATGGATGAAGTGGGGCAGCAAGCTGTTGAGAAAGTGGAGCAATCTGGCATTATTTTTATCGATGAGATTGATAAAGTAGCTGCTAAAGGGGATAACCAGGCTAATGTATCACGTGAAGGTGTGCAACGCGATATTCTACCGATTGTAGAAGGTTCAACGATCGTTACAAAATATGGTCCTGTCTCTACAGATCACATTTTATTCGTAGCTGCCGGCGCCTTTCATATGGCTAAACCTTCTGATTTGATCCCCGAGCTGCAAGGCCGTTTTCCGATTCGGGTAGAATTAAATAAATTAACAATAGAGGATTTTAGAAGTATTTTAGTTGAACCTTCTAATGCTTTACTTAAGCAATATAAAGCTCTTTTAGAAACAGAAGGTATAAAGGTGGAATTTTCTGACGATGCTATTACTAGAATCGCTGAAATTGCCTATGAAGTAAATCAGGAAACAGATAACATCGGAGCAAGGCGTCTTCACACCATTCTTGAAAAACTATTAGAAGACTTGTCGTTCGAAGCTTCGGATGTAACCTTAGAGACGATAGATATTACCCCTCAATACGTGGATAGCAAATTATCTACAATTGTTAAAAATAAAGATTTAAGCAGATTTATACTGTAGTGAATATACGCAAGGAGGAACAATAATGGAATTATTAAATCGCGCAAGAAGAATCAATGCAATGCTGCAAAAAACAACAGGGAAATCGGTGGACTTTAATGACATGTCTGCAACACTGAGGGACGTTATCGGCGCAAATACCTTTGTTTTAAGCCGTCGAGGAAAGCTGCTGGGATTTGCTATTAAACAGGAAATTGAGAATGAACGTATGCAGGCTATGCTGTCTGAACGTCAATTCCCTCAAGAGTACACACAAAATCTATTTAACATTCAGGAAACAACGGCAGATCTTGATATCAATAGTGAATATACAGCTTTTCCTGTTGAAAACAGAGAACTGTTTGAAGAAGGATTAACAACGATCGTTCCTATTATTGGAGGCGGACAGCGATTAGGTACACTTATTCTAAGCCGCCTTAATGGAAGCTTTAAGGAGGATGACCTGCTATTAGCTGAATATGGGGCAACAGTGGTTGGAATGGAAATTCTTCATGAGAAAACGGAGGAGATTGAACAGGAAGCGCGCAGCAAGGCTGTTGTCCAGATGGCGATCAGTTCCTTATCTTATAGTGAGTTAGAAGCGATTGAGCATATCTTTGAAGAATTAGAAGGAAATGAAGGATTGCTTGTAGCAAGTAAAATTGCCGACCGTGTTGGTATTACCCGTTCTGTTATTGTAAATGCTTTACGCAAATTAGAGAGTGCAGGAGTTATTGAATCCCGTTCTTTAGGTATGAAAGGTACGTACATTAAGGTTCTTAATAATAACTTCTTAGTAGAACTTCAAAAACTTCGTTCAAATTAAAAGGAAAATAAAACACCCTCCACTACTTATATAAGGTAGTGGGGGTGTTTTAGGTTAACAGAACTATACTATTTGTAAAATATAACAAAATGTATACATAAAAGTATTAGATTATCCTTCTTTAGTACGCTTTTTTTAAGGAGGTATAATAGTTATTTTTTTTATGACATAAATGTGTAATAATGTTCATTATAGTAGTTTTTTCGACAAGTGGTGAGGATTGCCACTAAACTCATTCAATTATCCTAAGCGAAACGTACTAAAAGTTAAGTTTATGTAAAGAAAGTTTATCCAATCTGGACAATTCGTCCTACAATAGTTAAAATAACTGTGTTACATTGTGTCGAATGGAGGTTACAGGATTTGAAATTATTCAGTGAGACGTTTACCACCCTTGAAAACTCTTTAAACTATGCAACTGCTAAAAATAGAGCCATATCTAATAATATTGCTAATGTCGATACCCCTGGTTATAAAGCAAAGGATGTCGTCTTTAAAGATGTATTAAACGGGGAGTTGAGCGGATTTGAGACAAAGAGAACAAACCCCCGTCATATCCCATTTTCAGACAATACAACGATGCCATTTAAAACAATTACCAAACAAGGCACTACATATAATCACAACGGAAACAACGTTGATATCGATAAGGAAATGAATCAACTTGCCAAAAATCAAATTCAATATCAAGCATTAGTTGATCGCATCGGCGGGAAATTTAGAAGTCTTGAAAGTGTTATAAAAGGAGGGAGGTAAACCAGTGAGTATATTTCATGGCATGAATACAAGTGCGAGCGCGTTAACGGCCCAGCGATTAAGAATGGATATTGCTTCTTCAAATATAGCAAATGCAAACACTACGAGGGCAACCGTAAATGAAAATGGCCAGTGGGAGCCATATCGAAGAAAGATGGTTGTGTTTGAACCTCAGGAAAAATCATTTCAATCTTTTTTACAGTCGGCTGCAAACCGCTCAAGTACACCTGGACAAGGTGTGGAGGTCTCAGCGATTGTTGAGGATGAGGAGCCGTTTAAACAAATGTATAACCCATCACATCCAGATGCTAATGAAGCGGGGTATGTACAGCTTCCAAATGTTGATCCTCTTCAGGAGATGGTTGACATCATGAGTGCAACACGTTCCTACGAGGCTAATGTGACATCCATCAATGCGACAAAGGGAATGTTAATGAAAGCTTTAGAAATCGGTAAGTAAGGGGAGGAATTTATATGGTCGATTGGTCACAAATAACAAATGAATCTTTAGTTAAACCAGTACAGCCTCAAAAAACAACAACAGTCACACCTAGTGAAGCACACTCGTTCTTCGCAAATAGTCTGAAGGAAGCTATTAATCAAGTAAACGATGCTGCAGTTGCCTCCGATGTAAAGACGAAGGCGCTTGCTCGAGGGGAAGTAGATGATCTTCATGATGTAATGATCACGTCCCAAAAGGCTAGCATCACGATGCAAACAACGATAGAAGTACGGAACAAAGTGATTGATGCCTACAAAGAAATTATGCGTATGCAAGTTTAAAGATCATCCTATTTATCTTATTACCATACATATTCTCTTAACTTGTGCGTTTTATGGGGGCAATTATGAAAGAAAAATTAATATTTTTTAAGAATCGAATGACAGCATTTTGGAGTGAGCGAAGTTCAAAACAAAAAGGACTACTCATTGGATCTGTAGCAGGGATCATTTTGTTATTAAGTATCGCTAGTTTTTTTGCAACTCGTACAAATATGGTGCCGCTGTATAGAGATTTATCATTACAAGAAGTGGGTCAAGTGAAAGCTGAACTTGATACACGCGGTGTTCCTTACGAGCTTGATCAAGGGGGAACAACAATTTCCGTTCCTGAAGTGCAAGCTGAATCACTACTAGTCGATCTGGCAGCTGCGGGTTTGCCAAACAGCGGTAGTATTGACTATAGCTTTTTTAGCGGCAACGTTTCATGGGGAATGACGGATAATGAATTTGACGTAATCAAACTTGATGCTATGCAGACAGAATTAGCTAACCTAATGACAGGGATCACTGGAATCGAAGATGCAAAAGTAATGATTAATATCCCTGAAGAACAGGTGTTTATGTCCGAAACAAACCAGGAGGCTTCTGCTTCCGTCGTATTAAATATTCAACACGGCTATGACATTCAGCCAAATCAAGTGGAAGCACTCTACAATTTAGCTTCAAAATCGGTACCAAATCTCTCTAAAGATAATATCGTCATCATGGATCAAAACTTTAACTATTTTGACACAAATCAGTCAAATGTTGCTAATGGTGCTGATGCTTATACATATCAACAAAATATTAAGCAAGATATCGAACGGGATATTCAGCAACGTGTCCAAAAAATGCTTGGAATGATGATTGGACAAGACAAGGTTGTAGCAACAGTCACAGCAGATATTGATTTTACAAAAGAAAACCGTGTGGAAGAGTTAGTAGAACCAGTTGATCCTGAAAACATGGAAGGGCTGCCTGTCAGTGTGGAACGTATAGAGGAAACGTACACGGGGGAGCTCCTGAAGGTGGTATACCGGGGGCTGGGGAAGAGGATGTTGCCAATTATCTAGCTGAAGGTGAGGGTGATGCTGGCGACTATGAAATGACGAAAGAAACGATCAATAATGAGTTTAACAGAATCCGGCGCAATATCGAGGAAAGTCCTTACAAAGTACGTGACTTGGGGATACAAGTAGCGATTGATAATACAAAAGGAACCAATCCTGAGGGGGAAGTGCAACAGCTCACCCAACAAGAGCAGCAAACGGTGGAAGATAGTGTGCAGTCGATCTTGAACTCGATGATCACAACTTCCATAAATGAAGGCTATGGAGAAGTGAATCCTGAGGAAAAAGTTTCGATTGTGTTCCAGGAATTCAGCGGAGAGCCAAACTTCCCAGAGGAAACAACAGGAATACCTGTTTGGATGTATGTTACAGGAGGTGTACTGCTCCTCATTATTGCTGCACTGCTATGGTTATTGTTTAGGAGAAGAAATCAGTATGAGGAAGAAGAGGAAGAAGTATTTGAAGAAATTCCTGTGCAACAGCCGATCACTGTGCCGGACATAGAGGAAAAAGAAACAGAGTCATCGGTAAGACGTAAGCAACTGGAGCGGATGGCTAAAGAAAAACCGGAAGACTTTGCTAAATTATTACGTTCGTGGATTGCGGAAGATTAAGGAGGTCCTTATATGGCCTATCAGAAGTCAGGATTGACGGGAAAGCAAAAGGCTGCTGTTTTGTTAATCTCTCTTGGGCCGGATGTGGCTGCTCAAGTGTACAAACATTTTACAGAGGAAGAAATGGAAAGATTGACATTAGAAATTTCTTCAGTCCAAAAAGTCGATTCAAAGCAAAAAGAAGAAATTCTGGAACAGTTCCACCAAATTGCCATGGCGCAAGATTATATTTCACAAGGTGGGATTGGCTATGCGAAAACAGTCCTTGAGAAAGCAGTAGGGGAACAGGAAGCCTCGAACATTATTGATCGATTAACCTCTTCTTTGCAGGTGAAACCATTCGATTTTGCAAGGCGAGCTGACCCCAGCCAAATATTAAATTTTATCCAAAACGAACATCCGCAAACGATCGCACTCGTTTTATCTTATTTGGACGCAGCTCAATCGGGGCAAATTCTTTCTGAACTGCCACAGGAATTACAGGCAGATGTTGCGAGGAGGATCGCTACAATGGATTCGACCTCTCCGGAAATCATCAGCCAAATTGAAACCATTTTAGAGAAGAAATTATCTGCTACGGTTACGCAGGATTATACGGAAACAGGCGGGGTCCAGGCGGTAGTCGAGGTGCTCAACGGTGTGGATAGAAGCACTGAGCGTACGATCCTTGATGCATTAGAAATTCAGGATCCTGAGCTTGCTGAGGAAATTAAGAAACGGATGTTTGTCTTTGAAGATATTGTTTCGCTTGATAATCGTGCCATCCAACGTGTGATCCGCGAAGTCGATAATGACGATCTCCGTCTGTCATTGAAGGTATCGAGTGATGAAGTGAAAGAGCTTGTCTTTAATAATATGTCTGAACGAATGGCTGAGACCTTTAAGGAAGAGATGGAGATTATGGGCCCTGTTCGTCTGCGTGATGTGGAGGAAGCTCAAACACGTGTCGTTGCAACGATCAGGCGCTTAGAAGAAGTAGGTGAAATCGTCGTCGCTCGCGGCGGGGGAGATGACATTATTGTCTAATAAGAATTCGACAGAGAAGCGGGTCATTGGACTAAAGCCTGTGTATATTAGCAAGTCTGAAACAGAAAAGCAGATCTTAGAAGAAAAGCATAAAGAAAAAGCTCAGGAGTTATTTGAGGCTGCTAAACAAGAACGTCGGCAAGCACATGAAGAGGCAGCAAGAAAACTGGAAGAGGCTGAACAGCATGTGGCAACTATGCGGAAATCCTGGGAAGAAGAAAGGGAGAACCTGATCACGCAAGCCTATAATGAAGGTTTTGAATCAGGGGCCCGCGTTGGCAGGGAGAAAGGTTATCAAGAGTTTTCAGAACAGCTTCAACATATAAACTATATCCTTTCCCTTGCCAACAAGGATTACGTCAACACTGTTTCATCTAGTGAAGAGATGATACTCGAACTAGCTGTCAGCAGTGCTGAAAAGATCATCAATCAACAATTGGCGACTCAACCTGAAACATTTTTGCCTGTAGTAAAAAAGGCAATTGAGGAAGTGCAGGATCACCCGGAGATTACTGTATACGTACATCCGGACGACTATGAACTCATACATACACAAAAGAATGAATTAACATCGATTACTGGTTTTAAAGCAACACTGACGATCTACATAAGCGATTCACTTACCCGTTATGGATGTGTGATAGAATCACCGTTTGGACGAGTGGAAGCCGGAGTTGACCATCAACTTACGCAGCTCCGCGAAAAACTTTATCAACTTGTGCAAGAGGAGAAGAATGATGAATAAACAAGTTTATCTGGATGCAATTAACCGAATGGATACATACAAGCGTTATGGTAAGGTTCATCGTGTCATCGGTTTAATGATTGAATCGAAAGGTCCTGAGGCATCAATCGGTGACCTTTGTTATATTCATACTTCTTCCTATACACAAAAAAAGATAGCTGCAGAAGTCGTCGGGTTTAACAATGAGAATGTGCTACTCATGCCCTTTCGTGAAATACGTGAAATTGGACCGGGAAGTTTAGTTGAAGCAACGGGGGAGCCATTGCAAATTAAAGCGGGCTTAGGGCTGATTGGTAGAGCCATTGATGCAATGGGACAAGCGTTGGATGAGACTGCACTGCCAAAAGGGTTGAAGACATATCCAACTGAGCAGCATCCCCCTAATCCGTTATCAAGGCCTACCATTAAAGAGCCAATCCAAGTTGGTGTCAGAGCTATCGATTCGCTCTTAACAGTAGGTAAAGGACAAAGAGTTGGTATTTTTGCAGGAAGTGGTGTAGGAAAAAGTACACTCCTTGGAATGATCGCAAGAAATAGTGCAGCAGATGTCAATGTGATTGCGTTAATAGGTGAGCGGGGACGGGAAGTACGTGAATTTATTGAAAATGACCTCGGGGAAGAAGGGGTGAAACGATCGGTTGTCATTGTAGCCACATCAGACCAGCCTGCTCTGATGCGTGTGAAGGGTGCTTATACGGCTACAGCAATCAGTGAGTATTTTCGGGATCTTGGTTATAACGTCAATTTAATGATGGATTCCGTTACCCGTTTTGCTATGGCTCAGAGGGAGATTGGTCTGGCTACTGGGGAACCGCCCACAACCAAAGGCTACACACCATCAGTTTTTGCTATGCTGCCGAAGCTGTTAGAACGAACGGGGACAAGCAGTTCAGGCACAATTACTGCTTTTTACACAGTTCTTGTAGACGGTGATGATTTAAATGAACCGATATCTGACACTGTTCGCGGGATCTTGGATGGGCACTTCGTATTGGACCGGAAGTTGGCGGAACAAGGACAGTTCCCTGCTATAAATATCCTAAGGTCTATTAGCCGAGTAATGAACCAGGTGACGACACCAGCACACAGACAAACCGCTGAGCGGATGCGTTCACTACTGGCTACTTATGAGGACAACAGTGAGTTGATTCAAATCGGCGCTTATAAAAAAGGCAGCAGCCGGGAGGTCGATGAAGCGATTCTTCATCATTCATCCATTATTCGCTTTTTAAAGCAAGGGGTACATGAGGAATCAAGTTTCGAGCACTCCATCGATTCACTTGAAAAGCTTTTTACATAGGAGTGAGGATCAATGACAAGCCTTCAAGCGTTTCATAAAATAAAAGACTTACATGAACGAGAAAAAAAGGAAAAACAAAAACATTATCAGGAACAGGTGGATGCTTTTGAATCTGTGGCAACAAACCTCTATGAAATGTTGAAAAAAAAAGAAGCAGCTGAACAAAACTTTCACGAAGGTCTCACTCATTCGAAGGTGAAAGCTCAATCCTTTATGCACCATCGCAGGTATGTGGATCAGCTAGAGAACGAAATTATTCGGCTGCAGCCAGAAGTTCAGCAGGCAAGGGCTCAGATGGAGAGCGCACAAGCAAGGTTATCCTCTGCCCATATGGAAGTGAAGAAATTTGAGAAACTTATCGACAACAAGCTTGAAAGACATAGGCAATGGCTTAAAGAAGAAGAGAATAAGCAGATGGACGAGCTATCAACCAGACAGTATTTAACTTATAAGAACAGGTGATGACATGGCAAAGAAAGTGAACCGTGAACAGGTGAAGGGCAGTAAGCTGCAATGGTTTTTCCTGGTGGTCGTTGTACCTGCTTTATTCGCCCTTACGTTAACCCTTGTTGTGTTAACGATTATGGGTGTCAATGTATTTGATAAGGCAGAAGATTATGCTAACCAAATCCCAGGCCTATCAAGTCTCGTGTCAACTTCAGAAGAAAAACAGAGCACAAGGCAAACGGCACAGCTTGAAGCTGTGATTGCGGAGCATAATACAGAAATCGATCAGCTACAACAGCAAGTAAATGACAAACAAATGACCATCGAAGAGTTGAACCAACAGATTGAACAACTTGAGGCAGATCTTGACGCAGAATTAAATGTTTCGTCTGAACAACCAGAAGAGGAATTGTCTTCTGAGACCAATATGGTTAAGGAAATGGCGGTATCTTTTGAGGAAATGGACGAAGAGGAAGCGGCACCGATCATTGAAAATATGAAGCGGGATTTAGCTGTACAAGTACTTAGTGAGGTAGCGAGCAGTGAACGAGGAGCCATACTAGGTGCGATGATGCCTGAATTGGCTGCTGAGATAGCAAGTTCAATCGCCAATTCTTCGGCAAACAACTGATTGCCCGTAACTTGAAAGGAGGTGAGAAAACGTGAATAGTATGACACCTTTTTCTACCTTACCTAAACCACTAGCTCAGCAAATGAGGGGGCTTGCAAATTTAACATCTATTAACACGGCTCCCATGCAGGCATTTAATGTACTGCTTACAGGTATGACTAATCAGCCAACTGAGAACATGACGAATGAGTTGAAACAGCTGGTTGCTAAGATGGAGAAGCTATTGAATCAAATGGGGCTGTCAAGTCCACCAAGGATGGATGGGGCTATGCCTATTGACGTAAACAAGGTCGTTCAAGAACTCGAAGTGTTACGCATGATTCCTACTGAGCGAGATTTGCCGCAAGAATTAAGCAAGTTAATCCATGCCGTGCCACAGGAAGTTGCTGAAATTTCAGGGGAAGGTAAAGAGAAACTAATCGATGTATTGAAAGATGTTCTTGAAGAAATCTCCTCTTTTGAAAATCAAACGGCCGGCCTATTAAACACTGTAGCTATACCCGTAGTGGAGGCAGTCCATCCAGCTGGTATGAAAGGAAACCTTTTAACCGACACAGGTCAAGCGAAGCAAGTGGATGAGCTCTGGTTCCGATTTGAGAAATTAGCTAAAAAGGTAACAGGGCAGCTTCCTACTAACCAGCCAATCAAGCTTGAGCAGCTCGACCAAACGCTTATGCTGAAGGTAAAGCAAATCATCCAGCAAATGTCGAAACTTGAGACAGGTTCAAGCCAGTTAAATAAGCTAACCCAGCTGAGCGGTCAAGAACCACCTCAACAGCTTATGGCAAATCTATTAAACAACTATAAATTGAAACAATCTTTGCCAGTCGCATACCAGCAACATTCGACAGTAACGAGTAAGGATGTAGCTAAGTGGGTAGGTCAGTTCTTAAACAAACAACGTACTGCTGAACCCTCACTAGGGCAAGGTTTTACGCAAATGATATCTAAAGTTGAACAGTATGTGATCCATGTTAATCAAAGTCAATCAAACGCGGGGATGCATCAGCAGCTTATCGATCAATTGGAACAGCTTATTAAATCAAATCGCTTGTTTACAAACAAAGCAGGGAACATGGAGATGAACATTCGTCTAAGACCTCAGCATTTAGGTGATATGACAGTAAAGCTGGTTCAAATGAATGGGGATATGGCCGTGAAAATTCTTGTCAGCACTCAAGCAGCGAAGGAAATGCTCGAGGGCAATATGCAGCAGCTGAGGCATATGTTTTCACCACAGCAGGTTGTTATAGAAAAGTATGAGCAAACAGCGACTGGACAATTTTTTACACAAGATGATAAACAGTCCGGTGAGTTTAATGGGCGGGAAAGTCAATCCGATCAGTCACAGGAGCAACAGGATGATCATAGTGAAGAGGAAGTATCCTTTCATGAGCTATTAATGAATGAAAAGGTGTAGGTGATTGAAATGACAAGAATAGATTCGTCCTTTTATTTACAAAATCAACAGCAAGCGGGCGGAACGGAAAGTAATACACTTGGGAAGGACGCTTTTCTGAAAATTCTCATGGCACAAATCCAAAATCAAAGTCCGCTAGAACCCATGAAGGATAAAGAATTCATTGCACAAATGACACAGTTCTCAAGTTTAGAGCAAATGACAAACTTGTCTCAGGCCATGCAGGGCTTCATGACTTCGCAAAGCGTGACCCCTGTTGTTAAGTACAGCGGCTTGATTGGAAAAGAAGTGACATTCCCAGCGCATGATGATGAAACAGGAGCCGCGCCAGAAACAACAGGAGTGGTCAAGGCTGTTAGTCAAAAAGGTGGCGAGACAAAGCTTGAACTTCAAAACGGGCAATCTGTTTATGTTTATGACATCACCAAAGTGAGTGAAACAACAACAGAGGAATAGAAAGCAGGGGTAGTTATGGAACCTCGAATTCATCAGATGCATCAGCCATTACCTTTTCCGAAGACAAAAAAGGTTCAGCAGTCATCCCAGTCATTTCGAGATGTTTTAAATGAAACGAGAGGTCTGCATGTAAGCAAACACGCCAAACAACGTCTCGAGGAGCGCAATATTTCTATAGACGAAAGCAAGTGGCAGGTCATTTCCGATAAAATGGCTGAGGCCAAATCAAAAGGTGTTACGGATTCACTAGTTGTCATGAACGATGCAGCCCTTGTTGTCAGTACCAAAAATAATACAGTTGTAACAGCGATGGGGCGCGAAGATACGAGTTCACATATTTTTACAAATATTAACGGAACGATCATTATTGACCAGTAGGCTGGCCCCGAATATGGGAAGCCTTATATGTTTACCAACCGACTGAGGTAAGCACACACATTTAAAGGGAAGGAATGATAGCACAATGCTACGTTCAATGTACGCAGGAATTTCTGGTATGAAAGGTTTTCAGACAAAGCTCGACACAATTGGGAACAACATTGCAAATGTGAATACGTACGGATTTAAGAAGGGACGCGTGACGTTTCAGGATATGATGAGCCAGACAGTGTCAGGTGCTCAAGGTCCGATTGCCGGAGCAAACGGCGGAAATATGCGTGGAGGCGTTAACCCTTCTCAAGTAGGATTAGGATCGCAAATTGGTTCGATTGATACCATTCACACACAAGGGAATCGTCAAACAACGAACAGGCCACTCGATTTAGCGCTTGAAGGAGACGGCATGTTTGTGCTGGCAGAAGGTGCTGGTGAGGGCATTAACTCTGATGAGGGGGAGGATCTACTCAGCCAGAACCCTACCTTGAGCTTTACGAGAGCAGGGAACTTCTATTTGGATGATGATGGAGCAATAGTTAGTCCAGATGGTCGTTATTTAGTTGGACAACCCTATGATAATGGTGTTGCTAGAGAATGGGATGACGATGGTAACCCTGATACTGTTGAGGTTCCTTCTTCAGGCATCATTACAATCCCCGAGGATGCCCAAAGTTTCAGCATCCAATCAAACGGTGTAGTTAATTATGTTACAGCTGAAGGTGAACCAGCGATTGCAGGTCAAATTAGACTTGCTAAATTTTCGAACCCCAGCGGTTTGCAAAAGATAGGTGGAAGTACATTCCAGATAACTGATAACTCTGGGTTCATCAGTGCTAATGATGGTGCTGGGCTAAACACTATAGAAGACCTTTCGTTAGCAGGTCAAGACGGTACTGGACAAATGGTTTCAGGCGCACTTGAGATGTCTAACGTTGATTTGGCTGAGGCTTTTACTGAAATGATTACAGCCCAGCGCGGGTTTCAAGCCAATACAAGAATCATCACAACATCTGATGAAATCTTACAAGAGCTAGTCAATCTAAAACGTTAGTAAAGGGGGAGGAGGGCTCTTTACAAAAAGGAGTCCTCACTCATTCATATGATTTCATTAACGAGACTCAATGGCGAGACATTTTGGTTTAATCCTCTTTACATAGAAAGGCTTAAGGCTAACCCTGACACTACGATTACAACGACCCAGGGCCGGAACTTCGTAGTTAAGGAAGAGGAAGAAGTCGTCATCAAAAGGATGAAACAGTTTTATCGTGAAATTGGATTGCTTCGGGTCGCTGATAAGGCGGGTGACGGAAGTGAAAAGTAGTTTGTTTAAGACCGTAATGATTATCATGGGGACGATAACTATAGTTGGCGTAGCTGCTCTCATTTTTGTTTTAAATTTGGATAGTAGTGAAGCTAATGGAGAACGTCCGATTGATGAGATCCGGGAGGCCTCACTTCTAACAGAAGAAATAACAACAGATTTAGTGGACGGTCATTTTGTCCGTATCAGTTTTAGAATTGTAACAGACAGTAAAGGTGCTCTTGAAGAATTAGAGAAGCGTGACTTTCAAATGAAGAACATTCTAATCAAAGAACTAGCCACTATGGAAGGCGAAGCCTTTCAGGGAGGGCTAGGTGAATTAGAGGAAATCATAAAGCTTAAACTTAATGAATTAATGAACGAAGGGAAAATAACGGAAGTGTACACCGTTGACAAAGTCTTGCAGTAACGAAGTAACAACTTTTAGATGGAGGTGACGTTTTTGGCAGATGAGGTTCTTTCGCAAAGTGAGATAGACTCCTTGCTATCAGCATTATCAACAGGTGAAATGGATGCTGAGGATTTAAAGGTTGAAGAGAGTAAGGGAAAAGTACGCGTTTATGATTTTAAACGGGCCCTCCGTTTTTCTAAAGATCAAATTCGAAGTCTTTCCCGTATTCATGAAAACTTCGCCAGGTTATTAACTACCTATTTTTCTGCACAGTTAAGAACTTATGTAAATATCAGCGTAGCATCTGTAGATCAATTGCCGTATGAAGAGTTTATCCGCTCAATCCCTGCGATGACGATCTTAAATATCTTCAGTGTCCCGCCGCTTGACGGCCGGATATTGCTTGAGACAAATCCGAATATTGCCTATGCCATGCTTGATCGCGTGCTAGGTGGAAGAGGATCAAGCGTGAATAAAGTGGATAATTTGACGGAAATTGAGACGACGATCATGTCACAGCTTTTTGAGAACTCTCTGGAAAACTATCAGGAAGCTTGGGGGTCGATCGTTGAAATTGAACCATTGCTTGAGGAACTTGAAGTTAATCCACAGTTTCTGCAGATGGTTTCACCAAATGAAACAGTTGTGGTCGTCTCCTTAAATACTTCAATTGGAGAGGCAAGCGGAATGATTAACATATGTATTCCGCACGTTGTCTTAGAACCAATCATACCTAAGCTGTCCGTTCATTATTGGATGCAGAATCAGCAGACAAAAGAAAGCAAACCTGAGGAATATGCGGCATTGTCAAAAACGGTGCGTACAGCACAGGTTGATGTACGTGCGATTTTGGGTGAGTCAGATATGTCGATTGAAGAGTTTCTTAAGTTAAACACAAACGATGTTATTCGATTAGACCAGCTCGTTGATGAGCCTATGAAACTTAAAATTGATGAGCAGGAAAAGTTTTATATTCAACCAGGTAAGAGAAAAAATAAGCTAGCCGTACAAGTGTTAGAAGAGTACCGAGGGGCGCTGACTACAATGAATGATGGGATGTTATCACAAGATGAAATAGATGCACTTTTGAATGGGAGTGATGATGAGCAAGGTGCGAGTAAACGAGAAGACGATTCGAACAAGGTGGAAGATTATCTATCTAGCTTAGAAGGTGACGCATTAGGTGAGATTGGCAATATATCATTCGGAAGCTCTGCGACAGCGTTATCGTCTTTACTCAATCAAAAGGTCGATATCACCACTCCTTCGATTTCTGCTGTCAAGAGGTCATCCATATCCGATGAATTTCCAAAACCGCACGTTGCGATTAACGTTACATATACCGATGGCTTTTCAGGGGAAAATCTTTTAGTTATAAAAGAACCGGACGCAGCGGTAATTGCAGACCTGATGCTTGGCGGTGATGGAACCTCACCGGCTGATGAACTAAATGAGATCCACTTAAGTGCTGTCCAGGAAGCCATGAATCAAATGATGGGCTCAGCTGCGACAAGTATGTCAACAGTCTTTAATAAAAAAGTAGACATCTCACCGCCGACGATTAATGTGTTGAACTTGGAGGAAGACCAAGGAACAGATCAAATTCCTGAAGATGAAGTACTTATGAAGGTGTCGTTCAATCTTAAGGTCGGTGAATTAATCGACTCGGATATCATGCAACTGCTGCCGGTTACATTTGCCCGGGAGCTAGTGGATGAGCTTTTGAACCCGCCTGAAGAAGAAATAGATGAATCCTCGAAAAAAAATAGCGCGGAACAGCCTGTCGAGACGCCGCGACCTCAGCCAAAGCAAGCGGCTCATACGCCTGAGCAGGTGGATAAAGTGGAGGCTGAACCACAATTGGTCGGAGGAGCAAGCGGACAAAATATGAACAATTCCACCATCCAATCCGCTCAGTTTTCAGATATAGAACAGGTGCAATTAAGTAATGAGGAACAACGCAACTTAGATATGTTGATGGATATTCCGTTAAAAGTAACGGTTGAGTTAGGGAGAACCAAGCGCACAATTAAAGAAATTCTCGAACTCTCTTCAGGATCGGTTGTCGAGCTAGATCGACTAGCTGGGGAACCTGTTGATATCCATGTGAATGATAAGTTGATGGCTAAAGGAGAAGTCGTTGTCATTGATGAGAACTTTGGTGTCAGAGTAACAGACATCTTAAGTCCAAAAGATCGATTGAAAAAACTAAGATAAGAACAGGGGAGAATGGGAAATGGCTGAGAGAATTTTAATTGTGGATGACGCAGCATTTATGAGAATGATGGTGAAAGATATTTTGACAAAAAACGGTTTTGAAATTGCCGCAGAGGCAGAAGATGGCCAAAGGGCGGTTGAACTTTATAAAGAACATGAGCCGGACCTCGTGACGATGGATATTACGATGCCTGAGATGGATGGCATCACAGCATTGAAAGAAATAAAGCAATATAATCCAAATGCAAAAGTAATCATGTGTTCAGCCATGGGCCAGCAAGCCATGGTGGTGGATGCCATTCAAGCGGGGGCGAAAGACTTTATCGTCAAACCTTTCCAGGCAGAGCGTGTAATTGAAGCGATACAAAAAGCACTTAATTAAAGAGTAGGGATTTCAATGGTTTTAGTGATGAGATGGATATCAGCAACACTACTAGTTACTTTTCTTTTGCTGTCATTAGGATCTTCAGTATCAGCCTTAGGCCCTTCTGTCAGTGAATGTGCAAAAGATCCAGAGCTTGAGGGGTGTGATACGTCTACCCCTGTAGAGCAGAATGAACAAAATAGCGAAAGGCCTGTGGTTTCAAACGATGGGCCTTCTCCATCAATTGTATGGAATGTCATTAAGCTTATATTTGTCCTGCTGTTTGTTCTAGCATTAATTTATGGTCTGCTTAAGTTTTTTAACAAACGGAGTAAGGTGTTCAATAAGAATCGTACGATGGAAAACTTGGGAGGGCTCACATTAGCTCCTAATAAATCGATTCAGGCTGTCAGAATCGGTGATCAAGTATTTGTGGTAGGTGTGGGAGACAGTATTGAGGTCATTACAGAAATTACGGAAGACAAAACAAAGGAGAGTCTTTTACACCAGGAAAACGATGATCTTGTAAACAAAGGCCTGAGTCAGATATTAAATAGGAAGAAAAGTGATCATCATGGATTGTCAAAAACAACAGATTCTTCCTTTAAGTCCTTGTTTGAACAACAACTGGCTGAGATGAAGGAAAAGCGCATGCGTGTTACGGGCAAGAAGAAAGGAGAGGATCCTAATGAATGAATTCATAAATATCTTCTCAGGATCTGATCCGGAAAATATTGCTACATCAGTAAAACTCCTTCTACTTTTGACCGTTTTATCGCTTGCACCGGGGATTCTAATTTTAATGACGAGTTTTACGAGGATTTTAATCGTACTGTCCTTTGTTCGAACCTCACTCGCAACCCAATCGATGCCTCCAAATCAGGTGCTCGTAGGAATTGCACTATTTTTAACTTTTTTTATTATGGCACCCACCTTTCAAGAGGTAAACGAGGAAGCACTGACACCGCTTTTTAATGAAGAAATCACATTAGATGAAGCGTACGAAGAAGCTAGTGTCCCGATGAAACAATTTATGGCCAAGCACACAAGGCAAAAGGATTTAGCCTTATTCATGAATTATTCAGGTATGGAACGGCCTGAAACAGTCCGAGACATTCCGTTGACAACACTTGTTCCTGCTTTCGCCATAAGTGAATTAAAAACAGCTTTTCAAATGGGATTTATGATTTTTATTCCATTCTTAGTTATTGATATGGCGGTAGCCAGTGTGCTTATGTCAATGGGGATGATGATGCTGCCACCTGTTATGATTTCGCTGCCATTTAAAATTCTGCTGTTTGTCCTGGTGGATGGTTGGTATTTAATTTCGAAATCGTTACTAGAAGGATTTTAGGGTTGTTCAAAAAGTGAAGGGAATGGGTAGGCATGAATAGTGAAATGGTCATATCTTTTGCTAAGGAAGGAATTTATACTGTGTTGATCGTCTCAGGTCCGCTGCTAATATTGGCCCTGGCTGTTGGATTGCTCGTTAGTATTTTTCAAGCAACTACACAGATCCAGGAACAAACACTGGCGTTTATTCCTAAAATTGTAGCTGTTCTGATCGGATTGATCTTTTTTGGTCCATGGATGCTGACAAACATGGTACAGTTTACGGCTAATATTTTTAAAAACTTGAACATGCTGGTTGGATAATATGCTTGAATCGTTAAGTTTACTCAATTTGCCCGCTTTTCTATTAATCCTTGTAAGGGTAACGTCTTTTTTCGTTACATTGCCGATTTTTTCCTATCGAAACGTTCCGACACAACACAAAATAGGATTTAGCTTTTTTCTGGCATTGCTGATGTATTTCACGATAGATATACCCCCGATCCAAATTGATGAAAACTATTTTTTACTGTTATTTAAAGAAGCCGCTGTTGGAATCGCCATTGGACTATTAGCTTATATTATTTTAGCGGCTATTCAAATTGCAGGTGGTTTCATAGACTTCCAAATGGGTTTTGCCATTGCTAATGTCATTGACCCAAGAACAGGGGCACAAAGTCCGCTGGTCGGTCAGTATTTATATATGATTACCCTCTTATTTATCTTAGCAGTGGATGGCCATCATCTTATGCTTGACGGTGTGTTTTACAGCTATAACTTAATCCCACTTGATCAATTCATCTCACTCGAGGATGAGACTTGGATTATGTACGTCATAGATGCTTTTAACCAAATGTTTGTCATTGCTTTTTTAATGGCTGTCCCGATTGTTGGCTGCTTGTTTCTAGTAGATGTAGCGCTCGGAATTGTGGCACGTACTGTACCACAGTTAAATGTATTTGTCGTCGGACTTCCTTTAAAGATTTTCATCGCTCTAGCCGTATTGGTCATTGCTATGACGTTCTATATTATGTTAATTCGGACTTTATTTGAAACGATGCTTGCGACGATGCGCGGCTTGATGCAGATTTTTGGAGGTGCTTAATCGATGCCATACCTAAAGCTTCATTTACAGTATTTCGCCGCTGATGAGAAAACAGAAAAGGCAACCCCGAAAAAGCGAGAAGATACACGTAAAAAAGGGCAAGTTCCGAAAAGTCAGGATGTAAATACAGGTTTCCTATTAATTATGGTATTTGGCGGTTTGTACTTGTTTGGCGGTCAGATCCAAGAGGCTATGATGGCAATGTATGAAAAATCATTTACTGAATATATTCATTGGAATGTTTCGGAGGAGCATGTTTTTACGCTCTTTCTAGAGTTGACGATTGAAATGGCAAAGGCATTAGCACCGATTATGGGAGTAGCAATGGTTGCTGGTATTGCCTCAAATCTATTACAAGTCGGTATTATGTTTACGGGAGAACCGTTAAAGTTTGATTTGAAGAAAATGGATCCAATTAAAGGTGCTAAGAAAATATTTTCAGCTCGGGCCTTAGTAGAGTTAGTGAAATCGCTACTAAAAATTACAATGATTAGTGTCATCACCTATGCCATTATCTGGGTAAACAAAGGTCAAATGATGATGACTTCTCAAAAATCAGTCGAGGCTGCATTAGCTTTCTTTGCACGAATCACCATTTTGATGGGATTGGCTTCAGGCCTGGCCCTTCTTTTGTTATCCGTGCTCGATTATTTATACCAGCGCTATGACCATGAGAAGAACATTCGGATGTCTAAAAAGGATTTGAAAGATGAGCACAAAAATATGGAAGGAGATCCTTTGATTAAATCAAAGATCAAAGAAAAGCAAAGACAAATGTCAGCATCGCGAATGATGAATGAAGTGCCTGGTGCAGATGTCGTGATAACGAACCCGACGCATTATGCCATTGCTATTAAATACGATGAGGCTAAATCAGATGCTCCCTTTGTTGTTGCTAAAGGTGTCGATTTTGTAGCACAGAAAATAAAAGAAGTAGCAAAGGCGAATGACATCATTATGGTAGAGAATCGACCTTTAGCAAGAGCATTGTACCAACATTCGGAGATGGATCAACCGATAGATGAACAGTTTTACAAGGCTGTAGCAGAAGTCCTGGCTTACGTGTATCGATTAGAGAAAAAAGTGTAAACAAAGGAGTGCCCCACTATGTCAGCACGGGACTTATCCGTTTTATTAGGTGTTATTTTAATCATCATCATGCTTGTCATACCATTACCTGGGTGGCTTCTTAGTTTTTTAATATTAGTTAATATAGCCCTGGCTTTACTCGTTATTTTAGTTTCAATGAATATGGATGAAGCATTGAAATTTGCCGTCTTTCCAACCTTGCTCTTATTGTTGACTTTATTTCGTTTAGCTTTGAATGTATCGACTACACGTTCGATTTTATCGGAAGCCGAGGCAGGTGAAGTCGTTGCTACCTTTGGAACTTTCGTAATTGGGGGAAATCCGCTGGTAGGGTTTGTTGTGTTTATTATATTAGTAATTATTCAATTTCTAGTTATCACGAAGGGTGCTGAACGTGTGTCTGAAGTCGCAGCTCGTTTCACACTTGATGCTATGCCAGGGAAGCAAATGAGTATTGATGCAGACTTAAATGCAGGTTTGATTAATGAACATCAAGCGAAAGAGCGTAGAGAGAAAATTGAACATGAATCCGATTTTTATGGGGCGATGGATGGTGCGAGTAAATTCGTCAAGGGTGATGCCATTGCGGGAATTATTATTGTCCTAATTAATATTATCTTTGGCTTAATCATCGGAATGGTTCAGATGGGCATGTCATTTGGGGAAGCGGTCGATGTGTATATGCGTTTAACGGTTGGGGATGGACTTGTCAGTCAAATTCCTGCCTTGCTAATTTCGACTGCAACCGGAATTGTGGTGACCCGTGTTGCTTCACAAGGAAATCTCGGAACAGATGTAACGGCTCAACTGTTAAGGTACCCGAAACTGCTCTATATCGCCGGCGGAACGATCTTGCTTTTAGGCTTGACTCCTATTCCATTCTTTCTAACGGGATTGATTGGATCGGTTTTAATTTTCGGCGGTTATTGGTTGTCTCGTGTAAGTGAGGAGCCTGAGTTTGTTGAGGACGAACAGTTGGATGAAGCGGAAAGTGATCAAATGAAGTCACCCGAAAATGTCGTAAGTCTGATAAGTATGGATCCAATCGAGTTTGAATTTGGGTATGCGCTTATTCCGATTGCTGACACGAATCAAGGTGGAGATCTGCTTGACCGGATTGTAATGATAAGAAGACAGCTTGCAATCGAGCTTGGGATTGTGATTCCTGTTGTGAGAATCAGGGATAATATCCAATTGGGACCGAATGAATACCGTTTGAAGATCAAAGGGAATCAGGTAGCTCAAGGGGAATTGCTGCTCGATCATTTTCTAGCCATGAGTCCAGGTGTTGCTGATGACACGATGGAAGGCATTGATACACAAGAACCGGCATTCGGTTTGCCGGCGAAGTGGATTACGGAGGAGCTTAAAGACGAAGCGGAACTTTCCGGCTACACCGTAGTGGATCCCCCGTCCGTTGTTTCTACCCATATTACTGAAGTGATTAAGCAAAATGCCCATCAGCTACTCGGTCGTCAGGAAACACAACAGCTCATCACCCATTTGAAAGAGTCGTATCCCATTTTAGTAGATGAAGTTACTCCTGAGCCATTAGCAATTGGTGATGTACAGAAGGTGTTAGCCAAACTTCTAAGGGAAAATGTTTCGGTTAAAAATTTACCGGTTATTTTTGAAACGCTAGCTGACTTTGGAAAAATGACAAATGACAGCGAGCTGTTAGCGGAATATGCAAGACAAGCTTTATCATCGCAAATTACAACCCAATACCGAAAAGAAGATAACAGTCTAAGTGTCATTACGGTTTCGGGTAAAGTAGAAAAGCTGATTGCTGATCATATCCAGCAGACGGAGCATGGCAGCTATTTATCGCTTGATCCAGACTCGCAAGCAACGATCGTACAGTCGATAGCTGCCCAAGTGGAACAAGTATCGTTACAGGAAGAAACGGCTATTTTATTATGTTCACCTGCAGTGAGAATGTATGTGAAGCAGTTGCTCGACCGTTTCCTTCCACAAGTCGTCGTATTATCTTATAACGAGCTCGATCCTAATGTAGAAGTACAAAGCGTGGGAGTGGTGAATGTCGCATGAAGGTGAAAAAATTTCAAGCTGGAACAATGCCGGAAGTGATGAAGAAAGTAAAAAAAGAGCTTGGAACAGACGCAGTCATATTGAATTCCAAACCGATTAAGGTTGGAGGAGTATTAGGTCTATTTAAAAAGAGTCACGTGGAAGTAATTGCAGCAGTCGATCCCACTATCGAACATGTTCCAAAGAAGGAAACTAAAACTGAAATGAAAGGAGACTTCTCAGGACAAAACGCTCCTAACGATGAATTATTGAAGGAATTAAAGTCGTTAAAAGCTATGATTCAAACACAGCATCATCAACCTTCTTATCCAGCCGCAATTGAATCTATACATAGGCATCTTGTTTCACAGGAAGTTGAGCCCATGCTCGCTAAGGAGCTTGCAGATGAACTGCAGAAGCTGACAGCAAATCGAGATATCTCTGATGAACAGTGGACGAATCTTGCTGAAGATGAACTGCAAAAGAAGCTGACACATCTCTCATTTGGTCATGAGTCTTTTAAGAAACAGTATGTACATCTTGTGGGACCAACAGGGGTAGGGAAAACGACCACAGTCGCCAAAATAGCGGCTGATGCCCTGTTAAATAAACATCTTAAGGTCGCATTCATTACAACCGATACGTATCGGATTGCAGCCATTGACCAGTTGAAAACCTATGCGAAAATCCTAGATATCCCGCTCGAAGTTGCCTATAGCTTAGAAGATTATATTCAGGCGAGGGAAAAATTTGAAGACTATGACCTCGTACTCATCGATACCGCAGGTCGTAACTTTAGAGATGCCCATTATGTAAATGAACTGAGAAAAGTGGTTGATTTTACAGAGGATACAGAGACGTACTTAGTGCTATCGCTTACATCTAAGTACCCTGACATGAGTAATATCTATCAACAGTTTGCAGATATTCCGATAAAGAAGCTTATCTTTACGAAAGAGGATGAGACATCAAGAATGGGCGGTGCCATCAGCATGGCGGTGAATCATAATATCGGTGTCGCCTATGTTACGTATGGTCAAAATGTTCCTGATGATATAAAGCCTGCGAGCAGAAAATCACTCGTTCGCTCAGTCATGGAGGCTGCAGCGAATGGCTGATCAAGCTGAACAACTTCGCAGCCGTCTGATTAGAATGGATATGCCCAAGGCGAAAACGATGGCCATCGCCAGTGGAAAAGGCGGTGTCGGCAAGACGAACTTCACGATAAACTTTGCTTTAAAGCTTATAGAGCAAGGGAAAAAGGTATTAATTTTCGACCTTGATATTGGTATGGGGAATGTAGATATTCTGCTTGGTGTTACACCAAAATACTCGATCGTCCACCTTTTTCAAGAGCGGAAAGATATTCGCGATATTATTGAATCGGGGCCAAATAATCTGGCCTATATCGCTGGGAGTTCGGGGTTAACTACACTTTTCCAATTAGATAATAATAGCTTTCGTTATTTTCAACAAGCATTTGAGCAGCTTACCACTGAGTACGATTTTATTTTGTTCGACATGGGAGCAGGTGTCACAGAGGAGAGCTTGCATTTTATCACTTCTGCCGATGAGGCGATCGTTGTAACAACAGCCGAGCCCACATCGATCACCGATGCCTATGCAATGATCAAGCATTTAATAAGACATGATCCTGCCTTACCTATTCATGTGCTGATTAATCGGGCACTGAGTGATCAAGCTGGATTGAGCACATTTAGAAGACTTGAGGCTGCCGTGGAGAAGTTTCTTAATAAACAGCTCTCTAATTTAGGTGTGGTTCCAGATGATCGCGCGGTTTTAAAAGCTGTAACGAATCAGCTTCCTTTTGTTCTTGCCCAGCCAAAGAGTCAGGCGAGTAGGGCTGTCGGACAAATTGCAGCACAATACCTCGCATTGAAGAGACCAAATAATGAGAAAGCTGAATCTTTTATTTCAAAATTAAAGCGCTTTGTTTTGAAGTAAGAATGGTTAATCGTGTCCACTTGCTGCTAACTCGGTACCACAGATCCTCCGTTTTTCAAGGAGAAAGGTAGATATAGATTGAACAAAGTAAAAGTATTAATTGTAGATGATTCAGCGTTCATGAGAAAAGTCCTGTCTGACATCGTAAACAAGGATTATCGAATGGAGGTTGTTGGGACGGCTCGAAATGGGAAAGATGCCTTGCGGAAAGTTAAAGATCTTTCTCCTGATGTCATTACAATGGATATCGAAATGCCTGTGATGGATGGGCTTATGGCATTAAGATGTCTAATGCAGGAGGATCCGAAGCCTATCGTGATGCTGTCCAGCTTAACGGGGAAAGGGGCGGAAAGCACACTCCAAGCCATCAGTCTTGGTGCCGTTGATTTTGTATTAAAACCTTCAGGGGCGATTTCCCTTGACATAAATCAAGTAGAAACAGAAATCATTCAAAAAATAATAACTGCTAGTAAAGCAAACGTTGCAAAAAAATCCCCAGTAAAATTGATGCAGAGATTACCATTAAAGGGATCAAGGGGAAACGGTCGTTCCGTTGTTGCGATTGGGACATCCACTGGTGGACCGAGGGCCTTACAGGAAGTTCTTACAGCGATTCCTAAAGGTTTTCCGGCGCCGATTCTAGTCGTCCAGCATATGCCTAAAGGGTTTACGAAATCTTTGGCTAAGCGTATTGGTCAATTAGCTTCTATACATGTAAAAGAAGCAGAACACGGAGAACAGTTACAAAGTGGCGTGGCCTACATTGCCCCAGGGGATCTTCATATGGGTGTTGAAGCAACGTACGAGCACTTGAAAATTTCTCTCAGCCAGGGCGAACCGATGAATGGACATCGCCCCTCAGTGAATTATTTATACCAATCACTAGCCAAGGTGAAACAGTACAAAACGGTTTCTGTCATCATGACAGGGATGGGGACAGATGGTATGGAGGGGTTAATCGAACTGAAAACACAGTGCCCAGAAACCTACTGTATTGCCGAATCAGAAGAAACTTGTGTTGTGTACGGGATGCCAAAAGCGGTCATTAAAGCAAATTTAGCTAATGAAATTGCTCCACTTGACGATATAAATCACAGAATAGTACAGGCCATTTTAGGCAGGGGGAATTGAATGTGGAGACCAATCAATATTTAGAAATTTTCATTGATGAAAGTAAAGAACACTTACAGTCGATAAATGATCGATTATTAGATTTGGAGAAGAACCCTAAAGATCTAGCCATCGTTGGCGAGATTTTCAGATCTGCCCATACTTTAAAAGGGATGTCTGCAACAATGGGCTATCAAGACTTGTCTAACCTTACACATAAGATGGAAAATGTTTTGGATGGGGTTCGAAACGAAAAAATTTACGTCGATTCTGACATGCTCGATGTCGTATTCGATTCAGTCGATGATCTCGAGGCCATGGTGATGGACATTGCAAGTGGCGGTACAGGGGAACGGGATGTCAACCGGGTCGTTGCTTTATTACAAACGATTGAAAACAAAGAAACGGCCGAAGTTAAAGTAGCTGGTCATCAAGCAACAAATAAAACAAATGTAGGTAACCCCGTGGAATTGGATGAATTTGCGCTTGCAGTTCTTGAACAATCGAGTGAGCAAGGACTAAATAACTGGATCGTCCGCGTTGCTCTAAGAGAGGACTGTTTGTTAAAGGCAGCCCGTGTTTATATGGTGTTTGATGTTTTCGAGCAAGCTGGTGAAGTCATTCAGTCTACACCAGCTGTGGAGGAACTTGAAAATGAGAATTTTGGAACGAGTTTTCAGGTGTTATTTGTTACGGATGATCAAGCTGACAACCTTAAAAATAAGATTATGAAAATCTCTGAAATTGACGATGTTCACATTTCAGTATTTGATGTTGATACATACACATCAGCCCAATCA
Organism: Halobacillus amylolyticus; assembly: GCF_022921115.1. Classification (NCBI taxonomy): domain Bacteria; kingdom Bacillati; phylum Bacillota; class Bacilli; order Caryophanales; family Bacillaceae; genus Halobacillus; species Halobacillus amylolyticus. The sequence continues at coordinate 776,057 of NZ_CP095075.1, read as the reverse complement.
GATCGCGATTCGCCATCTTCATTAGAACAAGAGGAAAAGATAATAGCAAAACAAGGGGCAGGGAAGCCTGAGGAGCAATCCACAGCTCCTGAGCAAAAAGGGAAGCAAGCTGCCAATAAAACGATCCGCGTTAATATAGACCGACTCGATGTATTGATGAATCTGTTTGAAGAACTTGTCATTGATCGCGGACGTTTAGAGCAAATTTCCAATGAGTTGGATCATAATGATTTGAAGGACACGGTAGAAAGGATGTCTCGTGTATCAGGTGATTTGCAAACTATTATTTTGAATATGCGCATGGTTCCTATCGAGCAGGTATTCAACCGCTTCCCTAGAATGGTGAGACAACTGTCACGTGATTTAAATAAAGATATAGACTTGCAAATAGTTGGGGCGGAAACAGAGCTTGACCGAACAGTGATTGATGAAATCGGGGACCCGCTTGTTCATCTGATTCGCAATGCATTAGATCATGGGATTGAGAGTCCAGAGGATCGGAGGCAAAAAGGCAAGCCGGTGACAGGGAAACTGGAGCTAAGGGCCTATCACAGTGGCAATCATGTATTTATTGAAATCACTGATGACGGTGCAGGAATCCATCGTGAACGGGTAATTCAAAAAGCGATTTCAAATCATGTCATCACGGAGGAACAAGCTGTTAATTTATCTGACAAGCAAGTATATGAACTGATTATGGAAAGCGGATTCTCAACAGCTGAGACGATCTCCGATGTGTCAGGCAGAGGTGTAGGTCTCGATGTGGTTAAGAATACCATCGAATCATTAGGTGGAAGGATAGAGATTGATTCTGAGTTAGATCAGGGAAGCATATTCTCGATTCAACTCCCCCTCACTCTCTCTATCATTTCGGTCATGCTTGTTGAGGTGCAACAAGAGAAATACGCGATCCCACTTTCTTCTATTATAGAAACAGCGATCGTCAATAAAAGGGATGTTATGCATGCACATAATAAGAAAGTCATTGATTTCAGAGGAAATATAATCCCGCTAGTATTTTTAAAAGATATTTTAGAGACACCACAAACTCTAGAAGAGGATGATGACTATTTACTTGTGATTGCTCGTAAAGGGGACAAGATGGCCGGGTTCGTCGTCGATTCCTTTATTGGCCAGCAGGAAGTTGTGCTTAAATCATTGGGTGATTATTTATCTGGGGGGTTCGCCATATCAGGTGCAACCATTTTAGGTGATGGTCAAGTCGCTTTAATTTTAGACTCAAATGCACTGATCAAATAATAGGGAGGCTTAGTTATGTTTATGTCGTATGAGAATGTACAACAAGTGAAAGTGATCGTTTTTCAAATAGAAGATGAAGAATATGCCATACCGGTTCATCATGTAGGATCAATTGAACGGGTTATGCACATCACACGTGTACCGAAAACTGCACCATTTGTGGAAGGTGTGATCAACCTGCGAGGTGTGGTCACCCCTGTTATCGATTTACGAAAGCGATTTGGCCTAGAAGGATATGAGCAGGGTGGGCGTACGAGAATTATTATCGCAACCATTGAGGAGATGGATATCGGGCTTATTGTGGATGGAGCGAATGATGTTATGGACATAGAAGTGGAGGCTATTCAGCCCCCACCAGAAGTAGTTGGAAGGATAGAAGCGGAGTATATTCAAGGGGTGATTAATGTCGGGCAACGGCTGCTCATCCTGCTCAACTTAGATAAGGTGTTATCAAGGGAAGAGGTAAGAGAACTGCATGAGGTCAACGGATAGGCAGATGGAGTTTAGTGAGAAGTTTACCAGCTTTCATTTAGATGTTCTTAAGGAAATTGGCAATATAGGTGCGGGGAATGCTGCAACTTCATTATCTAAGTTGCTCCATAAGAAAATTGATATGCATGTCCCTACTGTTAGATTAGTAGATTTTCAGGAGGTAATGGAACTAGCTGGCGGATCAGAGACTAGGATTGTTAGTATCATGCTCCGTTTAAGTGGGGATGCTCCGGGGAATATGTTTTTCATTTTAACCCCGACACAATCCGAACGTTTCGTAAGCCAAATAACTGGTATAACCAGCTTTAATCTAGATGACACTGATCCTCCTAAGGTAGCTTTTTCTGCCTTACAGGAGCTCGGTAATATTTTAGCAGGATCGTATCTCTCGGCTCTCTCGGACCTAACAAATCTCGATCTGCAACCATCAGTACCGTCTTTAACAGTTGACATGGCAGGCTCTGTTCTAAGCTTTGGCCTAATAGAGCTTGCTCAAGTTAGTGATGTAGCGATTGTCATCGAAACATCGTTAAGTGAAAAGGGAGCTGCCAATGAATCGATAGAGGGACATTTCTTTTTGATTCCTGATCCGCCCTCTTACAATACTTTATTCGCATCGTTAGGAGTCTCTGGTCATGAGTAGAGTAGCAGGGACGGTTAAAATAGGTATCGCTGAGCTTGAGATAGTTAAACATGATACATTGATTCGCACTTCAGGTCTAGGTTCTTGTGTGGGGCTTGTCCTTTATGATCGATCATCAAAAATAGCAGGGATGGCACATATTATGCTGCCGGATTCAACATTAAGCAAAGAAGCTTCATTAAACCGAGCTAAATATGCGGACACAGCTATTGATGCTTTGGTTGACAAAATGATAATAGAAGGTGTGAAGAAACACCGTCTACTTGCTAAACTTGCGGGGGGCGCACAGATGTTTCAGTTTTCAACAGCGAGTGATACGATGAGAATAGGTCCGAGAAATGTAGAATCGGTTAAGAAAAGACTTTCTCAATTAATGATTCCTGTTGAATCTGAGGATACAGGCGGGAAGAGTGGACGAACAATAGAGTTTAATCCGGCAACAAGCCTGTTACATATTCGTACGGTTAACAAGGGAGAGTCAATGATCTGATATTGGCGTGCAGGAAACGAAGATGATAATCATACCCAATCTATTTTTATTAATGACAAAGTGAGGAGGGATGATCATGGCAGGCTCTATATCTCCTCAAGAACAAGAGCTGTGGGACCTTTGGGTAAACGAGCAAAACATGGAAGCAGCAAATGAATTAGTGCAACAATACTATTATTTAGTTCTTTTTCACGTCCAGCGAATAGCTGTCCATCTACCCAGAAGCGTTAGTAAAGATGATGTGAAGAGTCTTGGACTGCTAGGCTTATACGATGCGTTAAAAAAATTCGATATCACCCGCGACTTAAAGTTTGAGACTTATGCCTCTTTTCGAATACGGGGGACAATAATGGATGGGCTCCGGAAAGAGGACTGGCTTCCGCGGTCCGTCCGTGATAAAGCAAAAAAAATCGAACATACAGCTGAACATATTGAACAGCAGTATCACAGACCTGCAACCTCAACAGAAATTGCCGAAGAGCTTAACATGTCAATAATCGATGTTGAAGAAATTATGAAGGATGCCCTCTATGCCCACGTGCTCTCAATCGAAGAAAAAGTAAAAGACAGCCCTGATGAACATAAAGAGGGTATTGGTTATTCCATACCTGATAAGACTACACCTACACCAACTGAAAGCCTTATAAGGGAAGAGAATTACAAGGAACTAGCCCAGCATATTAAAAAATTGAATGAAAAAGAGCAACTGGTCGTGAGTTTATTTTACACAGAAGAACTAACCTTAACAGAAATTGGTGAGATCATGGATTTAACGACATCGAGAATATCACAGATTCATGCTAAAGCCATTTTTAAGCTGAGAAATTCACTAATGAGTGTTGTAGGTTGAAATTCGTAAAGATGGAAACGCAATTAGAACAGGCTCATGTGACTAAAAGTGAAAGTCTACTTAAAAGATTAGAGAGAATGAGATTTCGATTATCGACGATTAGTCGGGACTCCAGGTGTGACAATAGATTTTAACAGGTGAGTGAAGGAAATGGTGTACTTTCTATTAGCGATTAGCTTTATTCTGCATGGGGTTTTGATTTTAACTATTATGGTCTTGTTTAATAAAGTGAAACAGACAGAGGAATTAGAATTGCGTCAAAAACAGGTATCTAGTGAAATTGAAGAGGTATTTAATGCTTATCTTTTGGAAATAAAAGAAGAGAACGCAAAAATGGATGGGTGGCTCAAGCATACATCCCAGCAGTCGAAACAGCGCCCAGAACAAAATAGTATCGATACAGAGGAGAAACCAGACTACACTCCTCCGCTGCCATTAGAAGGTGAAGAAGATTATCAACCATCCCTTCAGTCTAGTGTGATAGTGATGTACCAAAATGGGGCTAGTATGGAGGAAATTGCCCGTGAATTAAACATGGGTAAAACAGAAGTTGAGCTGCTTGTAAAGTTTCAACATATAAAATAATCAAATATACTTGAATGAATAGGTCCATTGTGATATATTTACTGTCGGTGTCAATACACACGTCTTTTGATTTCATTAATGGTTGCTCTTTCTGATAAGAGTTAGTAATGAGAGATGATGAGGGCGGAGGATACTAATTAAAACCAAACGGGAGGAACAAAAACATGTCTGTTATTTCTATGAAACAGTTGCTAGAAGCTGGTGTGCATTTCGGACACCAAACCCGTCGCTGGAACCCGAAGATGAAGAAGTATATCTTCACAGAGCGTAACGGAATTTATATCATCGACCTGCAAAAAACAGTTAAAAAGGTAGATGAAGCGTACAACTACGTAAAACAAATCGCCGAAGATGGTGGAAATGTCCTTTTCGTAGGTACGAAAAAACAAGCACAAGACACAGTTCGCGATGAAGCGAATCGCTGTGGTATGTACTACATTAACCAACGCTGGTTAGGTGGTACGCTAACGAACTTCCAAACGATCCGTAAGCGTATCAACCGTCTAATTGACATTGAGCGTATGGAAGAAGATGGTACATTTGACGTGCTTCCTAAAAAAGAAGTTGTTGATATGCTTAAAGAAAAAGATCGTCTAGTTAAATTCCTGGGCGGTATTAAAGAAATGACTTCAATTCCAGATGCAATGTTTGTCATTGACCCTCGTAAAGAGCGCATTGCTATCGCGGAAGCTCATAAATTAAATATCCCGGTAATCGGTATTGTTGATACAAACTGTGATCCGGATGAAATCGATTATGTCATCCCAGCGAACGATGACGCAATTCGCGCTGTTAAATTGCTTACTTCAAAAATGGCAGATGCTGTTCTTGAAGCGAAGCAAGGCGAGGAAACTGAAGAAACAGAAGAAGCGGAAGCGGAAGCTGTTCAAGAGTAGGTGACGGTTCAATTGGTGATAAGGGGGCAGACCTTTTATCACCTTTTTTAAGAGTGAAGAAACTATAAACTCTTGCGCTTTTCTGTCTATCAGGGCGCTTCGAGCTTTTCTTAATCGTAAAGGTCTAGATAAATAAGGAGGCTACACAATGGCTGTTAATGCAAAAATGGTAAAAGAACTTCGTGAAAAAACAGGTGCTGGTATGATGGATTGTAAAAAAGCACTTACTGAAAATGACGGTGACATGGAAAAAGCAATGGAATGGCTCCGTGAAAAAGGTATTTCTAAAGCACAGAAGAAAGCGGATCGTATTGCTGCTGAAGGATCTGCACATATCGTAGTCGAAGGCAATACAGCAGCTCTTTTTGAAGTGAACTGCGAAACTGACTTCGTTACAAAAAATGACCAATTCAAAACACTGCTTCAAGAGCTTGGTCAACACCTTGTGAACCAAAAGCCTGCCACAGTTGAAGAAGCACTTGAGCAAAAGCTTCATGGTGAAGGCAACACGATTAATGAATACATTACAGATATGGTTGCTAAAATTGGGGAGAAGATCTCTCTTCGTCGTTTTGTTATTAAAGAAAAAACGGATAACGATGCATTTGGTGCTTATATGCATATGGGCGGAAACATTGGTGTTCTAACTGTACTTGAAGGGTCCACAGACGAAGCCGTTGCAAAAGATGTAGCGATGCATGTAGCAGCTGTTAACCCTCGTTACGTTTCCCGTGACGAAATTCCTGAGTCAGAAGTAGACAGCGAGCGCGAAGTATTGAAAACACAGGCTCTCAACGAAGGAAAGCCAGAAAAAATTGTTGAAAAAATGGTTGAAGGTCGTTTGAACAAGTTCTTCGAAGAGATTTGCCTGCTTGAGCAAAGCTTCGTTAAAGATCCAGATCAAAAGGTGAAGCAGTATGTAGCTTCTTCTAAAGGTGAGATTAAAGGGTTCGTCCGTTTCGAAGTTGGAGAAGGTATGCAGAAACGTGAAGAAAACTTTGCTGACGAAGTAATGAGCCAAGTTAAAAAATAAGCGAATTTTAAAACGGGGGACACATTGTGTTCCCTATTTTAAAACACGTTACATACAATGGCTAAAAATAACATCATGATCGACACAAAAATAGATTAGGAAAAAATGGAGGTTGCTATGACTACAGCTCGCTATCGTCGCATCGTACTAAAACTGAGTGGAGAAGCCTTAAGTGGCAAAGAAGGTTTCGGTCTTGAACCAACGATTATACAATCCATTTCCCGTCAAGTTAAAGAGGTAGCCGAGTTAGGTGTAGAAGTCGCCGTGGTTGTTGGCGGTGGAAACATTTGGCGTGGGAAAGTAGGAAGCGAAATGGGTATGGACCGGGCTAATGCAGATTACATGGGAATGCTCGCTACAGTAATGAACTCTTTGGCTCTTCAAGACAGTTTGGAAAACATGGGTATTCAAACACGTGTCCAAACATCAATTGAAATGAGACAAGTTGCAGAACCGTATATACGGAGAAAAGCGATCCGCCATCTAGAGAAAAAACGGGTGGTTATTTTTGCTGCTGGAACTGGTAATCCTTATTTTTCTACGGATACAACTGCAGCATTACGTGCAGCTGAAGTGGAAGCAGATGTGATATTGATGGCTAAAAATAATGTCGATGGTGTATACTCAGACGATCCTAAAGTGAACGTCGACGCAAAGAAATATGACCAAATTTCCTATCTGGATGTGCTTAATGAAGGTTTGGGTGTTATGGATTCTACAGCTTCCTCTTTATGTATGGACAACGATATCGATTTATTGGTATTCTCTATTACAGAAGAAGGTAATATTAAAAAGGCCGTAATGGGCGAAAATATTGGAACTATTGTTAGGGGGAAATAATCATGTCAGATGCCGTGATTAATGAAACGAAACAACAAATGGAACAAGCTGTTCAAGCTTACTCACGTCAATTAGCTACGGTTAGAGCTGGTCGAGCGAACCCTTCTATTTTGGATAATGTTTATGTAGATTACTATGGTGCGGCTACACCTTTAAACCAATTAGCTCAAGTGGGTGCACCTGAACCGCGTCTGCTTGTTATTACACCATATGATAAGTCTGCTGTTTCAGAGATCGAAAAAGCTATTCAAAAAGCGGATCTAGGTCTATCACCGTCAAGTGATGGTAACGTTGTGCGTATTAGCATCCCAGCACTTACAGAAGAGCGCCGTAAAGATTTAGCTAAAGTAGTCGGTAAATATTCAGAAGAAGCCAAAGTACAAGTCCGTAACATTCGCCGTGACGCAAACGACCGTCTGAAGAAACTTGAGAAAGACGGGGACCTGACTGAGGATGATCTTCGTGAATATCAAGATGATGTTCAGAAAGTGACAGATAATAATATTACCTCTATTGATAAACTAGCTAAGACTAAAGAAGACGAAATTATGGAAGTTTGATCTGATAGGCCAATTAGGTGTATAAAGCCGCACTGTCGCTGTTTGGCAGTGCGGCTTTTATTTTGCTATCAAATACTCTTTATGTGAATGGCGGCATGGTGTAGGATAATAGTATATAATAGAAAAGTGGAACCAACGGACTGGGGGATAATGTCATGCCAATCAAGATTCCATTTACCAAAAATAAGAAACATACGACACAGCAATCTCTGAGTCTCGATCATGATCATATTCCTAATCATGTGGCGATAATAATGGATGGAAATGGTCGTTGGGCTAAAAAGAGGGGCTTGCCAAGAATTGCTGGCCATAAAGAAGGCATGAGTGTCGTTAAGAAAATTGTTCGCCGTGCATCAGATTTAGGGGTTCATGTCCTTACACTCTATGCCTTTTCAACAGAAAATTGGAAACGACCAAAAAATGAAGTTGATTTTTTAATGAAATTACCTGTTGATTTTTTAACTACATATTTGCCAGAACTCATTGAAAGAAATGTACAAGTCCAAACGATTGGAGATACTGGTTTACTCCCAGAACATACCCGTAAAGCAGTGGAAGAAGCCATCAGTCGTACCTCTGAAAACAGCGGTCTTATTTTAAATTTCGCACTTAACTATGGAAGCCGTTTTGAAATGGTCAATGCAGTGAAGCAAATAGCAACACAAGTTGAAAAGGGTGAACTTTCAACAGGTGATATTGATGAACAGCTGTTCTCATCACATCTATACACATCAGAACTATTAGAACCAGATTTGCTGATTAGAACAAGTGGTGAACAACGGTTAAGCAACTTTCTATTATGGCAGCTTGCCTATGCCGAATTCTGGTTTACAGATGTGTTTTGGCCAGACTTTGACGAACATCTATTTGAACAAGCACTCTACGATTATCAAAACCGCAAACGTCGTTATGGCGGAATATAAGGTGTGAACGTACTATGAAACAACGAACGATTACAGCATTAGTCGCGGCATTAATCTTTCTGCCTATTGTTATGCTTGGCGATCTAATCTTTCAGGCTTTTGTCTATTTAATTGCAAGCATAGCTATATATGAACTCATGCGTATGAAAAAAATTGCTCGGTATTCCATTGCCTCAGGTATTACTTTACTGCTTATGTGGACACTGATGTATAAGCAGGGGATGTTTTTTGGTTATAATTTACCTATAACCAAATCTGAACTCACTTTGTTAGCTGTTTTAATCTTGCTGAGTTATACGGTTCTTGTGAAAAACCGCTTTACCTTCGATGATGTTGGATTCCTTTTATTATCTGCTATTTATATCGGGATGGGCTTTTATTATCTAATTGTAACGAGAGAGGCCGGTTTGGAGTACGTGTTCTATGCTCTTTTTGTTGTTTGGGCAACAGATACAGGGGCGTATATATTTGGCCGATTACTTGGCAAGCATAAATTATGGCCGCAAATCAGTCCGAAGAAGACCATTGAAGGTTCGGTCGGCGGTGTTGTACTTGCTTGTGTGGTCGCCTATATCTTTCATATGATAGAACCGCTTCAGCATTCTCTGCTGATTGTACTGCTCGTAACAATTCTTATTTCTATAACAGGTCAGATCGGTGACTTAGTGGAATCAGCGTTTAAGCGTCACTATGCTGTAAAGGATTCCGGCAAAATTCTTCCAGGGCACGGCGGTGTGTTGGATCGCTTCGACAGTTTGATTTTTATGCTGCCGATCTTGCATTTAGTTGGCTTCATTCCAGAGGAAGAAAAGGCTCTTGCTATGAACTGGGTTCTTTCATTTGTGTTTTATATTTATTAACGATTACCGATAGTAAAAGGGGAGTTCCCAGGATGAAACAAATTGCATTACTTGGGTCTACAGGCTCAATTGGTATACAAACGCTTGAAGTGCTTCGATTGCATAAAGAAGAATTTTCTCTATATGCTATGGCATTTGGAAAAAATATAGACAGGGCTCTCCCGCTCATTAAGGAGTTTCAACCTGCTTTAGTTGTTGTTCAGGATGAAGCAACTAAGGACAAGCTTGAAAAAGAGTGGCAGGGAAGCACTATTTTATTTGGCAGCGGCGGACTTATTGAAGCGAGTGTTGCTGATCAGGTGGATGTGGTTGTAAATGCTGTTATGGGGAGTATTGGACTTCCTGCTACACTTAAAGCAATTGAAGCAAGAAAAACAATCGCCATTGCTAACAAAGAGACACTTGTCACTGCAGGACATTTAGTTATGGAGGCTGCTAGGAAACATAATGTGGCTCTCTTACCTGTAGATAGTGAGCATTCAGCGATTTACCAATCACTAAATGGCGAAAGTAAAAAGGATATTCACAAATTAATCATTACAGCCTCTGGGGGAAGCTTCCGCGATAAAAAAAGGGAAGAACTTGCAGGAGTCACGGTTGAAGATGCCCTTAATCACCCAAACTGGAGTATGGGGGCGAAAATTACGGTGGATTCTGCCTCTATGATGAATAAAGGATTAGAAGTGATAGAGGCTCATTGGCTATTTGATGTGCCTTATGAGCAAATTCATGTTATTCTTCATAGAGAAAGCGTCATTCATTCTATGGTAGAGTATGTAGATCGAAGTGTCATGGCACAGTTAGGCACTCCGGATATGAAAGTGCCGATCCAATACGCATTAACGTATCCGAAACGTTATTCTTTAGAAAATACAAAGCAGCTCAATCTAGAAGAAATGGCTACACTACATTTTGAGAAAATGGATATGGATCGTTTTCCTTGTCTCAGAATGGCTTATGAAGCTGGGCGTGAGGGTGGATCGATGACGACAGTTCTAAACGCTGCCAATGAGGTAGCCGTCCAATTATTTCTAGAAGGTAAAATCTCCTTCCTTGAAATCGAACAATTAATTCAACAAGAACTTTCACAGCATAAAACAATTCATAACCCAGACTTATCTACCATACTATCTATCGATGAGGAAACGAGAAAACGTGTCCATTTAAACTAAAAGTCATGTTCAAAAATTGCTGGATAGGTGGCGTAATTTTGAGTTGCCGAACGTATGCTAAGTTGTACGAGTAACGAGGCCACTTGAAGGGCTCCTGTAGGCTGTCTTGCACCTTAGAAAGTTGCTCTTCTTAGTTACAGGCTTGTAGATGCAGGAACACAGCTATTTTTAGACCTAGCTGACGCAGGATTGACCGCAAGTGATACCGTGATTTTTTGAACAACCTCTAAAAGGAAGGTGCTTCATTTGACGACAGTAATAGCATTTATACTCATGTTCGGACTGTTAGTGTTTGTCCATGAGTGGGGGCATCTCATTTTTGCAAAGCGAGCAGGAATGCTTGCTAGAGAATTTGCTATCGGATTTGGTCCGAAAATTTTCGCTTTCACAAAAAACGAAACCGTTTATACCATTCGTTTATTGCCTATTGGTGGGTACGTAAGAGTAGCAGGAGAGGATCCTGAGATTGTTGAACTGAAGGCTGGTCATCATATTGGACTTGAATTCAATGAGGCAGGTAAAGTCAATCGTATCATCGTCAACAATAAATCGAAACATCCTTATGCTCGTGTCGTTGAAGTAGAACGGGCTGACCTCGATCATCGTTTAATTATTGAAGGATATGAAATTGACGAAGAAGAGAAGCTTTACTTTGATGTAGATCCTAAAGCGATGTTTGTCATGGATGAAAAAGAAACACAGATTGCCCCGTATGATCGCCAGTTTGCTTCAAAATCTGTGCCGAAACGTGCGATGCAATTGTTTGCCGGTCCGATGATGAACTTTGTACTAGCCATCATTTTGTTTATGATTCTAGGCTTTATCCAAGGCGTCCCCGTAAATAATGCACTTATTAGTGACGTCCAGCCTGACTCCCCTGCAGAAGAAGCGGGATTACAGGCTGGAGACGAAATTGTTGGGATTGATGGGGAATCAGTGAATACGTGGGATGAGTTTACTCAAATCGTAAGAAATCATCCAGAGGAGCAAGTGACCTTATCTGTTGAGCGTAATGAGGAAACGATACAGGTTGATGTTACACCGGCACAAATTGAACAGGGGGAAGTCACCATTGGTCAAGTAGGTGTGGCACGTGCCTTTGAAGATTCATTTGTTAAGAAACTCACCTATGGTTTTACGCAAACCTATGAGTGGGGTACGTTAATTCTGACCAATTTAGGAAAACTTGTCACAGGTCAATTTTCATTAGATATGCTGTCTGGTCCTGTAGGGATTTATGACGCAACAGACCGTGTCGTTCAAACAGGCTTGACGAACTTTGTTATGTGGACATCTATTCTTAGTGTTAACCTTGGGATCGTAAACTTATTGCCGCTCCCTGCTCTAGATGGAGGCCGCTTACTATTTGTTGGCCTTGAAGGGATACGCGGAAAGCCGATCGATCCACAAAAAGAAGGAATTGTCCATTTTATTGGATTTGCTCTATTGATGTTATTAATGTTAGTTGTGACATGGAATGACATTCAACGCTTATTCTTGTAAATGACCGAGCTGGAAGCGGAGGGAGTGATCGTTCTCTTATACGCTTCCAGCTTCATTTTTAAAAAGAGGTGGAAAAAATGAAACAAAGTCAAATGTTAATCCCAACGTTAAAGGAAATCCCTGCCGATGCTGAAATAAAAAGTCACCAGCTTCTCGTTCGAGCAGGATACATACGTCAGATCGCATCTGGTATATACAGCTTTCTCCCAATTGGCCGCCGTGTGCTGCGTAAAGTAGAAGAAGTCGTGCGCCAGGAAATGGAAAAGATCGGGGCACATGAAATGATGATGTCCAGTCTGCAGCCTTCGGAACTGTGGAAAGAAAGCGGACGCTGGAACACATATGGTGCTGAACTAATGCGCATTGATGATCGACATGAGCGTGAGTTTGCTCTCGGTGCCACGCATGAAGAGGTGGTTACTAGCCTTATTCGCGATGAAGTGAAAAGCTACAAGCGTCTTCCTTTGACAGTTTTTCAAATTCAGAATAAATTTCGTGATGAGAAGCGGCCTCGTTTTGGACTGCTGCGCGGACGTGAATTTTTAATGAAGGATGCCTATACGTTTAATGAGTCCTTTGAAAGCCTGGATGAGAGCTACGACAAGATGTTTAACGCCTATACGAATATTTTCCGCCGGCTAGGGCTTAACTTTCGTGCTGTTATCGCAGATTCCGGTCAAATGGGCGGCAAGGATACCCATGAGTTTATGGTCCTTTCTGAAGTAGGAGAAGATGTGATTGCCTACTCTGACACTTCGGAATATGCGGCTAACATAGAAATGGCACCTGTAGTGACAACCTATGAAAAATCGACAGCGGCTCTTAAAAATATGGAAAAAGTAGCTACACCTGATCAGAAGACAATGCAGGGGGTTGCTGACTTTTTGGGGCATGGCTTAGAAGAAGGATTAAAGTCAATCATGTTTAAAGTGGATGATCGTTTTGTTATGGTCGTAACCCGCGGGGATCATGAAGTGAATGATGTAAAACTTAAAAACCTTTACTCAGCCGATATTGTTGAGCTGGCAAGTGAGGAAAAGACAAAAGAGCTGCTTGGGACAGGCTTTGGTTCACTAGGACCTGTTGACGTACCTGAAGAAGTTGAGGTCGTTGCCGATTTGGCAGTAGAAATGCTTGTCAACGTATCTTGTGGTGCCAATGAGGAAGGTTATCATTATGTCAATGTCACACCTGAGCGGGATTTCCAGGTCACACAGTATGCGGATCTTCGTTTTATTCAAGAAGGGGACCCGTCACCTGATGGTCAAGGACTGATTACATTTGCCCGTGGCATTGAAGTAGGTCATGTGTTTAAATTAGGCAAGTTCTATGCGGAGAAGATGAATGCCACCTACTTAGATGATCAAGGGAAAGCACAGACAATGGTAATGGGATCATATGGAATCGGCGTGTCTCGTACTGTTGCTGCGATCGTTGAACAGTACCATGATGAACGAGGCATAACATGGCCTGCTAATATCGCGCCATTCCAAGTTCACCTGCTCTCACTAAATTCTAAAAAGGAAGAGCAGCAGCAATTAGCAGATCAACTATATGACGAGCTTATCGATGCTGGGATTGAAGTATTATATGACGATCGTAAAGAGAGAGCCGGGGTCAAATTTGCCGATAGTGACCTATTTGGAATTCCGCTTCGCTTGACTGTAGGGAAACGAGCTGGAGAAGGAATTGTTGAAATGAAAGAACGCGTAACAGGTAATCAATCAGAGCTTGAGCAATCCGAAATTTTATCTGTCGTATCAAATTGGTTAAAGCAATAAAATCTTCAGATACCCTTGCGTATATGTTTATCAAGCAAGGGTATCTTTTATGTAGAATCATGAAGTATAATGTCTTTAAGTGTGTGTTCAAAAAGTTGACGAATGAGAACGTCGACAAAGATCGTCACCTCCTGTGACAAAGTCGACACTAGCACGTTCCTTGCGCGTCGCAAAGTTCGAGCCGCGAAAGTTTTGAGGATCGCAAGCCGTATGCCTTTCATACGTGAGGACCGGAAAAAACCGAGCAACGAAGAAATTCGCCGTTTATCATGGTGTTTTTTGAACATCCTCTTTAAGTATGTCTATCCCGAGTCAAATAGTGAGGGCATAGACACTTTGTTTTATTTACCCCTACAGGGAGGAATCACATTGGGTGTGACCAATCAGGAAAAAATGCATTATTTATTGGAGCAAATCCAGTTTCCACAAGATCTGATTGAGCCTCATTTTAAAGATAGCTCACTTGAGAAACTGATCGTATATAAAGCAGAAAAAAAGTGGCATTTTCACTTTAGTATTCCAAGTGTACTGCCACCTTCTGTTTATCAATTGTTTATTAGTAAGCTGCAGAGCGCGTTCCGTTCCATTGCAGAAGTGGACTGGACGTTTGAAGCAGCAGATAAAGGTGTAGATCCAGACGCTATTAATGAGTACTGGAAAGGATTTATCCAGTCCATGCCCAATTTAAATCCTGGTTACAAGGATTTACTTATGGAGCAACAGCCAGAAATTAACGGAAATAAAATTATGTTAACTTGTAGAAACTTGGCGGAGAGTCATGCAGTGAAGAAGAAATTAGACACTCCATTGCAGAGTTTTTGTGTTCAATCTGGTCTGCCATCACTGATGCTGTCTACACGTGTGAAGGAAGAACAGGAAGAATTAAAAAGGTTTCAGGAAGAGCGGCAGAAAGAAGATAAACAGCTTGTTCAAAAAGCTGTCAAAGAACAGGAAGAACGTGCGAAGGAGAAAGAAGAGGATACGAAACCGAAAGGGCCCATTGAAATTGGCTATAAGATCCAGGAAGATGCAGAGCCAATGGAAAACATTGAAGAGGAAGAACGAAGGAAAATTATTGAAGGATATGTCTTTGATGCCGACATTAAAGAATTACGTTCCGGACGCCACCTTTTACTTATAAAAGCGACCGATTACACGGATTCATTTTCAATTAAGATGTTCTCGCGCGGGGATGATCATGCTGAGATGTTTAAGCACGTCACAAAAGGAATGTGGATCAAGGCCCGAGGGAGTATCCAAACAGATAACTTTACAAGTGAATTAACGATGATGGCCAATGATATTAATGAAATGGCTCCAAAACTTCGTAAAGATGAGGCGGAAGAAGGAGAGAAGCGAGTAGAGCTGCATGCCCATACGACGATGAGTCAAATGGATGCACCCGTTTCAGCTCCCAGACTGATCGCCCAAGCTGCAAACTGGGGTCACGAGGCGATCGCTATAACCGACCATGCTGTTGTTCAAGCCTATCCTGAGGCACATGCTGCTGGTCAAAAACATGGCGTTAAAGTGATTTATGGAATGGAAGCAAACCTAGTTGATGATGGAGTACCGATTGCTTATGAAGAGCAGGATCGCGACCTTGAAAGCGATACGTATGTCGTTTTTGACGTGGAAACGACAGGGTTGTCTGCTGTGTATGACAAAATTATTGAACTCGCTGCAGTCAAAGTAAAAGGCGGGGAAATCATTGATCGGTTTGAATCCTTTGCCAACCCGCATCATCCTCTATCCCAGACAACTATTGATTTAACAGGAATTACCGATGACATGGTGAATGATGCCCCTGAAATTGATGACGTGTTGAAGGATTTCCATAATTGGATGGCCAATGACATTTTAGTAGCCCACAATGCTAGTTTTGACATGGGCTTTCTTAATGCTGGTTTTCAAAGGATCGATTATCCGAAAGCTCCTAACCCTGTCATTGATACACTTGAACTTGCTAGATTTCTAGTTCCCGAGCTTAAGAACCACCGATTAAATACACTCTGTAAGCATTTTGATATTGAACTAACTCAACACCATAGAGCGATCTATGATGCTGAGGTAACAGGTTATTTAATGTGGAAACTGGTAAAGAAAGCTATTGGACGAGAAATTACCAACCATATGAATCTAAATGATTACATGGGTGAAGGCAAAGCCTATCAACGGTCACGGCCTTCTCATGTCACATTACTTGCTGTCAATAGTATAGGTCTTAAAAATATGTACAAAATTGTTTCAGAGGCCCACTTAAACTATTATTATCGTGTTCCACGTCTGCCAAGGTCACGGCTTGCTAAACTTCGTGAAGGTATTCTGATTGGATCAGGCTGTGATAAAGGGGAAGTCTTTGAGACGATGATGCAGAAATCCGCAGAAGAAGCAGAGAAGGTTGCTGAATTCTACGATTATCTTGAAATACAGCCTCCGGGCAATTATGCACACTTGATCGAAAAGGATTTAGTCCAAAATGAGGCGCAAGTCTATGACATTCTAAAAAAGATTGTCGATATGGGTGATCGTTTGGGGAAAACTGTTGTTGCTACAGGGAATACCCACTACCTCGATCCCCATGATAAGATGTACCGGCAAATCCTTATCTCTTCACAAAATGGGAACCCGCTCAATCGTCAAACATTGCCAGATGTTCATTTTAGAACCACAAACGAGATGCTTGAAGAGTTTTCCTTTTTAGGGGAAGAGAAAGCAAAAGAAGTTGTTGTCACTAACACAAATAGATTGAATAATAACATTGATGTGATCAATCCAGTCAAGGAAGATTTGTACACACCAAACATTGAAGGAGCCGATCAAGAAATCCGGGAAATGTCCTACAATAAAGCGAAGAGACTGTATGGGGATTCAATTCCAGAGCTTGTAGAAAAAAGATTAGATAAAGAGCTTGAGAGTATCATTGGCAATGGTTTTGCCGTTATTTACTTAATCTCGCAAAAGCTCGTAACGAAATCTCTTGAGGATGGGTATTTAGTCGGTTCACGTGGATCGGTAGGGTCTTCGTTGGTTGCAACAATGACAGATATTTCTGAAGTGAACCCTTTGCCGCCCCATTACGTTTGTCCAAACTGTCAACATCATGAATTTTTCACGGATGGGTCCATCGGCAGCGGATTTGATCTTCCCGAAAAAGATTGTCCTGAATGTGGGACGGCCTATAAAAAAGACGGGCAGGATATCCCTTTTGAAACG
The DNA here is from genome assembly GCF_022921115.1 of Halobacillus amylolyticus. Taxonomy (NCBI): domain Bacteria; kingdom Bacillati; phylum Bacillota; class Bacilli; order Caryophanales; family Bacillaceae; genus Halobacillus; species Halobacillus amylolyticus. The sequence goes on along the minus strand of NZ_CP095075.1, from coordinate 758,953 downwards.
TTCCTTGGTTTTAAAGGTGACAAAGTACCCGATATTGATTTGAACTTCTCCGGTGAGTATCAGCCACATGCCCATAATTATACGAAAACTTTATTTGGGGAAGACAATGTGTATAGGGCTGGAACGATTGGTACAATTGCTGAAAAAACGGCCTATGGATACGTGAAAGGATACGCAGGTGACCACCAGCTGCAATATAAAAATGCAGAGGTCGATCGTCTTGTTCAAGGCTGTACGGGCGTCAAAAGAACAACAGGACAGCACCCAGGGGGCATCATTGTTGTGCCTGACGACATGGATATTTTTGATTTTTCACCGATTCAATTCCCGGCAGATGATACGAAGTCAGAGTGGAAAACAACCCACTTTGACTTCCACTCGATTCATGATAATTTACTGAAGCTTGATATTCTCGGACACGATGATCCAACAGTGATTCGCATGCTTCAAGATTTAAGCGGCATTGATCAAAAAGAAATCCCTGTTGACGATCCTGAAGTAATGAAAATTTTCAGTGGGCCTGAAGCCTTAGGTGTAACCGCTGAACAGATTATGTGTAAAACTGGTACGCTTGGTGTTCCTGAATTTGGTACTCGATTTGTCCGGCAGATGCTTGAAGATACAAAGCCAAAGACCTTTGCTGAACTCGTCATCATATCTGGTCTGTCACATGGTACAGACGTATGGCTTGGCAATGCCGAGCAGCTCATAAATGACGGTATTTGTACATTGCCTGAAGTGATCGGCTGTCGTGACGATATCATGGTTTATCTCATGCATAAAGGCCTTGAGCCATCCTTAGCCTTTAAAATCATGGAATTTGTCCGAAAAGGGCGTGGTCTTCAGGATGAATGGATCGAAGAAATGAAGAAGAATGGTGTTCCAGATTGGTACATTGATTCATGTAAAAAAATCAAGTATATGTTCCCGAAGGCTCACGCGGCGGCTTACGTATTAATGGCCGTCCGGATTGCTTACTTTAAGGTTCATTACCCGATTTACTTTTATGCTGCGTACTTTACGGTAAGAGCAAGTGACTTTGAATTAGAGACGATGATTAAGGGTTCTGATGCGATTCGAAAAAGAATTGAAGAGATCCAAATGAAGGGCCTGGATGCTACACCTAAAGAGAAGAGCTTAATGACAGTGCTTGAATTGTCTCTAGAAATGTGTGAACGAGGATACGGCTTTAAGAGTGTTGATCTTTATGAATCAAGCGCGACAGATTTCATTGTTGACGGTAATCAACTGATTCCTCCATTCAATGCTGTCGATGGTTTAGGTACAAACGCAGCGATTAATATTGTTAATGCCCGTGGAGAAGGGGAGTTTCTCTCCAAGCAGGATTTAAGAGAACGCAGCCGTATTTCGAAAACGGTGCTTGAATATTTGGATAATCAAGGCTGCCTGGCTGGTATGCCTGATGAGAACCAACTATCGCTATTTTAAAAAGTGGAATGGCTGTCTAGCTGCAGTGCCCAGACACTCGAGACATAAGCAGTTCGCTTCCGTGGGGAAAGATCACCCCACTGCACCGCTCTGCTTGGGCCCGCAGGACGCGGGTCAGTTCGACGTTGGCACAGGACGTGCCGATCTTAGTCGAACTTCCTCTGTCGTGTCTACCCGGGCACTTCCGCTTTTCTCTGTCTAGCTGCAAGGGGCAGACCTTCGCGACATAAGCAGTTCGCTTCCGTGGGGGAAGATCACCCCACTGCACCGCTCTGCTTATGCGTTTCAGGTCTAAGCGCCCCTTTCCGCTTTTCGGCCCCCTATTGCATAAATGTAGTATCTATGGTATATTTTTTATGGTGAGAAGAGCGATAGAGACGAGCGAAAGAGTGGGGAAACCCACTCTTTCGTTTATATTTACGGCTCACTTTTACTTAGAACTTGCCCGTAGGAGTGATCTGTTCTTGCACGAGAAGACCGCTATGATTTCATCATAGCGGTTTCCTTTCGAAACGGGAACAAGGGTTAAATTAGTCCTTTCCTTAGCAAAATAAGTATATGATTGCAGCAATTCGGCAATAAACAGGAGTAAAAAGGAGGGATTCCATATGAGTAAAAATGTAACAGAGATTACAGAAGAACTAGTGAAACCTATTGTTAAAGAGATGAATCTTGAACTTGTAGATATCGAATTTAAAAAAGAAGGTAAGAACTGGTTTCTTCGCGTATTCCTTGATAAACCTGAAGGGATTGACATTGAAGAATGTGGTCAAGTTTCAGAAAGGTTGAGCGAACAATTAGATGAAATCGATCCAATTGATCTTCCATACTTTTTAGAGGTTTCCTCTCCTGGCGCTGAACGTCCTCTGAAAACGAAGGAGGACTTTAAGAAGTATGTAGGTGAACATATTTATATGAAATTATATGAACCTATTGATAATGAGAAAGAGTTCGAAGGTACACTCGTACAATTCGAAGGCGAAACGGCAACCATAGATATCCGTATTAAAACACGCACAAAGCAACTAGAGGTGCCTTTTAACAAAATTGCCAAGGCTAATTTGGCCGTCACTTTTAACTAAGGGGGAGAAAACTGTTGAGTAGTGAACTTTTTGATGCCATGAATTATTTAGAGAAGGAAAAGGGCATTGACAAAAATTTGTTGTTGGAAGCGCTTGATGCAGCGTTAATTTCAGCTTATAAGAAGAATTTCAATTCAGCTACAAACGTTCGTGTAGATATTAATGAAAACGAAGGCAGTATGAAGGTTTTTGCGAGAAAGACGATTGTTGAAGAGTCTATGGATCCTCAGCAGGAGATTTCTTTAGAAGAAGCCAAGGAAATAGATCCTAACTATGATATAGACGATGTCATCGAGGTAGAAGTGACGCCAATGGACTTTGGCAGAATTGCTGCCCAAGCTGCAAAGCAGGTCGTCACACAGCGTGTTCGAGAAGCAGAACGCGGGATTATTTACGGAGAGTATGTTGACCGTGAAGAAGATGTGATGACAGGAATTATCCAGCGTAAAGATCCAAGATTTGTTTATGTAAATCTAGGGAAAATTGAAGCAAGACTACCTGAAGGCGAGCAGATGCCTACTGAATCTTATCAAGTGCATGACCGCTTAAAAGTTTTTGTTACAAAGGTAGAGAATAGTAATAAAGGACCACATATTTATGTGTCAAGGACACACCCGGGTCTGCTCAAGCGTTTATTTGAAATGGAAGTGCCTGAGATTTATGACGGCACAGTTGAAGTGAGGTCAGTTGCTCGTGAAGCAGGAGATCGTTCAAAAATCTCAGTTTATGCTGATGATCCAGAAATAGATCCAGTTGGGTCGTGTGTCGGCCAGCGTGGCCAGCGGGTCCAAGCGATTGTGAATGAGTTAAAAGGCGAAAAAATCGATATTGTTCAATGGTCAGAGGATCCTATCGAGTATGTGTCAAATGCACTTAGTCCTTCTAAAGTGGTTGAAGTCCTCGTTGATGAAGAAGAAAAGGCTACAACTGTCATTGTTCCCGATTATCAACTATCGCTTGCAATTGGAAAAAGAGGACAAAACGCACGACTTGCAGCCAAGCTAACAGGCTGGAAGATTGATATTAAGAGCGAAAGTGAAGCACTTGAACAAGGTGTGATTACAGAAGAATCAGCTTCAGAAGATGAAGAGGCTGATGAATTAACTGAAGAATAAGGGGGCAAAAGCTATGGCCCAATCTAGAAAGATTCCATTAAGGAAATGTGTGGTTACGCAAGAAATGAAGCCAAAGAAACAGCTCATTCGAGTTGTGCGTAACAAAGATGGAGAGGTATTCGTTGATCAAACGGGCAAAAAGAATGGAAGAGGCGCCTACATTTCTAAAAGCTTTGAGGTTATTGAGCAAGCAGAGAAGCAGCAGGTGCTGAACCGTCACTTAAACACCAAAGTGGATGCAACAATTTATGAAGAATTAAAAACAATTGTAGGAGCTAGCCATTAATGTCAGGCTCTTATTTAAATATAATTGGGCTAGCACTCCGGGCAGGCAAGGTTACGCTCGGTGAGGAACATATTGTTAAAGACATTCAACGTGGACGTGCCAAGTTGGTCCTTGTTGCAAATGATACAGGAAAACAAACGATGAAGAAGCTTACAGATAAATGTAGCTCTTATCATATACCCTGCTATGTGGTGGATGATCGAGAAACCCTTTCACAAGCCATGGGGAAGTCAGGGAGAGTCGCGATCGCAGTTCTTGACCAAGGATTTGCGAAAAAGTTGCAATCGCTACTCGATGAATCTATTCGGGGGTGAAAGAATGAGTAAAATGCGCGTATATGAATATGCAAAAGAAAATGAACTATCCAGTAAACAAGTGATTGATAAATTAAAGGACATGAAAGTAGAAGTTTCTAACCACATGTCTATGGTTGAGGATGATGTAAAAGGCAAACTTGACCAGGCCTTTGGAAAGGGCGCAAAGAAAGAAAACAAGCCTGCTGCCAAAGGAAAAAGTAATCAAAAGCCGCAACAAAATCAGGCACAAAAAAATAATCAAAACCAGAAAAAGAATCGTCGTCCGCAGCATAATAAGCAGCAAAGGCCACAGCAAAATCAAAAACCGCAACCTAAGAAGAAGCAAACACCAGAGAAAATTACTTACTTAGGTTCATTGACAGTCGGAGAACTTGCTGAAAAATTAAGCAAAGAGTCTTCAGAGATTATCAAAAAATTGATGGGCTTAGGTGTGATGGCTACAAAAAATCAGGATCTTGACAGTGATTCTATAGAATTAATCTGTGCAGAATTTGGTGTGGAAGTTGAGGAAGAAGTCGTTGTAGATGAAACGGACATTGAAAACATGATTTCCGAGGATGCAGAAGAAGACTTGCAAGAGCGTCCAGCGGTTGTTACCATCATGGGCCACGTTGACCACGGAAAAACGACGTTGCTTGATTCGATTCGTGATACAAAAGTAACGGAAGGCGAAGCTGGCGGGATCACTCAGCATATTGGGGCCTATCAAGTTGAGGAAAACGGAAAGAAAATCACGTTTCTAGATACACCAGGTCACGCTGCTTTTACGAGCATGCGTTCACGTGGAGCCCAAATAACTGATATCGCCATCTTAGTCGTAGCTGCAGATGATGGAGTTATGCCGCAAACACGGGAAGCAATTAACCACGCAAAAGCGGCCGAGGTACCAATTATTGTAGCTGTTAATAAGATGGATAAAGAAGGGGCAAACCCTGATCGAGTCATGCAGGAATTAATGGAATATGAGCTAATTTCTGAAGACTTTGGCGGAGATACCATTTTCGTTAAAATGTCCGCAGTTGAAGGGAAAGGGATAGATGAATTGCTTGAAATGATTATTCTCGTTTCTGAGATGGAAGAATTTAAAGCAAATCCTGATCGCCTGGCCTCCGGTACAGTCGTTGAAGCAGAGCTTGATAAAGGACGCGGCCCTGTAGCCACGCTTCTTGTACAAAATGGTACACTGAATGTCAGTGACGCTGTGGTTGTGGGCAACACATTCGGGCGTGTTCGGGCAATGGTGAACGAAATTGGCAGAAGAGTAAAAACAGCCGGCCCTTCTACTCCAGTTGAAATTACTGGATTAAATCATGTTCCACAAGCTGGCGACCGTTTCCTTGCTTTTAAAGATGAAAAGAAGGCACGTTCGATTGGTGAAGCACGTCAGCAGAAACAAATTGAAGCAGACCGCAGTTCTACCGCTAAGGTAAGCCTTGATGATCTATTTGAACAAATCAAACACGGAAACATTAAAGACATCAATTTAATTTTGAAAGCAGATGTGCAAGGATCTCTTGAGGCGCTGGCAGGTTCACTTCAGAAGATTGAAGTGGAAGGTGTGAAGGTGAAAATCATTCATACCGGTGTAGGAGCGATTACAGAATCTGATATTTCGCTTGCTTCGGCTTCAAATGCAATTGTTATCGGGTTTAACGTTCGCCCAGATGGAAATGCTAGAAAAGCAGCAGAATCTGAAGATGTTGAAATTCGTCTGCACAACATCATCTATAAAGTCATGGAAGAAATTGAAGCGGCTATGAAAGGGATGCTTGACCCAGAATATGAAGAAAAAATCATTGGTCAAGTGGAGGTCCGCGAAATCTTCAAAGTTTCTAAAATTGGTACCATCGCCGGTTCTTACGTTACAGATGGCAAGATTACCCGTAATTCAGGGATCCGTGTTATCCGTGATGGTGTAGTTATTTATGAAGGAGAAGTAGATGCCCTTAAGCGCTATAAAGATGATGCCAAAGAAGTAGCACAAGGGTACGAATGTGGAGTGACCATAAAGAACTTTAACGATTTGAAAGTTGGCGACATGATTGAGCCTTATGTTATGCAGGAAATTGAACGTAAATGATTTTAAGTGCTGAGGTGGAAGCGATAATCTATGAAGCCCAGTCCTTAAAAGAAAAGCGTTCTGTTATTAAAAGAGTACAAACGAGGCTGAAGAATGAATTCAATGTAGCTGTCAGTGAGCTTGACCATCAAAACCTGTGGCAGCGCACATGTATCGGAATTGTTACGATTTCAAGCAGTAAAGTGATTGCTGAACAGACAATCCAGCAGGCTTTAGCTTTCGTTGACTCATTTCCTGAATTAGAACGAACAGAAACAGTCCAAGAATGGTTGTAGACGTTTTAGTTTCGAAGAGGTGAAGGTAGAATGAATGATTTACGTGCAAACCGTGTCGGTGAGCAGATGAAGAAAGAAATGAGCGATATCATCAGCAAGAAGATTAAGGATCCCAGAGTAGGCTTTGTTACCGTTACGGAAGTAAAAGTAACCGGTGATCTTCAACAAGCCAAGATCTTCATTTCAGTGCTTGGGGACGACAAGCAAAAACATGATACACTTGTTGGCTTAGCTAAAGCGAAAGGATTCATTCGCTCGGAAATTGGTCAAAGGATCCGTTTACGTAAGACTCCAGAGATCATGTTTGAATTTGATGAAGCGATCGAACGTGGAAATCGCATTGAAACGATTCTTAAGGATCTGAACGATACGGACAGCTAAGTACAAAGGTAAAAGCGCCTTATGAAGATAAAAAGGTCTGCTTTCGCCCTAGAGGTGAACAACAGGGGAATCCGTGCTTTGGATGCACGGATTCTCTATGTACAATAATAAAGTTTGTGGGGTGGAATTCATGCATGGTATTCTCCCATTATGGAAGGAAAAAGGGTACACATCACATGACTGTGTGAGCAAAGCACGGGGCATGTTAAAGACTCGAAAGATCGGTCATACGGGAACCCTGGACCCAGATGTTGAAGGGGTCTTGCCGCTTTGTGTCGGCAAGGCAACAAAAATCGTCCCTTTTTTAACAGATACAGAGAAGGTTTATGAAGCAGTAATTACGTTAGGTTCGTCAACGGAAACGGAAGATGCCTCTGGAGATGTTGTTGACCAGAAGCCCGTTGTTGATGAAATTCCTGCCAGTGAAATCCAGTCCGTTCTAAAATCTTTCATTGGAGAGATTACACAAGTCCCGCCGATGTATTCAGCAGTAAAGGTTAAGGGAAAACGTTTATACCAATATGCACGGGAAGGCATAGAAGTAGATAGGCCTGAACGAAAAGTAACCATAAAAACGATAGAGCTTCTTGACAGACCATTCCCAGTAAAAGACGAACGGCAGTCGGTTCCGATCCGGGTCGTTTGTTCCAAGGGTACATATATTCGAACACTTTGTGTGGATATTGGCAGGGAGCTTGGGTTTCCGGCCCATATGTCAGCACTTATCCGCACTCAAACAGGTGCGATTAGGAAAAAAGATTGCCTTACCTTTGAACAAGTCCAGCATTATGTTGACCTGGAGCGGCAAGAAGAATTGCTTTTACCTCTGTCTAAAGGTCTCGAACATATGTCTTCCTTTCAAGTTTCTGAACAGGATAAGCAGGCTATTCTGCATGGACAAGTACTGCCAAAGCCAAAGGAAGTAACAGCACCTGAATTTAGCGTCATTTGTAATCATGAAGTGATAGCCATGTACCAGGTTCACCCAACGAAACCAAATAAAATAAAGCCCATCCGCGTATTTTAAGAGGTTGTTCAAAAAGTCACCAAATGAGCGGCGAATCTCTTCGTTGGCTTGCTTTTGAAGAGTGTGTGCCCTTGTGTCTACGAGCCTATTCAAAGAAGTAAATTCCTCGGGGCAAGGCAGCGAAGAAGGACATTCTCTGAAGTGGCCTCGCTACTCACGTATTATTAGGCAGCAGTGGAACTTCTACTAAAACCGTGCACGTCCTGTGCAAGTCCGTTCCTTGGAAAAGAAGGACCCTTTTCCTTCGTGCGAAGCCAATTCGGGGAAGATTTCCTTGGTGCTCAAAACTACGCTGCCTCGACCTTCTTGCGACGCACAGGACGTGCTAGTGTCGACGTCGCTCGCGTGTTGTAGCGCCCTTAGTCAACCTTCTCATTTGGCAACTTTTGAACATATACTTTAAATTTTTTTTAGTAAAGCAGGTGAGTGATATGAAGACAATTGAATTATCTGCATCAGATTCGGATTTTTCTTTTGACCTTAACCCGAGCGCTGTTGCTGTGGGATTCTTTGATGGTGTGCATAAAGGGCATCAAGAAGTAATTACGACCGCTCAAAACAAAGCAGATCAACTTGGTTTAGCCAGTGCAGTTATGACATTTGATCCCCATCCCTCTGTCGTTTTAAATAAAGCTGTTCAGCATGCGAGGTACATTACTCCCTTGTCTGAGAAGCAAGATATTTTAGAAACGATGGAAGTTGATTACTTATTTGTTGTACGATTTGATCAGTCATTAGCTGCTTTATCCCCACAACAGTTTGTCGATGATTTTTTCATTGGTTTAAACATTAAGCATGTTGTTGCAGGATTTGATTTCAGTTATGGTCATAAAGGAAAAGGTTCCATGGAGACACTTCCTGAACATGCCCAGGGGCGGTTAACCTATACCGTTGTTGAAAAAGTGGAGCAGGAAAGCTCAAAAGTGAGCTCAACAAGAATTCGTAAGCTTTTGGATGATGGAGAGGTCATAGAGGTTAGTGAACTGCTTGGACGAACATTCAATGTCAGGGGAACCGTCGTTTCAGGCGATAAGCGTGGGCGAACAATTGGTTATCCAACAGCTAATATGGCAAACATGAAGGAATATTACTTACCGAAGTCCGGTGTTTATGCAGTTGAAGCTGCCTATCAGGGTGAACAATTTTATGGGATGGCAAACCTTGGTGTCAAGCCAACCTTTCAAGAAAACAGTGCAGTGCCAATGCTAGAGGTATATCTTTTTGACTTCGATCAGGATTTATATGGGACTGAGCTCACAGTATATTTTCATAAATATATCCGAGCTGAGCAAAAATTCAAAGGTATTGACCAGATTGTTGCACAGCTTGAGAAGGATGAAGCGGAAATCCGTCGCTTTTTTAACCGGTAAAAGCAGTTTCTCCTTGCATTTTAGACGCAAAAACTGTACGCTTTAATATGGAACCTTCGCTTGGCGGCACGTAACTCCGACGTCCGCTCGGGGAAAGGGAATCTGAAAATTTTTAGGAGGTGTAGCTATAATGGCTATCACACAAGAACGTAAAAATGAACTAATCAATGAGTACAAAACTCATGATAACGACACAGGTTCTGCAGAAGTACAAATTGCTGTACTTACTGAACAAATCACGAGCCTGAACGAACACCTGCGTGCACATAAGCAGGATCACCATTCTCGTCGTGGATTGCTTAAAATGGTAGGTAAACGCCGTAACTTGCTTAACTACCTACGTAATAAAGACATTACACGTTACCGTGAGTTAATTAAGAGTCTCGGCTTACGTCGCTAATGTATGAAGAAAAAGCGGGAGTTATTCCCGCTTTTTCTGTATGTTTACATACAGAAGGGTGTAAACTTTAAGATAGGCCCTATTTCTACAATTTTTGTTTTTTGAGAGGAGTAAAGTGCTTTATGGCAGAAGAAAAACAAGTGTTTTCGATTGACGTAGCAGGTCGCACATTCTCTGTTGAAGTAGGAGAATTAGCTAAACAGGCTAGTGGAGCCGCTATGATCAGCTATGGTGATACATCGGTTCTTTCAACCGCAACAGGTTCCAAAGAGCCAAAGGACTTACCATTTTTCCCGCTCACCGTTAATTATGAAGAGCGATTATATGCGGTCGGTAAAATCCCAGGAGGTTTTATTAAGCGCGAGGGGCGCCCAAGTGATAAGGCTGTATTGGCTTCCCGATTAATTGACCGCCCGATACGCCCTATGTTTCCTGATGGTTACCGAAATGATGTACAAGTGATTAGTACAGTCATGAGTGTTGATCAGGATTGTTCATCAGAAATGGCTGCGATGCTTGGATCCTCTATTGCTTTGGGAATATCTGATATTCCATTTGGCGGTCCGATTGCCGGTGTGATTATTGGAAGAGTTGATGGTGAACTGATCATTAATCCAACGACCAAGCAGCAAGAAAATAGTGATATCGACTTAACCGTTGCCGGAACAAAAGATGCGATTAACATGGTCGAAGCAGGAGCAAATGAAGTATCCGAAGAGGACATGCTTGAAGCCATCATGTTTGGTCATGAAGAGATTAAACGTTTAGTGGCCTTCCAGGAGGAGCTCATTGCAGCCGTTGGAAAAGAAAAAATGGACGTGCAGCTGTTCGATCATGATCAGGACTTAAAAGATAAAGTCGAAGCTGAAGCAACTGACTCCATCGTTGCTGCGATTAAAACAGAAGAGAAAAAAGCACGAGAAGTGGCCATTGCCGAAGCCCAAAAGGCTATTGTTGCAGACTATGAAGAAATGGAAGCAGATGAAGATACGATTAAGCAAGTCAAATCGATTTTGGAAGACATTGTAAAAGCAGAAGTTCGCCGTCTAATTACCAAAGACAAAATCCGCCCAGATGGACGTGGCGTTGATGAAATTCGTCCATTATCCTCCAGAGTAGGTGTACTACCTCGTACACACGGTTCCGGGCTCTTTACAAGAGGACAAACCCAAGCTCTAAGCATTTGTACATTAGGTGCTTTAGGTGATGTCCAGATTCTGGACGGATTGGATCTGGAAGAATCAAAACGGTTTATGCACCATTATAACTTCCCTAAGTTTTCTGTAGGGGAAACAGGACCGATACGTGGTCCGGGTCGCCGAGAAATTGGTCACGGTGCTTTAGGTGAGCGCGCACTTGAAGTAGTCATTCCTTCTGAAAAAGAATTTCCTTATACGATGCGTCTTGTGTCAGAAGTTCTTGAATCAAATGGATCGACTTCCCAGGCAAGTATTTGCGCAAGTACATTAGCTATGATGGACGCAGGTGTACCGATTAAAGCTCCTGTAGCCGGTATTGCGATGGGCCTTGTCAAATCTGGCGATGATTACAGTATCCTTACAGATATTCAAGGCATGGAAGATCACCTTGGTGACATGGACTTTAAAGTAGCAGGTACGGAAAAAGGTGTAACCGCGCTTCAAATGGATATTAAAATTGATGGGTTATCTCGCGAAATCTTGGAAGAGGCGCTGGCACAAGCGAAAAAGGGACGTAAAGAAATCCTGAAGTCAATGCTTGCGACAATTTCAGAAACGAGAGGTGAACTCTCCCAATATGCTCCTAAAATTATGACGATGAAGATTAATCCTGATAAGATCCGCGATGTGATTGGTCCAAGCGGAAAACAAATTAATCAAATCATTGATGACACCGGCGTAAAAATTGATATCGAACAAGACGGTACCGTATTTGTTTCTTCTACGGATGCTGAAATGAACAAAGTAGCCATGAAAATCATTGAAGATATTGTCAGAGAAGTGGAAGCAGGCGAGATTTACGATGGAACAGTAAAACGAATCGAGAAGTTTGGCGCATTTGTTGAGTTGTTCAAAGGGAAAGAAGGTCTTGTGCACATTTCTGAACTAGCTGAAGAGCGAATTGGAAAAGTTGAGGATGTTGTTTCTCTAGGAGATACAATTAAAGTAAAAGTCAAGGAGATCGATAAGCAGGGAAGAATTAATCTTTCTCGTAAAGCGATCCTTGTTGACGAAAAGAAAGCACAAGAAGCAAATGAGTAAAAAAGAAACTGGCTTGCCAGTCTCTTTTTTTTGCTTAAAAGTGAGTGTTCAAAAAGTTTCCAAATTAGAAGAAAGAGGGTCGAGGCAGCGTAGCTTTAAGCATCAAGGAAATTTTCCCCGAATTGGCATCGCACGAAGGAAAGAAAAGTTTCCTTCTTTTCCCAGGAACGGACTTGCACTGGACGTGCTGACTTCTACTAAAACCGTGCACAGGACTGTGCACGGTTTTAGTAGAAGTTCCGCTGCTGCTTATTGATACGTGAATGGTGGAAAAGCAAGCCAACGAAGAGATTCGCCTCTAATCATTTGGTGACTTTTTGAACAACCTCTAAAAGTCTAAATGGCCTTTATTAAGCATATCATTCTTAATAGGGGTGAATTACTTATGAATGGATACATAAAAATCTTAGCTGCCGTACTACTCTTCTGTACATGCTATGTCACATTTCAAACTTTAGATCGAAGCGACCCCGTCTCTTCATCAAATGACTTATACAAACTTATTAAAAGTAAGCAGGAGGACTACTATGTAAAACCTGAGAATGCACAAATTGATCCGGTATGGAAGAAAACACCTGGGATGAATGGCAGGAAAGTAAATGTAGATGAATCTTATAAAAAAATGAAAAAAGACGGCAAGTTTGATGAAGATAAGCTCGTTTTCGATCAGATACCACCAAAAGTTTCTTTAGATGATTTGGAAGCATCTCCGATTTACCGCGGCCACCCTGATAAAGAGATGGTCTCCTTGCTGATTAATGTTTCCTGGGGGCTGAATATATCCCTGATATGATTGAAACGTTATCGAATCACCATGTTAAGGCCAACTTTTTTATCGATGGTGCCTTTGCTGCTAAGCATAAGGACCTTATTCAAATGATTGAAGAGGAAGGGCATCTGATTGGTAGTCATGGTTATAACCATAAAGACTTTGCCCAGATGTCAAAAGCTGAAGCCTCAGCAAATCTAGAAAAAGCGAACAGTATTTTGTCAAGTTTAATTGATCAGGATATTGAATGGTTTGCTCCGCCTTCAGGAAGTTTTACGATGGCTGCCGTTGAAGCAGCACGTGAGCAGAATATGCACACAATCCTCTGGACAGTCGACTCCATCGATTGGAAAAATCCAACGGAAGAGGTGTTTCTCCATCGTGTCACCAGCAAGCTGCATAATGGCGCCACCATTTTACTGCATCCTACAGCAGTTACTGCGGCGGGTCTTGGGGAATTGGTTACAGCTATTCAAAAAAACTATAAAATTGGTACGTTGAACGAGTTGATGAGTGAAAAAAGAGGAGGATGATAAACGTTGCGACTAAGAGAACTTTCCCAGAAAGAAGTGATTGATGTTGAGGAAGGAAAGAAACTTGGAATCCTCGGTAAGGCGGATTTAATTGTTGACCCAGACGGTTTGATACAGTCGCTAATTATTTTGAATGAGGGGTTATTCAAGAGTCGCGATAGCATCGAGATTGAGTGGAAGCAAATATCGATTATAGGTGAAGACACAATTTTATTAAAGAAACATCGCTAAAAGCCTGCAACTCAATGTTGCGGCTATTTTTTTGAGCAAAATTTGCAAATCACTAAGAATGGTTTTCTGCATACGATAAAAGGAGAGTACACCACTTATAAAGGAGACATCCGGCATGCTTACAGGATATCATGTAGCGGTCATAGGGGGCGATGCCCGGCAAATTGAGATCATACGAAGATTAAATGAGTGGGGTGTGCAAGTCTATTTAGCCGGATTTGACCAATTAAACGGGAGTTTTACAGAAGCGACCGAACTTGAATTTGACAGTGATCAGGTAGAAAGGCTTGATGCTGTCATTCTTCCTGTTTCGGGAACGGATGAAAACGGCTGTGTAGATGGCGTCTTTACGAATCGCTCCATCCCATTAAAGGAAGAATGGTTAAGTCGTACCCCTGAAAATTGTATGGTATTTACTGGTATTACAAACGAGGCACTTACTCAAATTGTTCACAAGTCAAAAAGGTCGCTCATCCCGCTAATGAATCGTGATGATGTGGCGATATATAATTCGATACCGACAGTAGAAGGCACGATTATGATGGCAATCCAGCATACAGATTTCACCATTCATGGATCACACGTACTTCTATTAGGTTTAGGAAGAGTTGGAATGAGTTTAGCACGTTCTTTTGACCAATTAGGAGCAGAGGTTACGGTAGCCGTTCATTCGTCAAAAGATGCTGCCAGGGCTTATGAGATGGGGATGACCCCACTTGATATAGAGACGCTGCCATTACACGACCTCACGTTTGATCTGGTACTCAATACAGTTCCTGCTTCTGTGGTGGATGCTTCAATTATCAAGAAGCTGCCGACCCATGCGTTAATCCTCGATATTGCTTCAAAACCAGGCGGAACAGATTTTCGCTATGCAGAAAAAAGAGGGATTAAATCGATATTAGTTCCTGGGTTGCCGGGGATTGTTGCACCAAAAACAGCAGGAAGAATTATTGCAAATGTGATTTCACAGCAATTGTTAAGAAGTAATCGAAAGGTGGATGACTAATGGTTAATTTGAAAGGTAAAAAAATAGGATTTGGCTTAACAGGTTCCCATTGCACCTATCATGAAGTGTTCCCTGTGCTGCAGGAGCTTATGGACCTTGGAGCAGATGTGATTCCAATTTTATCCCATACCGTTCAAAAAACGGATACAAGATTCGGGGAAGCGGCAGAGCATTTGAAAACAATTGAGAAGATTACAGGAAAAGAAGCGATTATGACCATCCCTGATGCCGAACCTCTTGGTCCAAAGAATCCGCTTGATTGTATGGTGATTGCACCGATGACAGGGAACTCAACAAGTAAATTTGCCAACGCCCTGACGGATTCCCCTGTGTTAATGGCAGCAAAAGCAACATTAAGGAATGAAAGCCCAGTCGTGCTTGCCATTTCTACAAATGATGCTTTAGGGATGAATGGGGTAAACATTATGAAGTTAATGGCTGCGAAAAATATTTATTTCGTTCCCTTAGGGCAAGATCACCCATATAAAAAGCCGAATTCACTAGTGGCCGATATGACATTCATTCCAAAAACAATCGAAGCGGCGATTTCTGGAAAGCAGCTTCAGCCTTTACTGATTGAAAGATACTCGGAGTAATTCACTTTTTGATAACAGATGTGACAGGAAATGTGATAAAATAACACAATAGTGACTCGATAAACGAGGCAAATACACAAAGTTTAATTAGAGAAAGGGGATATGATCATGAGTCATGCAACGACATACAATATTGCAGTAGTAGGTGCAACAGGTGCTGTAGGACAAAAAATGTTAGAAACCCTGGAAGATAGAAATTTTCCAATAAATGAATTGAAACTATTATCTTCAAGTCGTTCCGCTGGAAAAAAGTTGATGTTTAAAGGAACGGAATATACAGTGGAAGAAGCAACGCCTGAGAGCTTTGAAAAGATCGATATTGCCTTATTTTCTGCTGGGGGGTCTGTATCAAAAAAATTGGCTCCTGAAGCTGTAAAACGAGGCGCCCTTGTAATCGATAACACGAGTGCTTACCGAATGGATGAGAATGTACCTCTAGTCGTACCGGAAGTCAATGAAAACGACATTAAGAACCACAAAGGTATTATTGCTAATCCAAACTGTTCAACGATTCAAATGGTTGCTGCCCTAGAGCCAGTTAAACAGCATCTTGGTATGCGTCGTGTCATTGTTTCAACGTACCAAGCGGTTTCCGGTGCCGGCAATGAAGCAGCGGAAGAGCTTCGTGAGCAATCACAGTCGTTTTTAAATGGGGAAGACTTGGAAGCTAGCATTCTACCGGTTAAAGGTGATGAGAAACACTATCCGATCGCGTTTAATGCACTGCCGCAAATTGATAAATTTCAGGAGAATGGCTACACGTTTGAAGAAATGAAAATGATTAATGAAACGAAAAAAATCATGCACACGCCTGCTCTTCATATTTCAGCTACGTGTGTTCGCCTGCCGTTATTTACTTCCCATGCCGAAAGTGTGTATGTGGAGGTAGAGGAGAAGGCCGTTACTGTACAACAACTGAAAGATCTCATTGGCAAGGCTCCAGGTGTAGTACTTGAAGACGATCCGGCAACTCAAGTCTATCCTACACCATTAAGCTCGGCTGGAAAGCGAGATGTATTTGTAGGCCGTATTCGTAAAGATCTCGACCAAGAGAATGGATTTCATCTTTGGGTAGTTTCTGATAATCTATTAAAAGGAGCTGCCTGGAATTCAGTTCAGATCGCTGAACGAGTCGTTGCCAATCAATGGCTGTAAATCTAATAGGTTGAGGTGTCTACATTGAAATTACTCGTACAAAAATTTGGAGGAACATCGGTCCGTGATAAAGAAGGCAGATCACGGGCCATTTCCCATATTAAAAAGGCACGGGAAGAAGGATACAAGGTTGTCGTTGCGGTCTCGGCGATGGGACGTAAAGGTGATCCTTATGCAACAGATACATTACTTGATTTGATTCAATTCCCTCATACAAGTGTATCTGAACGAGAGCAGGATATGCTATTGTCATGCGGTGAAACAATATCATCTGTAGTCTTTTCAAATGAACTTGCTTCAGAAGGGATCACGTCCGCCGCCTTAACAGGTGCCCAAGCCGGTTTTTTAACGACGGATGATTTTACACGAGCGAAGATTTTACGCATGGATCCTACAAGGATTTTAGCGGAGCTTGAAAAGAGCGATGTCGTGGTTGTCGCTGGCTTCCAGGGAAAAACAGAGGTAGGGGATACGACGACAATTGGCCGTGGGGGCAGTGATACGAGTGCGGCTGCGCTCGGTGCCGCGCTCAATGCGGATTACATTGATATTTTTACGGATGTCGAAGGAATTATGACGGCAGACCCAAGGTTGGTAGAATCGGCACGTGCTCTTCACGTGGTAACATATAATGAAATTTGTAATCTAGCCTATCAAGGTGCAAAGGTTATTCACCCGCGTGCGGTTGAAATTGCGATGCACGCAAAAGTACCGATTCGTGTACGATCCACCTATTCAGATTTACCTGGAACACTTGTGGCGGCATCGAAAGAAGGAGAGGCAGGTAACGACCTTCCCGATCGCCTCGTGACAGGAATTGCCCACATGTCCGGGATCACTCAAATTAAGGTTCAATCAAAAGAAGATCCATCAAGGCTGCAATCGGAAGTATTTAAATCGATGGCTGAGGCAAACATTTCGGTAGATTTTATTAATATTTCGCCGAGTGGAGTGATTTATACGATTGATGGAATGTTTACCGAAAGAGCAGTCGACATTCTAAACAATCTTGGCTATAAACCAGAAGTGAAAGAAGGTTGTGCGAAAGTATCGACCGTCGGAGCTGGTATCACAGGGGTTCCTGGGGTTACAGCTGAAATCGTTCAGACGTTAATTGAACGTGGTGTGCAAATTCTGCAATCCGCGGATTCACATACGACGATTTGGGTACTGATAAAAGAAGAAGATTTAATTGAAGCTGTCAATGCCCTGCATGATATCTTTCAATTGAATATGGAACAATGAAAGGGGATTTAGGACGTGGATTTTGGTAAAGTACTAACAGCTATGGTGACACCCTTTGACACCCACGGAAACATTGATCTAAATAAAACATCGACTTTGGTGGATTATTTAATCGATCATGGTACAGAAGGGTTAGTTGTGGCTGGAACAACAGGAGAATCACCAACACTTACTTCAGAAGAAAAAGTGGCTCTTTGGGAACATGTGGTCAAAGTTGTCAACGGCAGAATTCCAGTCATTGCAGGCAGCGGCAGTAATAATACGCAAGCTTCCATCGAGCTCTCAAAGAAGGCGGAGAAAGCTGGAGTAAATGCCATTATGCTCGTTGCCCCATATTACAATAAGCCGAGTCAACGCGGACTCTATGAACATTTTAGGACGATAGCCGAATCCGTCAATAAACCTGTCATGCTATATAATGTCCCCGGGCGTACAGCTGTTCGGATGGACGCGGAAACCATTGTTAAACTCTCTGAAGTAGACAATATCGTTTCCGTGAAAGAAGCAACAGGAGACTTGGATGCAGCTGCTCAGATCATTGAAAGTACAGATGACTCGTTTTCACTCTATAGTGGAGATGACAATATGACATTACCGATTTATGCAATTGGCGGGAATGGCATTGTCTCAGTTTCAGCACATGTCGTCGGGCGTGAAATGGGTGACATGCTTAAGTTATTTGATGAAGGAAAAACGAAGGAAGCTGCAGCGCTTCACCGAAAACTGCTTCCGGTTTTAAAAGGGATGTTCAGCGCTCCTTCTCCAACACCAATCAAAACGGCTTTGCAAATGAAAGGGCTAGATACAGGTGGAGTCAGGCTTCCTTTGGTTCCGCTTACTCCAGATGAGCGAAAAGTGATTCAACAATTGGTGGACTCGATTTAATAAGGAGTCAGCAGCTTGTGATATTGGCTGCTGGCTTTTGTATTTAAATCTTTATTCCGCTTTTCTTATGTTCATGAGGAATTGATTTACTTAATCACATAATTTATTTTAAACTGAATTCACACTATTGTGTAAACGCTTTATTACAAAACAAGTATTTATATATACTTAAACCATTATGAGTAAAAACAATAAGGGGGAAACTAACTAACATGACAGAGAAAAGTAAAATCAGCAATAAAAAGGAGTTGTCACTAGAACAACGTGAAGAATTACTCAAAGTATTGAAAGCCCGTTTTGAGAAAAACATGAACCGCCATAAAGGCCTTGAATGGGCTAAAGTCCAAGCAAAGCTGGATGATAATATTGAAAAGCTGTGGTCGCTTAATGAAATGGAGAGAACTGGCGGTGAACCAGATGTTGTTGATTATGATAAAAACAAGGGCGAATACATTTTTTATGATTGTTCAGCGGAAAGTCCTAAAGGTCGCAGAAGTGTTTGTTACGACCGTGAAGCGCTGGAGTCAAGGAAAAAGCATAAACCGGATAATAACGCTATTGATATGGCAACTGCCATGGGTGTTGAACTTTTAACGGAAGAACAATATCGCGCGTTGCAGAAACATGAAAACCTCGATAAGAAAACGTCAAGTTGGGTGCAAACCCCCTCTGATATTAGAGAACTCGGCGGTGCCCTTTTTTGCGATTATCGCTTCGGGCACGTCTTCGTGTATCACAACGGTGCGTCCTCTTACTATGGTGCCAGAGGGTTCCGTGGCTCGCTGAGGGTCTGAGAACGGATCACTTAGGGAAAAGGCTTTAATTTCCTTCAGACGCAGTAAAGTCTTATTGGAATTATGGATCTGGATTCGAAATAACAGGCTTGGGTGAAAAGTATCCAGGGGTGGAACGGTTTTTATAAATATAAAATCCAACGAGCTTTCTAAATAATGGGATCATTTTTAATTAAAAGAAGGGATTTTTAGGATGAAAACAGAAGTGAATAATGTATTAAACGGGAGGAGGTGTTGATCAAATATGAGGTTATATTCGTACTTTGTATTGGTTTTTATCGTATTATTTTGTAGTTCATCTGGATTTGTTGATCCGCGAAGCTGGTGGAGTCTTTATGATGTTGACATAATCAGCAGCACGCTTATCTCATCGAGTGTATCCACCGTATCAATAGTTATTTATGTGCTTGTTTCTTGCATACTGTCGTATATCCTTACTAGACCTTTTATAGAAAGCAGAGTCAAAAGAGGAATCAGTATTTGCACTACAACTATTGAGTGGTCATTAAATAAAATGAAGTCCTTGATGAACTAATCGAAATCCTTAGTTGTTCATCTTAGCAATCGGGGTGCTTTCATGTAACAAAGAGGATGTGGCTAAATAATAACAAGCTAATCAATAGAGGAGTTTAGTTAATGAGTGATCATTTGGACACATGCCAACCGGCTACATATGAATTTGTCCATTCTTTGATGGATGAAATAAAATATATCTTAGTTGATAACTTAATTGGGTTATATCTGCATGGCTCGTTGGCTATGGGAGGATTTAACCCTGCAAACAGTGATATCGACCTTTTAGGAGTAACAAAAGTTCCATTGGCAAATGAGGACGCCTTGAAGTTGAAAAAGTTACTTTTGAAGTGCTCGAATCAACCTTTTCCGATTGAAATAAGTTTTTTGAATAAGAAGCAACTGAGAGAGTGGCAGCATCCTAGCCATTTTGACTTTCACTTTAGTGAATTTTGGAGAAGTTACTTTGAGAATCAATCACAAACTGGAGCAGAAGTTTATTTATATGATGGTGATAGGAAGGATAAGGATTTAGCCGCTCATATTACCATCACAAATTACAGAGGAATTTGTTTATTAGGAAATCCGATTATCGACGTATTTCCCCGAATCCCTCGTGAACACTATATATCTTCTATACTGGGTGATTTCCAAAGCTGTTTACAAAACATTGAACAGGATCCTGTTTACTGTACGTTAAATTTACTTAGAGTTTATCGTTATTTTAAAGAACATGAGATCTCTTCCAAACTAGAAGGTGGTGAATGGGGGCTTTCCCATTTACCAAATGAATACAAGATCATTATTCGAAAAGTCATAAGTCATTATCAAAACCACAAATATAACGAGCCTTTTGAGGCGCATGAATTATTATCAATAAAGGATTACGTAAAAGAGAAAGTAGAAGAGATAGTGGGCTATGATTTTCAAGAGTAGAGTCGCGATTGCTTTGTAAGATCGTAGCTTTTTGCTGTCTGAATAGAGGCATATTTTGCTAGATACCTATTCTTTTTTGAAATTTAAACATAGGGGGTTATGAGCATTAAAGGAGAAAGTATTTATGTAAGAAAACTTATTCCAGAAGATGCTGAGGTGTTGCTTAAATTACAAAAAGATAACCGAGATTTTTTCGAAAAGTTTTCTATGGCGCGTGATGACGACTTCTATACATTTGAATCTCAGAAAGAAAGAATCCAAGTGTTTGAAAACAATAGGAGTGAAGATAAAGATTATAACTTTGGGATATTTAAAAATGATAATGATTGTCTAGTGGGGACGATAGCCCTATTTCAAGTAGTTCGTGGGTCGCTACAAAGTGCCTTTATTGGATATTTTTTAGATAGATTACATAATGGTAAAGGTTACACTACAGAAGCTGTCCAATTGATTGTAAGATATGGTTTCGTTAATCTTAAGTTGCATAGAATTGAAGCAGGAGTGATGCCTCACAATATTGGATCAATTCGAGTGTTAGAGAAATCAGGTTTTCATAAAGAAGGAATAGCTAAAAAAAATGTTAAGATAAATGGAAAATGGGAAGATCATCAGGTGTTAGCTATTATAAACCCCTTGGATTAACTGTTTAATTTCATTCACCAATTTGAGAAGGTGGGGAAAACAATATGTTATTTCAAAAGGTTAAGGGAACAGTTCGTCTATTACATGTAAGTGATAAATACTTGTTGGCAAAATGACTCTCTGATCCCAAAATTTTTATGTTTAATGAGGGAAGAAACAGACCTTTGATTTAAACAAAATCTGGGCAAGTGTTGTATTCCATTAAAAAATTGGTGGGTTACTCGAATAAATAAAAAGGTGTTCGACTTAGTATAGAGAAGTATATAAAATGGATAATCTTAGATTTTATTAGAGGTGAAATGAAAAATGGGGAAGGTTGTTGGATTTGAACTAAATAGCCAAGAGCCGGATAAAGCAGCAAAATTTTATTCCGAAGTTTTTGGGTGGGGAATTTCTGACCCTCAATGGGATTATAGAACTGTTTTTCCAAACCAAGATACTACAACTTCTTTAAACGGTGGAATAAGTAAAGGTCCTGCTGATTATCCTCACGGTACACGCATTCAATTAGAGGTAGTTTCCTTAGATGATGCCATGCTTAAAGCAGAAGACAATGGAGCAGTAGTGGTTAGAGATAAGATGGAGTTTGATGAATTTTTCCTTGCTTACTTAGTTGATCCTACGGGTATTGGCTTTGGCCTTATCCAAAAAAGGTGAAAATAAAAAATTAATTAAACAGAGGGAACTTTGATTGAAGTTCCTTTTTTGAACTTTAAGTGATACTAATAACGCTCATAACTAGTCGGGTGCCGACAATCTAATTTTTTCAGATAGCACTGAACAATTAGACTTTTGTATAATGGCACTATATAACATTGAGGATGAGTGGTAAAAAATAAGGGAGCTATTAATATGAAAGATCAAATTGATGAACTTACATTGCTGCTATTGTATTTAACCTCATTTACAGATGATTATGGTTTAGGAGAAGGTCAAAGGAGTTGGAAAGGTTATCCTTTTGAATCATTGAACGAATTGAACGAGAATAAATATATTGTTGGAAGCAAACGTTCTAAATCTGTTCATTTAACTGAGGATGGTATTAAACAAGCTCAAGAGCTAATGAAGAAATATAATATTGAAAATGAAAAGTGAAAAACCAGACTTAGTTCCGTTGAAGTGGCATTCGAAAAAGTTTTGGGGAGGACAAAGTAATTGAAGTTTCCTGAATTAGAAACAGAACGACTAAAATTGGTTCAAGTAAGTAAGGAACACATAAAGAGTTTTTATGAAATAATGGCACGAGATGAAGTTGCAAGATATTATGGGATGGAGAGTCTGAAAAGTATTGAGGATGCTTCACAAATCGTAGAGTCTTTCCAGAATACTTTTGAGAACAGACGTGGCATCAGATGGGGGATAGTAATAAAGGAGACAGAAGATTTTATTGGTACACTAGGTCTTAATAACCTTAGTACATGGAGTAAAAAGGCTGAGATTGGCTTTGAGTTGCATCCTTCCCATTGGAAAAAAGGTTTTACATCTGAAGCAATAAAAGCAGTGTTAAAATATTCTTTTGATGAATTAGAATTGTATAGGATGGGAGCTATTACTTATCCTCAGAACGAACCGTCTATTTTGTTACTGAGGAAACTGGGATTTACAGAAGAAGGTCTGCTAAGGGGTTATCTATACCAGAATAATCAATCTCACGACGCTTTGATATTTTCACTCCTTCAAACAGAATGGAAATAAGGAGCCTTCTTAAATAAAGAAGGCTCCTTATTTTTGCTTCTTGCTGGGCATTATATATTATTGTAATTGCATTAGATTAACAGTAAGGGATTGTATAAACGGAGGCGGTTGAATCAGATATATTGTATCTAGACTAAGATGCATTGGATATCAATGATTTCCTGTTAGAGCTCCTTTTTGATTCTTGAACAATAATAACGGCAGCAATCACCATAACTATACCAAGATACTGCCACAAATCTAATTTTTCTTTGAAGATTAAAAAACCTACTAGAGAGGCAACCACTGGTTCGATTGTTGCAATTATAGATGCTTGACTTGATTCTACCGTGTTTAATCCTTTTGTGTAAAAGATGAATGGTAGCATCGTTGAGAGAAAGCCGAGACCTATTATATAAATCCATACTGTATTATCTGAAAATAAAGGTATGACAGACCACAACCCACTGAAAGGTGTAATTGCAATAGTTGCGAACAAAAAGGTATAGACAATAACGGTCAAAGAGTTATACTTTCTGAGTGCGAACTTTCCAAATATACTATAAAGCGCGTAGAAGAATCCTGAACCAAGACCAAGGATTAACCCATATAAAGATATCGATCCATTTGTTTTTGGTAATATACCAATAACAAAAGAGCAACCAACAAACGTTATAACTAAAGCTGTAATTTTTCGTGTTGTTAGTGATTCTTTAAATATGAGTCTTGAAAAAAGAGTAACAAAGGCAGGTGCCGTATAAAGAAGAATGGATGCAATGGAAATTGATGTTTCTTCAATTGCACTGAACAAACACCAATTAAAAAGGACAATACTAAAGATTCCGGTTCCTACAAAGTATTTACTATCTGATATTTTAATCTTCAGAAGCTGACGGTTCTTAAAAAAGACGTAAATGATTAGAAATAAAGTTGCGGATAGAACACGCATTGTAACAACTTGTGTTGGGGTAAAGCCCATTTTGTAAAGATACGTTACAAATACACTGATTAAACCCCATAACGATGCCCCGACACCAATAAATAGTAATGCGGATTTGTTTTCCATCGGGCTATTCCTCCAATGATTTTGACTATATATTAACAGGAATTTCGAATGTTGACTATAATCTTTCTGAAGGTTAGCTAATAACTTTTTTCGTTGTGCTTTAGCATTCTTGAGAACCGAAGCTTTCCCTGAGATTCCACTAAATTTATTCCCCACAGTGCAGGAGGTGGACTATTTTGTCTTAAAACAGGTCGTTTCAGTTTAAGACGACACCCTGAATCCTTTCTTCATACACCGCTTTACTTATACGTGTAATATCTAACCGCTTCTTTCCTCTTTTCTTGGTATGTCCTCGCTTGTTCTGTCTCATACTAAGAAAAAGTGTGAAAGGGGCAAATGAATCATGAAAGAGAAAGAACAACAAGAAGAGAATGATCAGTCCAAATCCTCGCTAGTAGATAAAATACAACAGCTTGGCCAATCCAATGTTCCACAGCCAGGAGATTCAAATATTCATGTACTTCCGATTATTGGACAGGTGGAAGGCCATGTGCAGCTCCCGTCGCAAAATAAAACGACCAAGTATGAGCATCTTATTCCCCAATTAATTGCTATTGAACAAAACCCCAAGATTGAGGGGTTGGTTGTTTTATTAAATACGGTAGGTGGAGACGTCGAAGCAGGGCTTGCGATCTCAGAAATGATCGCATCGTTGTCCAAACCTTCCGTTTCGATCGTGCTTGGAGGCGGCCATTCAATAGGTGTGCCTATTGCTGTGGCATCAGACTATTCGTTCATTGCCGAAACTGCAACGATGACCATTCATCCAATAAGAATGAATGGCTTAGTCATAGGCGTACCGCAAACCTTTGAATACATGGAAAAAATGCAGGATCGGGTCATAAATTTTGTTACTCGTCATTCCAATATTGAGGAAGAGGCTTTTAAAGAACTCATGTTTGATAAAGGTAACTTAACGCGTGATATCGGAACAAACGTTGTCGGGCAACAGGCTGTTGACATTGGTTTAATTGACGATGTAGGTGGAGTTCAGCAAGCAATGGCTAAACTTAATGAACTTATTAATGATCAAAAAGGAAACCAAGAGCAGGTGATCCAATGACTCTGTACACCCCTTTAAGTGAACATGATATATTCCCACAGGAAAATAAAGACGGGAAAGTTGTTTATGAGAACTATAAAAATTGCAAGGTAAAGTGCTTGGATCAAGGGGATGGCAAAAAACAAATTATTCAAGTGTTCTCTACAAATCCGAACGATTACATGGATCCTACTTTACAGCCAGGACAATGGCTGGGCTCGTAACAAATGCCCGCCTATGCTATAATAGGGTAAGATAGAATGGAATTCGAGATGTCGCTTTTACTACTATGCAGTAGCAAGCGACATCTTGTTCTTTTCAGTGGCATAGGAGGTGTGTAGATCAATGGCTAAAAAGAAAAAAGCGAAAAGTAAATCAAGGAAAAAACGGTCAGCATGGAAGGAGCAAGTCAAACTTGAACTGATCGGGTTATTGTTTTTGTTTATTGCCGTATTTGGGAGCGGGGCTTCTGTTATTAGTGATGGTGCTATCCCGGGGGGCTAGAACACTTTTGGCAATTTATATTTGGGGTATGGTATTTTGTTGCTTCTTTATTTTTCCTAATTACAGGGATTTATTTAATGGTTAAACGGAAATGGCCATATTTTCTACATAAACGGATGATTGGGTTATTTTTTATTTTTACATCTCTGCTGCTGTTTACGCACGTTGAAACGTTGGCAGATGATTTGCAAAATGGTACTGGATCGGTATTTGGACTCACGTGGAATCGCTTAATTGGAATGATGGCAGGTGAGGCATCTATTACGAGTATTGGCGGCGGTTTAGTTGGGGCTTTTCTCTTGCTTATCACGTATTATTTATTTTCATCGATAGGTTCTATTATCGTTTCTATATTTTTGTTTCTTGTCGGCACCATGTTTGTCACTGAACGTTCAATTGGTGACTTGCTTGCAAAAATAGGTGCTAAGTCAAAAGAAATCTATATCCATGCTAGAGAACAATATAGAACAAATAAGGAAGCAAAAAAAACAGTAGAGAAACAACCTAAGGACGAAGCTGTCGGTACGATCGATGTGATTGAAAACAATCCAACTGATATAGAAGAAGAATATCCTGAGCCGATCATTCAGGATTTCACCGAACAAGCCTACCAAAAGCCACAGGAGAGTGAACCTAAGGCAAGTGATGCGCAAGAGGAACAGGCCCTAGAAAAGTCAGTTTCAACAGCTGAACTTGAAAATCCAGATTATAAGCTTCCTGGAATGGACCTCCTCGATGAACCGACATCAAGTACCCAGAGCCAAGGACGTTCTCATATTCAGGCGACAGTCAGAAAGCTTGAAAAAACGTTCCAAAGCTTCGGTGTTAAGGCAAAAGTTACCAAGGTTCATGTTGGCCCGGCCGTTACGAAATATGAAGTTTATCCAGATGTAGGCGTAAAGGTTAGCAAAATCGTGAACCTTAATGACGATCTCGCCTTAGCGCTTGCTGCGAAGGATATTCGTATTGAAGCACCCATTCCAGGCAAATCAGCTGTTGGAATTGAAGTGCCGAATACAGAAGTCTCCATGGTATCTTTACGTGAAGTACTAGAAACAGGCAGAGCGAAGCCAGATACGAAACTCAGCTTTGCTTTAGGACGAGATATTTCTGGTGAAGCCGTGATGGCGGAGCTGAATAAGATGCCCCACCTGCTTGTAGCTGGTGCAACAGGAAGCGGAAAAAGTGTCTGTATTAACGGAATTATTACGAGTGTACTAATGAGAGCAAAGCCTCATGAGGTGAAGATGATGATGATCGATCCTAAGAAGGTTGAGCTGAATGTGTACAACGGGATTCCGCACTTATTAGCACCTGTAGTAACTGATCCTAAGAAAGCCTCAAGAGCATTAATGAAAGTCGTTTCGGAAATGGAAAGAAGATATGACTTGTTCTCCGATTCAGGGACAAGAAATATAGAAGGTTACAATGAATATATTCGTAAGCATAATAAAGAGAATGAGGACGATCAGCCATTTTTACCTTACATCATTGTGCTCGTTGATGAGTTGGCTGACTTAATGATGGTTGCTTCAAATGATGTCGAAGATGCCATTACCCGATTAGCGCAAATGGCGCGTGCAGCAGGAATCCATTTGATCATTGCCACGCAGCGTCCATCTGTTGATGTTATCACAGGGGTTATTAAGGCAAATATTCCTTCGCGTATTGCATTTAGTGTTTCCTCGCAAACGGACTCGAGAACGATTTTGGATTCGGGTGGGGCTGAGAAACTGCTTGGCCGAGGCGATATGCTGTTTACTCCTGTAGGTTCTGGAAAACCAACACGGGTTCAGGGGGCCTTTTTGTCAGATGAAGAAGTCGAACGAGTCGTCGATTTCTGTGTGGAACAACAGAAAGCCCAATACCAGGAAGAGATGATTCCTGAAGAAGAAAGTGAAGTAAAACAGGAAGTAGATGATGATCTGTATCCAGACGCCGTACAAATGGTCATTGAAATGCAAAGTGCAAGTGTTTCCATGATTCAACGCCGATTCAGAGTAGGTTATACTCGGGCGGCACGTTTAATAGATGCCATGGAAGACAATGGAATTGTAGGTCCGTATGAAGGAAGTAAACCTAGAAATGTGCTTGTTTCTGAATTAAAAGAAGAACAACCAAGCTAAGCTGTCGTACTTATGTACGGCAGCTTTCTTATAGAAGTATTTACCTATTTGGCTAGCAAATCTGTTCAAGTAAAGGAATATTTATAATAATAAAGAGTCTAAAAATTCGGATTAAACAAACATGTACATTATTCGATAAAAATGTCCTAATTCTATTTATTTATTTTGATAATAGTGTTATATTATTCACGAATATGATGTGTCGAACGTCAGATGTCAGATCTCTTACCTATAGGCAATTAGACTTGGAGTGAAGGTTATGTCGATCAGGCAAGATACTCGTCATCTGTATTTACAGGTGATCGAGCAGATTAAGCGCGATATTGAAAATGGTATCTTTCTGGAAAAAGAAAAACTCCCATCAGAGTTTGAGCTTTCCAAAACATTAGGTGTCTCCAGAGCAACTTTACGAGAAGCCTTAAGAATTCTGGAGGAAGAAGGCGTTGTAACGAGGAGACATGGTGTGGGTACTTTTGTAAACCCTAAACCTGTTTTCACTTCTGGAATCGAAGAACTGGACAGTGTGACCGGCATGATTAGAAAATCCGGCATGACCCCAGGATCCCAGTACCTTTCAGCTGAACTTGTGGAGCCGACAGAGGACGACCGCCAACGCTTCTCGCCAGTTGACTTACATAAATTAGCGAGAGTGGAACGAGTCCGAACAGCTGATGAACAGCCTGTTGTTTATTGTACAGACAGAATCCCCGAAGGACTTATTCCACTTGAACATGTTAGAGAAGCAGACTCCCTATTTGGCATCTTAGAAAGGTACACCGGGAAGACGATCAGCTATGCTGTTACTCATATTGAACCGATCGGCTATCATGAAAAAATTTCGCCGATATTAAACAGTGAACCTGATCAGGCCTTACTATTATTGAAACAGATGCACTATACGAAAGAAGACGAACCTATCTTACTATCTTCCAACTACTTTAGGGCAGATAAGTTTAGCTTCCACGTTTTACGAAAAAGGGTGTAAGGGCTTTCAATAGTATGTAACATTTATAGTAGTTGAGGGGGTGAGGCAGGCTGCTGCTCGGTGGGGGTAAAAAATTTTGATTGTTTGAATTTTTTTAATACTTAACAAATTAGGGGGTATTCATGTTGAAAAATCGTCGCTTTATATTAGTTTTTGCACTATTACTGTCTTTAGGTTTAGTTCTTGCAGCTTGTGGAGGATCTTCTAATGAAGAGGGATCAGGCGGAGATAATGGTGGCAGCGAAGGTGGAGAGTCCGGTGAAGGTGGAGGCTCGGACTTCTCTGTGGCCATGGTTACAGATATAGGCGGTGTTGATGATAAATCATTTAACCAGTCTGCATGGGAAGGCCTACAAGCTTTTGGTGAAGAAAATGGTCTTACCGAGGGTGAAGGGTTTGACTATGCACAGTCAGAAAGTGATGCTGACTATACAACAAACTTAAACCGTCTTGTGCGTCAAGGTTACAACCTTATTTTCGGAATTGGCTATCTTCTCCAGCCTGCCATTGAAGAGGTTGCCGGACAATATCCGGACACAAACTTTTCAATTGTTGATGCTGTAGCTGAAGGAGATAATATTGTTAGTATCACTTTCAAAGAGCACCAAGGTTCGTTTTTGGCTGGTGTAGCGGCAGCACACAAAACGGAATCTGACCAAATTGGTTTTGTTGGCGGGGTAGATGGAGATCTAATTAATAAGTTTGAAGCTGGCTATGTTGCAGGTGCTAAATCCGTAAACCCTGATATCGAAGTGGATGTACAGTATGCGGAAAGCTTTGCAGCTGCGGATAAAGGGAAACTGATTGCTTCAAATATGTATTCTAAAGGTATTGATGTTATTTACCACGCTTCAGGTGCTACAGGAAACGGTGTATTTGCCCAAGCAAAAGACATTAAGAAAAACAATCCAGAAGAGAACGTATGGGTGATTGGTGTAGACCGTGACCAGTATGAAGAAGGCCAAATCGGGGAAAACAACGTAACACTTACTTCTATGGTTAAGCGCGTTGATATTGCCGTTCAAGACGTAGCTACACAAGCTATGAATGGCGAATTCCCTGGTGGAGAAGTCATTGAGTACGGTTTAGCTGATGATGCCATCAGTATCGCACGTACGAATGAAGAAGCACTGACAGAGGACATTCTTTCTGCTATCGAAGAGTGGAAAGCTAAGATTGTTAACGGTGAGGTAGAGGTACCAAGCACTCGCGACGAACTAAAAACATATGTAGATTCATTATAAGTAAATGTAAAGGAAAGCTTAGATCTAATCCGTCTATGTATTAAGGTCAGCCCTTTTACCAATGAACTAAAATCAGAGGCAAGATAGATAATTAGATTGTAAAACTAGATATTTCTTTCGGCAAGAAAGTTTGGCTTTTGGGGTTCGTGAAACATAAGCCCCAAAAGCCGAATATATGAAATCATCAAATGAAGAGCATATTCCGGCCCTCTTCATTTGATGATTTTTTCAAGACGAATGGGTTAATAGAGAGTGGGGGAGAAAAAATGGATTACGTTATAGAGATGCTCAATATTCGGAAAGAATTTCCCGGTGTTGTAGCAAATAATAATGTCACACTTCAAGTGGAAAAAGGCGAAATTCATGCGTTGCTAGGGGAAAATGGTGCTGGGAAATCTACATTAATGAATGTGTTATTTGGTCTCTACCAGCCGGAAAGAGGCGAGATTCGAGTGAAAGGTGAAAAAGCTGCTATTACAGACCCTAATATCGCGAACAAGTTGGGGATCGGAATGGTACACCAACATTTTATGCTCGTAGATACGTTCACAGTGACGGAAAATATTGTGCTTGGAAGCGAACCGCGTAAAGGCGCGTCAGTTGATATTAAAAAGGCCGAAAAGCAAGTGAAGGAACTGTCTGAACGTTACGGATTGAATGTGGATCCTAAGGCTAAAATTCGTAATATTTCTGTAGGTATGCAGCAGCGTGTGGAAATTTTAAAAACACTTTATCGAGGTGCAGACATTTTAATCCTTGATGAACCAACGGCTGTTTTAACACCGCAAGAAATCAAAGAATTGATTGGGATTATGCAAAGCTTAGTAAATGAAGGTAAATCGATTATATTGATCACTCATAAACTTAAAGAAATAATGGAAGTTTGTGATCGTTGTAC
Source organism: Halobacillus amylolyticus (assembly GCF_022921115.1). Classification (NCBI taxonomy): domain Bacteria; kingdom Bacillati; phylum Bacillota; class Bacilli; order Caryophanales; family Bacillaceae; genus Halobacillus; species Halobacillus amylolyticus. The sequence goes on along the minus strand of NZ_CP095075.1, from coordinate 728,084 downwards.
GGTTATTAGAAAAGGTGAGGGAATAGGGACAGTTGATGTAAAAGATACAGATCCGGATGAACTAGCTTCCCTTATGGTAGGACGTGAAGTTAATTTTTCAACTGAAAAAACAAAAGCAGACCCTAAGGAAATCTATTTATCTATTAAGGATTTGCGTGTCAAAGATATACGTGGTGTAGAGATGGTAAAAGGTCTAAATCTTGATGTCAGGGCAGGAGAAATTGTAGGGGTGGCTGGTGTAGACGGCAATGGTCAATCTGAGTTAATCGAAGCCATAACCGGTCTGCGTAAAAGCACTTCAGGTCAAATTTCTTTACATGATAAAGTGATCAGCAATTTATCACCACGAAAAGTTACACAATCGGGTATTTCCCATATCCCTCAGGACCGCCACAAATTTGGGTTGGTGTTAGATTTTCCAATCGGTGAGAATATGGTCCTTCAAACGTACTATCAAGAACCTTTTTCGAAAAAAGGGGTTATGAATTACAAAAATATTTATCAAAAGGCCAAATCACTCATAGAAGAATACGATGTGCGCACACCTGATGAATACACAAAGGCCCGTGCTCTTTCGGGCGGTAACCAGCAGAAGGCGATCATCGGTCGTGAGGTTGATCGTTCCCCAGACTTAATTATCGCTGCCCAGCCGACGCGTGGCCTGGACGTTGGGGCGATTGAATTTATCCATCAAAAATTAATTGAAGAACGTGATAAAGGCAGGGCAGTATTGCTCCTTTCTTTTGAATTAGATGAAATTATGAATTTAAGTGATCGTATTGCTGTTATGTTTGACGGTCAAATCGTCGCCGACGTCAAGCCTGAAGAGACAGATGAACAAAATCTTGGTCTCCTTATGGCGGGGAACACGGTTGAGAAAGCAGGTGCTGAGTAGATGTTTTCAAATCGAACAGTAAATATCTTAATACCGATTATTTCGGTGCTGCTAGGCCTGCTTTCTGGAGCGATTATCATGCTTGCCTTTGGCTATAACCCAGTTGCTGGTTATGCAGCACTTTGGAATGGTGCCTTTGGAGATTTGTATTTCTTTGGAGAAACGCTTAGACAGGTGACACCATATATCCTCTCAGGCCTTGCGGTTGCTTTTGCCCTTCGTACCGGTTTATTAAACATCGGTGTAGAGGGGCAAGTATTTGTAGGATGGCTTGCATCAGTTTGGGTCGGGGTAGCCTTTGAGCTTCCAAGCATTATCCACCTGCCACTTGCTATTATTGCTGCAGCACTAGCGGGTGCTTTTTGGGGGTTTATCCCAGGTATTTTAAAAGCAAAATTAGGCGTGCATGAAGTTATTGTAACCATCATGATGAACTACATTGCCTTATATGTTACCAATGAAATCGTTCGAAATGTGATAACGGATGGGGAAGATAAAACAGAAAGAATTGCGGAGACAGCATCACTCGCATCCCCTTGGCTAGCTGAAATGACATTTTATTCCCGCCTTCATTATGGGCTGCTTATCGCCCTGTTTGTGGCTTTTATTATGTGGTTCCTTTTGAATAAAACGACAACAGGATTTGAATTGCGTTCGGTCGGTTTTAACCAAAATGCGTCACAGTATGCGGGGATGAATGTAAGTAAAAACATTATTTTAGCCATGGTGATTTCAGGAGCATTTGCAGGACTTGCCGGCGCAATGGAAGGGCTCGGCACATTTGGGTATCTTTCTGTAAAATCTGGGTTTACCAATATTGGGTTTGATGGAATTGCTGTAGCGTTGCTGGGTGCTAACACAGCACTCGGGGTAGTGTTAGCTGCCTTCTTATTCGGTACATTAAAAATTGGTGCCTTAAACATGCCGACAGCCTCCGGAGTTCCAACAGAGCTTGTTGAGATTGTTATTGCCTTAATTATATTTTTCGTAGCTTCAAGCTATATGATTCGTTGGATAATCCTGCGCTTTAAGAAGGAGGGGAAATAAATGAGCTTCTTTGAGATACTACAATCCATTATTCCGCAAGCCGTCTTCTTTGCGGCCCCTCTTATCTTTACAGCTTTAGGCGGGGTGTTCAGTGAACGCTCGGGTATTATAAACATTGGTCTTGAAGGGTTAATGGTTATGGGGGCTTTTGTAGGAATTGTTTTTAACCTGGCGTTTGTCGATGTATTCGGGAACTGGACACCATGGGTCTCCATCTTGGCAGCCATGGTTGTATCAGCCATCTTCGCCCTTGTGCACGCTGTCGCATCCATTACCTTTAGGGCAGATCAAGTAGTTAGTGGCGTAGCGATTAACTTTCTGGCTTTAGGGATCGGGCTGTTTTTAACAAAGCAATGGTATGATAAAGGACAGACGGATATGGTTGAGCGTCCTTTTTATACGACAGATATTCCTGTGTTAAGTAAAATCCCGATTATTGGCGACTTATTTTTTTCCGGAATGTATTTAACTTCCTATTTGGCTATTATATTGGCATTCGCTGCCTGGTTCATATTATTTAAAACACCATTTGGCTTGCGCTTACGGTCTGTTGGTGAACATCCGATGGCGGCAGATACAAACGGAATTAACGTATATGGCATGCGTTATGTGGCCGTAATGATCTCTGGTGCTTTAGGTGGTCTAGGTGGATCAGTTTTTGCTTTAACGATCGCTTTAAACTTTTCCCATGCTACGATAGTTGGGCAAGGTTTTATGTCTCTTGCAGCTGTTATTTTTGGAAAATGGCATCCCTTGGGGGCGCTTGGGGCCGCTTTGTTCTTTGGCTTCGCACAAAGCTTAAGCATTGTTGGTTCAGGTATTCCATTACTAAGTGATGTACCACAAATTTTCTTACTGATTGCTCCATATGTTCTGACAATCCTAGCTTTAGCAGGTTTCATTGGCAGAGCAGAAGCACCTAAAGCACTTGGAGAATCCTATGTTAAAGGAAACCGCTAATTGATTTACCCGGTACCATTGGTTGTGCCGGGTTTTATTTTTTACTTTTTCCATGATTTATCTTAGCATAAGAATTAACCTCATATGGATGAATAAACGGAAGTACGTTCATAATATAAGAGTAATGATGAGGAGGATGGAAAAATGAAAATAACGAAAGAAACCGTGCACAAGAAACAAGGGTATAGACTACATATTTTACCAACTTCGAAATATAAGACCGTCTCGATTGTAGCTAAATTTAAAGCGCCGCTTAAAAGAGAGGGGGTAACAGAGCGAGCTCTATTACCTCATGTTCTTCACAAAGCAACAAATAATCTTCCTAATGTAAGGAAACTGCAATCTGCTTTAGAAGATCTCTACGGCACCGGCTTTTCAAGCGACGGGGCAAAAAAAGGTGAGAACCATGTCATCTCGTTTAGGATGGAAGTGGTTAATGAATCTTACTTGAATGAGAGTGAACCGATCCTTGAAAAAGCATTAAACATCTTCCGTGACGTTCTATTCGATCCAAAAGTGGTGAATGGCGGTTTTGATGAGTCAATTGTAAATAGAGAAAAGCAAACACTTGAACAAAAGATTACCTCCATTAAAGATGATAAAATGAGCTATGCTAACCTACGCCTTATTGACCATATGTGTGAAGGAGAGCCTTATTCTCTTCATGTACACGGGTATCTTGATGATTTACAGAAGATTACAGCAACGTCCTTATATGAATATTACCAGTCCATGATTAACAATGATGAGCTGGATGTTTATATAATTGGTGAAGTAGATGATACGGAAATTGTTTCCCTTGCAGACCAAACGTTTTCACGTGGAGACAGCGATAATCGCAGTGATCACCAGGATTCAAAATCAATTACTCCAAATGAAGCAAAAGAAATTGTTGAACGTGAAGAAGTAAACCAGGGAAAGCTTCACATTGGTTACCGCACGCACATTAAATTTGGCGATGATGATTATTTCGCCCTGCAAATTTTTAATGGGTTATTCGGGGGCTTTCCTAGCTCCAAATTATTTATGAATGTACGAGAAAAACACAGTCTCGCTTATTATGCTGCCTCACGCTTTGAAAGCCACAAAGGGCTGCTACTCGTTTTCAGTGGGGTTGATCCGAAAGACTATGATCAGGCCAAGTCGATTATCTTAGAACAGATGGAAGCCATGAAGCAAGGAGATTTCACAACAGAGCAAGTAGAGGATGGGAAAGAGCAGGTCGTGAATCAACTTCAAGAAACGATGGATAATGCAAACGGTTTAATTGAAGTGTTATATCACCAAATGCTTTCACGTGCTGAAATTCCAGCTCATGAACTTATGGAGAACATTCGAAAGGTAACAAAAGAGGATGTTGTCAAAGTCGCAGAAAAAATTGAACTTGATACGATTTACTTCTTAACGAGTCAAGAGGGAGGGGAAGCATAATGGAGACACTTACGTATAAGCAGCTGAATGAAACGGTGTATCAGGAAACGTTGGATAATGGACTAAAAGTATTTTTGCTTGCTAAGCCTGAGATGGCCAAGACATTCGGCATTTTCACAACAAACTACGGATCCATTGACCAAACTTTTACACCGATTGGGAAAGATGAAAAAGTAACGGTTCCAGAGGGAATTGCCCACTTTTTAGAACATAAGCTTTTTGAAAAAGAAGACCGTGATGTATTTCAGGATTTTACTAAACAGGGTGCTTCGGCAAACGCCTTTACTTCTTTTACGAAAACGGCATACTTGTTTTCAGCAACAAGTCAAATTGAAAAAAATGTGGAGACCCTGTTAGATTTCGTACAAGATCCGTATTTTTCTGAAGAATCTGTTGAAAAAGAAAAAGGGATTATCGGTCAAGAGATTCGTATGTATGATGATCAACCAGATTGGCGCTCCTTTTTCGGGACGATTCAAAGCTTATATCATAAGCATCCGGTCAAGGTGGATATTGCAGGAACGGTTGACTCGATTCAGGATATTACGAAGGATGACCTTTACACTTGTTATGAAACGTTTTATCACCCGTCCAACATGGTTCTATTTGTCGCCGGTAACATTGATCCGGAAAAAATGATGGAACAAATTCGCACCAATCAAAATAGTAAAGAGTTTAAGGAGATTCCGACTATCGAACGCTCCTATCCTGATGAGCCTGTGGCTGTGGCGAAGGCTGAGGACTCGATTACCATGCCTGTCACGACAGCCAAAGCAATGATAGGTGTAAAAGAAAATGTTTCCTCCCTTACAGGCGAAGAACTTTTGCGTGCAGAATTGTTATCAGGAATGATTCTTGACTTTTACTTCTCCAAAAGCGGTGCATTCTATGAACAACTTTATAAAGAAGATTTAATTGACTCAAGTTTTCAATATGAAACGGAATTAGACCGTCAATTCGGCTTCACAATTCTCGGCGGGGATTCAAGGAAGCCTGACGAGTTAGCGAAACGCGTGAAAGAAATGCTGCATCAACTGAGAGAAGAAAGCATCTCTGAAGAAGACTTTAAGCGAATGAAACGTAAAAAAATCGGTCAATTCATGCGTGCATTGAATTCCTTAGAGTTCATTGCCAATCAATTTACCCATTATCATACGTTAGGTGTGGATTTATTCGACGTCCTTCCAGTGATTGAGTCATTAACGACAGAAGACGTAGATCAGTACGTTGAAAACTGGATTAAAGAAGAGTGTATTTCTGTATTCCAGGTGAAACCCCAACCCAATGCCTAAGCGTTGTTTAATTATCGGAGCAAGTGGCGAAATTGGTTGTAAAACAACAGAATTATTGGCGGCGGAAGGATATGAAGTAGCTGTACATTACCATTTAAATGACAAGGCAATAGATGAGTTAAAGCAGCGGATTGCAAGTGAGAAGTGGCTTGGGGCCTATAAGGGAGACTTGTCTACAGCGAGCGGGCTAGATGACTTGCTTAACAAGCTTCCTGCTCACTTCGATGCAGTTGTTTTTGCTCAAGGAAATCACTCAAGCAAACTGCTGCAGGACCTTACCTCTTTAGAAATGGATGAGATGTATTATGTACATGTCAAATCCTTATGGCTGATCACAAACAAATTGCTGCCTTCGATGATTTCAAACAAATCAGGGGCCATTGTTGTGGTATCTTCTGTTTGGGGAGAAGAGGGAGCAAGCACTGAGGTAGTATATAGCTCCGTCAAGGGGGCGCAAATCAGTTTTGTTAAAGGATTGGCAAAAGAAGCTGCTCCAAGCAACATTCGTGTGAATGCCGTGACTCCGGGATTGATTGCAACCAAAATGAATGATCACTTGTCTTCTGAGGATATGGATATGTTGAAAAATGAAATTCCATTAGGCCGTCCGGGGACATGTGAAGAAGTAGCTCAGGCGATTTTATTTTTACTAAATAAACAGTCAGGCTATATTACGGGGCACACCCTGAGGGTAAACGGCGGCTGGTATTAAATGTTGTGTATAGAAACATTGTGTTCACCTCATACTAAGAATGAAAAAAATCTACAGTAGGAGGTAACGATAATGTCTGTACTTGACAACTTCGATTCTTTTAAATCTTTCCTTGGTGACCGTCTAAATCAAGCAGAAGGACAAGGGATGAACAAGAACTCTGTAAATGAGATTGCTTATGAGATTGGTGACTATTTATCCAATAATGTGGATGCTAAAAATGACCAAGAAACTGTCCTTCATGAATTATGGAGTGTTGCTGATAATAAAGAGCAGCACGCTATTGCGAACATGATGGTTAAACTTGTTCAAAATAACGGAAATCAACAGTAATTAGACAAAAACCGCCACAGATCTTCTGGGCGGTTTTTAAAATTTGCTTTGGTAGCTGATCCTTAATCTAATGTTTAGCAAAACCCGTCTCCAACCGTTTAGCATCCTGTGTTTTGTGAAATTTCCAAGATGTTTGTTTCCAGTCTTTCTTATTAGGGTAAAATGATTTATGATATATAGAGGGAGAATGATTTTTAATTTGGCAAAATGCGACATTTTTTCCAGAGGAGATGTATCATGGAGAAAAAAGAATGGTATTTAGAGTATGAAATCCAGTATAATCGTCCTGGTCTGCTTGGGGATATCTCGTCACTTCTTGGAATGATGGCGATCAATATTGTTACAATAAACGGAGTGGAAAATTCGCATCGCGGGATGCTGCTGCTTTGTAAAGACGAAGACCAAATTACCCGGCTTCGATCGATATTAAATACAATGGACACAATTAAAATAACGAAATTACGGAAGCCGAAACTAAGAGATCGTTTAGCGGTAAGGCACGGTCGGTATATACATAGTGATATTGATGATAGAAAAACCTTCCGCTTCAACCGTGAAGACCTTGGATTGCTAGTCGACTTTATGGCAGAACTGTTTATGAAAAAAGGGCATAAGCTGATTGGAATTCGCGGGATGCCCCGTGTCGGAAAAACAGAATCGATCGTGGCTGCCAGTGTGTCTGCAAATAAACGCTGGTTATTTGTCTCGAGTACATTGCTTAAACAGACAGTAAGGAATCAGTTAATAGAAGAGGAATATAATGAAGATAATTTATATATCATAGATGGGATTGTTTCCGCAAAAAGAGCAAATGAGAGACATTGGCAGCTTGTAAGAGAAATTATGCGCCTTCCCGCAACTAAAGTGATCGAGCATCCGGATATTTTCGTCCAAGAGACCGAGTATAAAATGGATGACTTTGATTATATTATCGAGCTCAGAAGTAATGAAGATGAGGAAATCACTTATGAGCCGGTGGAGAAGCAGGCAATGGAGAAAGACGGCTTTTCTATGTTTGATTTTTAAAAATGGATGGTGTTACACATGGAGATAGGATCTCGACTAAAAGAAGCTAGAGAGGAAAAGAAGTTAACGCTTGAAGAAATACAAAGTACGACGAAGATTCAAAAAAGATATCTTCAAGCAATTGAAAACAACGAATTTGGGACACTCCCTGGAAAGTTTTATACACGGGCTTTCATTAGAGAATATGCTTCTGCGGTTGGTCTCAACCCTGAACAGGTAATGGAGGAGCACAGAAGTGAGCTCCCTTCTACAGAAGAGGAACCTGTTGTCACGTACAGTCGTGTGCAAAGATCAAAAAATGAATCATCTTCGAATAAAGCAGGTGGTTTTGCCAAAGCTTTTCCGCGAATTATATCAATCGTATTAATTATTGGTGCTTTATTTGTATTTTATTATTTTTATACAGAAGCAACGAATTCTAATGAAGGTACAACTCAAACGGAAAGTGAAGACCAGGTGGATGTGAGGACGAGTACGGACGCTCAAGTGTCTGATTCTGAAAATAGTCAACAACAAGAAGGATCCAATGATTCAACGGATGATCAGCCGGAAGAGAAACCGGCAGAAGAGAAAGAAGAACCTGCTGAGGAGGAGCCAGCACTTGAAGCGAATCTTGTAGAAACAGGGACGGGTTCCTTTCCTGAGCATACGTATGAAATCACCGGCGCTGAGGAGAGGGAGCTTACCATTGAATTTTCAGGAAGAACTTATTTAGCAGTCACCGCTCCACAAGGCGGTGAGGATCTTATAACCGCTAAAGAATATTCCGCGGATGATGAGACTGTGAATGTGGACGTATCCGAGCACGATCAGGTTTATATCCGTACAGGATCAGCTCCTGGTCTGACTGTGAAAATAAATGATGAAGTCATCGAGTTTCCTGCAGATGTCGTAACACAAAAACTATTAATTAACTTTAAATAAACAGATGAACATGATGCTGTCCTTTAAACGAATGGGGGATTCTTTTTATCCCATGAAGGACAGCTTTCTGTTTTTTCGATAGGAGTGGAAGTACAGTTGAATTTGCCAAATAAGATTACATTATCAAGAATTTTTCTAATTCCTGTATTTATTATTTTAATGAGTGTCCCTTTTCAATGGGGATCCTTCCAAATGGGGGATGAATCTTTGCCCATCTCCCATTTAGCTGGGGCGTTGCTGTTTATTATTGCTTCTACAACGGATTGGATTGACGGCTATATTGCGCGGAAACATAATCTTGTTACCAATTTAGGGAAATTCCTTGATCCACTGGCAGACAAGTTGCTAGTAAGTGCTGCTTTGATTCTATTAGTGGAGATAGGTCTGGCTCCAGCCTGGATTGTCATTTTGATTATCAGTCGTGAGTTTGCCGTCACAGGATTGCGGCTTGTGGCTGCAGGGGAAGGCAGTGTTCTTGCCGCAAGTCAGATGGGAAAACTCAAAACTTGGATTCAAATTGTTGCGATCTCTATTCTCTTACTGCACAACTGGCCGCTCGCTTATGTTGGCTTTCCGCTCGGACAGATCGCACTTTATGCGGCTTTAATCATTACGGTTGTTTCTGGATATGATTATTTTGTGAAAAACTGGCACGTCATGAGGGATTCAAAATGAGAACAGAAATTATAGCCGTAGGTACAGAGCTTTTATTAGGACAAATTGCAAATACGAATGCTCAATGGATTTCAAAAAAACTAGCCAAGTATGGGGCGCCGGTGTATTTCCATGGTGTGGTGGGAGATAACATGGAGCGTGCTATTAAAACATTTGAGGTGGCGAGTGAACGTTCAGACGTGATTATCGTCACAGGTGGACTTGGTCCTACAGAAGATGATTTAACGCGCGACGCGGTTAAACCTTTGTTGAAACAAAACTTAGTGATTCATGAAAACACACTTGCGAAAATTGAGGCTGTTTATAAGAAAAACAACCGGCAGATGACAGCGAATAATCGTAAGCAGGCATTGGTGTTCGAGCATGCTAGGGTACTGGCAAATGCAGAAGGGATGGCTCCAGGGCAACTAGTTGAACATGATCAGACTTTATTTGTTTTTCTTCCTGGTGTGCCTTCTGAAATGAAAAGTTTAATGGAAGAGCATGTCCTCCCTTATTTAATCGATGCTTTTCAGCTGGAGTCAGAAATTGTTTCAGAAATGCTCAGGTTTATAGGCATTGGCGAATCGACACTTGAGCATAAACTAGAAGATATCATCAAATATCAACAAGACCCGACGATTGCCCCACTTGCGGCAGAAGGAGAGGTTGGGCTAAGGCTCACGGCTTCAGGAGCGGATGCAAAAGCCAAGATTGCGACTTTAAAAGCAGACGTTTTGCAAAGGGTCGGCCGTTATTATTATGGCAGTGATGACATGACAATTGAAGAAAAAGTCAGGGACCTGCTTAAGGACAAAGGGATGACATTAGGTTCTGCCGAGAGCCTGACAGGTGGTAAGTTTATCGAACGGCTCATAGCACTGCCTGGAGCATCGTCTGTCTGCGAAGGCAGCCTCGTTGCTTATACGGCTCAAGCAAAAGAAAATGTGATCGGTGTACCTGCTAATCTTATTAAACAACATGGTACGATTAGCAAGGAATGTGCAGAAGCAATGGCCTCCCAGGTGCAAAAGCGTCTAAGCGTAGATACAGCGATCAGTTTCACAGGAGTGGCAGGTCCAGACAATAGTGAAGGCCAGGAGCCAGGGGTGGTTTATATTGCCCTTCAAATAGTCGGGCGAGATCCTATTGTTGAGAGGCATCATTTTGAAGGCGGAAGAGATAAAGTTCGCACTCGTGCTGTAAAAAAAGGGTATGAAATTATTTTTCGTCATTTAAAAAAGCAATGATTCACCACACCTTGGAATAAATACATGCTCTTTTGCTAAGGGAAAAATGAAAAGTCACAG